>JARLIK010000035.1 GCA_031291755.1 Acidocella sp. | reverse complement strand
TGTTTGCGGGCGAACTTGTACGCCAAAGCGGCGAGTAATAGCGCCCCGGCATGGGTGCTCATATGCATGCCGTCGGCCACCAGCGCGATTGAGCCGAACCAGATGCCGCCTACGATTTCCAGCACCATCATGGCGCCGCACAGCCAGATCACGGTCCAGGTGCGGCTGGCGTTCTCGTCGTGGCCTTCGCCGAGGAAAACATGGGTATGCTGGCTCATTGGCGGCTCATTTCAGATAGGTGCGCACCACTTCGAGCAGTTGCTCGGTGGCGTCCTGGTTCAAAGCGGTGGGGTGCTTTTCTGGATCGACCAGATGGTTGCGCACATGGTCCTCAATAATCTCGCCCATCAGGCCGGTCATGGCGCCGCGGGCGCCGGCGATGAGGTGCAGCACCTGCTCGCACCCTGCTTCGCCCTCCAGCGCGCGCTCAATGGCTTCAACCTGGCCTTTGATGCGCTTGACCCGCGCGAGCAGCTTTTGTTTTTCATGAACGGTATGACCCATGGCCTTTTATAGCATAGGGGGTCACCCTATACAAGCCTCTTGTATCGCGCCACCAAATCCACCAGCTTTGGTTAAAATCAACAGGAGAATTGCGCCATGACCAAACAAGCCCGCTTTGAGATGTTCGCGTTCTGGCGGACCTCCGCCACCTACCGGGCGCGCGTCGCTTTTAACCTGAAAGGGGTGAAGGCGGATGAACGATTCGTGAATATGGAGACCGGCGAAAACCGCAGCGAGGCGTTTTTGGAAATCAACCCGCTGGGGGCAATTCCGGCGGTGATCGACCGTGAAGCGAAGAAGCCGACGCCACCGATCACGCAGTCATTGGCGATACTGGAGTTTCTCGATGAACTCTACCCTGCCCCGCCGCTGCTGCCGAAGGATTTGCATGAGCGCGCCCGGGTGCGGTCACTAGCGTCGATGCTGGTGGCCGACACCCACCCGCTGATCACACCGCGGGTGATTAAGTACCTCACCAATGTTGCGAAGTTTACGCCTGAGCAGATTCACGCCTGGCGAACCAACTGGTTTGGCACCGGCCTGCAGGCGTTCGAGCAGCGGCTGGCCACCGAAGCCGAGACTGGGGTATTCTGCCATGGCGATAGCATCACGATGGCTGATATCTGCCTCGCCAGCATCAAAGTGGTGATGCCTATTTTTAAGGTTGAGGTGCCGAATACACCGATCATCGACCGGATTTTCGCCGCCTGCCAGGGGCATGAGGCGTTCGCGATGGCAGCCCCGCACCGGCAAGCGGGGGCACCCACGGGCTGAACCTATTATGACTGCCGTTCGGCGGCTGCCTTGGCGAAATCCACTTGGCTGGCAAGGGCATCATTCTTGGGCGCACGCTTCAGGCCAGCGGCGGATTGTGCAGCCCGCGTCAGTTGCTGGTGCCACCCGCCGATGCGTTTGGCTGCCCCGCCCCGCCGTGTGACGCCGAAGCGGTGAATGCGGATCGGGGCAAAGCCGCAAAACCCTAAAACCTGGCGGCGCCAGCGATGACCAACCGGGTCTGCGTAAATTAATCGTAAATACCAGGGTGGCGTGTCCATGGTCACGAAAACATCGGCCGACCGCCCAGCTAGCAGCCGGTCCCAAAACATGCCCTGGCGGTGATAACGGAAGGCAAAACCCGGCACCAGGAGGCGGTCAAGCAGCCCCTTCAACAAGGCTGGCTCAGCGCCCCACCAGAGCGGGAACCCAACCGCGAGATGGTCGCATCGGTTCACAGCGGCGGCCAGATTTTGTAAATCTGGCTCCCAAGGCTGCTCATGCGTATAGCCATGCAGCAAATTGCTGGCGAAGGAGAGATCGCGGATATTGATCCGCTCGATGATGGCATCGGCTGGGAGCGCTTGCCCATAATGGTCCAACAGCCCGCTGAGCAGCCGTCCCGAATCAGGATGACCGTCGAGAATCAGAATGTTCATGCGTGTCAGACCTTTCGTCCGGGCCGCCTGCGGAGGGCTAGTCTATTGGGATAAATTGTCGATTTTGATCAGAACCCGGCGGCTATACTGCGACATATCGCCCAGCGTGCCGGTTTCGCCGATGCCGTAAGCCTTGATACGGGTTTTATCGACACCATCAGCAACGAGTTGATCAGCAACGATCTTCGCCCGCGCCCGCGATAATGCCTCGTTGCCCGCCGTGTCGCCGGTGTTATCGGCAGCACCGGCCACGATGATTTTGGCGTTGGGCTCCTCGGCGGCCACCTTGGCGGCGGTAGCGATGGTGGTCAGGGCCGCCGGGTCCAGCGCCGATGAGAACGGCTGAAAGAACACTGGCGTTGCGGGGGTGGTAGGCAGCGGCGGGTTGCCAAACGGCAGAAGCGCACAGCCGGAAGCCCCTAATAATGCCGCCAAAGCCAAAATTTTACGCATCACGCTCCCGATCAATCTTCATAAGGGTATGTCGTCATGTGGGCTAACTATTTCAATATGCATAACTTTTATCGTGAGGCTTCCCAGCGCGGGGAGGTTTGTGGTCTAACCATGTTTTAATGACAAACCGCCACCTTCTGGGCATTCAGGGCCTGAACCCGCCCGCCATTACAGCGCTGCTCGATCTGGCGGAAAATTATGTTTTATTGAACCGGTCCGGCAAAACCCAGCGCGATTTGTTGCGCGGGCGAACCTTGATCAACCTGTTTTTTGAGGACTCCACGCGCACCCGCACCAGCTTTGAGCTGGCTGGAAAACGTCTAGGAGCCGATGTGATCAATATGTCGGTCTCCACCTCCTCGGTCAGCAAGGGTGAGACGCTGCTGGATACCGCCGCCACGCTGAACGCCATGAACTGCGATCTGCTGGTGGTACGGCATAATCAGTCCGGTGCGCCAGCACTTTTGGCACAGAAGGTCGAAGCCTCGGTGATCAACGCCGGCGACGGCACCCATGAACACCCCACCCAGGCGCTGCTGGATGCGCTGACCATAAGGCGAAACAAAGGCCGGTTGGATGGGCTGACGATTGCCATTTGCGGAGACATCGCACATTCGCGGGTGGCGCGGTCAAACATGTTGCTGCTGTCGATGATGGGGAACCATGTTCGGGTCGTTGGGCCCCCTACCCTGATACCGGCGGAAGCCGGCTCGCTGGGCGTGACGGTTTACAACGACATGGCCGAAGGGCTGGCCGGGGCCGATATCGTGATGGCGCTGCGGTTGCAAAAAGAGCGCATGAATAAAGGGCTGATCCCAAGCGAGCGAGAGTTTTTCGCCTTTTATGGGCTGAATGCCGAGAAGCTTGCCCATGCCAAACCAGATGCGCTGGTGATGCATCCGGGGCCTATGAATCGCGGCGTTGAGATCGACAGCGCGGTAGCAGATGACCCGGTACGCTCGGTGATCAAGGAACAGGTGGAGATGGGAGTCGCGGTGCGGATGGCGGTGCTCGATACGCTGGCGCGGGGGACGATATGATGACCCTGATCCGCAAGGTGCGGCTAGCGACGCCAGATGGGCTTATCGCTGGCGAATTGCTGGTGCAGGACGGCAAAATTGCTGATTTTGGTGCCTCGCTCGGCACTCCTGATGGGGCTGAAATTATTGAGGCCGAGGGCGCGATTTTATGCCCTGGGCTGGTGGATATGCGGGCCTCGCTGGGGGAACCTGGCTATGAATATCGCGAGACCATCGCCTCAGCGGCACGGGCCGCGGCAGCCGGCGGCATTACCAGCATTGCGGTGCTGCCGGATACCAAGCCCGCGATCGATGACCCGGCGCTGGTGCGGTTTATCCGGGCGCGGGGCGAGGAAATCGGCACGGTTTCACTCATCCCCTACGCCGCCGCCACGCGCGGCTGCAAAGGCGAGGAGTTGGCGGAATATGGGCTGCTGAAGGCCGAGGGCGCGGTGGCATTCACTGATGGCCGCAAGGCGGTGGCCTCGATCAGGCTGATGCGCAACGCGCTCTCCTACGCCAGCGGCTTTGGGGCGCGGATTGTGCAGCACCCGGAAGACCCTGAACTGGCAGCCGGCGGGGCGGCAACCACCGGGGCGCGGGCGACCATGATGGGGCTGCCCGGCATTCCGGCGGCAGCGGAAGCGATCATGGTGGCGCGCGATATCCGCCTCGCTGAAATGACCGGTGGGGCGGTGCATTTTGCTCATATCACCACCGCCGAAGCCTGTGCGCTGATCCGCCAGGCCAAGGACAAGGGGCTGCATATCACCTGCGATACCGCGCCGCCGTATTTTGATTTGAATGAGACCGCCATTGGCGATTTCCGCACCTATGCGAAGTTTTCGCCGCCGCTCAGGGCAGAAGCCGACCGGCTGGGAATTTTGGCAGCGCTGGCGGACGGCACCATTGATGCGATTGCCTCGGACCATCAGCCGCGCGATGCCGATGACAAGCGCCTGCCCTTTGCTGAGGCATCCTCAGGTGGCGCCGGGCTGGCAACCTTGCTGGCGGTAACATTGGCGCAGGTGCAGGCGGGGACACTCAGCATGATGCAGGCGCTGGCATTATTGACCGAAAAACCGGCGAAATGGTTGGGGCTGGACGCCGGAGTGCTGCGCAAGGGCGCTGCGGCGGATTTATGCCTGTTCCACCCGGAGCGCTCCTGGCGCGTGGAAGCTGGTAAACTGCCCGGCAAGGCGCAGAACACGCCCTTTGATGGCCGGGCCCTGGAAGGCCGTGTGCTGGGCACCTGGAAGGCCGGGCGGCGGGTGTTCGGATGACAATCATTATCCTGTGCCTATTTGGCTATCTTTTAGGATCAATACCTTTTGGCCTTATCCTAACACGCTATGCGGGTTTGGGTGACATCCGCAGCATCGGCTCGGGCAATATCGGTGCGACCAATGTGCTGCGCACCGGCAATAAAAAGCTGGCGGCGGCGACATTATTTCTGGATGGCTTCAAGGGTTATCTGGCGGTGCTGATCGCCTGGCAGTTTGGCGATGTGGCCCCTTACGTCGTCGGGCTGGCGGTGTTTCTGGGGCATTTATTCCCCATCTGGCTTGGCTTCAAAGGCGGCAAGGGCGTTGCCACCGGGCTTGGCGTGCTGCTGGCGGGGTCGTTTCCGGTTGGGCTGATCTCCTGCGCCACCTGGCTGGTGATCGCGTTCCTGATGCGGACCTCCTCGACCGCCGCCCTGATCGCTTTTGCGATGGCGCCGTTTGCCTCAGTGGTGCTGGGGCATTTCAGGCTGGCGGCGCTTGCGATGCTGCTGGCGGCCTTGGTGTTCTGGAAGCATAGCGCCAATATCGCCCGGTTGCGGGCCGGAACCGAGCCGAAAATCGGCGAGAAAAAATGAATGATGCGCTTGATCGGTTGCGGCTGATCCGGACCGAAGGCGTTGGCCCCCTGACCTACCGGCGGCTGATGAGCCGCTTTGGTGATGTGGCGCAGGCGCTGGCGGCTTTGCCCGAACTGGCGCGGGCGGGTGGCCGGGCGGCGACGAAAATTCCCAGCCGCGGCGATGTTGAGCGCGAACTGATACAACTGCGTAAAATCGGCGGCACGTTTATTTATGTCGATACGCCTGATTACCCGGAATTTCTGGCCGATATGGCCGATGCGCCGCCGGTTTTGGCGGTGCTGGGGGATGTCAAACTGCTCTCAACCCGTTGCGTGGGGGTGGTGGGGGCGCGCAATGCCTCGGCCAACGGCATGCGGATGGCCGAGCAACTGGCCGCTGACCTGGCGCAACAGAAGCTAACGGTCGTTTCCGGCCTGGCACGCGGCATCGATGCCGCTGCCCATAAGGGTGCCATGAGCACGGGCCGTACCATCGCCGCCATCGCCGGTGGCATTGATATCCCCTACCCGCCCGAGAATGAAAAACTACAGGCGCAGATTGCCGAAACCGGCTGCGTGGTGGCCGAGGCGCCGTTTGGCACCGCCCCGATTGCGAAACATTTTCCAAAGCGCAACCGGGTGATTGCTGGGTTGTCATTGGGGCTGGTGGTGATCGAGGCCGCGATAAAATCAGGCTCGTTGATTACGGCGCGGATGGCCAATGAAGCCGGGCGGGAGATATTTGCCGTACCCGGTTCGCCGCTGGACCCGCGCTGCAAAGGCTCGAACGATTTAATCCGGCAAGGGGCGCATTTGACCGAGACCGCCGCCGATGTGCTGGCCAATCTGCCGGACCATCCGGCCCGCCAGGGCCTGGCGCGAGACCCGCTGTTTGTGCATGCCCGGAGCGGGTTTGCCGAAAAACCCGCCCTCTGGGAGGCCGCCAGCGAAGCTGAAATGGCGGCTGGGCGGCGAAAAATCGTGGATTTGGTGGGTCCTGACCCGGTAATGGTTGACGAGATAGCCCGGCGCTGCCAGTTGTCCACAGCCGCCATAATGGCGGTCCTCCTTGAACTTGAACTTGCAGGCAAGGTTGAAATGCTGGTTGGTAACCGGGTGGCGCGTGTCGCCACTGGATGAATAGGATGGTCGTTTGACTGATATCGTCGTCGTCGAATCGCCTTCCAAGGCCAAGACAATCAACAAATATTTAGGCGACAAGTACACCGTGCTGGCGTCGTTTGGCCATGTGCGCGATTTGCCGCCAAAGGATGGCTCGGTTCGCCCGGATGATGATTTCGCAATGTCCTGGGAAGCCGATGAGCGCGGCCAGAAGCATATGGCCGCCATCGCCAAGGCCGTTAAGGGGGCCAAAACCCTGTATCTGGCGACTGACCCTGACCGTGAGGGTGAGGCCATTTCCTGGCATGTGCGGGCGATGCTGGAGGATAAAAACGCGCTGAAGGGCGTGAATGTTCTGCGCGTGACGTTCAACGAAATTACCAAAACCGCCGTGAAGGCCGCAATGGCGGCACCGCGCGAGTTGGATCAGCCGCTGATTGAGGCTTACCTCGCCCGCCGGGCGCTGGATTATCTGGTGGGGTTCACGCTCTCGCCGGTGCTGTGGCGCAAATTGCCGGGCAGCAAGAGCGCCGGGCGTGTGCAGTCAGTCTCGCTGCGGCTGATTTGTGAGCGCGAAGCTGAGATCGAGGTTTTTAAGGCACGGGAATATTGGACCGTTGAGGCTGGATTTGCCACGCCGAGCGGGGCGCCGTTTGCCGCCAAGCTGACGCATTATCAGGGCAAGAAGCTCGAGCAGTTTGACCTAAACAACGAAGCCAAGGCGCTGGCGGCGAAGACTGCCGTGCAGGCTGGTGCGTTTGAAGTGTCCGCGGTTGAGAAGAAGCGCAGCAAGCGCAATCCGCCGCCGCCGTTCATCACTTCAACCCTGCAGCAGGAGGCCAGCCGCAAGCTGGGGTTCTCATCACAGCAGACCATGCGTACCGCGCAACAGCTTTACGAAGGCGTTGAGATCGGCGGCGAGACGGTGGGGTTGATCACCTATATGCGAACCGACGGCGTGCAGCTGGCTAAGGAAGCCGTGCTGGCGATGCGCGAGCAGATAAAATCAGAGTTTGGGCCGGATTATCTACCGGGCGCACCGCGCGAATATATCTCCAAATCGAAGAACGCCCAGGAAGCGCATGAGGCGATCAGGCCGACCGATATTACGCTGGTGCCGGCGCGAGTTGCCAAGATGCTGTCAAACGACCAGGCGCGGCTGTATGAGCTGATTTATAAGCGGGCTTTGGCTTGCCAGATGCAATCGGCTGAACTGGATCAGACGGCTGTGGATTTGACCGATGGCAAGGGACAGATTTTACGGGCCACCGGCTCGGTGCTGGCGTTCGATGGGTTTTTAAAACTGTATCATGAAGACCAGGATGATGTTTCGGATGATGATGACGCGCGGATTTTGCCGCCGATCAACAAAGGCGATGCCGCGAAGACCAATAAAGTAGAAGCCACCCAGCATTTCACCCAGCCGCCACCACGCTATTCGGAAGCGTCCTTGGTGAAGAAGATGGAAGAGCTGGGCATTGGCCGGCCTTCCACCTATGCCTCAATTTTGACGGTGTTGCGGGATCGTAACTACGTGCGGCTTGAAGCGCGGCGGTTTATTCCGGAAGATCGTGGCCGGTTGGTAACAGCGTTTCTGGTGAGTTTTTTCACCCGCTATGTGGATACCGGTTTTACTGCCGCCCTTGAAGAACAACTAGATGATATCGCCGAGGGCAAGGCCAATTGGCGCGAGGTGCTGCGTAAATTCTGGACGGATTTTTCGGCGGCGATTGCCGAGACCAAGGATTTGAAAATTTCCGACGTCATTGATGCGTTGGATGCTGATTTAGGACCGCATTTTTTCCCCTCGCGCGAAGATGGCTCGGACCCCCGCTCCTGCCCCGCGTGCGGCACCGGGCGGATTGGGCTTCGGCTGGGTAAGTTCGGCAGCTTTATCGGATGCTCGAATTACCCGGCCTGCCAATATACCCGCAAGCTGGCGATTGATGGCGGTGATAACCCTGATGATTCGCTCAAGGACGGCATGCGGGTGTTGGGCAAGCACCCTGAGACCGGGCAGGATATTACCCTCAAGCGCGGGCCTTATGGGTTGTATGTTCAACTCGGCGAGGCTGATCCCAACGATAAAAAATCTAAACCGAAACGCTCATCATTGACCAAGGGGATGGATGCGGATGCGCTGACCTTGGAAGACGCGCTGGGGCTGCTCTCACTGCCGCGGCTGGTGGGAATTCACCCGGAGGCCAAGGAGCCGATTGAAGCGGGCGTGGGGCGGTTTGGACCATTTGTGAAAATGGGCGCGATTTATGCCTCGCTCGACCGCGATGATGACGTGCTGCACATCGGGCTGAACCGGGCGATGGATCTGATCGGCAAGAAGCAGGATTCCATTCGCAGCCTGGGGGCGCACCCGAAGGATGGCGAGCCGGTGGTGGCCCGCAAGGGGCGGTTTGGCCCCTACGCGCAATGGGGCAAGATGGTGGCGAATTTGCCGCGTGGTGCCGAGTTAGCGGATTTTACGCTCGATGAGGCGGTGGCGTTGTTAGCTGAGAAGGGCAAAGTGCTGGTGCCGAAAGGCAAAAAAGGCGCGGTGAGGAAAGCTGCGCCGAAGTTGAAGGCAGCGGCGCTGGTAAAGGAGCCTAAAGCCAAGGCAGCACCGAAGGCGAAGGCAGCAGCCAAGCCGAAGGCGAAGCCCAAGGCCAAGACTGCCGCGAAGCCAAAGGCGAAAACCGCTGCAAAACCCAAGGTGAAATCATAGCCCTGCCGCCAATGCGGATTTGACACGCGGACCCTGGATTGCTTCGCTCTGCGCGCAATGACGAACGTGTGGTAACGGCGTGAGTATGATAACAGCCACTATTCTTGCGGTATTTGCCACGCCTCACGCCGGCCATTTCCGCACCGAGCGTGTTGAAGCCCTCAACCTCGACCTGCAAGGGATTTTAGGCGACCGGCATTATGGTTTCACTCGTGCTGCCGGGGCGCGAGAGAAATGGTATCCGGCCGGAATGGCAATGCGCAGCGGCCGGCAGGTGACGGTTGTTTCGGTTGAAGACCTTGAGTTGATCGCCCGGACAATGGATTTGCCGGACGTGAAACCGGAATGGATTGGAGCCAATATTCTTATCCAAGGCGTGCCGGACTTTACCAACATCCCGTGGGGCACGCGGCTGTTTTTTGAAAACGGTGCAACGCTGGTGAATGAGGGCGATAACGCCCCATGCCGCTTTGCGGGGCGCGAAGTGGCGGCGCATTATCCGGGGCAGGTTGATCTCGATTTGTCGTTCGTGAAATCGGCCAAAAACCGCCGCGGGATTGTTGCGTCAGTCGAACAAGCGGGTAGCATCCGCCCAGGGCCGGTGCGTTTGAAAATACCGGATAATAAAAATTGGAGCGGAGGAAGTTTGATATGAATAATATTCCCATCACGTTGCTGACGGCGGGTGTGCTGGGCCTGCTGTACGTGGCGCTGTCGGCGCGGGTGGTGATGGCGCGGGCCAAGACCAATATCAGCTTAGGCGACGATGCGAATGACAGAATTCTTTTCGGAGGGGAGGTCAAAGCGCCGAAACTGCAGATTGCGGTGCGCTGCCACGCCAATTTTGCCGAATATGTACCGCTGGCGCTCATTCTGCTTGGCGGCATCGAGGCGGCGGGGGCGGCGCATTGGATGGTGACATTGCTGGCGGTGCTGCTGGTGGTGGCCAGGGTGGCGCATCCGGTGGGCATGAGCCGCCCTGCCCCCAACCCGTTCCGGTTTGGCGGCATCCTGCTGACCTGGGTGGTGATGGGGTGGGCCAGCGTCGTGGCGCTGTTGATCGCTCTATAACCCTTTGTCGGCAAGGCTTCGAAGCCCCATACTAGGGGTATGAAGACAGTCCATAAAAAACCCCGGCCAAAGCTGCCCAAAACCGGGACCAAACCGGCGCAAAAGCTGCCGACTCGTGATGCCGTTAAAAGTTTTCTGGCGGATGCGAAGGGCAAGGTGGGCATGCGCGAGATTGCGCGGGCGTTTGGCGTCGGGCCGGATGATAAAAAGGCTCTGCGGGGGCTGATGAAGTCACTCGAGGCCGATGGCGGGCTGGACCGGGTGGGGCCCAAGCAATTCAACGAAGCCGGACGGTTGCCTGAAAATGCGGTGGTAGAAGTCACTGGCATTGACCGTGATGGCGAGGCACTGGCGCGGCCCGTGGTGTGGGAAGGCCAAGGCCGGCCACCGATTATTTTCATGATGGCGGAGGCGCGGGGGCAACCAGCTTTGGCACCGGGTGCTCGAGTCCTGGCGCGGCTGCGCAAAGTGGGGCCGGATAAATACGAAGGCCGCACGCTCAAACGCATCACCGAAAAAACCGGCAGTATCATCGGGGTGTTCCGTGCCGAGGGGGCCGGGGGGCGGATTGAACCAACCGATAAGAAGCAGAAAGCCGAATGGGTGGTGCCTGCCACCGAGACGATGGGCGCGACCAGTGGTGAGATTGTGCGGGCCGAACCATTGCCCTGCTCTGGTTATGGGCCGAAACCTGCGCGCGTTACCGAGTGCCTGGGCCAGGTAACGGATGCACGCTCTGTCAGTTTGATTGCGATTGCGACGCATGAAATTCCAGTGGACTTTCCTGATGCGGCTCTCAAGGAAGCTGAGCGGGCCAAAGCCACGCCGTTAGGCAAGCGGACTGATTTGCGCGAAGTTGGGCTAATTACGATTGATGGCGCTGACGCCAGGGATTTTGACGACGCGGTGTTCGCGGAGCCGGTTGATAAGGGGATGCGGCTGATCGTGGCGATCGCCGATGTGGCGCATTATGTGAAGCCTGGATCGTCGCTCGATATTTCGGCCCGTGAACGCGGCAATTCCTGCTACTTCCCCGACCGGGTGGTGCCGATGCTGCCTGAAGCCCTTTCAAACGGCTGGTGCAGCCTGAAGCCGCACGAGGACCGGGGGTGCTTGTTTGTCGAGATGTTCATCGACTCTCAGGGCCGCAAACAATCGCATAAGTTTGGGCGCGGGCTGATGCGTTCGGCGGCACGCAAAACCTATGAAGAGGTGCAGGCCGAGCACGAAGCCAACCCGAAAGCGCATGCCAATTTATATGCGGCGTTCGAGGCTCTTTCAGCCGCCCGCACAGCCCGTGGAACGCTGGATTTGGATTTGCCGGAGCGCAAGGTTGAGCTGACGCCGGATGGCCAGGTGGCGAGCATCGCGCCCCGACCCCGGCTGAATAGCCACCGGCTGATCGAGGAATTCATGATTTTGGCCAATGTGTGCGCGGCTGAGGAGTTGGAGCACCACAAATTGCCCTGCATGTACCGGCTGCACGCCCCGCCCAGCCCGGAGAAAATTGATAATCTGCGCAGCTTCCTGGCGACTTTGGATATTTCGCTGAAGGCCGCTGATCAGTTGCACCCGCGCGATTTAGACCATGTGTTGAAGCTGGTCGCCGGGACGGATAAGGCGGTGCTGGTGAATGAGACCATGCTGCGCAGCCAGTCGCAGGCTGAGTATGGACCAGACAACATCGGGCATTTTGGCCTGGCACTGACGAAATATGCGCATTTCACCTCGCCGATTCGCCGCTATGCGGATTTGCTGGTGCACCGTGCGCTTATCACGGGGCTGAACCTGGGCAAGGACGGCCTGACGGTGGCCGATATTGCGAAGTTTGCAGACACCGCCGAGCATATTACCGCCACCGAACGCCGCGCCACCCTGGCGGAGCGCGATTCCACCGACCGCTACCTTGCGCTGTATTTGCAACACCGCGTGGGAGAGTTGTTTGAAGGGCGGATTTCTGGGGTGACGAAGTTCGGCTTATTCGTCACTTTAACGGAAACAGGGGCTAGTGGGTTTGCGCCGATGGCGAGTTTACCGGATGATTATTGGGTGCATGACGAGGCCAGCCAGAGCCTGATTGGCAAACGCACCCGTCTTTCGTTCCAATTGGCCCAAAATATTGAAGTGCGGCTGGCGGAAGCCAAGCCGGTGACCGGCGGTTTGCTGTTCAATATCATCACCGGCGCCACCGCCGGTGCACCGCGGGTGCCAAAACGCTTCATTCCACCGCAAAAGTCCAAACCGAAACACCGAAGGTGAGCCGCCGCGCCATCTTGCTGCTGCTGATTATCGCACTGCCGATGGCGGGCTGGGCGAAGCCTGCCCTGGCGGCGACCGCGTTTGATACCGCGACGGCGGCCTCGGTCTGGGGGGCGGCATTGTCGTATATCGCGCCGCGTTCTCTGCAACCGCTGACGGTGCCGCAAATGACGTTGTGGGGGCTGAACGGGTTAACCGCGCTGGACCCGGATTTGAACGCCACTTTGCAGGATAATCAAATCCGGCTGTACGGGCCGGAACAATTATTGATCGCGGTACCGGCGCCGGCACCAAACGACGCGGCGGGTTGGGGAAAAGCGGCGGCGGCGGTGGCAAAGGCAGCGTATGCGGCCTCGCCGGGGTTGCAGCAGGCGGGCACGCAAGGGGTGATCAACAGCTTCTTTGATGAGTTATTCAACCATTTCGACCCGTATTCGCGTTACGAGCCACCTTTGCAGGCGGCGCAGGACCAATTGATGATCACCGGTATTGCCGGGGCGGGGCTAACGCTTGGCCGTCAGGACAACAAGGTTGTCATTACCGCTGTCGCCGCTGCCGGACCCGCCGCTGAAGCGGGGCTGGCGGTGGGGACCGTGGTGCTGGCGATTGATGGTAAACCGGCCTACGCGGCCCAGGTTGCGGCGCTGAACAGCCGGCTGAGCGGTATTCTGGGCAGTAACATCACCCTGCGGGTTGCCGACAGCAACGACCCGAGCAGCAGCAATGACATCACGCTCATCCGGGCGCTGGTGCCACCGCAAACTGTGTTTGATGAGACCAAAGATACTGCCATAGCGGGGGCGCTGGTGTTAAAAATTGCCGGATTCAACAAAGGCACCAGCGACCAGTTTTCGGCTGCGCTGGAGGCGGGGTTGAGCGCATCACCCGCACCGGCGAGCCTGATTCTGGATTTGCGCGGCAACCGGGGCGGCGTGCTGCGCCAAGCCGTGCTGATTGCCGACTCCCTGCTGGCGAGCGGTAAGATTGTTGAAGCAGCGGGCCGCGATGTTGACGCCGACCAGAATTTTACCGCTGAGGGCAGTGATTTGACCGCGGGGTTGCCGATTGTGGTGCTGGTGGATGGGCAGACCGCCAGTGCCGCCGAGATTCTGGCTGCGGCCCTGGCCGATGACCGCCGCGCCGTGGTGGTCGGCAGCGCCACACTAGGCAAAGGATTGGTGCAGACAGTGACATCGCTGCCCGATGGCGGCGAGCTATACGTGACCTGGAGCCGAGTTTTGGCGCCTCGCGGCTGGCCGTTGCAGACACTGGGCGTGCTGCCGCAGGTGTGTACCAGCCTCGGAGAGGCAGGATTGCACAGCCAGCTTGAGGCGCTGTACCACGGTGTTGATAGGCTGGCCCCTGCCCTGGCGGCCTCGCGGGCGGCGCGGGCCCCTATGCCGGTGGATAAAATTCTCAACATCCGCAATAATTGCCCTGCCGACATCGGCAGTAATCTCGATTTTACGGCGGCCCAGGCGCTTTTGACCTCCAGAACCGCCTACGACGCCGCATTGCTGCCGCCCTGAAAATAATCAGCCCTTGACCAAAGCCGCCCCAATGGGGCATACGCCCGCGACTGGAGATCGATATCATGGCCAAATCTAACGTAGTTCAAATCAAGCTTATTTCGACCGCGGACACTGGTTACTTCTATGTGACCAAAAAGAACGCGCGTGCGCAGACCACCAAGCTGGAGCTGAACAAGTACGACCCCGTTGTGCGCAAGCACGTAAAGTTCAAGGAAGCCAAAATCAAGTAAGGTTTTCGCTTTACGGCTGTTTGCACCCGCGCGGGCCTCTCGCGCGGGTTTTTATTTTGCCTGCTTGTCGATGAGCGCCTTGAAGCGCGCATGATC
This sequence comes from Acidocella sp., assembly GCA_031291755.1. Classification (GTDB taxonomy): domain Bacteria; phylum Pseudomonadota; class Alphaproteobacteria; order Acetobacterales; family Acetobacteraceae; genus Acidocella. Next base: position 68,689 of record JARLIK010000035.1, on the reverse strand, counting down.
GCGTTCGGTCTGGTCGCCATAGGCTTCCGCCCAACTGGCCATAGCGAGATCAAGTGTCTCAGAAGCCCCGCAATAGCCACTGATGACGGCGGCGTCGCCTACCCTGGCGTGGGCGCGGGCCAATAAGGCGCCATAGCCGAAGGCGAAGAAGTTAAAGGGCTGGCCGTAGAGAAACTCGGTGGGGATGGCGCCTTTGAAGTTCTTCATCTGCCGCACGTAGTAAGGCCGCTCGTCCATGGTGGTCCAGCCAAGCAGAGGGTCGCCGGCGGCTTGCAACAACCGCTGGCCGTACACCACGCGCTGGCCTTCATGCTTATAGGGTTTGGGCAGAACCGGCAGGTAAGGTGCCAGGGCGGCGGGGGCGGCTTCCTTTAGTTGCAGGAATAACCCGTCATCATCGCCATTGCCGATTAGCATGATGAGGTAAGCCCGCAGGCCCACACTGCCCACGCCAACCACGCGGCGGACGATATCAACAATATGATAGCGCCTGATCATGTATTGCCGCTCGGGCGCCAGTGTCTCGATATAATCATGCAAAGCCGCAACAATCTGGGTTTTCAAAGCTGGTTCAACCGCCGTGGTGATCGGGGCGTCGAGCTTGAGGTGCCATTTGCCGTTGCTGTCGCGCTCGGCGGCGGTTTCGAGGAAGGTGGCGTTGTTGGTGGCGCGGGCCTTGGCGACTGATTTGCGAATGATGGCGGCAGATTTTTTATCGAGCTTCATCTGCCGCTGATCCATGCGCTCAGGCACGGTATGGCGGTTCCAGAGTTCCAGCACCGGCAGACTTTGCAAACGGTTGAGCGAGAAGCGGTAGCCATTCACCGCCGCCATCACCGCCTTTTTGCGCTCCTTGCGCGACAGGCCATTTTCACGGCCTGAGAGATTGATGCTGGCGGTCAGGCGTTTGAGGTCATATTCCCAGGGGCCGATGGTGGCTTCGTCGAAATCATTGAGGTCGAGCACCAATTCATCCTGCGCGGTGCCAAACAGACCAAAATTATCGACATGGCAATCGCCATCGATCACCACATCGAGGCCCATGGTTCTGGTTTGTGCCAGGTCCCATGCCATGACTACCGCAGCGCCGCGCAAAAACGCGAAGGGCGACGATGCCATGCGTTCCATGCGGAGTTTTACCAACTCCGGCACCCGGCCTTTGTTGCTGGCTTTGATCAGGCTCATCGGGTCTGGGCGGTGTGAGGCCGGCTTCCAGTCACCATGGGTTTCGCGCGGGTTATGTTCACGCAAGGCACGCCCGGTGGCCTCGCGGGTTTCCCATGGCTCACCGGCGGATGTGAGGGTTTCAACCTCTGTATCGCGCGGCTCAAACACCTCACCCTGTTTGAGGCTCTTCACGAGTTGCGCCGGTGCACCTTGGAGTTCAGCGGCCTGGGCGGCGGACATATTACGGTGGCCGGTGGGTTTTGGCTGTTTCATGGGAGAAGCAAGGCCGATAAGGCGGGATTGTCAAATCGGAATTGTCAAATACGGTTCACAATCTCCCACCCGGTTTCGGATGTCAGTTTTGTCATGGCGTGAAATTTGCTGCCGCGTTTATCGGCGGCGTTGCCGGCCAGTGAGCGGGCGTACACGCCCTCGGCGATGGCAGCGCTGCGGAACATCGAGAAGGCAAGGTAGAAATTCCAATTCTCAATCCCTGCGCGGCCGGTGCGTTGACAATAAATCGCCAGCATTTCGGCTTCAGATTTCAACCCGTGTTCGGCGAGATTGACGCTGGCATAGCCCGCGTAAGCAGGCCCGGCTTTTTCGGGCATATGAAATGCCATGCAGCAATAGGCTAAATCCGCCAGCGGGTGGCCAAGTGTTGAAAGTTCCCAGTCCAGCACCGCGATAATACGCGGCGTGGTAGGGTGGATCATCATGTTGCCGAGCCTAAAATCACCATGCACGATCGCGGTGGTTTCCTCCGCTGGAATGTTGGCGGCAAGATAGGCGATGAGCTTGTTCATCGCCGGTAAATCTTCAGTGCAGGAGGCGATATATTGCTTACTCCAGCGCTCGATCTGGCGGGCGATATAATTACTGGGCTTGCCGTAATCGGCGAGGCCGAGTGCGGTGTAGTCAGCGGCATGCAAAGCGCCAATGGTATCAAAAAGCTGGGTTTGAATAGCGCCGCGTTCCGCCGGTTGCAGCTCGCTCATCATCACATCGGAGAACACCCGGCCTTCGAGGAATTCCATGACATAGAATTCAGTGCCGATGACCGTAACATCCGTGCCGTAATGGAACATTTTGGCGACCGGCACGCCAGAGCCGGCCAGGGCTTTCTGGATGCGGTACTCGCGGTCAATCATGTGCGCGGAGGGCAGCAAATGGCCGGGGGGCTTTTTGCGCAGCACGTATTTTTGTGTAGGCGTGGAGATGAGATAGGTGGGGTTGGATTGCCCGCCCTGGAACTGCTGCAGGCTGGCAGGCATGGCAAAACCATCAACATGGCTCTGCAAATAGTCAAATAGTTTAGCCGTATCGAGCCGGTGCGCCGGCAGCGGCTCGATCAGTTGCGGGGCGCTGCTCATGCAAAGCGGCTGGTGGTGACAGTGCCGCCATCGACCACGATCGATTGGCCGGTGATATAGGCTGCCGCACGGGTGGCGAGGAAGGCGCCAACGCCGCCTAGGTCTTCCACCTCGCCGATGCGCCCCAGCGGCGTATGGGCTTCGGTGATTTTTAATGTCTCTGGGTTTTCCCATAGGGCTTTGGCAAAGTCAGTGCGCACCAGGCCGGGCAGAATGGCATTGACGCGGATTTTCTTCGGCCCCCACTCCACCGCCAGATTTTTGACCAGCGCGATATCAGCCAGTTTGGAAATATTATAAGCCGGGATGAGTGTATTGCCGTGCAAGGCGCCGATGGAGGAGATGATGGTGAAACTGCCGCCGCCTTGCTTGGCGATTTCCGGCATCGCCATATTCGCCAGCCATAAATTCGATTTAATGTTAACAGCCATGATCTTGTCCCAGGCTTCATCAGACACCGTGGAGAGCGGGCCGTAATGCGGGTTGACCGCGACATTGGCCACCACATGGTCAAGCCTGCCGAACGCCGCCAGGGTGGCGGCGATTAAAGCCGTGAGATCATCCTTCCTGCCGGTGTTGCAGGTCAGCGCAATCGCCTTGCCGCCTTTGGCGATAATGCCATCGCGCACCGCCTCGCAAGGCTCGAGCTTACGGGAACAAATTACTACCGAGGCCCCTAAATCCGCCATGGTTTCAGCAATCGCACGGCCAATACCGCGCGAGGAGCCGGTGATGATGGCCACTTGGCCGTCGAGGCGGAATAAATCGCTCATGCGCACGTTTCCCTATTCGTTATGCCTGACAAATTCAGAGCGGCGGGATGAAGTGTCAATAGGTGCCCAAGCGGGGTTGCGCTATGGACGCGACCGCCGCAGACTGACGTTAACGATAACCTCCGAGGGATCCGCACGATGACGATGACATATTCACCCAAGGTTGAAGCCCTGCGCGCCCGGCTGTTGGATTTTATGGCCGAGCATATCTACCCCAATGAAAACGCGCTGTTTGAGGCCTCGCACCTGGCCACCGACCGCTGGCAGCCGTTGGTTTTGCTGCAGCAGATCAAGGAAAAGGCTAAGGCGGCGGGCTTATGGAACCTGTTCCTGCCGGAAAGCGAGTTGGGGGCTGGGCTGACCAACACCGAATACGCGCCGCTGGCGGAAATCATGGGCCGCTCGCCGTTTGCACCGGAGGCCTTTAACTGCTCAGCCCCCGATACCGGCAATATGGAAGTGTTCGTGCGTTACGGCACGCCCGAGCAGAAGGAGCGCTGGTTGAAGCCGCTGCTGGCCGGCGAAATCCGCTCGGCCTTTGCGATGACCGAGCCGAATGTGGCCTCCTCGGATGCCACCAATATCGAGACCTCGATTATTCGTGATGGCGATGAGTATGTGATCAACGGGTTCAAATGGTGGATTTCAGGCGCACCCGATCCGCGCTGCAAAGTGTTTATCGTTATGGGGAAATCTGACCCGCATAACCCTGACCGCTACAAGCAGCAATCGATGATTTTGGTGCCGAACCCGCACCCTGGTGTGACGATCAAGCGGGCATTGCCGGTGTTTGGGGCTGATGATGCGCCGCATGGCCATGCCGAGATGATATTTGAGAATGTGCGTGTGCCGGCCTCCAACATGCTGCTGGGCGAGGGCCGCGGGTTTGAGATTGCTCAGGGGCGCTTGGGGCCAGGGCGGATTCATCACTGCATGCGCTCGATTGGCTGCGCGGAGCGGGCGCTGGAGCGGATGATAAGGCGGTTGAACCAGCGTGTGGCGTTCGGCAAGCCGGTGGCCGAGCAAAGCCTGTGGCGCGAGCGGATTGCGGAATCGCGCATCATGATCGACCAGGCGCGGCTGCTGTGCCTGCATGCGGCGCATTTGATGGACACGGTGGGCAATAAGCACGCCAAGGCCGAGATTGCGATGATCAAGGTGGTAGCGCCGAATATTGCCTACAAAATCGTCGATTGGGCGATCCAGTCGTTTGGCGGTGGCGGCATGGCTGACACCTGGCTTTCAGCAGCGCACACCTGGCAGCGGGCGTTGCGTTTTGCTGATGGGCCGGATGAAGTGCATCGTGACCAGCTGGGCCGCATGGAGATCAAACGCTGGGCCAACACCGACCCTGCCCGCACCGGCGGTTGGGGCGATGTGATGGTGGCGGATGGGCTCTCACACCCGGGGCTGCCAATTTAATGCGGGCCGTGCTGTGTTCCACCTGGGGCGGGCCGGAGTTGCTAAGGGTGCAGGACATACCTGCACCATTGGCAAAGCCCGGCGAGGTGGTGGTGAAGATACGCGCTGCCGGCGTGAATTTTCCGGATGTCCTGATGATCCAGAAAAAATACCAGGTACAGCCGGAATTGCCATTTACGCCGGGCGCTGAAATCAGCGGCGATGTGATGGAAGTTGGTGAGGGTGTGACGGCGCTGCAGGTGGGAGACCGCGTAGCGGCTCTGTGTTCGCTGGGCGGATTCGCTGAGGCAGTGACGGTTGATGCTGGCAAATGTGTGAAGATTCCGGATGCTTTGAGTTACGATGTCGCGGCGGGGTTCATGCTGGCCTATGGCACATCGTGGCACGCGGTGCGGGACCGAGGCGCCTTGCAACCAAGCGAGACGATGCTGGTGCTGGGTGCGGCCGGTGGTGTGGGGCTGGCGGCGGTAGAGATTGGCAAGGCCATTGGTGCCAAAGTTGTTGCTGCCGCCTCATCGGATGACAAATGCGATATTTGCCGGTTGCACGGTGCTGATGAAGTGATCAATTACAGCACTGAGGATTTGCGCGAGGGCATTAAGCGTACCTGCGGGCGTGGGCCCGATGTGATTTATGACCCGGTGGGCGGTAAATACACTGAGAGTGCGTTTCGCTCAATTGGCTGGCGCGGCCGGCATTTGATTATCGGCTTTGCCGCAGGCGATATCCCTGCCCTGCCGTTGAATCTGGCACTGTTGAAGGGCGCATCGCTGGTGGGGGTATTCTGGGGTGATTTTGCCAGACGCGAGCCACAAAATAATATGAAGGGCATGGCGGAGATGCAGGGCTGGATGGCGCAGGGCAAAATCAAGCCACTGATTTCCAAAACCTATAGGCTGGATGAGGTTCCGCAGGCATTGTTGGATATGGCGGCACGCAAAGTCACCGGCAAAATTGTGGTGCGGCCATGAAGGAATTTGCGGGCAAGACGGCGGTGATTACCGGCGCCGGCAGCGGTTTTGGGCGTGAATTTGCGAGGCAAGCGGCGGCGCTGCGCATGAAGCTGGTACTGGCTGACATCAATGCCGAGGCGCTGGCTGCGGTGGCCGAGGAAATGCGGGCACAGGGAGCGGACGTGCTGGCGATGCGGACCGATGTGAGCCGGGCGGACGATATGGAAGCCTTGGCGGCGGCAAGCTTTGATCGTTTCGGCAGCGTGCAGTTATTGTTCAACAATGCCGGTGTCGGCGTTGGCGGCTTTGTGTGGGAAAATTCTGTCAAGGATTGGGAATGGGTGCTGGGGGTGAATGTTTGGAGCGTCATCCATGGCATAAGATTGTTCGTGCCCAAAATGCTGGCGCATGGTGATGAGGGCCATATTGTCAATACCGCTTCGGTGGCTGGACTTTTGTCAGCCCAGACCATGGGCGTTTATAATGTCAGCAAACATGCGGTGGTGACGCTTTCGGAGACTTTGTATCAGGATTTGCGGGTTGCGAATGCGAAGATCGGGGTGACGGTGCTGTGCCCGGCATTTGTGAGCACGGGCATTGCAGTTTCTGAGCGTAACCGGCCAGCGGATATGCAAGACCATGCGCCACTGACCGAAAGCCAGCAGATTGCCGCGGCGGCCACCATGAAGGCGGTGGAATCTGGGCGGCTGACGGCGGCGGACGTGGCTGAAAAGACCTTTGAGTGTATCAGGAACAATCAGTTTTATTGTTTAACGCACCCGAAGATTTTGGGCTCGGTGGAATTGCGGATGCAGGATATTTTGGCGCAGCGCAATCCGAGTGATCCGTTTTCGTTGAAGCCCTCGGTGGCGCCACCGCTCTAGAAATGCTGCCAGCCGGATTTTAAAAATTTGATTTCCTGGCCGTGTTGGTCAAGGGTTGTGACACCAGCCTGCCCGTTGGTAAATTTTCCGATTTTTGTGACCGGCAGATCACCGCAGGCGAGACGTAAGGCTTCAGATTTATCCGGCGGGACGGCCAGCAATAATTCGTAATCATCACCGCCGGTCAAACGGGTTTCCAGCATGGCATCACCAAACATGGCAGCCTCGGGCGAGGTGGGCACCAGCATCGCATGGAGGTGACCAGCGAGATGGGAGGCTTCGCAAATATGCCCGAGGTCTTGCACCAGGCCATCGGAAATATCGATGGCGGCATGCGCAATGTCTGCCAGTTTTAGACCCATACGGGGCATGGGCAGCAGCGAGCGGTTGGCCAAAAACCCTGAGTAATCTTGCAGTTTTCCATACCTGGCCAAAAGCCCCAAAGCCGCGTCGCCGATCGTGCCGGTAACCCAGATATCGTCTCCGGCTTTGGCGCCATTGCGGCGTAATGCCCCACCGAGGGTAACATAACCGATGAGCGTCGCGCTTAACGAGATATGGGAGAGCGATGACGAGCTGTCACCACCAAATAACTTGATACCGAATTCGGTTTGGTCTTGCGCCAGCCCATTGGCAAATGCTGCCAGCCAGCTTTCATCAGTGCCAGATGGCAGCGCGGTTGTCAGCAAATAGCCGAGCGGTGTGGCCCCCATCGCCGCGAGGTCAGAGAGGTTGCGGCGCAATAATTTGCGCGCAATCAGCGATGGTGGATCGCCAGGAATGAAATGCACGCCTTCCAGCATTTGGTCAGTCGTGAAAACCAATTGCTGTCCAGCAGGCGGCGTGAATAATGCGGCATCGTCGGTTAGCCCCAGCCCTTCCGGTCCGGCGAGCGGGGCTAAATAACGGGCGATGCGGGAGAATTCATCGCCCATGGCATTTCAGGCGGCGGGAGAGAATTCAGCCGGGCGCAGCAGATGTGCCACGCGGTCAAGCACGCCGTTGGCTAAACGCGATTCCTCGCCGGCGAAAAAACCGTGCGCGACGTCAAGATATTCGTTGATGACCACTTTCGCCGGCGGACCATCGGACATCCATAACTCAGCGCCGCTGGCACGCAGCAGCGCGCGCAGAACCGGGTCGAGGCGGTCCAGCGGCCATGATTCCGGCAGGGCCTGTACAATCATGCTGTCGATGACATCCTGCTGCTCGGTGGCGGTGCGCACAATGCGGGCGAACAACGGCACTTGTGCTTCAGTCAGATGACCGTCATCGAGCCCGCCATGGCCTGGGATGTTGCCGATGCGATGGCGCACAAATTGGTCGATCACAGTCTCGGGGCTCTGAGCGGCTTGCTCGGCCTGGTAGAGCGCCTGCACGGCGGCGACACGCGAGAGAGTGCGCGGGCGCGGTTTGTTATGTTCAGTCATACGGCTTCCAATGTACGCGCGAGCGCGATTTGTTTCAGACACGCCACGGCGGCTTCGGCACCTTTATTGGAGCCAGTTTCACGCGACCTTGCTTCGGCCTGTGCTAATGTATCAACAGTGAGCAAGGCTGTGCCTAGGCAAATGCCAAATTGCAAGGCCACCTGCATCAACCCATCCATCGCGCTGGCGCAGATGAATTCGTAATGGTCGGTCTCACCACGCACCACGCAACCAAGCGCGATAAAACCATCGAATTTTTTCCGGCCACGCAGGGCGATGCGCAACGCCTGCGGCAATTCAAACGCGCCGGCAACTTCAACGGTCTCGGTTGTAGCAGATACAATCTTGAAAATTTCATGCGCCGCTTGCTCCATGCCATTCACCACACCAGTATAATATGGCGCCTTGATGATGAGGATATGTGGCGCAAGACCTGGTAAATTTGGCGCGGTAGGTAACTGAGCGTCGGCTGTGCTCATGGAGTTTTTATATCCGGCACCGCAATATTGCGCTGTTCAACAATGTTCAGTCCATAGCCTTCAAGACCAATGATGGTGCGCTTGTGGTTGGAAAGCAAAATCATATCCTTGATGCCGAGGTCGGTAAGAATTTGCGCACCCACCCCATAGTCCCGCAATGCCGGTGCTGGCCGCATACCATTGCTCAACTGCCGGATGCGCGATGATACGGCATCGAGTTTGGATTCCCGGATCAGCACCACCACACCACGTTCCGCCTCGCGGATTTGTGCCATCGCGCCCTGCAAGGTAGCGAGATGCGTGCCGCCGAGAATATCGCCGATGGAATCAATTGCATGCATCCGCACCAGCGCCGGTGCCGGTGATGAGATGTCACCTTTCACCAAAGCCAGATGCTCAATTTTTTCAATTGAATCCTCAAACGCAATCATCCGCCAGGTGCCCCCGTGGCCGTCTGAGACGATGCCGGATTCCTTGCGCTTCACCAGTTTTTCAGTGCGGCCACGATGCGCGATGAGGTCAGCAATAGTACCAAGTTTGAGATTATGGCGCTGCGCGAAAGCGATGAGGTCGGGCAGACGCGCCATCGTGCCGTCATCATTCATAATTTCGCAGATCACGCCTGCGGGGATCAATCCCGCCAGCCTTGCGATATCAACCGCAGCTTCCGTATGACCAGCCCTTACCAGCGTGCCGCCCTCACGCGCCATCAGCGGAAATACATGGCCGGGTGTGACGATATCGTCACGGCCCAACTCCGGGTTGATCGCCACCGCAACCGTGCGGGCACGGTCCGCCGCGGAAATGCCGGTGGTCACGCCCTCTCGGGCTTCGATCGACACAGTGAATGCGGTTTCATGACGTGAGCTGTTTGATTGGCTCATCAACGGCAGCCCGAGGCGTTCGCAACGGCCTTTGGTCATCGCGAGGCAGATCAAACCGCGCGCATGCTTTGCCATGAAATTAATCGCATCGGGTGTTGCAAATTGCGCTGGAATTACCAGGTCGCCTTCATTTTCGCGGTCCTCGTCATCGACCAGAATAAATATCCGGCCAGCACGTGCTTCTTCGATGATTTCGGCAGCCGACGAAATATAGTCTCGCAGCGTTGAGGTTTTCATGCCATCCATAGTCAAGCAAACTCCCTAAGCCGCGCGACATAGCGGGCCAGCATGTCAATTTCAATATTCACCTTGTCGCCAACCGCCAGCGTTGCAAAGTTGGTATGCAGCGCGGTGTGGGGAATGATGTTGACGCCAAAGCACACGCCATCAACCTCGTTTACTGTCAGCGAAACACCGTTGATGGCAATACTTCCCTTGGGGGCTACAAATTTTGCCAGCGCCACCGGCAGTTCAAAACGCCAGCGGGTCGAGCCATGTTCAGGGGTCTTTTCAATCACCTCGGCCAAACCATCGACATGGCCGGAAACCAGATGCCCACCGAGCTCGTCGCCTAATTTTAAAGAACCTTCAAGGTTAATTTTGGTACCCGGCTGCCAGGCACCCAACGTGGTTAATCTCAGTGATTCTGAGGAAACTTCAACAGCAAACCAATCATCGCCGCGCTCAATCACGGTCAAACAGCAACCCGAGCAGGCGATGGAGGCGCCGAGTTTCACGGCGCCAATGCCCGCCCATTCGCTCGTCGGCGGCACGGCAATGATGAAACGGGCGTCCCTGCCCTGCCCGATCGGCAGAACCTCGCGCACGGTGCCAACGCCGGTGATCAAGCCGGTAAACATTAAGCCGCCACCCTGAAGGTACTCAACATATCATCACCCAGACGCTCCTGCGACACCGGCACAAAACGCGGCATATCCGCCAGCTTCATGATTCCAAACCCCTGCGTTGAGGGCCAGCCGTCGCCGCCGATAATGGCGGGGGCATGAAACCAGGCCAGCCTGTCCACCAGATGGTCGCGCAGCAGCCCGGCTGCAATGGTGCCGCCGCCTTCAACCAAAATGCGCGTGAGGCCCAGTTTGGCAAGTAATTTCATGGCCTCCGGCAAATCAACCCCGGCGGCGCAGCCGGGAAGGTTGAATAACTTTACCCCGGCCTGTTCCAGCGCACGTTTGCGGGACGCATCCGCGCCGTCACGATGTAAAATCCAAACAGGCTCAACCATGGCGTTGCGCACCAGTTTGCTCATCAGCGGGGTGCGCAAATGGCTATCCACGACGATGCGCACCAAAGGCGCGGTGCGGAAACCCTCAATGCGGCAATTTAATTCCGGGTCATCAGCCAAAACCGTGCCGACGCCGACCAGCACGGCATCATGGCGGCCACGAATGGCATGGGCGGCGCGGCGGGCGGGCTCGCCGGTTAGCCATTGGCTCTCCCGCGTTTTGGTGGCGATCCGGCCATCCAGTGTGGAGGCCAGTTTCAGCCGCAGCAGGGGCCGGCCCGTTTCGATCACTTTTAAAAAGCCACTGATAACGGCTTGGGATTCTTTAGGCAGACAATTTTCAGTTACCTGCACGCCGGCCTCGCGCAACATCATCACGCCTTGGCCGTTCACCTTCGGGTTGGGGTCCAGCGTGCCTATCACCACACGGGCGATCCCCGCTTCCACCAGCGCCGATGCACAGGGCGGGGTTTTACCGGTATGTGAGCAAGGCTCCAGAGTCACATAAGCCGTAGCGCCCCGCGCCGCTGCACCCACCGCTTGCAGGGCTTCAGTTTCAGCGTGAGGACGGCCGCCACTTTGGGTGCGGCCACGGCCAATCACCCGGCCATCCTTCACAATTACGCAGCCAACCGACGGGTTCGGCGCGGTTTCACCCAGGCCACGGCGGGCCAGCGCCAAGGCTGCCCGCATGAAGGCTTCATCACTCACTGGGAGCATCCGGCTTGGATGTTGGTGTCATCAAATCCAGAAACATCTCAAAATCCTTGGCCTCGCGGAAGTCGCGGTACACCGAGGCGAAGCGGACATAGGCGACGGTATCCACTTCCTTTAGCGTCTCCATCACTCGCTCACCGATTTCAGTGGATTTTACATCAGGCTCGCCGCTGGCTTCCAACTGCCGCACGATGCCATTGACGATCCGCTCAATGCGCTCATCATCGACCGGCCTTTTACGCAACGCGATACGCACCGAACGCGCCAGCTTATCACGATCAAACGCCACCCGGCGCTGGTCGGACTTCACCACGGTCAGCTCACGCAACTGCACGCGCTCGATGGTGGTGAAACGCTGGCTACACACGCTGCAAAAACGCCGCCGCCGGATGGCGCTGCCATCTTCAGTGGGCCGGCTGTCCTTTACCTGGGTGTCAGCTTCGCCACAGAAGGGGCAACGCATTTTTTAAATTACCTGTAGATCGGGAAGCGGGCGCATAGCGCCTTTGCCCGGGCGCCAACCGCCTGCTCGATGGTGTCGTTCGCGCCATCGTTGGATTTGCTCAAACCATCTAGCACTTCGCCGATCATCAAGCCCACTTCACGGAATTCGGCGACGCCAAAACCGCGCGTGGTGGCGGCGGGGGTGCCGAGGCGAATGCCAGAGGTGATGAACGGCTTTTGCGGGTCGAACGGAATCGCATTCTTGTTGGCGGTCATGTGAGCGCGCTCGAGGCTGGCTTCCGCCGCCTTGCCGGTGACGTTCTTGGGCCGCAGATCAACCAGCAACAAATGACTGTCAGTGCCGCCGGTGACGATCGCTAGGCCCTGCTCCACCAAGGTTTCAGACAGCGCCTTGGCGTTTTCAACCACGGCCTTCTGATAGGTGCGGAAATCCGGGCGCAGCGCCTCGCCGAATGCCACCGCCTTGGCGGCGATGACATGCATCAGCGGGCCGCCTTGCAGGCCGGGGAAGATGGCGGAATTGATTTTTTTGGCGATATCCTCATGGTTGGTCAGCACCATGCCGCCGCGCGGGCCACGCAGGGTTTTATGCGTGGTGGTGGTGACCACATGCGCATGCGGCAGCGGCGATGGATAAATGCCCGCCGCCACCAGGCCGGCGAAATGCGCCATATCGACCATGAAAAACGCGCCGACTTCATCGGCAATGGCACGGAATTTTGCGAAATCGATGAAGCGTGGGTAGGCCGAGCCACCAGCAATGATAAGTTTGGGCTTATGTTCATGGGCCAGCGCGGCGACTTCATCATAATCAATCAGGCCGTCGTCCTTGCGCACGCCATATTGCACCGGCTTGAACCATTTGCCGGATAGATTGGGCGCGGCACCATGGGTTAAATGCCCGCCAGCGGCGAGTGACATGCCCAGAATCGTATCGCCCGCGTTCAGCAACGCCAGAAACACCGACTGGTTGGCCTGGCTGCCGGAATTGGGCTGCACATTGGCGTATCCAGCGTCAAAGAGTTTCTTAGCGCGTTCAATCGCCAAAGTCTCAGCCAGATCCGCCGGGCCGCAGCCGCCATAATAGCGTTTGCCGGGGTAGCCTTCAGCGTATTTGTTGGTCAGCACCGAGCCTTGCGCTTCCATCACCGCAGCCGAGACGATGTTTTCCGAGGCGATAAGCTCGATACCATCCTGCTCGCGGGTAAGTTCCTGGCGCAGAATGCCGGCCAGCTCGGGGTCCGTCTCCGCGAGGGGGGCGGTGAAAAACCGGTCGTAGCTGGGCGAGAGATTGGCGTCGTTCATGAATTTATTCCGCGCTTTCGAGGTTTAGTTTGGCAATCCGGCGGTCATGCCGCCCGCCTTCGTATTTGGTGGTGAGAAAGGCGTTGAGAATATCCAACGCCACTTCCTCGCCAATGATTCTGGCTCCCATGGCGATGACATTGGCATCGTTATGGGCGCGGGTGAGCCGGGCGGTGGTGACATCATGCACCAAGGCGCAGCGGATGGCCGGGTGGCGATTGGCGGCGATCGACATGCCGATGCCGGTGCCGCACACCAGAACCCCTAAATCGGCCTCGGCGCGGGTGATGGCACCGCAGACCGCCTGGGCGAAATCCGGGTAGTCAACACTTGCCGGGCCATCCGTGCCGAAATCCAGCACCTGATGGCCAGCTTCGGCCAGCACCGCAGCCAACCGGTTTTTGAGCAATACACCGCCATGGTCAGCGCCAATGGCCACAATGAGAGAACGTGTCATGCGGGGGGTTTAACATGCGCGTCGCCATTGTGAAACCACGGTAAATCAGGGCGGGAGCGATGGCAGACTGGCAAAAAACGCCGGGACCATGCGCAGCGACTGAGCCCGCGCCGCCAAATTCTCGCCGGCGTGCACCTGGCCGTTGCCAAATTTTGTGTAAGGCAGGCCGCTGATGACGTGCACCGGGTCGTTTGGCGCGTCGAAATCATGGTAGGCACCGGGGAACAGCCGGATGGTAATGCCGCGATTTTTGGCCGCCAGGGCCTGACAGGGGGCCGGCGGAGTCCAATCATCGGAGGCCCCCATCAAAATCAGCAACGGGACCGCATTGTGCCACTTTAGGATTTTCGAGGTGCGGCTGCAGGCTGGATAGAACGCCACCGCGCCCCTGATCAGCCCTTTCGGCAAATCCGGCGCGGCGGCAATGCTGGCCAGCACGGTGGTTCCGCCATCCGACCAGCCGAGCAGAAAAACACCGCCTTTCGGGGCAAATTTTTGGGCTTGTAGCCAAGCCGCCGCCGCCAGCGCATCGGCGCGCCTGGGACCGTAAGCATCCGCGCCATGGGTGGAGAGCTTGCACTGGGATTTCAACCCGCGTGAGCCGAAACTATCCGGCAGTAATACAGCATGGCCCTGGGCGGCCATGAGTCGCGCCCAATTGTCATCGCGCCGGGGCCAGGGCCCGGCGCAACCATGCAGGGCCACAATAGCGGGCCCCGTGATGGCGCCTGAGGGCAAAAACAATTTGGCCTGCAACTGCAGACCGCCGGATTCGGGGATCACAACATGCAAGGGCGCTGCAAAGGCCAGCGTGGGCAGCAATAGCAGCAGGCAAATCATACGGATCATGGCAGGTTCTTATCAGCCTATCGCCAAATCTGGCGCGACAAATCGTAACCGCGTATCTGTACCCCCATGACACATGCAAAATTCCCTTCAACCCGGATGCGCCGTAACCGGTTTGATGATGCAACACGGCGGCTGGTGGCGGAAAACAAGCTCTCGGTGGATGATTTGATCTGGCCGATTTTTATCCGCGAGGGCACCGGGGCGCCGGTGGAAATAGCCTCGATGCCCGGCGTGATGCGCACGGCGCTGGACGGGCTGGCCAAGCATGTCGAGGAAGCCGCCAAGATGGGAATTCCGGCAATTGCGCTGTTTCCGGCCACCCCGGCGGAGAAAAAGGATGCTGAGGGCACGGAAGCGTTGAATCCTGATAACTTGCTTTGCCAGGCCACCCGGATTCTCAAGGCGGAATTTCCGCAAATCGCCATTGTAGGCGACGTGGCGCTCGACCCTTATACCAACCATGGGCACGATGGCGTGCTGCGCGATGGTTACGTGGCCAATGACGAAAGCGTCGAAATTCTGGTAAAACAAGCGGTTAATCAGGCCAATGCGGGCGTGGATATTATTGCCCCTTCGGACATGATGGATGGGCGGATTGGGGCATTGCGGGCCGGGTTGGACGAGGCCGGGCATATTCATACCCGCCTGATGAGCTACGCCGCCAAATACGCCTCGGCTTTTTACGGTCCGTTCCGGGACGCGATCGGCTCCGGCGGCGCGCTGAAGGGCGATAAGAAAACCTACCAGATGAACCCGGCCAATTCCGATGAAGCCCTGCACGAGGTGGCTTTGGACATCGCAGAGGGTGCCGACATGATTATGGTCAAGCCGGGGATGCCGTATTTGGACATCATCCGCCGTGTGAAAGATGAGTTCAAAGTCCCTGTTTTTGCATATCAAGTTTCGGGTGAGTACGCGATGATCATGGCGGCGGTGAACAACGGCTGGCTGGACCATGACCGTGCCATGCTGGAGAGCCTGCTGGGCTTCAAGCGGGCCGGCTGCTCGGGCGTGCTGACCTATTTCGCCGTTTCGGCGGCACGGATTCTGGCGGGTTAAATACGTCCCCACATCGCGGCGTTCAGCACAGCTAATTTGTCACCCAACCCGCGCGGACGATAAGGTTTGCCCAGATCACGCCGGGCATAAACCGCCGTCAGGCAGGCTGCCATGGCGGCACGCGGCGGCGGGGCTTTAAAAAGCGCCTGAGCGGTGGCAATCAACTGGTCCTCAGTCGTGTCATCTGCCGGTAGCAAGCTGCGGCCCTGGCGAGCCAGAAACGGCGCTGCCCGCAGGACACCGGAAATGCCGTAAGCGGTGCCCAAATCTTCCACCGCATCACTATCCAGGCCGAGCAGCTTACCGGCGATCCGCGCCAATTTACCCGCTGTGCCACGGGTGTAATTCATGAAACTATCAAAATCCGGTATCTCGGAGGCAGCCTCCGCCTCGCGCGCGTCGATCAACGCGGCCAAATCCGCCCGCTTGAACACACCCTCGTTCAGCGCCTTGGTCAGCGGCGTGGCAATCTCATGTTGCCGCCACGCGCCCTCCACCACCTCACGCCACCAGGTCAAGCGGATCAGCGCCAGAGTCGGTTCGGAAGCCACCTCGCGGGCCCGCGCCAACTCGTGGTTGAACGCATACAACAGCCACAAAGCCTCGCGCTTACCCGCCGGAGCGAATAATGTGGTGAAAAACCGGTCCGGGTCGGCCCGGCGAATATGAACAAGAAGTTCGCTTGACGATGTCATGCACAGTCCATAGCTACTCATCACGACGAAATAAAACCTCAACGCAAGGAGACCCGCCCGATGGCTTTCGAACTCCCCACCCTCCCCTACGCTGCCTCCGCCCTCGCCTCGAAGGGCATGTGCCAGGAAACCCTGGAACTGCACCACGGCAAGCACCACCAGGCTTACGTAACGGCGCTCAATGGCTTCGTTGAAAAGAACGATGAGCTGAAGGGCAAAACCCTCGAAGAAATCGTCGCCTTCTCGCACGGCAAGCCTGACCTCGCACCGGTGTTCAACAACGCCGGCCAGCATTGGAACCATATTCTGTTCTGGCAAAACATGAGCCCCACCGGCGGCAAAATCCCCGGTGCCCTCGAAGCCAAAATCACCGCCGATTTCGGCACCGTCGCCGCCTTCAAGGACGCCTTCAAAGCCGCCGGCATCGGCCAGTTCGGCTCCGGCTGGGCCTGGCTTGTTCTTAGCCCCGACGGCAAACTGAAAATCACCAAAACCCCGAACGGCTCCAACCCGCTCGCCACCGGCGAAGGCAAAGCCCTGCTCGGCATCGACGTATGGGAACACTCCTACTACCTCGACTTCCGCAACCGCCGCCCGGACTACCTGACCAACTGGATCGATAACCTCGCCAACTACGAATACGCCGAAGCCGCACTCAAGGCGGCCTAAAGTAAGGCCAAGGTTAGGGGGCTTTGCCCCCTAGACCCCCACTAAGGGCTTAGCCCTTAGAACCTATTAGGGGTTAGAAAAGGGGACCACTCATTGGTGTTGAAACACCTAGGCGTGGTCCCCTTTTCTAACCCTTTACTATTGGTTTCCAAAGGCTCAGCCTTTGGCGGGGTCCAGGGGCAGAGCCCCTGGCCTTGGCTAACTTAGGGGAGCGCGTTTTGGCACGGTTTGAGGGTACATCGTCATTTGTGGCGACTGAGGATTTGAAGGTTGCGGTGAATGCGGCGGTGGCTTTGCAACGGCCGTTGTTGATTAAGGGTGAGCCTGGAACGGGCAAGACGGTGCTGGCACAGGAGGTGGCGCGGGCGTTGGGGAAGGATTTGATTTCCTGGCATATAAAATCCACCACCAAGGCGCAGCAGGGTTTGTATGAGTATGATGCGGTGTCCCGGTTGCGTGATAGCCAGTTGGGCGATGCGCGGGTGCATGACATTGGCAATTATATTATTCACGGCAAGTTGTGGGATGCGTTTGAGGCTGAGATCGCGCCGGTTTTGTTGATTGATGAGATTGATAAGGCGGATATTGAGTTTCCGAATGATTTGCTGCTGGAACTCGATAGGATGGAGTTTTTTGTTTACGAGACGCGCCAGACGATCAAGGCCAAGCAGCGGCCGGTGATAATCATTACGTCAAATAATGAGAAGGAATTGCCGGATGCGTTTTTGCGCCGGTGTTTTTTCCATTACATCAAATTCCCGGACCGCGAGACGATGGAGCGGATTGTGGAGGTGCATTATCCGGGCATGAAGTCGCTGTTGCTGCGCGAGGCGTTGACGGCGTTTTATGAGTTGCGCGAATTGCCGGGGTTGAAGAAGCGGCCTTCGACTTCGGAGTTTTTGGATTGGCTGAAATTGCTGATGGCTGAGGATATTGGGCCGGAGGTGCTGCGCGAAAAAGCGGCGGCGAAATTGATCCCGCCGTTGCATGGCGCGTTGTTGAAGAACGAGCAGGATGTTCATTTGTTTGAGCGTCTGGCCTTTATTCATCGGCGCGGTGGCTAGATGTTTCTGCCGATCAACTTTACGGCGCCGTTGAACCGCAGGACGGTCCAACCTCAAGCCGTGTCGGTCTGATCATGTTCATCGGCTTCTTCCTGGCGTTGCGGGCGGCGGGGGTAAAGGCGAGTTTGCGCGAGTATCTCACCTTGCAGGAAGCGATGCAGGCTGGGCTTGGGGATTATGATATTGATACGTTCTACTACCTGGCGCGCGCGACGCTGGTGAAGGATGAGCGCTTTATCGATAAGTTCGACTTGGTATTTGCGGAATCATTCAAAGGAATTTTGCAACCCAAACCGGAAGCATTGAATGGCGTGGAAGCGCAAGGCTTGCCCGAGGAATGGTTGAAGCTGCTGGCTGAGAAACTTCTGACCGACGAGGAAAAAGCTCAGATCGAAGCGATGGGTGGCTTCGAAAAACTGATGGAAACCCTAGCAAAACGTCTGGAAGAACAAAAAGGCCGCCATGAAGGAGGCTCCAAATGGATCGGCACGGCAGGCACCTCGCCGTTTGGGGCCAATGGCTATAATCCTGAAGGCGTGCGGATTGGCCAGGAGAGCGGGCGTAATCGCAAGGCGGTAAAGGTTTGGGACCAGCGCGCGTTTAAAAACCTAGCGTCAGATGTTGAAATCGGCACCCGGAATATGAAAATCGCGTTGCGCCGCCTGCGCCGTTTTGCCCGTGAAGGGGCGGCCGAGGAGTTGGATTTACCCGGCACCATCGGCTCCACCGCCCGTAACGCCGGTTATTTAGACCTTAAAATGGTGCCGGAGCGGCATAATGCGGTGAAGTTGCTGCTGATGCTGGATATCGGCGGCTCGATGGATGACCATATCACCTTATCCGAGCAATTATTCTCCGCCACCAAAGGCGAGTTCAAGCATCTGGTGCATTTGTATTTTCACAATTGCCCGTATGACACTTTATGGACCGACGCGCGGTTTCGCAGCGCTGATGCCGTGCCGACCCATGATGTGCTGAATAAATACGACGCCACCTGGAAGCTGATTTTCATCGGCGATGCCGCGATGAGCCCTTACGAGCTGATTCAACCCGGCGGCGGTATTTCAAGTT
This sequence comes from Acidocella sp., assembly GCA_031291755.1. Taxonomy (GTDB): domain Bacteria; phylum Pseudomonadota; class Alphaproteobacteria; order Acetobacterales; family Acetobacteraceae; genus Acidocella. Next base: position 49,730 of record JARLIK010000035.1, on the reverse strand, counting down.
GGAATACCGAGTCTGGTCAGGACTGGCTGCGGCGGTTGATCACCGCCTTTCCCAAATCCGTCTGGATCAACCCGGTGCCTGAAAAACACTGGAACTATACCCAGAGCACCAAAATCATCCGCGAGATGTTCGAGAACCGGATGTATGGGTTGACGCTAGAAGGTTTAGACGCCGCGATGCATCGGTTGATGCATTAGCTATCAGCCCGCGGTAACCAGGGGATGCGCGCCACGTCGATCCCATCATCCGCCAATGCCTCGGCTTCTTCCTCGGTGCTTTCGCCGTAAATCCCGCGCGGCTCAGCCTCGCCGTGGTGGATTTTACGGGCCTCAGCGGCAAATTCATTGCCCACGTAATCGCAACTTTTCTCCACCTCGGCGCGTAATTTATGCAGCACGGCCCGCACCTGGTCCGGGATCATGCCGGCCGTGGATTGCAGCGGTGTCGGCTCAACCAGTGCGGGCACCGGCGGGGTTTCGGGCTGCGGGTCATGGTCGATCACCCGGCCTTTTTTGCGCAAGCGCGGCGCCATCAGGGCGCGGTCGACTTTGGTGCTGGCGCAGATTGGGCACACGATTAGGCTGCGTTTGGCCTGGCGTTCAAAATTCTCACTGTCTTTGAACCAGCCGTCGAACTCGTGAGAGCCAGCGCAGCGGAGTTGGTAATGGATCATCCGGCCAACATCATATCCAGCTTGCCGGCGCGGTTCAGCGCCACAAGTTCGTCGCATCCACCGATGGCCTGACCGTCGATGAAGATCTGCGGCACAGTGGTACGGCCGCCAGAACGCTCGATAGCGCTTTTGCGAGCGGCCGAGCCGTTCGGAGCGTCAATTTCAGTAAATTCCACGCCCTTATCGCTCAGCAGCTTCACGGCGCGGGCGCAATACGGGCAAAAATACTGGGTATAGATTTCAATTTTCGGCATAAATGTCTCCGTTACGTCATCTAGCCGGAACCGTGCCGGATGCAAGGGGGCGTTACGTGAGACGCGGATCAGGCACGCGCGCGGCGGTGAGCACGTCCACCCGCACAGCACCCGCCGCCAACAGGGCCAGGGCGCAGGCGTTGGCGGTGGCGCCCGAAGTCAGAATATCGTCGATCAATAGGATGTTTTTGCCGCCGATGTTTTTGGCCCGCACCGTGATGGCATCCTGCATTTCGCTCCGCCGCGCCTCAAACCCCAGCGGGCCCAGCGGAACGGTGACACGGTTACGAACCAAGGCGTCGGGCTGCACCGGCTTTTTGGCAAGCCGGTTAAGTTGTGAGGCCAATAACGCCGCCTGGTTGTAGCGGCGTTGGCGCAGGCGCGAAACATGCAGCGGCACCGGGACAAGCACATCGGCACGGGCCAGCAGCGCCGCACCGGCTTTTGCCATGAGGATGGCCAGTCCGCGGGCGGCTTCGGTCCGGTCGGCGTATTTGAAAGGCAAGATGAGATGTTTGGAGGCATCGTCGTAGCGCAATGCGGCACGGGCCTGGGTGAAAGCCGGTGGTGCGGCCTCACACACACCACACAGACCACCATGTCCGGCTGCCTCGCCAAACGGCAGCGGCACGCCGCAGCAATGGCATAAAGGTGCCGAGATGAAGTTGGTTTTGCGAAAGCATGGCAGGCAAAATTGCCCGTCGGTTTCCACCGGTGCGTCGCAGGCAAGACAATTGGGCGGCAGCAGGGTATCGAGGATCGCCCGGCCAATGGGTCTGATGAACGCGATAAGGGTCATGTAGTGAGTGGTGCTGATATTTTCGATACGCGAGCAGTGCGGCACCACCGGGCGCGGGCGGCGGCCACCGTAGCCACATTGGCGCCGGTGCTTGATGACCTGGCGGCGCGATTGCTGGACCGGCTGGATGATACCAAAACCACTTTTAAAACGGCGCTGGATTTTGGTGGCCGCAGCAGCGTGGCGCCTTCATTGGCCGCACGCGGCATGGCTGTGGTCTCCGCCGATCTATCGGGCGCCATGGCAGCACGGGCGGGTGGCATGGCTTTGGCGGTCGATGGTGAGGCGTTGCCGTTTGGCGACAAGACATTCGATTTGATCGTCGCGCATTTGAGCCTGCATTGGATAAATGACCTGCCCGGCACGCTCATCCAGCTACGCCGGGCGCTGCGGCCCAATGGGTTGTTTTTAGCCAGTATGCCGACGTTGGGCACATTGCAGGATTTGCGCACCGCGCTGCTGGAGGCCGAGCATGATCTCACCGGCGCGGTCAACCCGCGCGTCTCGCCGTTTCCTGACTTACGCGACTGCGCCGGATTACTGCAACGGGCGGGGTTTGCTTTGCCGGTGGCTGATGTTGAAGAAATTGAATTTTTGTACGCCAGCCCGTTGGCCTTGCTGCACGAGCTGCGCCAAGCCGGCGAGACCAACGCGGTGCAGGCGCGTTCCCGCAAAATTCCGCCCCGTGCGATGTTTCCCGCTGCACTCGAGCAACTTCCCCGGCGCAAGGGCCGATACATGGCGACGCTGCGGATGGCGATCATGACCGGCTGGGCGTCATAACAGCCCGGTTTTGCGGAAGCTCAGCCACTGGCCGTTGCCCACGATCACATGGTCGTGCAGCACGATGCTGAGCGCCGCTGCGGCCTTTTTAATCTCCTTAGTCATGTCGATGTCGTCGGTGCTGGGCGATGGGTCACCGCTCGGGTGGTTATGCACCAGGATGATGGCGGTAGCGTGCAATTCCAGCGCCCGCCGCACCACCTCGCGCGGATAAACCGGCGTGTGGTTCACGGTCCCCTTCGCCTGGGCCTGATCCGCCAGCAGGCGGTTGCGGTTATCGAGAAACAAAATCCGGAACTGCTCCACCTTCTCGCGGGCCAGCACCGCCTGCAGATATTCCATCAACCGTTCCCAATTGCTCAGCACCGGGCGGTATAAAACCTCGGCACGGGCGAGACGCTGCGAGCCGGCCTGCACGATTTTCAATGCGGCGACGCCCGCCTCCCCCAACCCTTCCATCGCCAGCAAATCTGGCACACTGGCGGAAATAACCGCCGCGAAGCTGCCGAACCGGGCAATCAGGAAACGCGCCAGTTGCTTGGTGTCACGGCGCGGGATGGCCAAAAACAGCACCATCTCGATCATTTCATGGTCAGCCAGAGAATCCGGCCCGGCGCTAATCAGCCGGGAGCGCAACCGTTCACGATGCCCGGCCAAGCTGGCGGCTGGGGCGGTGGGGCGAATTTCGGGCGACAATGTGCTGAACATCGTCGCATCAGAGAAACCATTGGTTGTATTTTTTTTCATGACACAATTTTAACGTGCCACAAAACAGGTGGTTTTGAGAAGGGGGCTAGGTGGCTTGGGTGGCCGAGGCGGTTGGGATCTTGGGGCCTGAGAGCACCATATACACCGCCGGGACCACAAACAGGGTAAACATCGTGCCGATTGAGAGGCCGCCGGCGATCACCACGCCCATGTTTACCCGCGCCGCCGCCCCTGCCCCGCTGGCCAGCACCAGCGGCAGCACGCCCAGCACCATCGCCGCCGTAGTCATTAAAATCGGCCTGAGCCGGATGTTGGCCGCGTGTTCGATGGCAGCGCGCTTGGCCATGCCGGCATAACGGGCTTCATTGGCCACCTCGACCATCAGAATGCCGTGCTTGCTGACCAGACCCATCAGCGTCACCAGCCCGACCTCGGTATAGATGTTTAATGATACGCCGCCAAAGCCGAGATAGATAAATACCAAAGCCCCAGCGATCGACATCGGCACCGACACCAAGATAATCAGCGGGTCACGGAATGAATTAAACAACGCCGCCAGCGCCAGGAAAATGATGATCACTGCGAAACCGAAGGTAACGATGAAGCTGGCATTTTCCTGCACATATTGCCGCAACGGTCCGGCATAATCCTCACTGTAACCAGTCGGCAAGGTTTGGGCAGCTACTTGCTGCAAAGTGGCCAGCGCCTCCTGTTCCGAAACGCCAGGGGCCGCAACACCTTGGATGGTGGCGGAGTTTTGTTGCTGGAAATGATTGATAGATTCTGGAATCACCGATGTTGTGATGGTGGCGACCGAGGACAGCGGCACGTTGATCCCGTTGATCGAGGTGATTGGGTAGTCATTCAAATCCGCGACGTTGAGGCGGAACTTACGTTGCACCTGCGGGATAACCTTGTACGACCGGCCATCGAGGCTGAAATAATTCACATAGCCGCCGCCTAAGGCTTCCCCAAGTGCGGCGCCCACGCTGCTCATCGTCAGCCCAAGTTCAGAGACCTTGGCCCGGTCAATCGTCACAGTCGCCTGCGGCTGATCCAGCTTCAAGTCGCTTTGCAGAAACATGAATTTTCCGGTCTTTAAGGCAGCTGTCAGGAATTTTTGCGAAACCGGATAGAGCTGCGAGAAATCCGAGGTGGTTTTCAGCACAAACCCAATCGGCAAACCGTTAGAGCCAGGCAGCGACGGCGGTTGGAACGCCACAATCTGCTGACCAGCAATTTTGGCATTGGCCTCGGCTTGCAAGGCATTTTGAAGTTGCGTTGAGCTGGTGGTGCGCTCATCCCAAGGTTTCATTACTACGCCCAGAATATCCTGACCAGGAACATCGATCTGGAAGGTTCCAGCGGCTTCGGAATGCGCCAGCATCATCGCATTCAAACGCTCGTCCCACATGGTTTTTTGCGGGATGGTGGCGTTCGGGGCGGAGGTCGCGAACATGATCACAATGCCCTGGTCTTCCTGCGGCGCTAGTTCTGCGGTAGCGCCTTTGGCGAGGAAGTAAATGCTAATGAAAATAGCCACCGCAAATATCATCACAAGCGGTACGTTATTTAAGCTGCCTTGTAGAAGCCTGCTATAAAACCTTTGGATCCGGCCAAACTGGCGGTCGATGAAGCTGACGATCTTGCTGTCCCAGGATGGATGATCGCGATCAATCGGCTTGAGAATCTTTGAACTCATCATCGGGGTCAGGGTCAGCGCGATAATAGCCGAAATGGTCACTGCACCCGCCAGGGTAAATGCGAATTCGGTGAACAATGCGCCGGTCAGGCCCGACTGAAATCCGATCGGAACATAAACCGCAATCAGCACCACCGTCATCGCGATGATCGGACCGCCCAATTCGCGCGCGGCTTCGATGGCGGCGTTGAACGGCGTTTCGCCATTGTCCATATGCCGGTTGACGTTTTCCACCACGATGATGGCGTCATCAACCACCAGCCCGATGGCCAGCACCAGCGCCAGCAGGGTGAGCAGATTGATCGTGAAGCCCAGAGTGGCCATCATCGCGAACGCGCCAACCAGCGAGAGCGGAATGGCGATGACGGGAATGATGACCGAGCGCGGCGACCCCAGGAAGGCAAACACCACCAGCGTAACAATCCCGAGCGCCTCGATCAGCGCCATGATCACGTCGTGGATGGAGCCATTCACAAACTCTGTCGAATCATACGGGATGGAAACCTCGAGACCCGTTGGAAGCTGTGCTTGAATGGTAGGCATAATTTTTTTGACGCCGGCAATCACGTTCAACAAACTTGCGGTGGGCGCCACCTGAATCCCAATAAACACACCGCTCTTATTATCAAACGTCACATGCTGTTCGTAATCGTCAGCGCCTAATTCAACCTTCGCCACATCCTTCAACCGGATGATGGCGCCGTTGGCCTGTTTAACAATCAGATTTTCAAACTCCGCGGCACTGTGCAATCCAGTAGAGGCGGTCAGCGTGATTTGTGTCATCTGGCCTTTGGTGTTGCCCAAGGCTGCAATGAAATCGTTATTCGCCAATGCCGCGTTAACGTCCGACGCTGTCAGCCCATAGGCCGCAAGCTTGGTGGGGTCGAGCCAGACACGCATGGCAAAATTCTGTGGGCCAAGTATCTCGGCGGTTTGCACGCCATTTACCGCTTGCAATTGCGGCTGCACCACCCGGGTCACATAATCAGTAATTTGATTTGGTTGCAGCACCGAGCTTCGAAAAGCAATATACATCGCATCAATCGTCTGCCCCACAGTAAGCACCAGCACCGGCTGCTGGGTGCCAGTGGGCAACTGGTTGAGGACGGAATTGACCTTCGAGCTGATTTCAGTGAGGGCGGAATCCGCATTATGGTTCAGCACCAGATTGATCGTGATGACGCTCTGGCTGGTCAGGCTGCTGGAGGTGATGTCGTCGATGCCATTGACCTGCGAAACCGCATTCTCAAGCGGCGTGGTAATAAACCCCGCGATCACATCCGGCGATGCGCCGGGATAGGTGGTGGTGATGGTGATGGTGGCGTTTTCGGTCTGCGGATATTCCAGCACCGGCAATGAGCCAACCGCCCGCAGGCCAAGCACCAGGATCAGCGTGCTCACCACCACGGCAAGCACGGGACGTCTGATAAAAAGGTCGGTGAAAAATTTCATCGGCCTGGCTCTATTCGTTCGGCGGGTTCGGATTGGGGCTGTTGCTCACCGCAATATCGTTATTGATGGTGACGATGGACCCGTTATGCAGCTTCAATTGCCCCGCCGTGACCACCACATCGCCCGGGTTGACACCTTTGGTAATGGCAATCTGGTCGCCACGCGTGTCACCGACCTGCACGAATACTTGATGGGCAAGCAACTCATCCTTGCCATTGGCATCCTTACCATGGCTGACCGTGAAAACCGTATCGCCATACGGGTTATAGGTGATGACCGTCTGCGGCAGCGTGATGAGATTGTTGGGCGCCCCGACGTTGATACTCACTGTGGCAAACATTCCAGGCCGCAACAGCAATTTATCGTTATCGATCGTGGCGCGAACCTGCACGGTGCGGGTGGTGGTATCAACCGCAGAATTAACCGATGAGATTTTGCCGGTAAAAATCTGACCGGCAAAGGCATCCACCTTGACTGTTACTGCCTGCCCTACGCTGAGTTGCGCCAGCGCCTGCTGCGGCACATAAAAATCCACGAACAGGGGATTTAGCTGCTGCAGCGTCACAACTTGCGTTCCCGCACTCAGATACTGGCCAATATTCACTTGCCTGATGCCGAGTGTTCCGGCGAACGGTGCCTTAATTTGCTTCTCGTCGATGAGAGCCTGTTGCGCGTGCACTTGCGCCTCGGCGGCATCAAGCGTGGCTTTATCAGTATCTACCTGCGCCTGACTCACAGCATCCGCCTGCAATTGCTTAAGGTCACGCTGATAGGTAATCGCATCGAGCTTCGCCGTGGCCTGCAACTGGGCAAGTATCGCGCTATCGTTATTCAGCCGCAGGGTGGCAAGCAAGGCGCCGGCGGCAACATTGTCGCCCGACTTGAAATCGATGGTATCGACGATCCCCGCAACTTCAGAGGAAATATTCGCACCGTTGATAGCTACAACACTGCCGACGGAATTGATGGCAGGCTGCCACGGAGATTCAGCGGCCGTGATGGTGGCAACGGTCTGCGGCGGGTTAGCCAGCGTGGCGAGAAATTTGCCGATCATGATGCCTTTGAAGGTGCCATACCCGAAGATGAGACCAAAAACGATCACCACCGCGAGCAGCATGATAATGAGACGCTTGATCATGACAACGCCTTTATGAATTTCATCATGGAATGATCCCGCAACAAGTTTTAACCGCTTCACTCACATCGTCACGATGCCACCAGCCACCACCCAGCGCCTGAAACAGCGCCGCCGTATCAGCCAGACGTACCGCCTGCGCTTTTACCCGTGCGATCAATGCATTCTGGTAAGTGGCTTGCGCGGTGAGCACTGCCGTGAACGGTTGACTGCCGTATTTGAATTGGCTTTGGGTTACCGCCAGGCTTTGCGCCGATGAGTCCTCGGCCAACTGCGCTGCCTGTAATGTCTGAGCGTCAAACTGCAACGCCTGCAAAGCATCAGCCACATTCTGGAAAGCCGACAGTACAGTGGCCTGATATTGTGAACCGGCAACATGCAGGGCGGCAATTGAAGCCTTACGTTTGGCCGCCAGCTCGCCACCTTCAAAGATCGGTTGTGTAACGCCGGCCACCAGACTCCAGAGCAGAGTTTGCGGGGTAAACAGGCTGGCGGTTGTCAGAGCATCGTGGCCAATGCTGGCTGAAAGTGTAATTTGCGGCAGCATTTGCGCCGTTGCGACACCAACATTGGCCGACGCCTCATGCAATTGCTGGGCTGCCGCCTGAATATCAGGCCGTTGATTGACCAGAGCGGATGGCAGGCTGGCGGGAAGTTCATCCGGCAGTTGCAAACTCGCCAGAGTGAAATCAGCTTCATGGAAATCCGAGGGAAACTTGCCAACGTAATCAGTTAACTGATTACGAATTTGCGCTAGTTGCGATTGCAGCGGCGGCAGAGTTGCCTGCGTGGTGGCCAATGTGGCTTGTTCACTGATAATATTGGCTTTAGGTACACCGCCCAGCGCATATTGCCGGTTGAGAATATCAAGCTGCTTTTGCTCGGCAGCGATAATGACGTTGGTGGCGTCAATTTGCGCATGCAATGACGCTTCATTCACCGCCGCTGTCACGATATTGGCGGTCAATGAAAGATAGGCCGCTTCCAGCTCATAACGCTGATAGTCAGCCTGCGCCTGCAAACTTTCAACATCGCGGCGCGCCCCACCCCAGATATCAACGCCGTAGGAAACACTCAACGAAGCATTGTAAAGCGTATAAGGGGCAATTGCTTTCGTGGCACTGCCGCCAAACGCCGCCGCCGAGGCGGCTGAGGCTTGCTGACGCTCGTCCTGCAAACTGCCCGAGACTGCGGGGAGCAACTGCCCGTAAGCCGCCCGCACATTTTCCTGCGCCTCAACCAAGGTCTGTTGAGAAGCTTGCAAAGTCGGGTTGTTGGCCAGCGCCGCATTGATCAGCGCGTTCAATTCCTTGGAGTGGAACAGACTCCACCATTCGCCGGAAATATCCCCGCCCGACACAAAATTTTGCGCCGTACCATCGGCCTTGATGGTAGCAGGCGGTAAAGGCGCTGGGGTGATGGAGGCAACCGCCGGAGCGGCTGGCGCATGATAGTCAGGCCCTACCGCGCAAGCGCTCAGAGCCAGAACAGCACCCATCAAAGCCGGCGAAAAGAGGAAACCCGTTGGTTTCATAATGGCTAGCTACGAGGGAATTTTACCTTCGTCAAGGAACAAAAGACCGAAAAAATTAAAAATGGAAACTTGTAAGTTTCCAAGCGCGTCCTATAAAGGCGTATGGTCGGGGATGAAAAAGTCAAACCTGCTTCTGCCGCGCCCCGCAAGGCTGCCGCGAAGCCGTCACTGCGAGGGGAGCCGTTAAGTTCGGCCCGCATGCTGAAGTTGTTTGAGGCCGCCGAGGATATATTCCTGCTGAAAGGCTACCATACCGCGACTATGAGCGATGTGGCGAAAGCCGCCGGCATGTCAAAGAAAACCGTCTATCAACTCGTTGAATCAAAGGCTGAATTGTTCGCCGCTTTGCTTGCGCATCATCAGTCGCTGCTGATCTTCCCAGCCGAGCAACCCGGCTGGACAGTGCGCGAAATTCTGAACGCCAATTTGCTATGCTTGGCGCGGTTTCTGCTCTCAAAAGAGCAAATCGCCATCGTGCGGTTGATTATGGCGGAATATACCCACAGCCCTGATCTTGGCCGGGTGTTTCACCTCAAGCGGGTCCAGAAAGCCCGCTCTAAACTCGAAATTTGCCTGACCGACATCGCAACACGTTATGGCTGCGAGATCTGCAACGTGCGTGAAATGTCCGGGATGTTGTTTGGCATGGCCATCGGGGAATTTCTGCTGGGCGTACTTATCGGCTTTCGCGCCGTGCCTAGCAAAGCGGTGCTGGAAAACCGGGTACGCAACGCCGTGGATATATTTTTAAGCGGCTGTGAGACGCTTAACCCCCCGTAACCGACATGTGCCGCGCTACCGCAGGACGCGCTTTGGCACGGTCGATCACAAAATCGTGACCCTTCGGCTTGCGGGCGATAGCTTCGAAAATCGCGGCATCAAGGGCGTCATCGGTTTCGGCGGCGCGCAGCGGCCCACGTAGATCCGCCGCATCATCCTGGCCGAGGCACATATACAAAGTACCGGTGCAGGTAAGGCGCACGCGGTTGCAGCCTTCGCAGAAATTATGGGTGAGCGGCGTGATGAAACCAATCCGCTGGCCGGTCTCCGCAACATTCATGTAGCGCGCCGGGCCGCCGGTCACGTAATCAGAATCGTTCAATGTCCAGCGCCGTTGCAGACGGGTACGCACCAACGAGAGCGGCAGATACTGCTCGGTACGGTCGGCGTCGATCTCACCCAACGGCATAGTTTCAATCAAGCACAAATCGAACCCGTGCATGCCGCACCATTCGATCATGCTGTCATATTCATCCTCGTTCACGCCCTTCAGCGCGACCGCATTGATTTTAATTTTCAGGCCAGCGGCCTTAGCGGCCATCACACCTTCCAGCACCGCCGGCAATTTGCCCCAGCGGGTGATCTCGGCAAACTTATCCGCATTCAACGTATCGATGCTGACATTGATGCGCTTCACACCGGCAGCCACCAGGTCATTAGCGTATTTCGCCAACTGGCTGCCATTGGTGGTGATGGTAAGCTCGTCCAGCCCGTTGCCGATGCGCTTACCAAGCTTGCGGATCAGCCACATCACATCACGGCGCACCAAAGGCTCGCCGCCGGTAAGGCGCAGCTTGGTGACGCCGTGGCGGATGAAGGCGCCGCACAGACGATCGAGTTCCTCGAGCGAGAGCAGGTCTTTTTTGGGCAGAAACACCATGTCCTCAGCCATGCAATAGACACAGCGAAAATCACAACGGTCTGTCACGGAAACGCGCAAGTACGTTACGGCGCGGCCAAACGGGTCAATCATAGCGGATACTTCGCGCTCCGGGGGCGTAAACGCAAGAGGGGTTAAGGCAATGCCAGAACCAGCCAAACGCCGGAGGCCGCTGTGAGGGCCGCGGTAAGGAAGACGACCGGCAATATTGTATGGGTCATTTGAGCAACACCACCCAGCAACAGCGCCCCGATGGCGTAGCCACCATCACGCCAGAATCGGTAGGTTCCCAGCGCCTTGCCGCGGATCAATGGCGGGGCGCGATCCGACATGGCGGCGATAAGGTTCGGGTAGAGCAATGCCATGCCAACCCCCATAATAACCGCCGCCGCCAGCCATATAATCGGCGTTTGCCCCAGCCCGGTTAGCGCAATGCCCGCCGCCAGCATAAAAAACCCCATGGTGATCGGGCGTTTACGGCCAATTTTATCACCCAGATGGCCGGTCCAGAGTTGCGAGAGACCCCATACGATGGCGTAGGTGCCCGTCAACCAGCCGATTTCAACCAGCCGGGTACCTTGCGCGGCAAACAGCAACGGAAACATCACCCACACCAGCGTATCTGCAATTTTATTCACGACCCCACCCTGACAGATCGCCCGCCCGGCTGAATCATGAAAGGACATGCGCATGAAAATGCTGGCCAATCGGGGAGAGGGCTCCTGGGTGGTGCCGAGGCTGGCGGCGTGATGTTCGGCTTTGACCCATGCCAGCGTGTCGCGCAGGAAAAACAGCGAGGCGAAGGCGGCGGCAATGACCAGCAGCCCAAACCACAGCAACGCCGGACGCGCTCCATAGAGATGGGCAAAATACGCCGCCCCAAACCCAGCCACCCCAACCGCCACATAGCCGGTCGCCTCGTTAAACCCCACCGCCAGGCCACGTTGGTTACTGGCAGCCAGATCAATCTGGCTGGTGACGGTCATGGTCCAGGAAAACCCCTGCGAAACGCCCAAAAACATATTGGCCACCACAATCCACCACCAGTTGGGCGCTGCATAAATCAGCAGCGGCACCGGAATGGCGGCCAACCAGCCCATGATGAGAACCGGCTTGCGGCCAAACCGGTCAGCCAACCCACCCGCGATTAGATTCAGCGGACCTTTCACCAGTCCAAACGAGAGCACAAAGCTGGCCAGAAATAAAAATGCCCCCGGTGTCACCCCAAACTCACGAGCGACTGAGGGTAAAACCGTCCGCTCCATGCCGATGACGAGGCCGACGAAAAACACCTGCAAGGCTTGCAAGCTAAACTGCCCCGCATTGAGAGCAATACCGCGCTGGTGGCTACTGGTGACGGTTTGTGATGTCACTCTATTTCCCCTTTTGTTTGCTTAAGGCTCGTCAACCCGCTCCAACCGCACATAGTGGGTGTTCACCACCACTTTGCCCGCATGTTCAAACATCACCGTGACTTTTTCACCGATGGCGGATTGCACCTGCCCCAGCCCCCAATCTGGCTGGCGCGGATTGCAGACATAGTCACCAGGCTCGAACTCACTTCGGATCATAACCGCATTCCTGCATGAGATTGCGCATATGAGGTGGCACCGGCGCGGTTGCAGCAACCGGCGGGTCGAGCGGCAAATGAATGTGCCGCGCCAGCAAACAAAGCGGCCCATGACCGCCGCCATAAATCGCATCGCCAACAATCGGGTGGCCGAGGGCGGCGCAATGGGCGCGGATTTGATGGGTGCGTCCGGTTTTAGGGTGCAGTTCCAGCCACGCCATGTTTGACCCCTGCCCCTTTAGTTCCCATTCGGTGACGGCGGGCGGCGCTTTCGCATCGGGTACCATTTTCCAATGCCGGGCGATGGTTTGCTTTGCCAAAGGCTGGTCAACCACACCGCTGGTTTGGCGGAAATTGCCACGCACCAACGCCCAGTAGGTTTTCTCGGCCCCACCGGAGGCAAACAGCGCCTGGGCCGCCAATAGAGCGGATTTTTTTAAAGCGATCACCAGACACCCGGCGGTGTCCTGGTCCAGCCGGTGCGCTGCCCAAGGGCCGGTTTTGCCGTGCGCCCAGGCGGGATAAAAATCCTCGACGCTGGGGCCACCGGCGCGGCCTGGATAAACCGGCAGGCCGGCAGGTTTATTGATGATGAGCAGGCGATTGCTGGTGAACAGGATGCTGAGAGTCACACCCGTAAATGCTCAGGCACCACCAGCCCCAGGCGGCACGGAATATCCCAAATCTCGCGCACCCGGCGGGTTTCAACAAATCCGGCGGCCAGATAATTCGGCAGCGCCCTGGGGTGGTCGGCGGTGCAGGTATTCACCGTCATCCCACGCAGCGGCCCGGCCTGGATAAACACGCTATCGATGGCGGCTGCCAACAGCAACGCCCCAAGGCCCTGGCCGATAAAGCCCGGCAGCAGACCAAAATAATTCAAATTCACATCCGGCCAGGGTTCGGCGTCGGTCTCGAAAAACCCGGCGGTAACACCGTTCACCCGCAAAATTTTGATGGTCAGCGAAGGGCTGGCAAGGTGGCGGGCCAGCAGATCATCGGGCATCAAACGCCGCAGCCACCACAGCCAAGGTGCGCCAACCTCGTTATAAATCTGCCGGTACGCCGCCACATCCAGCCGCTCGGCGGTCAGGGTAACCCCCGGCGGCAATATTACCGGGGCCGCCGGTTTGCGCGCATTCAGGCGCAGAAACGTCACGATCACCGCAATCCGGTCGGCCTGCTCACCCGGGGCCAAGCGAGCATAGTCCACGGCTTAATCGTCCAGGAAGCTGCGCAGCTTGCGCGAGCGCGACGGGTGCTTGAGCTTGCGCAACGCCTTGGCCTCGATCTGGCGGATACGTTCGCGGGTTACGTTGAACTGCTGGCCGACTTCTTCGAGCGTATGGTCGGTGTTCATGCCGATGCCAAAACGCATCCGCAGCACGCGCTCTTCACGCGGGGTGAGCGAGGAGAGCACGCGCGTTGCGGCTTCGCGCAAATTCGCCTGCACCGCGGCATCGAGCGGAATAATCGCGCCCTTGTCTTCGATGAAATCGCCGAGATGGGAATCTTCCTCATCACCAATCGGGGTTTCGAGTGAGATCGGCTCCTTGGCGATTTTCAGCACCTTGCGCACTTTCTCAAGCGGCATACCGAGTTTCTCGGCCAATTCTTCCGGCGTCGGCTCACGGCCAATTTCATGCAGCATTTGGCGCGAGGTGCGCACCAGCTTGTTGATCGTCTCGATCATATGCACCGGAATACGAATGGTCCGGGCTTGATCAGCAATCGAGCGGGTGATCGCCTGGCGGATCCACCAGGTGGCGTAGGTACTGAACTTATAGCCGCGGCGATATTCAAATTTATCCACCGCCTTCATCAGCCCGATGTTGCCTTCCTGGATCAAATCCAAAAACTGCAGGCCACGATTGGTGTATTTTTTGGCAATGGAAATCACCAGACGCAAATTCGCCTCGATCATTTCCTTCTTGGCGCGCGTCGAATCACGCTCGCCACGCGAAACAGTGGAATAAACCCGGCGGAATTCCTCAATCGGCAAACCGCCTTCGCTCGCCACCTTGCCAATTTGGGCGCGCAATTCGCTCACCTGCGGCAGATATTTCTGTACGAAGGTCTTCCAGCCTTTGCCGGGCAGAGCCGACACATCGTTCATCCAGTTCGGGTCCAATTCGCGACCCCGGTAATGCTGCAAAAATTCCTCGCGGGTGACTTTGGCACTTTCAGCGAGCCGCAGAATTTGCCCTTCCAACCCGTTGAGGCGCTGGTTCAGCACCTTCAACTGCGCCACCAGCTCCTCGATACGGTTGTTATGCAGGCGTACCTGCTCAACCTTCGCTACCAATTCATCGCGCAGCTTTTCATAATTCTTCTCGGAACGGGTATTCACATCCGCGCCGGCGGTGAGATTATCAAGGCGCTTCTGCTGGATTTTCGCCAGCTTCTCATACAGCTTCTCGATATCCTCGAAATAGGTGAAAATCTCCGGCTTGAGTTTTTCTTCGAGCGCCGAGAGCGACATGCCCACGCCCTCGTTATCCTCATCGTCCTCAATCTCTTCCTGGGTCTGGAAACCCTCGGTTGGCACCGGCTCGTTGCCGGCCTGCATGGCTTCCAGATCGATCACGTCACGCAGCAGCACCCGGCCATTATTCAGTGCGTCATGCCAGGCGATAATGGCGCGGAAGGTCAGCGGGCTTTCGCATAGCCCGCGAATCATCATATCCCGCCCCGCTTCAATGCGCTTGGCGATGGCGATTTCGCCCTCGCGCGAGAGCAATTCCACCGTACCCATTTCGCGCAAATACATCCGCACCGGGTCATCGGTGCGCGAGACCGAGCTTTCGCTGATATTGCCGGCGGGGCTATCTTCATCCTCGGCGGCTTCTTCCTTGGCCACTGGCAAGGCCTCGGGGTCTTCGCCCTCCTCGGATTCCACCACCTGGATGCCCATTTCGGAAAGCATCGCCATGATGTCTTCGA
Organism: Acidocella sp.; assembly: GCA_031291755.1. GTDB lineage: Bacteria > Pseudomonadota > Alphaproteobacteria > Acetobacterales > Acetobacteraceae > Acidocella. The sequence continues at coordinate 34,517 of JARLIK010000035.1, read as the reverse complement.
TTTGCTCAGAAGAATTCTGTTCGGCGGGCAAAACGGCGTTCAGCTCATCGAAAGTGATGTAGCCGCGCTCCTTGCCTTTGGCGATCAGCCGTTTGACGGAGGCTGACTGCGTATCCAGCACATTGGCATCGGCTTCAACTTCGGGGGCGGGCTGTTCGGCGGCGGGCGTGGGCTTGATGGCCATATGAGGCGAAACTCCGGGTCGGCGGGATAGGTTTATTTGGTGATGAAAAATCGCGGTTGAAGGGCTCTAATCAGGGTCCCGCTCTGCGCGCTCGGCACGGGATAGCGCCGCATTGAGCTTGATAAATTTCTGCACCGTCTCAGGGTCATCAGGGGCCGCCATATAGCGCTGGCGCTGCTCATCCCGCTGATCACGCAATTTCAAACGGCTGGACCTCATCAAACCGAACATCTCCCACCATAGGTCAGCAGCTTCCGCCAATGTGGCACCCGGTGCGGCACCGGCCGGCAAGGGAGACATGGCAAGAATCCGCGCCGCCGCAACGCGCAGCGCGTTTTGGGGTAAGTGAGTGAGGTGGCCTTGTAAGTCAAGGCTTTCATTGCTGTGGTGCAATTTTAGGTCCGGACTCGACGCTATATAGGCGGAAAACGCCTCACGGAGCTTGGCGCAATCGGGTGGCAGGTCGACCAGGGCAAAGGCTTCCTCGACATCCGGTAACAATTGCGGGTGGTTGAGCAGGATGGCGGTGAGGATTTTGCCACGCTCAATATCGGCAGTTGCAGGGTCGATGGCAGGGCGAGGCACCCGCAGCACGGGCGTTTTTGCCGGGAAGCCGAACTTTTTGCTGCCCATTTTGCCGCCGGTGCGGGGCCGCTCAGCGAAAAACCGGTCCAGCAGCATGGCGCGATATTCGCCGGCCAGGGCATTATCGGGGATTTTGCCCGAAATCTCGATCAAACGCGCCCGCAGTGCCGCCCGGCCTTCCGGTGTATCAGTCAGCGCACCTTCGGCTAGCATGTCGAACAATATGGCCGAAAGCGGGAGAGCGGCGGCAAGCTGGGTTTTAAAAGCGGCAGGGCCTTGGCTGCGAATGAGACTATCGGGGTCTTCTTTCTCCGGCAGACGGAGGAATTTTAGGGTGCGGTCAGGGGCCAGGCTGCTTAAGGCTAGTTCCACAGTGCGCATGGCGGCCCGGCGGCCGGCGTTGTCAGCATCAAAACAAATGACGGGCGCGGGGCTGAGCCGCCAGATATCCTCCAGATGCTCCTCGGTCAGCGCTGTGCCGAGCGGAGCGATGGCACCGCCGAAGCCAGCTTGCGCCAGGGCAATAACATCCATGTAGCCTTCCACGATAATCAGCGGTTCGCCTTTGCGCACGGCCTCGCGAGCAAAATTCAACCCATAGAGCGAGCGGCGTTTGGAAAAAGCTGGGGTTTCCGGGCCATTCACATATTTTGGCTGGCCATCACCCAAAATCCGCCCGCCGAAGCTGATTTTGGTACCTCTGCGGTCGGCAATCGGGAACATGACGCGCGAGAAGAACATATCGACCGGGCCGCGATCGCCGGATTTCATCAGCCCAGCTTCGATCAGCTGCTCGGGCGTGATGCCCTGGCGGGAGAGTGCATTGGCAAGCTGGCTGCGCCCCTCCCCTGACCAGCCCAGGCCAAATTTTTTGATGGTGGCATCCGAGAGGCCACGTCCGCGTAAATAGTCGAGGGCCGGTTTACCTTCCGGCGCAAACAGCCATTTTTGGTACTGCACGGCGGCGGCTTCCAGCACTTCGGCAATGCCAGCACGCTTTTGCTCGGCCTCAGCGGCTTGCGGGCTGGATTTGGGGACTTCCAGCCCGGCTTCGGCGGCCAGAGTTTCCACCGCCTCCATGAACCCGGCGCCGGTGGATTTCATGACAAAGGTAATCACATCGCCATGCTCGCCACAGCCGAAGCAATGGAAATGGTCGTCATACACATAGAACGAGGGCGTCTTCTCGCCATGGAACGGGCAGCAACCCTTGGATTCCCGGCCTGAGCGGGTCAGCCGCACGCTGCGGCCAATCACCGCCGCAATCGGCGTGCGGGCGCGCAGCTCGTCCAGAAACGCGGGCGACAGGCTAGCCAAGTGCCGCTTTCACCGCCGCTGAGACAGCGCCCATATCGAGTGCGGCACCATGCTTGGCTTTCAACGCGCCGATCACCTTGCCCATGTCCTTACCCGAGGTGGCGCCGGTTTCAGCGATGGCAACGGCAACCGCGGCGGTGAGCGCATCACCGGACAAGGTTTGCGGTAAAAATTCTTCAATAACAGCTATTTCCGCTTCTTCCTTTACAGCCAACTCCTCGCGGCCGCCTTGCCGGTACAAAGCCACAGCGTCGCGGCGGGATTTGATCATCGAGCGCAGCATGGCGAAAATCTCGTCATCCGGGATGGCGGTGATGCCCTTCGGGCGGGCCGCGATATCGGTGTCCTTCAGCTTCGCCTGGATCATCCGCAGCGTGGAGGTGCGCTCGGCATCGCGGGCCAGCATGGCGGTTTTTACGGCGGCGGTAATATCTTCACGCAAACTCATCATTCTTCCCTTCGGACAGTAATTCCGGCATTCGACAAAAACATTGAACCCGGAAATAAATTCCGTTACACCATTTTCATGCCAATATCCATCACCGACCTACTAGACCGTCTCGGCGGCACAGATGCTGCCGCCACTCTAACAGGGGTTTCGCCCGAAGCGATACGCAAATGGCGCAGCGCTAACGCCATTCCCACGCGCCATTGGCCGGCAATTATGGCTGCCACCGGACTTAACATCGAAGACCTGCCAGGAGCCGCCATGGAAACCGACACCCCACCCGGCGCTACCGCCGCCTTGGTTCTGGCCGACGGCACGGTGTTCTGGGGCCGCGGCTTTGGGGCCCATGGCACCAGCAAGCCCTCGGAGCTTTGCTTCTCCACCGGCATGACGGGCTACCAGGAAACCCTCACTGACCCCTCATTCGCCGGGCAGATTATTACCTTTACCTTCCCGCATATCGGCAATGTGGGTGCCAATGACGAGGATTTGGAAGCAACCAATATCGCCGCCCGCGGGCTGGTGACCGGCCAGGACCCGACCGAGCCTTCCAACTACCGCGCCACCAGCAACCTTGATACCTGGCTGAAGAAGCAGAACGTGCCGGGCATCGCCGGGGTTGATACCAGGGCCGTCACGCTGCGGATCCGCGATTTGGGGGCACCCAATGCGGTGCTGAGCTACGCGGTGGATGGTAAGTTTGACCTCGCGGCACTGGCGGCCACGGCTGCCGCCTGGGGCGGGCTGGACGGGCTGGACCTCGCCCGCGAAGTTTCCTGCACCCAGAGCTATGAATGGAGCGCTGGCACCTGGAGCTGGGAAGGCGGTTTTGCCGACCCTGATACCAGCAAGCTGGTGGTGGCGGTGGATTACGGCGCCAAGCGCAATATTCTGCGCAGCCTGGCGTCGTCCGGTTGCAAGGTGATTGTGGTGCCAGCAACCTCCAACGCTGAGGATATTCTGCGCCACAAGCCGGACGGCGTGTTTCTCTCCAACGGCCCCGGCGACCCAGCGGCGACGGCAGAATATGCCGTGCCCGCCATTCAAGGCGTGATGGCAGCCGGCGTGCCGATTTTCGGGATTTGCCTGGGGCATCAATTATTGGCCACAGCGCTGGGCGGAAAAACCTACAAACTGGAACGCGGCCATCGCGGCGCCAACCAGCCGGTGCAGGATTTAACCACCGGCAAGGTGGAAATCACCTCGCAGAATCATGGTTTTGCCGTGGATGAAGCCTCGCTGCCGGAGGGCGTGGATGTGACGCACAAGAGCCTGTTCGATGGCTCGAACGAGGGGATCGCCTGCAAAGCCAAACGGGTGTTCTCAGTGCAGTACCACCCGGAGGCGAGCCCAGGGCCTTCGGACTCTTCATATTTATTCAGCCGCTTCGTTGAGATGATGGGATAAATAATAGGGAGTTTATAATAGTATATTGATAATTTGATATACTTTTATAAAACAACTATATTCACCATGGACCCGATAAAAAACCCTTTTGCCCCAGGTGCAGGCACCCCGCCACCAGAGCTAAGCGGGCGGTGGGAAATCATCGAACAGGCACGCATTGCCATGGAGAGGCTCAAACTGGGACGGCCGGTGAAAAGCATCATCGCCGTTGGGTTAAGAGGCGTCGGCAAGACTGTTTTGCTAAATGAATTCCGGCTGATGGCCGAGGCACGCGGGTTTTATTGCATTAATCTGGAAGCCCATGAGGACAAACGCCTGCCTCAATTGCTGGTTCCAGCGCTACGCCGGCTGCTGCTGGACCTCGACCGGCTTGGTGCGCTCTCAGAGCATGCCAAGCGCGCCATGCGGATTTTCAAAAGCTTTATGGGTGGCTTGCGTGTGAAATATGGCGAGGCTGAGTTGGCTCTCGATATAGACCCGGAAATTGGCACAGCCGATAGCGGAGATTTAGAGACCGACTTACCCGATTTATTTGCCGCCATCGGCAAAGCCGCCATGGACCGTCAAAAGCATGTGACCATTCTCATCGATGAACTGCAATATCTAACCGAATCGGAGATGAGTGCGCTCATCATGTCAGCGCATCGGTTGGCACAATTAAAATTGCCAATCTTGGTGTTCGGAGCCGGGCTGCCGCAGGTGGTGGGGCTGATGGGGCGTTCTAAATCCTACGCTGAGAGGCTGTTTGATTTTTCGGCAGTGGGAGCCCTCAGTCATCTTGATGCCGTCGCAGCGATCGCGAAGCCCATCACGGCCGAAGGGGAAACGATCGAAGCTGAAGCCTTAAAAAATATTTTTGACTGGACTCAGGGCTATCCATTCTTCTTGCAGGAATGGGGTTATCAAGCCTGGAACGCAGCCGCAAAATCACCGATCACGGTGCAAGATACTCAGGTTGCGACCGAAGAAGCCACGGCCCGGCTTGATTCTGGATTTTTCAAGGTGCGTTTTGAACGTCTCACCCCGCGCGAACGTGACTATGTACGCGCCATGGCGAGCCTGCCCGGTGTTGGCCCCTATCGCTCTGGCGATGTCGCCAGTGCGCTCGGCGTGACGCCTCAATCCATTGCGCCCATTCGCAATAATCTCATCGCCAAGGGCATGATTTATGCTCCGGCGCATGGGGATACAGCCTTCACCGTGCCCTTGTTTGAACAATATCTACGCCGGGTCCGGCCCGACTGATGCAACGCTGAGAGAGCTAAAATGCCCAAACGCACTGACATAAAATCCATCATGATCATCGGCGCTGGCCCGATTGTCATTGGCCAGGCTTGCGAGTTTGACTATTCCGGGGCGCAGGCCTGCAAGGCCCTGCGCGAGGAAGGCTACCGGGTGATTCTGGTGAACTCCAACCCCGCCACCATCATGACCGACCCGTCATTGGCCGATGCCACCTACATCGAACCGATCACGCCGGAGATGGTGGAGAAAATCATCATCCGTGAAAAGCCCGATGCGCTGCTGCCCACCATGGGCGGGCAAACCGCGCTGAATACCGCTATGTCATTGGCGAAATCCGGCACGCTGGAGCGGCTGGGTGTTGAGCTGATCGGCGCCAAGGCTGACGTGATCGACCGCGCCGAGGACCGTTTGAAATTCCGTGACGCGATGGCGGAAATCGGCATCGCGGGGCCGAAATCCGCGATCGCCCATAACCGCGAAGAAGCGGCTGCGGCCTTGGAACTTGTCGGCCTGCCCGCGGTTATCCGGCCTTCCTTCACGCTCGGCGGCACCGGTGGCGGCATTGCCTATAACCGCGAGGAATTTTTCGAGATCGTGACCTCAGGGCTCGATGCCTCGCCCACCGATGAAGTGCTGGTGGAAGAATCCGTGCTCGGCTGGAAAGAATATGAGATGGAGGTGGTGCGCGATTGTGCTGACAATTGCATCATCATTTGCTCGATTGAAAATATCGACCCGATGGGTGTTCATACCGGCGATAGCGTGACCGTCGCCCCGGCGCTGACGCTGACCGACAAAGAATACCAGATCATGCGCGATGCCTCGATTGCCTGCTTGCGCAAAATCGGCGTGGATACCGGCGGCTCAAACGTGCAGTTCGGCATCAATCCGGAAGATGGCCGGATGGTGGTGATTGAGATGAACCCGCGCGTCTCGCGCTCCTCAGCCCTTGCCTCCAAAGCCACCGGTTTTCCAATTGCCAAAATCGCCGCCAAGCTCGCGGTCGGCTATACGCTGGATGAGCTGAAGAACGATATCACCAAGGCCACGCCGGCAAGTTTTGAGCCGGTGATTGATTATGTGGTGATCAAAATCCCGCGTTTCACCTTCGAGAAATTCCCTGGTACGCCGGCCATGCTCTCCACCTCGATGAAGTCGGTCGGCGAAGCGATGGCGATTGGCCGCAACTTTGCCGAAGCTCTACAAAAGGGTTTGCGCAGCCTGGAAACCGGCCTCTCCGGCCTCGATGAAATTGCCGCCCCTGGTGATGGCACGCCCGATGCCTTCCGCGCGGCACTCTCCACCCCGCGCCCGGATAGGCTGCTGATTGCCGCCCAGGCGCTACGGGCGGGCCTCAGCGTGGCGGACATCCACGCCGCCTGCAAGTTCGACCCTTGGTATCTCGACCAGATGCAAAAAATCATCGACGCCGAGAACGAAGTGAAAAAACACGGTCTGCCGCGCGAGGCTTTCGCAATGCGCCGGTTGAAGGCGCTCGGCTTTGCCGATAAGCGTCTGGCGGAACTGACCGGCCAGAAAGAAGCCGCCATCACCACGGCGCGCCAGAAAATGGGCGTGACGCCGGTTTATAAGCGTATCGATACCTCAGCCGGCGAATTCGCCTCGGCGGCTTGCTATATGTATGGCACCTATGAAGGCGCGTACGGGGCACCGGTCTGCGAAGCCAACCCCACCGCCCGCGATAAAATTATCATTCTTGGTGGCGGACCCAACAGAATTGGTCAGGGCATCGAGTTCGACTATTGCTGTGTGCACGCCGCCTACGCGCTGCGTGATGCGGGCTATGAGACCATCATGGTCAATTGCAACCCCGAAACAGTTTCCACTGACTATGACACCTCCGACCGTTTGTATTTCGAGCCATTATTCGCCGAGGATGTGATCGCGCTAATCCGCCGCGAGCAAGAAAACGGCAAATTGCTGGGTTGCATCGTGCAATATGGCGGGCAAACGCCGCTGAAACTCTCTCAAGCGCTGGAAGAAGCCCATATCCCCATTCTGGGCACCACGGCGGATGCCATCGATATTGCCGAAGACCGCGAGCGCTTCGCGGTATTGTTGAAAAAGCTCGGCCTGCGCCAGCCCGATAACGGCATCGCCCGCTCGCCCGAGCAGGCCGAAGCCATTGCTGATACCATCGGCTATCCCATCATCATCCGCCCCTCCTATGTGCTGGGTGGCCGGGCGATGGAAATTGTTTATGACCGCAACGGCCTGGCCCGCTACATGCGCGAAATCGTGCGGGCCTCACCGGAAAACCCGGTGCTGATCGACCGCTATTTGAACGAGGCCTCGGAAGTCGATGTGGATTGCATCTGCGACGGCGAGACCGTGTATGTGGCCGGTGTGATGGAACATATTGAGGAAGCTGGCATTCACTCCGGTGATTCCGCCTGCTCGATTCCACCCTACTCGCTCTCGCCCGCCATCGTGGCGGAGTTGCGGGCCGAGACCGAGGCGATGGCCAAGGCGTTGCACGTGGTGGGGCTGATGAATGTGCAATACGCCATTCAGAATGATTTGATTTATGTGCTGGAAGTCAACCCGCGCGCCTCACGCACCGTGCCGTTTGTCGCCAAAGCCACCGGCGTGGCGGTGGCTAAAATCGGTGCCCGCGTGATGGCGGGTGAAAAACTGGCATCGTTCAAGCTCGATGACTCGGTGGCCCTGCGGCATGTGGCGGTGAAAGAGGCGGTGTTCCCGTTTGCCCGCTTCCCGAATATCGACACGCTGCTGGGGCCGGAGATGAAATCCACCGGTGAGGTGATGGGGCTGGATACCAGCTTCGCCCGCGCCTTCGCCAAAGCGCAGTTGGGGGCCGGGGTGAAGCTGCCGCTTTCTGGCACCGCGTTCCTCTCGGTGAAGGAGACCGATAAAGCCGCCATCGTGCCAGTGGCACGCCGGCTCTCTGAGATGGGCTTCTCAATTCTGGCCACCCGCGGCACCGCAGCGTGCATCGCCAAGGCGGGGATTCCGGTGAAGTCGGTCAACAAAGTGCTGGAGGGCCGGCCGCATTGCGTGGATGCGATCCGCTCGGGCGATATCCAACTGGTCATCAACACCGCCCATGGGGCGCAATCAGTGGCGGATAGCTTCGATATCCGCCGCTCCGCCCTCACCCACCAGGTGCCAAACTTCACCACCATTGCGGCGGCGCGGGCCACGGCCCACGCCATTGCGGCCTTAATATCGGGCAGTCTTGAAGTTGCGCCGCTTCAGTCGTACTTTCCCCACTCTTTTTGAAACGTCGCCGGGCCTTACGGGCCAGGCGGCGCTTGTTGTTTTAACCTTAACCCATCGGCCAACCTCTGGCCGAGGAGACCAAGTTGCAGAAATTTCCTATGACCGCGGCTGGCCTGATGGCCCTTGAAGACGAGTTGCGTATGCTCAAGGCCCAGGAACGCCCCGCCATTATTCGCGCCATCGCCGAGGCCCGCGCCCACGGCGACCTCTCGGAAAACGCCGAATACCATGCCGCGCGTGAACGCCAGTCCTTCATTGAGGGCCGGATTGCCGAACTGGAGGAAATCACCTCGGCGGCGGAAGTCATCGACCCCGCAGCCCTTTCCGGCGACACCGTGATGTTTGGCGCCAGCATCCTGCTGATGGATGAGGACACCGAAAAGGAAGTCACCTACCAGATCGTGGGCATGCATGAGGCCGATGTGAAGCGTGCCCGGCTCTCGATTACTTCGCCGCTCGCCAAGGCGCTGATCGCCAAACGGGTGGGAGATACTGTCTCGGTGCCAGCACCAAGCGGCGACCGGACCTACGAGATCCTCAAAATCACTTACGGCTAAGGCAAATGATCACTTTCCAGGACGTTGAGGCCGCTGCCAAGCGGATCGAAGGCGCTGTCATCCGCTCGCCGTTTCTGCGTTCGGACGGCTTGAGCAAGGTCACTGGGGCCGAGATTTACCTGAAATACGACCATTTGCAGGCCACCGGCGCGTTCAAGGAGCGCGGCGCGGCCAACCGTATCGCACTGCTGAGCGAGGCCGAGAAAAAAGCTGGGGTGATAGCGATGTCAGCCGGCAATCATGCGCAGGCCGTGGCCCGGCATGCAGCGCTGGCCGGTATCAAGGCCACCATCGTCATGCCGATTTTCACGCCGTCCACCAAAGTCACCCGCACCGCCGCCTGGGGTGCCGAGGTGGTGCTGCATGGCGAGATGCTGGCGGAATCCGCCGCGCATGCGCATCATCTGGCCGAAAAACACGGTTATGTTTTCATTCACCCGTATGACGACCCCGCCGTAATGGCCGGGCAAGGCACCATGGCGCTGGAAATGCTGCAGGATGTGCCGAATTTGCAGGCCATGACGGTTGCCACCGGCGGCGGCGGGCTGCTTTCAGGCTCCGCCATCGTGGCCCGCGCCATGAAGCCGGAACTCGACATCGTGGGCGTCGAAGTTGAAAATTACTCCGCCTTTGCCCAGGCGCTGGCGCACCAGCCGATCCATGTCGGTGGCCCCACCATCGCCGAGGGCATTGCGGTGCGCGATATCGGGCAAAATCCGCTCGAAATTCTAAAAAAATTAAATATCGAAGTGCTGGTCGTCTCCGAACACGCGGTGGAACAAGCCATTGCACTGCTGGTGGAAGGCGCCAAGCAAGTGGCCGAGGGCGCTGGGGCGGCAGGACTGGCCGCCGTGCTGGCCTATCCGGAACGCTTCCGGGGCAAACGCGTCGGCATTCCCATTTGCGGCGGCAATATCGACCCGCGGATTTTGGCCAACACCTTAATGCGCAATTTGCTGCGCGATGGCCGCTTACTGCGAGTAGTGCTGGAAATGCCGGACCGGCCCGGCATGCTCGCCGACATCGCCTCCCGCATCGGCACGCGCGGCGGCAATATCATCGAGGTGGCGCATCACCGGCTGTTCTCCTCACCCTCCGTGCAGGATGCGCAGCTTGAGATTATGATTGAAGCCCGCGACGAAGCCCACGGCGCGGCGATTGAAACCGCGCTCCGCGAAGCCTACGTGCTACGGCGCATTTAACTGCCGGTCTGGTTGTTATCCAACCGGGATAAAGACCGGAAACGCATCTTCCGCCGGAGGCGGCCGCCCACCCGGTTCGTCACGTCCGGCGATAAAGCCGATCTCCCGCGCCAGATCGATGATCCCTTGCCGGAACGGCCCGCGCGGCACGACGGCGAGGTCTCCGAAGCTGGCGCTCTCGTTCATCTGTTTGGGAACATCCGGGATCACGATGTCGATTTTCGCCTTTAGTGCATCCTCAATCTGCTTGCGGGTCAACCCACCGGGCCGGCCTTGCCGGTTCAGCAGAATCGTCGGCGATTGCGTCTGCCAAGGGCCATTCGGCAGACTGATGAGCCGCAGTGTATCGCGCACCGAGGCCAAGGTTGGATCCATCACAATCACGCGCTGGTGTGAATATTCCAGCAAATCGTGATTCACCTGCATCGGCATGAATGGCACATCCATGACGACAAAATTATAGCGCACCCGCAGCACATCAACCAATTTCAGCGCGGCGCCAGTGGCGTAGGTTAGTGGTTCGCTTAGCTTTTCCTCACTGGAGAGGATAAACAAGCGCTCGGCGACCAGTTGCGCCGCACGCTCCACAAATATCGGATCAATCCGGTCCGGTGTTTCCAGAGCCATCCGTAAGCCTGGACCGGTTCTCGCTCCCAGCAATAAAGCGCCCGAACCCATATGCAGATCGGACTCTACAAACACCGTATGGCGCTTCGATATCACGCCAAGATACCAAGCAAGGTTACCGGCAATCGTCGTCGCTCCCACCCCACCGCGGGCGCCGGTTACCGCCACAACGCGGCCGCCGCGCGCAGCATCCGCACCAACTGTTTTGCGGGTAATCAACGGCGCAAAATGCCGGCCAACCTTCTCACGCGTCAGCGGCTTGCTGATATATTCCATAACGCCCATGCCGCGGGTGATGTGACGATAAAAATTCACATCATCGATCTCGCCCACTACCAGCACCCGAACCCCTGGTTCCACCACATCGGAGAGTTCGCCCAAGGCGCCTAACGGCTGGTCATCTCCGGAAATATCGATAATCAGCACTTCGGGCGTGGGCAATTTCACCATCGCCTGAACGGCGGTGCGCACGGAGCCGCGGCGGATATCCATGCCGCTTGCCAATATATCACCAAGACCGTCCCGCAGAACTGTCTCAGTTTGCGCATCGGTTACAAAGGCCAGCACAGCCACGCGGTCCAGCCTCGGGCCCGCACCGCCGTATGACTTCTGATACGGATCCGGGTCTGCCACAATACTCCTCCCAAACAGGTGGTATAATTCCACCCGTGCCAAGACTGAACCAGCCAGCCTTTTGCGTTAGGAGTATCCGGATTTTGCAAATCTGTGAATTAATAAACTGTCACAAGCGGGCGATTTGTTGAGCCTGCATGATTCTTGACGCCACAGGAAGTTTTGACAGCGGCGCCACCAAGGGCAAGGTCTAAGATTTATGTTCGATCAGCTCGATTTTATAGCCGTCCGGGTCCTCGATGAAAGCGATGACCGTGGTGCCGAATTTCACCGGGCCTGGTTCGCGGGAGATTTTCACACCGGCGGCGCGCAATTTGTCGCAGGTGGCGTAAATGTCAGGCACGCCGAGAGCTAAATGCCCAAAGGCCGAGCCGATGTCATAATGATCAACGCCCCAGTTGTAGGTGAGTTCAAGAACCGTGTGTTCCGGCTCATGGCCGTAGCCTACGAACACCAATGTGTATTTGCCGTCAGGAACTTCACGGCGGCGCAATTCCTGCATGCCCAGCAGTTTGGTGTAGAAATTCACGCTGGCGTCGAGGTTTCCAACCCGCAGCATGGTGTGCAGATAGGTGAAATTTGCGCTCATCAGGAGACTCCGGACTAGATTTCGATACCAGTAAGAAACAACCCGGCGGCGTCAGCCGCTTCAATCATTGCCTCTCTGTCGCTCAAGATAGTGCCGCCGGCTTCAAATGCGATACCGCGCAACCCTGCTCTGCTGGCGTGCGCGATAGTGTTGGGGCCGATGGTGGGCAAATCCGCCCGGCGCTCCTGGCCCGGCTTGGCCAGCTTCACCAGCACGCCACCGGGGCCAGGGCGGACCACCGCCGGAATGCGGCTGAGCATCGCATCAGTGCCTTCCACCGCCTCCACCGCCAGCACGATGCCCTGCTGCACCACGCAAGCCTGGCCGATGTCGGCCGCACCGATGATTTTCAGCACCTCAATGCCGCGCTGCACATCCGCCATCGCGGCGGCGTCCGGGGCGGTGACGGTGAGCAGTCCGGCGGGGCCGAGAACATCGGAGAGAATATCGTGTGCGCCCAGCACGCGGAAACCATCCTCGCTCAACACCCTGATGATGGCAGCGAGCAGCCCGTCGTCACCGGCAAACGCTGCCTTGCCGACTTTGCCGATCAGCTTCAGCCCTTCAGTGTCCGGGCGCAATGCCAGCATCGAGGGACGTTTGACCGGGCCGATCATCACCAGGTCAACGCAGCCGCGCTCCTTCAGCGCCTGCCGGATGGCACCGATGGCACCGAGGCGGAAAAACTGGTGCTCGAACGGCGCCACCACATCTGGTTCGGCGAAACCTTCCAGGGCGGTGATGAACACCGGCCTCCCGGCGGCACGGGCGGCATCGGCCACCTGCCCCGGCAAGGGACCGCCGCCAGCAATAATCCCTAGCGGCAAGCCCAAGATGTTAACCTTCGTCTTCGCCGGTGGCGCGCGAGAGGTTGGTGATCAACCCATGGCGGCTGGGCATGGCGATAAAATCCAGCATGTCCATCACATATTGATTATCGGCGTAATCAACGCGGGCCTGAGCCGTGCGCTCGGCAAACACCCCAGGGCCGGCGAACAGAAATTTATAGGCTGCCCGCACGCGGTGCAGTTGCGTTTTGTCCAGACCACGGCGGCGCAGGCCGATGATGTTCAGGCCGCACAGCTTGGCACGGGGGCCAAAGACAAAGCCGTAGGGGATGACATCAGCGGTGACGCCGGTGACACCGCCGACCATGGCACCCTGCCCGACGCGGACAAATTGCAGCAACGCCGCCGAACCGCCGATGATGGCGCGATCGCCCACCACCACATGGCCGCCCAGCACCACGTTATTGGACATGATGACATTGTCGCCCACCGTGCAGTCATGGGCGATATGCACCACCGCCATCAGCAGGCAATCCGCGCCGATTTTGGTGATGCCGGTGCCGGTGATGGTGCCGCGATGGATCGAGCAATGTTCACGAATGATGGTGCGCGGACCGATAATGGTCTCGGTCGGTTCGCCTTTATATTTCAAATCCTGCGGTGCCATCCCGACAGTGCAGAAGGGGAATAATTTGGCACCCTGGCAGATACGGGTCTTGCCCTCCACCACCACATGGCTGACCAGTTCAACATCATCTTCGAGCACCACATCTGGCCCGACCGTGCAAAACGGCCCGATTTTCACCCCACGGCCGATAAAGGCATCCGGCGAAACGATCGCGGTCGGATGTATCAGGTCAAGCAAAACGGTCTCCAATCCAACACCCGCCATCTTCATAAAATCCTTTAGACGTCCGGCTGCGCTCCCGCCAGTCAATCGTCATTTCTAATTATTTCCATATAATCATTTGATTATAAACGATTATACCGCCGGTTTGACATCTTCCATGATCATGGCGGTGAACAGAGCTTCCGCCACCGCCACGCCATCAACCTTGGCAATGCCGTTGAAACGCCAGACATTACCGCGGCGGCGGTCTTTGGTGACATGAATCCGCAAGCAATCACCCGGGGTGACGGGCTTGCGGAACTTCGCATTGTCGATCGACATGAAATACACAATCGGGATGCCGCGCTCGGCGCCAAGCGTCTCGATCACCAGAGCCGCCGCGGTCTGCGCCATGCTTTCCACAATCAGTACGCCGGGCATCACCGGGTGACCAGGAAAATGCCCCTGGAAGAAATTTTCATTTACGGTGACATTTTTTATCCCGATCGCCGAATGGTCCCGTCGAACATCGACCAGACGATCGACCAGCAGAAACGGATAGCGATGCGGGATCATCGTCATCAGACGCTTGGTGTCGATTATCTCCACATCAATGGCGGGCAATGTCTCTTGCGAAATTTCGTCCATGACGGCCTGTCTTCAATCCTCTTTCTTTTGATCCGGCTTGGCGGCACCACGTGCTGCCTGCACCAGTTTACGAAGTGTCACCACCTCGCGGAAAAACGCCTTGGCCGGTTGCGCCGGCGCCCCCAGCACTTCGATCCCGGCAGCCACATCGGCCATCACCCCGGCCTGAGCACCAATGCGGGCGCCCCGGCCAATGTTCAAATGCCCGGCCAATCCGGCCTGAGCCGCGACCATTGCCTGATCGCCAATGGTCGTCGAGCCAGAAACCCCCGCCTGCGCCACAATCACGGCGTGGCTGCCAATGTTAACGTTGTGGCCAATCTGAACCAGATTGTCGATACGCACCCCCGGCCCGATCACGGTATCCTGGGCGGAGCCGCGATCAATGGTCGAATTAGCGCCAATTTCAGCGCCATCGCCAATCAGAACCCGGCCGAGTTGCGGGATGGAAACGAAGCCCGACTTGGTGATGGCGAAACCAAACCCGTCCTGCCCGATGCGGGCGCCCGGATAGATGGTGACGCAATCCCCCAAAATTGCGTGCGAGATGGTGGCGTGCGTGTGCACACGGCAGTTTTTGCCGATCACCACGCCGTCGCCGATCACTGCCAGCGGTCCGATGATGCAACCGGCACCAATTTCAACCGCCCGGCCAATGACGGCCCCGGCACCGATCTCTGCCGAGGGGTCGATGATCGCGGTGGAATCGATAATGGCGCTCGGGTGTGCAGCGCCTTGCGAGACGAGCGGTGGGAAAAAACATGCCGAGATCTTTGCCCAGCCGACATAGGGCTCGGGCGTAACCAGAGCCGCCGTACCTTCTGGTACCCGGGCCATGAAGTCCGGATGGATAATGACAGCCCCGGCTTTAGTGGCATCCAAAACTTCGGCGTAACGCCGGTTGTCAAGGAAGCTGATATCGTCCGGTCCCGCCGTTTGCAGCGGCGCCACACCAGATACAAGCTTATCCTCCCCGGTCAGGCTGGCGCCAATCAACGTCGCCAGCGCTACCAGACTATGCGGCCCGGTCCGCACGAAAAACCGTGCATCACCGGGCTTTGCCGCGATACTCATTGAACGGCCAGATTACTGGCCGTTGCCTTGGCCATCGTCCGGCGAACTGATCGGCATGCCAGGCGTTACCACGCTGGGCGGCACCGGCACGGTGGTCACCTGCTTGTTCAACTGCGCAGCCACCTCATCGGTGATGTCAAAGGCGCTGACATTCAGCGCCACCTGTTCACGGTGCAGCACCAGATTCATACCATGCTCATCAGCCACCTGGCGGATGACGGCGATCAATGTGGATTCAATCTCACCCAAAGCCGCCTGCGCGGAATTCTGGATGGCCTGATCACGGGCGCGGAAGCTGGTCTGAGCGGCGGCGATTTCACCCTGCAGGGCTTTTTCCTTAGCCTCGAGTGCGGCTTCCGTCAGCGTGGAACGCTCAGCCGTGATTTTCGCCTGCTCAGCCTGCCAGCCGGCCTGATCTTTCTGGGCCTCTTCCGCCAGCTTGGCACGGCGGTCTTGAATGATCTTCTGCACGCCCTGGGCGGCAGTGGATTTCTGCATCACTTCCGGCACGCTCAACACACCAATTACCGCTACCGGTGGCGGCGCCGCCTTAGGCAAAGGCGGCAATTGCGGAATCGGCGGCATTTTGGGTTGCGCCTGCGCATCGGCGGCGTCAGCCGCTGCCGTATCAGAACTCATGGGGGTTGCAGCGGGCTTGGCTGCCGCCGGGTGCGACGGAGCCGGACCACCCTGCGGAGCGGCAGGTGGAATGAAGTAGCCGGGCGAGGTTTGCGCCAGCGCCGCCGGGGCGGCAAGCGCCAAAATCAAGGCCGAAACCGCCAGTATTTTAGGAAGCTTGGTAAACATAATCACTTAGAACCTCGTACCAAAAGAAACGCGGAATTGCTGAACCTGGTCGTCTTTCTGCTTCAGAATCGGCTCAGCCAGCGACAGGTTGATCAACCCAAACGGCGTGTTGAACGACACGCCAACACCAGTGCCAACCCGCGGAGTTGAACTATCATACACCGGCAATCCGGGCAGCGCTTTGACGCCGTAAAGCGAGCCGACATCGACGAAGGCAAAGCCCTGCAGCCCGAGATCCTGTGATACAGGCAGCGGGAAATGCAGTTCGGTCGATTGGGTGTACATGTATTTACCACCAAGACTGTCGCCGGTGCCCACGTCATGCGGGCCAACACCACCATCAGCAAAGCCCCGCAGAGAATCGCCCCCGAGGAAGAAGCGGTCCACGATGCGATCCTGATAATTTAGAATCGGCAGCAGATAGCCCGCCCCGGCGCTCAGCTTCAGCACCCATTGCTTACTGCCGAATACCCGTTCCAGCGGAATGTAATAGGAAATGCTGGGGGTGACACGGACATACTTCGCCGAACCGCCGAGACCGGCAAAATCGGTGGTGAACGTAACCAGCGGGCCGGAGGTCGGGGAAAGGTCATCATCAAGATAATCGAAGGTTAGGGTCTGGCTAAGCTGCGACAGGCTGGAGACGCCCTCCTCCTGGATCACGTACTGGCTGGAGCCGGTCGGCACCGCATACAGGTTCCGCTCGCTGAGTGAGTAGGTGAAGGACTGCCGCACATGGGCGTTGAAGCGGTAGCCCAACCGCACGTCCGCGCCGATGTCGCTTTCTGAATAGTTGAAGGCAGCAGCAGAGGCTGTGTATGAATCAGTAACCGTACGGAATAAGTCAAACCCGGCGATCAAATTACGATCGAGGAAATACGGGTTGGTCACACCGAGATTGATCTGGGTGCCGCGCTGCGCGAGCAGCGCGTTGATGCTGGCGTTAACACCAGTCCCGAGGAAGTTATTCTGCGACAGGCCGGCATTCACCAGCGCGCCCAGGCTGGTGGAATAACCGCCACCCAATGAGAACTGGCCGGTGGCCTGCTCGGTAACCTTGGTATTCAAAATCACCTGCTGCGGCGTGGAACCTGGCGAAGTGGTGATTTTTTCGTCCTTGAAGAAACCGAGGTTTTTAAGATTGGTCTGTGACTGGTCAACCTTGGTCTGGTTGTAGCCGTCACCCTCGGCTAAAGTCAGTTCGCGGCGGATCACCTTGTCCTCGGTGCGGGTGTTGCCGGTGATGTCGATGCGCTGAATATAAACCCTCGGGCCTTCAATCACATTCAGAGTGATCGAGATGGTCTTTTTCGCGGGATCGGTTTTCACCACCGGGTTCACCTGGGCAAAGGCGTAGCCCATGTCCTGCGCACGCTTGGAGACCGCTGCGATGCCTTCCTGCAAGGCGGTGCCGTCGAACCAATCACCCACACTCTCGGGCACCAGACCGCGCAGCTTATCACCGGACAGATTACGGATGCTGGAAACCACCGTCAGGCTGCCGACGCGATAACGCGGGCCTTCGTTGAAATCGAAGGTCAGATAAAAGGATTTACGATCCGGGGCGAGTTCAGCATTGGCGCTGTTGACCTGGAAATCGGCATAGCCATTGTGCAGGTAGAACTGCCGGAGCAGGTCTTCATCGTACTGCACGCGTTCAGAATCATATTGATCGGAGCTGGAGAGAAACCGGAACCAGGCTTCCTGGCGGCTGGAGATAACCTCGCGCAACTTGCTCTGACTGAAATGATCATTGCCAATAAAGGTGATCCGGCTGATCAACGTTTCAGTGCCATCCGCGCATTGAAACACCACGTTCACCCGATTGTCGGGCAACTTAATAATGTTGGGGGTGACGGTCGCGCCGTAATAGCCTTTTTTGGCGTATAAATTCAACAAAGCCCGGCGGTCTGCCTCAGCGGCGGCAACAGTGAATACCGAGCGCGGCTTCAGGCCGATCGCAGCCGCAGCGTCCTTGTCCGTAATGGTTTTATTGCCAACGAAATATACCTGATCGACGGTTGGGTTTTCCACCACCGCCACCACCAGATAATTACCCTTGCGGGTGATGCTGACATTTTTGAACAGCCCGGTCGCGTACAGCGTTTTCACACTGTCGTTGATCTTGTCGGAACTGAACTGATCACCTGGCTGAATGACCATGTAGCTCTGAATGGTTTCAGGCTCGATACGGGCATTACCCGTTACCGTAATGCCGGCAACCGTTCCGCCTTGTGATTGGCCGGAGGTAGGGGTGGCTGCCAGCAACTTGCCTGGCCCGAAAACACCAGGCGTTAAAACGGCTGGCAACAAACAGACGGAGGCCAAAAGGACCGAGCGCGGCTTAAGCAAAGATAACCTCCCACAGAAATTCAAGGCACAACCCAAATTCAAGGCACAACCCATAATCCGGCGCACCACGGCGCCCTACACGATATGCGATACATCCCGGCGTTTCGCACGCTACCGGCCCCGGAGCAAGCCATTGACCGGCAAACCCCGCAGTTGACCAGGCTTAACCAAACAGATGCGCAACCCAATGCACGGCGCCAAGCTGGGTTAGGTCGTTTACAGTTGTAAAGGCAAACAGGCTGATCAGCAAAGCAAACCCGATTCGCATGCTATAGTCCTGCGCCCGCTTTGAGATCGGCTTCCCGTAAACGGCCTCGGCAGCGTAAAACAGCAGATGGCCGCCATCGAGAATAGGGATCGGGACCAGATTGATCAGGCCGAGGTTCACCGAGAGCATGGCGATGAACGAAACCAGGCTGGTCACGCCGAGCGCTGCCACCTGGCCCGACATCTGGGCGATGCGCAGCGGGCCGCCGAGGTCACCGGCACCCTGGCCGCGGAAAATCAGGTTGGTCAGGCCGCTAATGGTCTCGACCGTCAATTGCCAGGTCTGTTGCGCCGCCGCCGCCACTGCCGCCACCGGCCCCAGCCTGGTGGTGGTGATCTGGTCACCCTCCACGCCCAGCACGCCGATTTCGGTGCCGCCAGCATCCTTGTGGCCGGTCTTGACCTCCTTAGATTGCACTACGCCGCCCCGGTCGAAACTGATGACCAATTCAGTATCCGGATGCGCCATGACGATCCGTTGAATATCATCGAAATGCGGGGTTTTGATGCCACCCACGCTGAGAATTTTATCGCCCGCCAGCAAGCCGCCCTGTGCCGCCGGCGCACCGGCGGTGATCTTGCTCAACACCGGCTGCACCTGCACCTTACCAGCAATCACGAACAGCCCGGTAAACAGCACAAAGGCCAGCACCATATTCGCAATCGGCCCGGCTGCCACTATAATAGCCTTCGAGCTCAGAGATGCCGCAGCAAAAGAGCCCGGCAGTTTGGGGGCGTCCGTATCTTCCTCGCCCCAACCCTGCATCTTCACATAGCCGCCGAGCGGCAGCGCCGAAAGTTTCCAAACCGTGCCGGATTTGGCCTTCCAGGATAGCAACGCCGGGCCGAAGCCGATGGAGAAGGCCTCCACCACCACGCCCCGCGCCCGCGCCGCTAGGTAATGGCCAAGCTCATGGAAAAACACCAAAACGCCAAGAACGACCAGAAAAGCCAGGATGGAGCGAATGGTTTCAGTCATTAATCTGCTTTCAAGCGGCCTTGGCCGTGGTCAGCCGGTTGGCAGCCGCGCGGGCCGCTTCATCGAGAGCCAGGACAGCGGCCAGATCCGGTATGGGCGGTGTACCGAACTCCTGTAGCACGTTCTCAACGATGGCGGCGATATCCAGAAAGCCGATTTTACGAGCCAAAAAGGCTGCTACGGCAATTTCATTGGCAGCATTCAGCACAGCCGGCGCACCGGCACCGGCGGCAAGCACCTCGCGGGCCAGCCGCAGGGCCGGAAATTGCGCTTCATCGGGGGTGAAAAATGTCAAACTCGCGACGGCGGCCAGATCGAGCCGGGGTGCTTTGGTGGCCAGCCGTTGCGGCCAAGCCAATGTATGCGCGATCGGGATACGCATATCGGGCGTGCCAAGCTGCGCGATCACGCTGCCATCGGCGTAACACACCATACCATGAATGACCGATTGCGGGTGGATGAGAACTTCGATCTGGCTGGATGTGAGTGAGAATAATCTTGCAGCTTCAATAACTTCCAGGCATTTGTTCATCATGGTGGCGCTGTCGATGGAGATTTTGGCCCCCATCGACCAAACCGGATGACGCAGCGCGGCTTCAGGCGTTACCGAGCGCATCTCCTCGAGCGAATGGTTACGGAACGGCCCGCCGGAGGCGGTGAGGATGATCTTATCGACCGATTTTTCGTTGCCATCCGCCAGCGCCTGCATGATGGCGTTATGTTCGGAATCCACCGGCAGCAGCGTCGCCCCCGCCGCGGCAACGGCGTCCAGCATCACGTCACCGGCGGAAACCAGCGCTTCCTTATTGGCAAAGGCGATGGTGCCGCCGTTGCGGACCGCCGCCAGGGTTGGCTCCAACCCGGCCACGCCGGTAATGGCGCACATCGTCCAATCGACCTTCCGGCCCGCCGCCTCGATCACCGCAGCACGTCCGGCAGCGCACGCAAGGCCGGTGCCGTGCAGCGCGGCCCGCAGATCGTCCAATAGCGAATCTTCAGAAATCACTGTGATGGTGGGGCGGAATCGCTTGGCCTGTTCGGCGATCAACGCCACATTACGGCCGCCGACGAGTGCGCAAACATGATAATCCTGCTGATTTTCAGCCAGAATATCAATGGTTTGGGTGCCGACGCTCCCAGTGGAGCCGAGGATTGTCAGTTGCTTTACCGCCATAACGGCAATCCTCCCTGTGCGTAGAGCGCCAGTAACGCGGCCAACGGTGCAGCCGCCAAAAATCCATCAAGCCGGTCAAACAACCCGCCGTGGCCGGGAATTGTAGCGCCGGAATCCTTGACACCCAAGCGCCGCTTCACAGCACTCTCCAGCAAATCCCCGGCCTGTGCAAAAAAGCTCAACAGGCCCGCCGGGATCAGCGCCCACCAATCAATGCCGTGCATGCCGCGAGTCATCAACGCGCCAGTGAAGGCGCCGATCAGCAGACCACCCGCCGAGCCGCTCCAGGTTTTGCCGGGCGAAATTTTAGGCGCCAGCTTGACGCCACCGATTACCCGCCCAACCAGATAGGCGCCAACATCGGTAGCCCAAACCACCACGACCAGGAACAAAGTGTCCCGGAGGCCAGTTGTGGGCTGTAACCGCAGCCATAGCAGCGCCAGCCCGCCAATGCCGGCGTACGGCACGCCAGCGGCGGTAAACCGTCCGGCCAGCCGCCATACCGCCAGGCTTAACAGCAGTAGCACCCCAAAACCGGCGGCAAAGCCGGCCAGCATTGCCAGTAATGCCGCGCCAGCCATTCCTACCGCCATCAGCAGAGTCATCGGCGACAGCATCTCATAGCCCGCCAGCCTCGCCCATTCAGTGCCCAAGCCAACCAGCGCCACAATGATCAACGCCGTCCAGGCCAGCCCGCCATACCACAACGCCAAAAGCGCGATCGGACTGAGCACCGCCGCCGATGCCAGCCGGATGCCGAAATCCGACCAGCGGCCATTGTTGGCCTGATTCACCGGCTCACTCAGGGCGAGCGCCAAAACGCCGCTCCCGCCGGGCGAATTCGGCCAACGCTTTGGTAAAATCCGCGGTCTCAAAATCCGGCCATAGGACATCAGTGAAATAGAGTTCAGCATAGGCTGTCTGCCACAGTAGAAAATTCGAGATCCGCTCCTCTCCGCTGGTGCGGATCAGCAAATCAGGGTCTGGAATACCATCGGTGGACAGCAGCGAGGCGAATTTTGCCTCGGACATCGCATCGGGTGACAGCCCGGCCGCCAGCGCACGCCTGGCCGCCTCCACGATATCCGCCCGGCCACCGTAGGAGAGCGCCATCACCAGCGTGAGCTTAGTATTGCCGGCGGTGCGGACTTCCGCCTGAGCCAGCTCGGCGGCTAAATTCGGGCCAAACCGGTCGCGCTCGCCAATGACCACCAGACGCACGCCGTTTTCATGCAACTCATTGAGTTCATTGCGTAAATAATATCGCAGCAAGCCCGTGAGGTCGGTAACTTCCTCGGGCGGGCGCTGCCAGTTTTCCGATGAAAAGGCGAATAGGGTGAGGTACTGCACCCCCTGCTCGATCGCCGCCTCGATGGTCCGGCGCACCGCCTTGGTGCCTTCCCGGTGCCCGATGGCGCGCGGCAAACCACGGGCGGCAGCCCAGCGGCCATTGCCATCCATGATGATGGCAACATGGCGCGGAATAACAGGAGAACAACTATCAGCCATTATACTTGGCGGATGTCCTTTTCTTTCTCGGCCAGGCTCTCATCGAGCCGTTTGATGTAGCCGTCGGTCAGCTTTTGTACCTGCTCGGACCAGTCGCGCTCGTCGTCCTCGCTGATTTCATGCTTCTTTTGCAGCGCCTTGATCTGCTCCATGCCGTCACGCCGCACGCCGCGCACCGCAATGCGGGCATTTTCGGCATATTTGGCGGCGGTTTTGGCCAGTTCATTACGGCGCTCTTCGGTCAGCATCGGCAGCGGCACGCGCACCATCTGGCCGTCCGGCTGCGGGTTGAGGCCGAGGCCGCAATCGCGGATAGCGGCCACCACCGAATTGACCATCGAGCGGTCCCATACCTGCACGGTAATCATGCGGGATTCCGGCACGGCCACAGTGGCAACCTGGTTGATCGGCATCATCTGGCCGTAGGCCTCCACCTTCACCGGGTCGAGCAAGGCCGGGCTGGCGCGGCCGGTGCGAAGGCCCCCAAACTCGCGCTTCAGCGCGTCCAGAGCGCCATCCATACGGCGGGTCAAATCCTGTTTTAAGGCGGAAATATCGGCAGGCATTATCAGGTTCCTCTTATCTTCCGGGTTCAACGATCCGGGTAAACAACCCTTCGCCCCGCATCACAGCGGCAAAAGCGCCGTGGGCGTGGATGTTGAATACGATGATCGGCAAATGATTTTCCCGCGCCAGACTGATCGCGGCGGCGTCCATCACATTCAGATCGCGGGCCAGCACATCGAGGTAGGTCAGCTCCTCGAACCGCTTGGCATCCGCCACTTTGCGCGGGTCAGCCGAATACACACCATCCACCTGCGTCCCCTTGAGCAAGGCGTCGCAATGCATCTCGGCAGCCCGCAACGCTGCGGCGGTGTCGGTGGTGAAAAACGGGTTGCCGGTACCGGCGGCAAACACCACCACCCGGCCTTTCTCCATGTGCCGTTCGGCGCGCCTGCGAATATAGGGTTCGCACACGGAAGCCATGGGAATGGCAGATTGCACGCGGGTTGGGATGTCGAGCTTCTCCAATGCCGATTGCACCGCAATGGCGTTCATCACGGTGGCCAGCATGCCGATGAAATCCGCCTGCGAGCGGTCCATCCCGCCAGCCGCACCAGAGATGCCCCGGAAGATATTACCACCACCGATCACCAGGCAAACCTGCACGCCCATCGCCACCACATCGCGCACGTCAGCCGCAATGGCGTTGACGGTTTCAGTGTCCAGCCCGTAGTCGCGCTTGCCCATCAGGGCCTCGCCGGAGACTTTCAACAGCACGCGCTTGTATTTGGGAATCGGTGTCATGATAGTTCCATACAGGAAGGGCGGCACAAGCTAAACGCCTGAACCGCCCCTCACAAGAGTTTCACCCTGCGGAATTAGACCCCGGCTGCAGCCGCCACTTCCGCCGCGAAATCAGAGGTTTCCTTCTCGATACCCTCACCGAGATGGAACCGCACGAAACGCTCAATCTTGGCACCGGCCTTCTCGACCACCGCCTTGACCTTGCTTTCGCCGTCAATCACCCAGGTCTGCTCGAGCAACACCACGTCCTCGTAGTATTTCGCAATCCGGCCCGTCATCATCTTCTCGATGATGGCTTCCGGCTTGCCCGACGCCCGCGCCTGCTCAGACAGCACGGCTTTTTCACGCTCCAATGCCGCCGGATCAACCTCAGCGATGCTCAGCGCATCCGGACGGGTGGCAGCCACATGCATGCCGATCTGGCGGCCCAATGATTCGATGGCTTCGTTGGCGTTGCCCGAAAGCCCAACCAGCACGCCGATTTTGCCCAAGCCCGGCTTTAATGCGCCATGCACATAACCAGCCACGACGCCGCCTGGAATATTGATCACGGCAACCCGGCGCACGGCCATATTCTCACCGATGGTGGCGACCAGATGCACCAGCTCATCAGCCACGTTACGCTCAGAACCAGGGTACGGGGCGGCCTTCAGGGCGTCCACATCTTCACCGGTGGTGAGGGCAATTTTCGCGGCGGTTTCAACAAATGCCTGGAAGGCTTCGTTACGCGCCACGAAGTCGGTCTCGGCGTTGATTTCAACCATCGCGCCCTTGCCGGCGGACAATGCAATGCCAACCAAACCTTCAGAAGCCACGCGACCGGATTTTTTCGCGGCAGCGGAAAGGCCCTTCTTGCGCAGCCAATCAATCGCGCCCTGCATATCGCCATCGCTCTCGACCAGCGCTTTTTTGCAATCCATCATGCCAGCGCCGGATGTCTCGCGCAGGTCTTTCACCAGCGCCGCAGTAATTTCAGCCATGTTTTGCTCCTCTAGCTCAAGGTAACGGCGTTGCCTTTACACGCAAAGCAACGCCGTCAGTTGATTGTCTGAAAAATTTAATTAGGCAGCGTGCTCGGCTTCAGCTTCCGGCAACACTTCCAGAATCGGCTCGGCCGCAGCGCCCAGGTCACGGCCCGAAGCGCCCATCTCGGCGCTGATACCATCCAGCACCGCACCGGCGATCAGATCGCAATACAGCGTAATCGCGCGGATCGCATCGTCATTGCCCGGAACCGGGAAGGTCACGCCGGTTGGATCGGAATTGGAATCCAGCACCGCGATGACCGGAATGCCCAACTTGTTGGCTTCTTCAACCGCCAGCTTTTCCTTGTTGGTATCGATGATGAACAGAATATCCGGCAGGCCGCCCATGTCCTTGATGCCGCCCAGAGCGCGTTCCAGCTTTTCCTTGTCGCGCGTCAGGTTCAGCACTTCCTTTTTGGTCAGCCCTTGCGTCTCACCAGCCAGCAGCTCGTCCATCTGGCGCAAACGCTTGATGGAACCCGTGATGGTCTTCCAGTTGGTCAGCATGCCGCCCAGCCAGCGATGGTTCACGTAATACTGGCCGCAACGCTGCGCGGATTCAGCGACATAGTCAGCCGCCGCCCGCTTGGTGCCCACGAACAACACACGGCCACCAGCGGCGGTCACGTCACGGACAGCCTTGAGGGCGCGTTCCAGCATCGGGACGGTCTGCTGCAAATCGATAATATGAACCTGGTTACGAACCCCGAACAGGAACGGCGCCATGCGCGGGTTCCAGCGGCGGGTGTTGTGACCAAAATGCACGCCTGCTTCGAGCAGGTGACGTAACGAAACTTCAGGTAATGCCATGATAGCACCCTTTCCTTGTCTAAATCCGGTTAAACCTCCGCAGGATCAGGCCTCTCGGCACCGGACCAAAGGGTAGAACCCCAGGCAAGGCACCCTGCGTGTGAATTTGTCCGCACCATGCGAACCCGCGCCCTATGCCAAACCCCGGCCCTGATGGCAACCCTTGGCTGGCGTATGGGTGGTAACCCTTTCGGTCATTCCCGCGCAAGCGGGAACCTCCCACCTTGAGAAGGTTCCCGCTTGCGCGGGAATGACCGAAAGCTGCTTCCTAATTACCCGTCAAGACAACAAAGGTGACCATGAGGGGTCGGAGGCGTTGGTGGGGGTATCGACCAGGCGCTCGTTGAAGCCGTCGATGCCGATGGTGACGAGGCGGGAATCGTGGCCGGAGATGCTGGGGGTTTGGCGGTAGAACATGATGACGCGGCCGTTCGGGCAGAAGGTGGCGCTTTCCACCAGGAAGCCCTGGGAGAGGATGCGCTCACCCGAGCCATCAGGCTGCATGACACCGATCGAGAAACCGCCAGAGCCCCAGCGGGTGTAGGCGATGAGGTCTCCGCGCGGGGACCAGGCGGGTTCGGCATATTGGCCATCACCAAAGCTGATGCGTTTTACGCCTGAGCCATCAGAATTCATCACGAACAATTGCTGGTTGCCGTCGCGGTCGGAGTTGAAGGCGATTTGCGAGCCGTCAGGCGAATAGCTGGGGGTGACGTTGATCGAGGAAGAATCGGTAAGCTGCTGCATCCCGCCACCACTGGCGCTGACTTTGACGAGGGCAGCCCCATTACCGCGCGAGACGGACATCAGCAGCGAATTACCATCGGGTGAGAATTTCGGCCCGATGGTCATTTCACCGAAGCTGCCGACCAGCGATTGATGGCCGGTCTGCAAATCAAATAAATAAACCCGCGGCTGGTTATTCTGGAAGCTAACGAAGGCGAGCTGCTGGCGGGTGGGGTTGAACTGCGGCGACAGCGCCATGGAATCGCCGTTGGTGAGGAATTTATTGTTGGCACCATCATAATCCATCACCGCGAGGCGGCGGACCGGGCTGGTGACCGGGCCGGCTTCGGAAATATAGGCCACGCGGGAATCGAAATAGCCGTTTTCACCGATCAATTGCTTGTAAACCACGTCGCCGATGATGTGGGCGATGCGGCGCCAGTTATCCGGCGTGGTGGTATAGGCGGTGCCTTGCACCTGCTGCTGCTGGGTAACGCTCCAAAGCCGGAATTCGACTCGCAACTGGCCGCCGCCGGCGTCCGCCACATCGCCGGTGATCAGGGCCTGAGCACCGAGGATGCTCCAGTTTTGCCAGACCGGCACGCCATTGACGATGGAATTAGGCACGAAGCTGGCGGAATCGATGGGGCGGAAAAGGCCGGAATGGCCTAAATCATCGGTCAGCACCTGCGAGATTTGGGCACCGATTGAGGAAGGCGCGCCGGTGGGGTCACCGATGGTCGGGATGGCGATGGGGATCGGGGCATTCTGCGCACCCGAGACGTTGATCGCCGGGCCATTGTTTGAAGCCGCCGCCGGGGCCGGGGTATCAGCACCGCCCAGAGCGGACTGCGCATGAGCCAAGCGGGGCAGCAGCAAACCGGCGGCACCCGAGCCGAGCAGGCCACGGCGTGAGAGCGAGAGCAAGCGTCTGGTCATGTTCATCAGGATACCTCGGGCTAGGTTATGGGCTGAAGTTGAAAATAAAGGTTTGGTTCTGTCCCAACATATATGATGGCAGAGGCAGCGTTGCGCATTGCACGTTCATGACAGCGGCGACAGCCCGGTTGGCATAGGCGGCATAAATGGGGTCGCTCATGCGCGATTGGTCATCGGGCGCTACCTCGGCATTGCGCACGGTGCCGGTGCCGTCGGTTTGCACCAGCAGATGCACGCTGAAGCTGGAAACCCCTGGCGCACCAGCATCGATGGTCCAGCAAGGCCTTACGTGAGCGCCGATGGCACCACGATCAGCCCCGGAAAGCCGGGAATTGGCTGTGCTGTTAGGGCTGCCGCCTGCGTTCGGGGCACCGCCCTGGTCAGGGTTGTATTTGGCGGTCGGCGGGGTTTTTTGTTCCTGCAGGGCTTCCAGCTTTTCCAGCGTATTCAGCACGGTTTTGCTCAACGGTGCGGGGTTTTTGGTTACCTGCGGCTGATGCGTGGGGCTTTGCGCCGGGGCGGGCGGCTGCACGGCGGGCGGCAGGGGAATCTTCGGCTGCACCACGGTTGAGGTGGTTTTCTGCGGTGGCTGCGGCGGCGGTGGCGGCGTTTTGATGGCATCCGGGCTTTGCACCGGCGGCGGTGGCGGCGGGGCCGGTGCCGGCGGCGTGGGCAGTTTCGGTGTGGTGTCAGGGGCCGGAGGCGGCGGTGGCGGCGGCGGCGGCGGTGCCACGATCGGCTGCGGTTTGGGCTGCTTTTCCGCCATGTTGGCAGCACTCACCGTCGGTGTATCAGCCGGGGCCGCCACCTTGCCGGGTGTTTTTGCCTGTTGCGGCTGATTGGGGGCCTCAAAATCGACGCTCACCGTATCATCAGCCGATGTCTCAAGCGGCTTTGTCGGCAGTGCAATGAGCAAACTGCCGATCAACAACACATGAAGCGCCAATGAGATGGTTGCGCCGCGGCGCATGCCCCTATTCATAATTTGTAGCGTCCGTCAGGCTATTTTCCAGGCGCGGCGGTGCCGGGCTGTTGCGCCAGCAAGGCCACTTTGGTGAAACCGCCCTGGGTGATGGTGGCCATCACCTGCAGCATATCTCCATAGGTAACTGACTGATCACCACGCACGAAAATTCGCCGGTCCTGATTATTCTGCGAAATTTGCTGCAAGGTGGACACCAAATTACCCAGTTCAACCTGCGAGTTTTGCAGGAAAATCTGATTCTGCGCGTTCACCGTGATGGTGATCGGTGTGGAATCTGATTGCACCGGCGTTGCCGAGGCCTGCGGCAAATTCACATTCACACCCGAGGTGATCATCGGCGCGGTGATCATGAACACGATCAGCAACACCAGCATCACGTCCACCAACGGTGTGACGTTGATTTCCGCCATCGGCTTATAGCGGCCGCGGCCTTTGCCGTTGCCGCCGATCATGCCGCCGGCCATCTCAAGCTTTCTCCTCGGTCTGGCGTGATAGAATGGCGCTGAACTCCGAGCCGAAGCCCTCCAGGCGGGAGGCAAAGCGGGCCAGGTCATTGCTGATTTTATTGAACGCCAGCACGGCCGGAATCGCGGCCACCAGGCCGATGGCGGTGGCGAACAGAGCTTCGGCGATGCCGGGCGCGACCACCGCGAGGTCAGTGTTATGCATGGCGGCGATGGCTGAGAAGGAGTGCATGATGCCCCAAACGGTGCCGAACAGGCCGATGAACGGCGCGGTTGAGCCGACCGAGGCCAGGAAGATCATGTAGCGCTCCAAGCGGTCCATCTCGCGCATCAATGTCACGTTCATGGCGCGGTCGATGCGCTCACGCACCGCGGTGCGGCCGATATCGATGCCGGCAATACGCACCGAACGGCGCCATTCGCTCATCGCGGCACCGAATAGCGCGGCCATCGGGTTGCTGGGATCAGCGCCTTCGCGCTCGAACAAATCATCGAGGCTGCCGCCGGACCAGAACTGGTCCTCGAACTGGTTGGCCTCCTTGTTCACCCGCTTCAGGGTAATGGTTTTTTCGATGATAATCGCCCACACCCAGACACTGGCCAGGAGCAAGATGAGCATCACCAGCTTCACCACGATGTCAGCTTCCAGGAACAAGCCCCAGAGCGACAAATTGGTTGAAGGCGCAGCCAGCGCTGCCGTGTTAACCGCCTGATCCACTAAAAAACCCTTTCCTCAAACTTCACTCAAGCCTGCACGAATACCCGCCGCCCAGACTGCCGGTATCCGCGCGGCCCGGCCATTATCACGGCTGACGCAGCCAAGCGACACCTCAAGCACGCCCAGAGAGTCGCTGTCTCGGCAAAATTCCTGACGAAGTTGTAAGGAAGCGCCGTTTATTGTGAGGATATGTGTCTTCACCGAGATTACGTCATCCAGCCGTGCGGGGCGGTGATAGACGAGATTGATGCGGTGCACCACAAACATCCGGCCATGCTCGGCAATCATCCCGGCATGGGGCACGCCCAGCGCACGCATGGCTTCGGTGCGGGCGCGTTCGGCAAAGCGCAGATAATTGGCGTAGTACACGATACCGCCGGCGTCGGTGTCCTCGATATAGATGCGCAGGTTGAAGATATGAGGGGCGCTCAAAAATCATCACCCAGTAGATCTGCCTGAGGCGGGCTTTTTTGTGGCGGTTTCAGGCCAAGATGACGCCAGCCGGGGTCGCCCAGCATGCGGCCACGGCTGGTGCGGACGAGGAAGCCTTCCTGGATTAAATATGGTTCAACCACGTCTTCCAGAGTATCACGTGCTTCGGCCAGGGCGGCGGCCAGGGTTTCCACCCCGACCGGGCCGCCGCCATGGTGTTCGGCGAGGCGCTTTAAGTAACGGCGGTCCATGGCGTCCAGGCCGAGATGATCCACATCCAGGCGGGTGAGTGCGGCGTCAGCCTCCTTAGCGCCGATGATATCGGTGCCCGCGACGGCGGCGAAGTCGCGGATGCGGCGGGTTAAGCGGCCGGCGATGCGGGGGGTGCCGCGGGCGCGGCGGGCAATTTCGGTGGCGCCTTCACCAGTAAGGTTCATGGCCAGCTTGCCAGCCAGGCGGGTGACGATCTTGGTGAGTTCAGCGGTGGTATAAAACACCAGGCGGAGCGGAATACCGAAACGGTCACGCAGCGGCGTGGCGAGCAGGCCAGAGCGCGTGGTGGCACCGACCAACGTGAAAGGCGGCAAATCGATTCGCACCGTGCGGGCACCGGGGCCTTCGCCGATGATGAGATCGAGTTGGAAATCCTCCATCGCCGGATAGAGAATTTCCTCGATGGCCGGTTGCAGCCGGTGGATCTCGTCGATGAACAGCACATCCTTGGGGTTGAGGTTGGTGAGGATGGCGGCAAGGTCTCCGGATTTTTGAATGACTGGGCCGGAAGTGGCGCGGAACCCCACCCCCATTTCACGCGCGACAATTTGTGCCAGCGTGGTTTTACCCAAACCCGGCGGGCCGTGCAGCAGCACATGGTCAAGCGCCTCATTGCGGGATTTTGCGGCGGCGACGAAGATTTTAAGGTTCTCGCGACTGGCCTGCTGGCCGGTGAAATCATCGAGTGATTCCGGGCGAAGCGAGGCTTCCGCATTATCGTCCCAGGATTTTTCGCCGGAGACAATGCGGTTATCATCCTCGCTCATTTGGCCAGCGCCTTCAAGCCAGCGCGGACCAATACATCCAATGGCGCATCGGCACCGAGTTCAGAGATGCTGCGGGCCAGGGCGGCTTCGGCTTCCGGGCGGCGGTAGCCGAGATTTTGCAAAGCCGAGAGTGCGTCGGCGGCGTTGCTGCTGAGGGCTGACGGGCTGGAAAATACCACCCCGCCTGCCCCGCCGCCGCCTGGCATGGCACCGGCTTTCTCGCGCAATTCGGAGAGCAGCCGGATGGCAAGTTTTGGCCCTACACCAGGAGATTTTGTAAGCGCGGCACGGTCACCGGTGGCGATGGCGGCGATCAGCTGGTCGGGTGAAAGCGATGAGAGCAACGCCAATGCGACCTTTGCGCCGACGCCTTGCACGGTGGTCAACAGGCGGAACCAGTCGCGCTCGGCGCTGCTGCCAAAGCCGTAGAGCGAGATGGCATCCTCGCGCACCTGGGTTTCGATCAACAGCGACGCAATGCCGGGCGGGTTGGGCAAGGCGGCGAGCGTGCGGCTAGAGCAAAACACTAAATACCCCACGCCATTGACATCGACGATGCATTTGCCGTCTTCAATATTGTCGATCACACCGCGTAATTTTGCAATCATGCCAGTTTTTTCCAGGCATTCAGGCTGGCGCGGTGATGGGCATGGCAGATGGCTACCGCCAGCGCATCGGCAGCGTCAGCGCGTTTCAAGGTGGCTCCAGGGAGTAACCGCCGCACCATTAAACCAACTTGCGACTTATCGGCATTGCCGGTGCCCACCACCGAAAGCTTGACCGTTTTAGCGCCATATTCAAACACCGGAATATGGCGCCGCGCCGGCGCTAACAACGCTACACCGCGGGCGTAACCAAGTTTCAGCGTGGCGGCGGCGTCACGGTTCACGTAGGTTTCCTCAACCGCGGCTTCGGCGGGTTGAAAATTTTCCAGTAATTCCGCCAGCGCATCGTCGAGGGCTTTCAAACGCAGCGGCACATTCTCGGTGGAGTCGGTTGAAATGACACCGTCAGCCACGTGGCGCAGCCGGCTGCCATCGGACTCCACGATGCCCCAACCGGTGAAACGCAAACCCGGATCAATGCCGAGCAAACGGATCATTATGCGGATAGTTTCTGCATGATGTCGTCGGAGATTTCGAAGTTGGCGTACACATGCTGCACGTCGTCGTCATCTTCCAGAATATCCAAAAGCTTCAGCACCGACTTGGCTTTATCTTCATCGAGCGCGACGGTCATGTTGGGGCGCCATTCGATTTTAGCTTCCGACGGGGCACCGAATTTATGCTCCAGCGCATCACGCACCGCGAAAAATCCCTCCACGCTGACCGTGATTTCATGGGATTCAGAATCGCTCACCACGTCATCGGCACCGGCTTCGATAGCGGCGTCCAGCATCGCATCAGCGCTGGCGGCTTTGGCCTCATAGCGCACCACGCCGAGGCGGTTGAACATGAAGGAGACCGAGTTGCTCTCACCCATCGCACCGCCGGATTTGCTGAAGGCGGCGCGGATGACAGGGGCGGTGCGGTTGCGGTTATCGGTGAGAGCTTCGACGATCACCGCCACGCCACCGGGGCCATAGCCCTCATAACGAACGTTTTCATAATGCTCCCCTGCCCCGGCGCTGCTGGCTTTTTTGATTGCGCGGTCGATGGTGTCGCGGGTCATGTTGGCCTTCAGCGCCGCCGCGATGGCCGAGCGCAGGCGTGGGTTGGTGGCGGGGTCCGGCAGGCCCTCCTTGGCGGAGACGGTGATTTCCCGGATGATTTTGGCGAAAATACGCGCGCGCTTGGCGTCCTGCGCGCCCTTGCGATGCATGATGTTCTTGAACTGCGAATGCCCGGCCAACGCACAACCTCATTAAAGCTAAAGATTGACCCTTGTACCACCCAGGCCCGCGCCGTTGCTAGGTGTCACAAAAAACCCCCGGCAGTTGCCCGCCGGGGGTTTGGTTTGAGGTTTGGTAAAATCAGTCGAGGACGATTTCCACCCGGCGGTTCTGCGGCTCACGCACACCCGGGCCGGTCGGCACCAGCAAATGGGTCTCGCCATAGCCGTGGATGGAGATTTCCGAGGCTGGCACGCCGTCAGCCACCAGCTTGGCGGCGACAGCCTTGGCGCGACGCATGGAAAGACCCTGGTTGTAGGTGGGTGTGCCGGAAGTGTCCGTATAGCCAGAGACATTAATGGTGGTGAGCTTGACGGCCTGGCTGTCGATCGCGGCCTGGGCGATGACCTGCTCGGCACGCGGCGTCAGGTTGTATTTGTCCCAGTCGAAGAACACCAGATAGGTTTTGGCAGGTGCCGGAGCCGGGGCTGCCGCCGGGGCTGGGGCTGGAGCCGGGGCCATTGGGGCGGCGACGCCGAACGCATAACGCGCACCCACGGTAAAGGTGTGGGTCGATTCCGGACCAAATTTTGCGACACCCGGGTTGGGTGAGCCAGATGGGAAGCCGCCATAGATGCTGAACTCGTCTTTTTCGGTGCCCGTGATCTGCATGAAGCGATATTCCGCGGTCAGCGACAGGCCGGGAACGCTGGCGACCGGATAGGATAAGCCGCCAATGATATCGTAAGCAAAGCTGCCTTGGGTAACGCTGGCGGATGCTGCGCCTACGCCCGGAATGGTTGCCGCATAATCAGAATTAAAGAACTGATAGCCGACGCCGGCACCCACGTACGGGATAATCGGCAGGCCGGCGGGGATGTCGTACAGAACGTTGACCATCGGGCCGAACTTATTGTCGTAATGGCCAGCTTTTACGCTAAAGCCGGAAGACTCGCCTTTGCTCGGACTGTTATGGATGTAGTCGACATCAAGCTGAACCCGGAAACCATCGCCAAAACCATAACCGACGCTGGCAATGCCCGTATAGCCGGGGTTGTACTGCACCCTGCCGGAGCCGCCGAAACCATTAATCGTGCCACTGACATTGACCGAGTTTTCAAGTGTGGTTCCTGCTTCGCCCGCGACATAGACGCCGCTAACAGGCTGGGCATGGGCTACCAAAGGCAGCGACAGGCAGGTTGCGGCGGCAAGAATAAGGCGAAACTTCATCTGATCGGCTCCTGAGAGGGCGTTATGGTAATTAGTATCGGGGAAAAGAATTAACCTTACAATAGAAGTCATTACAAAGGCATGCAAAACCACACTGCCGTTGTAAAAACAACACAAATTCCGGGACTTTGGCCCCTTAACGAACAACCCCGGCCATATGGGCCGGGGTTGTCGCGGTATTCATCACACTATCACGTACCGGTCGGCCAGGATGGGCGGATTATCAATCGAGGACGATTTCAACGCGGCGGTTCTGCGGTTCACGCACGCCCGGGCCGGTCGGCACGAGCAGGTGGGTTTCGCCATAACCGTGGATCGAGATTTCCGCAGCCGGTACGCCATCAGTCATCAACTGAACCGCCACCGCTTTGGCGCGGCGGATCGACAGACCCTGGTTATAGGTGGGTGTGCCCGACGTATCGGTGTAACCCGAAACGTTGATGGTGGTGACCTTGGTGGTTTTGGAATCGGTCGCCGCTTCCGCGATGATCTGCGTGGCGCGCGGGGTCAGGTTGTATTTATCC
>JARLIK010000034.1 GCA_031291755.1 Acidocella sp. | reverse complement strand
CGCCGGATCAACACTGATCCGCCCGGCATGGTAACGCTCAAAGAAAAACCCGTTCGCCGTGATAATCCCAGGCTGGTCCTGCAACGGCGTAAAACTCGCATCCGCCTGCGGACTCTGTGCCAGCCACGGAACGTACCGGCGAATCGCATCCTTCTCATATTTCGAAGGCTGCCCATACGGCCGGTCATCAACCCCAGCACCCAGCGAATGACCCCACGAATCATCCAACGGACCCGCCGGCGCCGCCGGCACGGCCGCCGAAGCAACACGAGTCGAAGCCGCAACCAGCGCACCACCCGCTGCCGCAGCACCAAATTTAAACATCTTACGACGACTAGCTTTCGCCATACCAGAAATTCCTTCGTTCATCCCACTTAAACCTTTAAAACACTTAGAAAGAAAAACTAAGTGTTCCATGAATTGTCTTAAAATTATCTCAACCTTGTCATGCCGGAATTACCGACTGTCAAGGTGCTTTTGCCACGTTCATCATCGCCTGTTTTTGCTGTTTGGCCCGCGCCATGGCTACCACGCTCACCATATCATCGTAACCCAAGGCCCCCTGAACGAAAATTGGACCCACAAACAATGCCGGAATCCCATCAAGGTTCAACTGCGCACCACGATCGAGATTCTTCGCAATATGCTGCGCCACAGCATCGCCAGCCATATCAAATTCCATCTGCGACCAGTCCAGCTTCAAAGCAGCCGCCTCAGCCTGCATCGCGGCCGTCGTCGGTGGTGCTACTTCTGTCATCAGGAATTTTCGGAACGGCACGTATTTACCCTGCAGCTGCGCAGCGAAAAGCGCTTCCGTGCCCAACTGGCTGGGTGCACCGAGAATCGGATAATCGACGGGAACGTAACGAATCCCCGGATCAACGGTCAGCAGTCTATTCAGCCACACATCCATCGCCCGGCACGGCGGACAACGAATGTCGTAAAAATCCACGATCGTGACATCGCCATGCGGATTTCCCATAATCGGGTCATCGGGACGCACCAATGATGCCGCAGTCGGCGTTGCAGGTACCGTATCAGCCCGGGCGGCGCCGGCGCTCAACAACGCGGCTAAACCATAAAATAAACTTCTGCGCTGCAGCATAAGCGTAGCTATCCTCACAATGAATTTGCCAAGTCACTCAACCCTGTCATTTTCGCAAACCGCACCGCTTTAAAAGGGCGCACGCCAAAGCGGCAGTGCCGGAGAGAAAACCGTCACCATCAATCATGGAAAATTTACCACTAGCTGCCAGCCGGCCAAGCCAAAAGGCCACAAAAAGTCAATTTTAACAACAGACTAACCTCAGAATGGTGCGCTATTACATCTTATACTTTTGCCACTATACATGATTATATTATTTTTGTAAGTGTCTATACCAATTAAATGGTGAATAAAAATGGCGACCTTACTTGCGTTGACAGAATAAGCGTTTCGTCTGAACACTTCCAATGGCTATATCCAAACAACAAATCACAGCCAAATCTTTGGCACAATGTAACGAATTTTGGGAAAATAGGGGCAAACATGTTCAAATATCTCGTCCGCCTGACCATCCTCACCGTGTTCGTCGGCCTCGTCGCGTTGGTGCGCCCTGCGCATGCCAATATGTCGATGCTCGATAATTTTGATTACGCCCAACCGGCTTTTAAAAACTCCATGCCGTTTGCCACGCAACATGTAGTGATTCAGGTCAGTCAGGATGACCCGGCTTTGTGGAATTTGGCGTTGAACAACGCGCAAAATGTGCAGGACTACTTTGGTGCCCAAAAAGTGCAAGTTGTGGTTGTCGCTTATGGCCCAGGATTAAAAATGCTGATCGCCGGCAGCCCCGTTGCAGAACGGCTCGCGACGCTTGACCAGGAAGGTATCGAGTTCGACGCCTGCCACGTTACCATGCTGGGCATTGAGCGCGCCACCGGCCACTTACCTGTGCTTGTACCTTCGGCGGTAATCGTACCAGGGGGAATTGTCCGAATCATGCAGCTCGAAGCGCACGGCTTTCAATATATCAAACCTTGATATTATATTCTTCAACCGGAGCCTGGACGATTGCAGGCGCCGGTTGAAAAAAGTTTAGTCTAACAGCCTTGAATGTGAGACCTTATCAGGTGAAACAAGACGTTTGGAACCAGCGCTACGCCGTTGAAGATTATATCTTCGGCACCGAGCCTAGCGATATACTTAGTGATAATTCGAATCTTCTGCATCCTGGCCAGACCGCGCTGGCGATCGCCGATGGTGAGGGGCGCAACGGAGTGTATCTGGCCAGGCTTGGCTTGCAGGTCACCAGCTTTGATATCTCTGAAGTGGCGATCGCCAAGGCCAAAAAGCTCGCGGCCCGGCATGATGCGCAACTGACGATGCTGCAGAGCGATATCGACTCCTGGCGCTGGGCACCGGCCGCCTTTGATGTGGTGGCGGGAATCTTCTTTCAGTTCCTCGACCCGGCGCCGCGCGCCGAAACCTTTGCCAAAATCATCGCCACGCTCAAGCCCGGCGGATTAGTGTTTTTGCGCGGCTACACGCCCAAGCAGCTTGACTATAAAACCGGTGGCCCTGCAAACGTTGAAAATCTCTATACGCCTGAACTGCTCACCAACGCATTTCCAGATTTTGAAATTCTAAAGCTTGCGGAGTTGGAAGTGATTTTGAATGAAGGCCCGCGCCACACCGGCATGAGCGCCTTCGTCGATTTTATTGCCCGCAAGCCCTGAGAAGCCTTTCCCGCATTAGTGATAATGCGCGCCGGGTTCGATTTTGCCGCGGAAAATGTAATAGGTAAAAATATTATAAATAATGATAATGGGGATCATCACTAAAATCCCCGGCAGCAAAAATTGCAGGCTCTCAGCTGGGGCGGCCGCCTGCCAGATGTTGACGGAGGGCGGGATGATCATGGGAAATATGCTGTAGCCAAGCCCGCCGAACGAGACCACAAAAAACCCCAGCCCACAGAGAAACGGCGTTTTGTCATGATGCGCCAGATGTTCATCGCGCAGATGGGTGAAGAAAAAATATGCCAAAATCAAAACCGCAACCGGTGCGGCGGTGGTGGGGAATATCCAGGGCCAGTCGAACCAGCGATGGAAATACGCCGCATTGGAAAGCGGCGACCAGATGCCGATGACGGCAAAAATAACCAGCATGGCGATGGCCAGATTTTTGGCGTAACGGCGCATATCCTGCTGCAATTTGCCGGAGGCCCGCCAGATGATCCAAGTGGCGCCCAGCATTGAATAGCCAACCGCTACCGCGAAGCCGCAGAAGATCGAAAAAGGCGTCAGCCAATCGAGCGCTCCGCCGGCATACGCACGATTAACCACCGGGATCCCATGCATCAATCCGCCCAAAATGGTGCCCTGGCAGAATGCTGCCACTACCGAGCCGCCGAAAAACGCCCAGTCCCACAACGCGCGCAGTTTTTCCGTGGGAGCGCGAAAGCGAAACTCGAAGGCTGCACCACGGAAGATCAGCCCCATCAGCATCAGGATCACCAGCGGATATACCGCCGGCAGGATCACCGCATAGGCGAGTGGGAAAGCACCGTACAAGGTGCTGCCGCCCAGCACCAGCCAGGTCTCATTGCCATCCCACACCGGCGCGATGGAATTCACCATCACATCGCGGTTGGTTTTATCTCGCTCCAGTGCGAACAAAATTCCAATGCCAAGGTCAAAGCCATCAAGAATCACATACATCAGAATAATGAAAGCCATGATGACGGCGAACGCCACCGGCAGCCACGGTGCGCCGGGCGGGACCAACCCTAAAGTTATTGTTGAGAGCATGATTATTCCGCCGCTGCTGGATTGATGGGAGGATGGCCGCCGACCAGCCCGTGGCTGCGCAACGGCGCATCATCGGAAGGAAATGGCTCGTTCAATTCCGGCTCCGCTGCCATCATTTTTAAAACATACAGAATGCCGCTGCCGAAAACTAAACTATAAATGACGATGATGACGGCGAACGAGGTGATGACTTCGGGCAGCGTGATCGGCGACACACTTTGCGCGGTGGTCAGCAGGCCATATACCGTCCAAGGCTGGCGGCCGGTTTCGGTCGTGGTCCAGCCCATCACGATGGCGATGAAGCCGGCTGGCGCCATTGCCATCGTGAGATAATGGAACCAGCGGGTTTCATACAGCCGGCGCCGGTAGCGCAGCCATAGGCTGATTAGCCCGAGGCCAAACATGGCAAACCCGAGCGCCACCATGATCCGGAAAGAGAAAAACTCGACATCGACCACCGGCCATTGATCCTTCGGCCAGGCATCGAGACCTTTGACAATGCCGTTCCAGTGGTGCGTTAAAATCAGTGAGCCGAGATGCGGAATCGCGACATCATACAACAGCTTGCCCTGCGCCACGTCGGGGATGCCAAACAAATGCAGCGCCTGTACGCCGCTGGTGAAGTCACCTTCCATGCCGGCGATTTTGGCCGGTTGATAGGCCAGCGTGTTCTCGCCCTGCGTATCGCCGGCCAAAATCTGCAGCGGCGTCACAATCGCGGCCATCCACAGTGCCATCGAAAAAAATAAGCGCGTGACAGTGTTCTTGTTATTGCGCAGCAAATGATAGGCGCCAACCCCACCCACCATGAAGGCGGTGGCCAGATAACTCGCCATGACCATATGCACCCAACGATACGGTGCCGAGGGTGAGAAAATAATCGCCAGCCAACTCTGCGGAATGAACTGGCCGTTGGCGCCGATGATTGTCCCTGCCGGTGTCTGCATCCAGGAATTGGCGGCTAAAATCCAAGTTGCCGAGATCAGCGTACCGATCGACACCAGGCAAGTTGAAGCAAAATGCAGCTTCGGCCCCACCCGCTGCAGACCAAACAGCATGATGCCAAGGAATCCCGCTTCCAGGAAAAACGCTGTTAAAGTCTCGTAAGACAGCAACGGCCCAAGCACCGGGCCAACCTTGTCAGCATAGCCGCCCCAGTTGGCGCCAACCTCATAAGCCATCACCAGGCCGGACACCACGCCGATGGCGAAGATCATCGCAAAAATCTTCAACCAGTATTTATAGGCGTCGAAATATACCGGCTGTTTGGTCCACAGATACGCGCCCTCCAGCACCGCCAGGAAGCTCGCGAGACCAATGGAGAAGGCCGGAAAGATGATGTGAAAAGCGATCACGAAGCCAAACTGGGCGCGTGCGACATCAATCGCCGATGGCGAGGACAGATAAGCGACTATTGGCATGTTGTTACCTCAATAAATGACTAAATGTCAGAGTAGGGCTGGCAGACTTCGAAACAGCATATATCCGGCGACGACGAAAATCAGCACCGAGAACACGGTTGTCAGCCGGCCAGTTTTGCCCGCCAGAAGTTTGGCAATCCGCGTA
Organism: Acidocella sp.; assembly: GCA_031291755.1. Lineage (GTDB taxonomy): Bacteria > Pseudomonadota > Alphaproteobacteria > Acetobacterales > Acetobacteraceae > Acidocella. The sequence goes on along the minus strand of JARLIK010000034.1, from coordinate 5,562 downwards.
CCAAACCAGCTTCCAAAAAAGCCACCTGCAATAAACACCAGTGCCAAATTCCAATTGACCAGCCCGGACAGGGCGTAGTTAACGGCAGTGGTCAAGCCAAAAGCCGTAACCGCTACCAACGATGTTCCAACAGCGTTCAAGATAGGCATACCGGTGGAAGCCACAAGCCCAGGGACGATTAAAAATCCGCCGCCAATTCCGAAAAATCCCGAGAAAATACCTGTGCCTAAGCCAAACCCCAATACTTTCGGCGCCTTCTCGCGGGTGCATTGCGCACCGGGCGTGCCGGTATTGCGGCGGCCGCGCAGCATCAGAACGCCCACCACCAACATCACCAGCGCAAACATGAACAGTAGTTTCTGGCCATTGAACGCCTTGCCCGCACTCGAGCCAAGGACAGCGCCCACGATACCGCTCCCGGCATACATGGCTCCGCAGCGCCATTTCACGTTGGCCGCCTTGGCATGATTCATCAGCCCCATGGCAGCATTGACCGCCACCGCAAACGCGCTGGTGCCGATGGCGATGTGCGGGTTCTTCACACCCACCAGATAGACCATCAACGGCACCGCCAGAATCGAGCCGCCACCGCCCACCAGCCCCAGGGTGAAACCGACCAGCACGCCGGAAAAAGCGCCCATAACATATTGCAGAATATCCAACTCAACTGTCTTTCAGAATTTTGCGCAGGCCAAAGCAACCGGCTGTCAGGCCAGGTTTCATTGGGAGTTGGTTTCGGCTGCCGCGGCAGGGGCAGCCAGATACGCGGTTACCAGACGGCAGCCGCGATACGCCGCCATGCCAGCCAGCATCGCGCTCACAAACAGCAAGGCGGGCCTTGGATGAATCGCCAGATCGGCAATCGCCGGGCCGGGGCAAAGCCCCACCACGCCCCAGCCGATTCCAAAAATGACAGCGCCGCCCAGCAGCTTGGCATCCAGCCTAGTGGTACCAGGCAGATCAAAGCGCGGCGCGACCAGTGGCTTGGCGATTTTTGCTTTAATCCGCCAGGCGATTGTCATCGGGATGATCGCACCCACCATCACGAACGCCAGAGTTGGATCCCATTTGCCGGCCACGTCCAGAAACGCCCGCACCCGGGTCGGGTCCGCCATGCCGGAAACCGCCAGACCGGCGCCGAATAGAATGCCCGCGGCCAGCGCGATAAGAGCTTGCCGGTTCATCCTGCCACCCCGAAGCAACGCATCGCCGCAACGGTGGCAACACCGGCCCCCATGAAGGTGAGGGTGGCGGCGATTGAACGCACTGAAAGCCGCGACATGCCGCACACCCCGTGGCCGCTGGTGCAGCCCGCCCCCAACTGGGTGCCAAACCCTACCGCCAACCCGCCAATCATGATCAGCGGCGCCGAGCCAGGAAAGCACGCCACCACATGGCCTTGCAGCGCCGCCACCAGCATGCTGCCAAGCGGCAACCCCAGAATAAACGCCGCCGCCACACTGTAAGGTGCTGATGATAAACCAACCCCCACCACCCGCGCGGCTAGGCCGCTCACCCCGGCAATTCGCCCATCCGCCAGCAGCATCAACGCCGCCGACAACCCGATCATCAAACCACCCGCGAGTCCGGCCAGGGGCATGGCATGTGCAAACACACTCATCACAGCACGTTCATCGGCAATTTGAGATAACGCACGCCATTTTCCTCCGGTGGTGGCAGATGGCCAGCGCGGATATTCACCTGCACTGACGGCAAAATCAGTTTGGGCATACCAAGCGTGGCATCGCGCGCGTTGCGCATGGCGCAGAAGGCTTCCTCGCTGATACCGTCATGGGCATGCACATTACCGGCCCGCTCGGCACCCACCGTGGTTTCCCAAATATATTCATCGCGCCCTGGTGCTTTGTAATCATGGCACAGCAGCAACCGGGTGCTCTCCGGCAGCGACAGTAAGCGCCGGATGGAGTGGTAAAGCTGATGCGCATCGCCGCCCGGAAAATCCGCCCGCGCAGTACCGAAATCAGGCATGAACAACGTATCGCCGGTGAACACTATATCGCCGATGATATAGGCCATGTCAGCCGGCGTGTGGCCAGGCACATGCAGCGCCAAGGCAGGAATCTCGCCTACGGAAAATCTGTCGCCATCGACGAACAGCCGGCCAAACTCCGAGCCGTCGCGCGCGAATTCGGTGCCGATGTTGAAAATTTTACCGAACACGCCCTGCACGGTGATGATCTCACGTCCGATCGCCAGCGTGCCCCCGCATTGCTGCTGAATATACGGGGCGGCGGAAAGATGGTCGGCATGAGCATGCGTCTCGAGCAGCCATTCCAGACTGATCTTGGTGTCACGCACATAGGCGATCAGCGCATCCGCCGATTTCGTACTGGTGCGGCCAGAAGCGGCATCAAAGTCGAGCACGCTGTCGATCACTGCGCCCTGCATGCTAACCGGATCATGGATCACATGGCTGGCGGTATTGGTCGGCTCGTCGAAAAAACTTCGCAACACGGCATGCGGCCGGGAGGCCACCTGAGACTCAAGAATCTGCTGCGCTGCGGCCATCAAATGCTGGTCGGCCAAGACACACCTCACGCTCAATTTATTTAATTACAGTAGATATGTAATTTAGCCGATCTTTTGTCAATTGCATAATTTTGTAATCATGCATAGACTATCGTTCATGCTTGAAAACACTGACAAACCCGTCTCAAAATCACTCCGAATCGGCGACCACGCCCCGGTGTTTCGCGCCCGCACCACTCAGGGTGATATCAGCCTCGATCAGTACCAAGGCCGCTGGCTGGTGTTCTTTTCGCACCCTGCCGATTTCACGCCCGTCTGCACCAGCGAGTTCATCGCCTTCGCACATGCGGCAGAATCCTTCAACAAATTGAACTGTGCGCTGCTCGGCCTGTCGGTTGACAGCCTGTATTCGCACATCGCCTGGGTTCGCGCGATCCATGAGGCGTTCGGCACCACCATCCCGTTCCCGGTCGTCGAAGATCCCTCGATGGTGGTGGCTCAGGCTTATGGCATGATCGACTCCACGTCGCAGGATTCCTCAGCCGTCCGCGCCACTTATGTCATCGACCCTGAGGGCATCATCCGGGCAATCTCCTGGTATCCGATGAATGTCGGCCGCTCGGTCGCCGAAATTCTACGGGTGCTTGCCGCGCTGCAGCAAACCGCCGCCAACGAGGCCCTGACGCCAGAAGGCTGGCAGCCGGGCGACGAATTTTTAGCGCCACCAGCGCAAGCGGCACTCGCCGCAGATTCCCCCCCAACATGGTTTTGCCAAACCAGGAACGTCACATGACAGCGATCTACGAATCCCGTGATTCAGCTAACGCCGCCACCGAGAAACTGAAAATCTACGCCCAGCCGCAGCGTCTGATGATTTTATCGCACCTCATGGAAGGTGAGCGCACGGTTAGCGAAATCGACGAGGCCACCGGCATCGGCCAGCCGGCCCTGAGCCAGCAACTGGCTGCCCTGCGGCGCGCCGGGGTGGTGGAAACCCGACGGATGGCCAAGCAGATTTATTACCGGCTGGCGAACGATTCGGTGATCGCCTGCGTGAAAAACATCGAGGGGATGTTCAGCAAAAACGGCGCCCGCCAGACCGCCGCCAAGCAGGCTGCCGAAAAACCCGCCGCCACACCTGCAATCCGCACACCGGCCGGCGCCGCGAAATTCGCGCAAATCCTCTAGAGGCTGTTTCACAGTTAAGCGATTGATTAGGCCGGGTGACAGGATATAAGCACTAACGCGCTACGATATTCTCCCAGCCTCTTCACCACACACTGACAGCGGAACATGACAGAGTTTGCCTTTGAAAATGTAAGCGACTGCGTCTTCCATCACGCCGCGGTCAACCCGCAGGCCCCGGCCCTGATCGACGGCAGCGAGACCATGACCTACGGCGCGCTCGCCACGCTCGTGAAGCAGGCCAGCGCCTATCTGATCAGCCAGGGCATCAAGGCGCATGACCATGTCGGCATCGCCCTGACCAACAGTATTGAGCGGGTGGCCTTGGCGCTGGCGCTGATGCGCATCGGTGCGGTCGGCATTGAGTTGCCGACGGAAACAACCGCCGAAGCATTCCCAGCACTGGTGTCGCGATTTGCGATTCGCGCCACCCTCGCTGAGCCAGGCAACCCCACCACCTCAGCGCCGATCGCGCTCACCATCCATGTAAATTGGCGCAGTGAAGTTGCCAATTTGACAGGGGATGTTCGCTACCAGGGCGACCCGGCTGATCTGCGGATCATCAGCCTCAGTTCCGGTAGCACCGGCTTACCCAAAGGGCTGGTCTGCACCCACCAGCACCGGGTGGTGCGCTCGCGCATGACCCTAGGCTCGGTTGAATTTTATTATGCTCACGACAAACCAGCACCGTTGGTTCTGGCCGCGCCCGCTAGCACTAATCTGGTCTGGGGCATGATGATCTGCCACCTGTTCTTCGGCGGCCCGGTGGTTCTGCTGCCCACATACCGCTACATGATTGATCTAGTACGCGAAGTGGCCCGCTGGGATGACGCGATCTTCCCGGTTCCCCCCGGCTTTGCCAATCTGCTGTTGGCCCACGCCAAGCCGGATGAGGCGCTGTTTCCCCGCATGCGTGCCTTGATCAGCGCCGGCCAGTCGATTGCCCCGCACCTCAAGCAAACCCTCACCCGGCGTCTGACTCCCAACGTATTCGAGTTCTACGGCTCCGGTGGTGTCGGGCTGCTCACCTGCATCGGGCCGAAGGAGGCTGAGGCGCAACCACGCTCAGTTGGCCGGCCAGTTTCCTATCCTGGTCTCGAGGTTGAAATTGCCGGGCCGGATGGCAAAGCCCTGCCGCCGGGCAGTATCGGCCAGTTGCGTGTGCGCGGTCCCAATACCGCCATCAGTTTCTTCAACCCCGAGGATAATTTCCGCGGCAATGAGCGCTTCGAGAACGGCTGGTATTATCTGGGCGAAATAGCCTCGATCAACGAGCAAGGTTACATCATTCTGGAAGGCCGGATTGCCGACGCGATCACATCCGGCGTGCAGATCGTCTATCCGCCCGAAGTCGAGGCGGTAATTTCCCAGCATCCCGATGTTCAGGAAGTGGCCGTCATCGGCCGCACCGTGGACCACGACGGCGAGGATATCGTGGCCTTTGTGGTAGGCCGCAGCGGCTTTAACCATCAGAGCATCCTGGCGCATTGCCAGCAGAACCTGCCCGCCAGCAAGCGGCCAAAATATATTTTCTATCTCGACGCCATGCCGCGCACCGGCAACGGCAAGATCAACAAGGTGGCGCTGAAAACCGCACCGCTGCAGAAACTCCGGCCCGCTTGAAGCCTGATCAGTTTAGTTGCAAACATCTTCTATATGATCGGTGTAATGGGGACCAAAATGTATCAGGATGTGTTGCTGCATATTAATGGCAAATGGTGCTCAGCCACGGGCGGTAAAACACTCGATGTCATAAATCCGGCGACTGAAGAGATCATCGGCAAACTTGCCCATGCGCAGATTGCCGATCTGGATGCCGCCCTCGCCGCGGCTGCCAAGGGGTTTGCCGTTTGGCGGAAACTCTCGGCCTATGAGCGCTCGAAAATT
>JARLIK010000033.1 GCA_031291755.1 Acidocella sp. | reverse complement strand
CGCCGGATCAACACTGATCCGCCCGGCATGGTAACGCTCAAAGAAAAACCCGTTCGCCGTGATAATCCCAGGCTGGTCCTGCAACGGCGTAAAACTCGCATCCGCCTGCGGACTCTGTGCCAGCCACGGAACGTACCGGCGGATCGCATCCTTCTCATATTTCGAAGGCTGGCCATACGGCCGGTCATCAACACCAGCACCCAGCGAATGACCCCATGCATCATCCAACGGACCCGCCGGCGCCGCCGGCACAGCCGCCGAAGCAACACGAGTCGAAGCCGCAACCAGCGCACCACCCGCAGCAGCAGCACCAAATTTAAACATCTTACGACGACTAGCTTTCGCCATACCAGAAATTCCTTCGTTCATCCCACTTAAACCTTTTAAAACACTTAGAAAAACTAAATGTTTCCACTTATCTTTAAATTTGCGCTGAACTTCTCAGGCCAAAAAAAGTTTTTGTCAATGCGATTATCCTGCCGTTTCCAATGTCCCTGCGATTTATTGGGGGAATTACGATCAGAATAACTTAAGCCCCCCGGAATAAAAACTTTGCCAGCTTGCTGTTTGCATTTTTTGCTCAGTATATATGCCAGAATTGCCACCCGCGCCGCTGTGCTGATGTATTGCAGAGCGGCGCTTGCCGGAGCGAGTCTGTGGCATTCCTGTCGTACGTTCTGATGTTAAAATGACTTAGCTTTCTCGTCAGTTGCGGCTATCATTGCAAAACGTGCGGCGCCCGCGCCTGAGCCGCCTTGGTGCGGCGCAGCGTAACCGGAGTCGGACTCATCGCGGCCAGCGACGACTTGCAGAAGGCTGACGAGTTTTTGTACGCGTTCACCGCGCAGGCGGTAAAATACCGACTTACCCTCGCGCCGTGCGACAAGTGCTCCCGCGGCCCGCAATTCGGCCAGTTGCTGCGAGAGATTCGGCTGTCCGATGCAAAGTGATGCATCAATTTGAGCGACTGATCGCTCGCCTGACATCAGATAATTTAAGATGCCGAGACGCGTTCCGTTTGCCAGCACCCGCAGCATCGATACGGTGCGTGCGACTGAGGCGGTATCTGTGGCAAAGCCGGTGCTATCAGCCATGATGGACCTGCTGAGTAAAACCGGACATCCGGGCCAAAAGGCTAGAAAAATTCAATTTTAACAATGGATTACCCCCATAACAACAGCATTATTATGCCTTACTTGCAACTCTTTATACATGATTATATTATGTTTGTAAGTGTTTATTTTAAAAAACTTAGCAAAAATGTTCGGCGATGTGGTTTCCCCTTTCGTAAGGCGCAACCGGCCGGATGGCATAGAGGTGCCTAGCGTTGACGAGGAGCCTTGATTCCGGCGGATTTATGTTGTGATGCGGCGGTGTTTGCGGCGGCGCGATGATTAAGTTGCTAAGATTGTGTGAGTTATTGTGAAAACATACTGTGGCTATTTTTTTGTCCAGGCATTCGGGTTTGTTCGTTATGCGATGGCAGCGGCATAATGTGGTGCGCTGGCCAGCGTGGCTCTTAGCATATCTTGATATAAATCATCGCATCAGAAAATCAAAAGACTGTATTAAAGAAAAAGCAATTTCGATCGCAGGAATTCAGACGTTGGGGCAAAGACCTTTGTTCGCATCATAGTCTGGCGAAGCTAACGCGGCGGAAAACAGGTTGGTGCGATTGTTCTTTCTTATAATCGTTCCGATGCGATTTGGCTGAATTATTTTTTTTACGAAGCAAAGTGTTTTTGATGCGGGAATTGGACGTTTCAGTTCCGAAAAAAGGTGCGTAATACTGTCTTATAGGTCAGAACATATTGAAGTTGTATCTAGTTTAAGGTGCGTAAAAACATGCTGCCTCGCACAAAATACCAATCAAATAGGCTGGGCGCGGCGGGTCGATTCTAGTTGACTTATGGGCAGTATAATTTATGATTTAATGAAATCGTTAAAATTTCAGGGAAGTCATTAGATTATCGAAAGACACACGGTAAATGGAGCGGCAGCCGGTGTTGGGGAGCCAGTCATATGAAGCTGCTAGCTGCGTGCCATTTTTTGACTTGCACCGTTCAGTGCGGATGGGGCGCTTTGTTGAGCTTTGGGTTGATCAAATATGCGTTCCGGATGAGAGGCGAGTTGATGCCTGAAATTGCCGGTGTGTGTTGGCCGGATGGTTTTAAGATTCACAACAACAATACTATTTTGGGGGGTTCATGATTAAAAATATTAAGGCCAGCTATGGTTTATCATTGGTTGCCATTGCTGCCGTGCTGTCACCGGGCGTTGCCTGTGCGACCGATGGTTACTTTGCCGCTGGTTATGGCATGCAGAACATCGCTATGGGCGGAACCGCGTTTGCGGTGACGAATGACGGGCTGTACGGCGCCAACAACCCAGCCAACGGCAGCTTCAGCGATAATGAGTTCGATTTTGGCCTTAATCTGTTCATGCCGGGCCGTACTGCGAGCCGGACGGGTAATATTTACGGCTTGAACGGCTCGGCGACGAGCCGCACCACTTTGTTTCCGATTCCTGAATTTGGCTATAATAACCACCTCAATGATCGTCTCACCATCGGCCTGAGCATCTATGGCAATGGCGGCATGAACACCGCTTATCCGGGTGGTCAGATTCCGGCGAATTATTGCGGCCTAGGGGCGCCGGCCAGCAACCTGCTTTGCGGTCCTGGTGGACTTGGTGTGTCGCTGACGCAGGTGATTATTGCGCCAACGGTTTCATACAAGCTGAATGATTCGATCTCAGTGGGTATTGCGCCACAGTTTGCGATTCAGCAGTTTTCAGCTTCCGGCTTGCAGGCATTTACGGGGGTTTCAGAATCGCCCGGCAATGTGACTGACCGCGGTGATGCGTATTCCTATGGCGCCGGGGTGCGCTTTGGCGGTTATTGGCGCGTCAACCAGCTTCTGGCCCTGGGCATCACCTATCAGACGCAAATTTATGCGACCAAGCTTTCACAATATAGCGGCCTGTTCGCCGGTGGCGGTTCGTTCAATATTCCGGCAAATTTCGGTGCCGGTATTGCGCTGCACGTCACGCCAACCCTATTGCTGGCGGCTGATTATGAGCGGATTTTCTACTCAGGCGTCGCTGCTATAGGCAATTCCAGCAGCAATCATGCACCGCTGGGTGCAAGCAATGGTCCTGGCTTCGGCTGGAAAGATATCAATGTTTTCAAAATCGGTGCGGCTTACCAGGTGATGCCGAATTTAACGCTGCGGGCGGGCTACAACCATAGCGATGATCCGGTGACGAGCTCGAATATCACGTTCAATCTGTTAGCGCCGGGCGTCATCGAGAATCAGATTTCGTTCGGTGCGACCTATGATCTGTCGCCAAATTCAAGTTTGACGGCTGAATACACCCATGCGTTCAAGAATACGGTGAGCGGTGCGACCAGCCCGTTGCTGCCAGGCGGCGGCACGGACAGTGCCAGCCTGCAGGAAGATGAGATTGGTATTTCCTACGAGAGGAAGTTCTAAAAACAAGCCGCCCGATGCTGACCTGCTGCAGTATCGGGCGGCTTTAGAAGTCGTGTTTAAACAGTTAGTTTGTGTGCGTAAGCGTAGTATCTTCAACACGATTTATTGAAGATATATCCGGGGGTTTTCGTAATCATATCGGAAATTATAATTGACAGAAATAGTTCGATGGCCGTAGTTTTTGCTTTGTATCCAGCAGGGTGAACAAGGTCACGTTTATAACGTTTTTCACAACAACGCTCAGAGGTACCCAGACCATGACAATTAAAAAAAACCTGTTCAAGAATTTATTTGCTAGCGCTATTGTCTCCGCGTTTGCATTGGGCAGCATTGCTGCAAACGCGGCCACAACTGACGCGCCGCCGCTGGTGACGCCGGCTTGGCTGGCGCAGCACATCAACGACAAAAATCTCGTCGTTATTGAAGTTTATGACCATGACAATCAGGCCGCTGAATATCAGGCAGCCCATGTTCCGGGCGCGGTGTTTACCGGCTTTCTCGATGACAAATGGCGTCTGCCGAACGGTGCGATGCCCGCCATGCTGCCGCCGCAGGCTGATGCCGCCAAGGTGATCGGCAGCTTCGGCGTTGGCAATAACAGCCGCGTAGTGCTGGTTCCCGGTGGTGCCAAGAAGGGCGATTTTCCCGCTGTCACCCGTATTTTCTGGACGCTGAAGGTTGAAGGCTTGAATAACGTCTCCATTCTGAATGGTGGCGATGTGGCCTGGCAAGCTGATAAATCTGACCCGGTCGCGACCGGTACCATTGCGCCGCAGCCGGTTGTTTTCACCCCGCACTTCAACGCCAGCATTATCGCGACGCGTGACATGGTAGCCGGTAACCTAAAGACCAACGCGCATCAGCTCGTTGATGCCCGTCCGGTCCCGCAGTTTGAAGGCAAGGTGATGGCACCGGTAGATGTGCGATCTGGCACGGTGCCGGGTGCTCTGAATCTGCCGTTCTCGGCTTTGTTCACCGCGGATAACGAAGGGGTGCTCGATACTGCGGCATTGCAGGCGGCGCTGACGAAGGCGACCGTGAAGACCACTCGTCCGACCATCGCATTCTGCAATACCGGCCATTTAGCGTCTTCCGATTGGTTCGTGATGCATGAACTGCTGCACATGCCGGTGCGTCTGTATGACGGCTCGATGTCGGAATGGAGCCGTGATGCTTCGCTGCCGATGGTTGCTGGCAAGTCAAACTTCTAACCGGAGGGCCGTTATCATGTCCCAGCCACGTGCTCTATGGAATCCCTACGTTGCCGGCGTCGCGCTTGGCGTCGTGCTGTTCCTGACGTTCATTGTTACCGGTCACGGGTTGGGCGTGACCGGCGCTACCACTTCTATTACGGCGGTGACCACCGCGGCGGTCGCGCCGGGGGCGATTGCTCCGCATGACTATCTTGCAGGTTACGTCCGGCGCGGGTTGGACCAATGGATCGTCTGGGAAGTGCTGGGCGTTGCCATTGGCGGCATGGCCGGTGCCATGCTGGGCCGGCGGTTTGCTGGCCGGATTGACGGCCCGCCGAAGGCCAGCACCCCGGCGAAGATTGGCCTGGCGCTTTCGGGCGGGTTGGTGTCGGGCTTAGGGGCGCGCTTTGCGCTTGGCTGCACCAGCGGCATGGGTCTTTCCGGATCGGCACCGTTGGGGGCAGCAGGCTTCTTGTTCCTGATCGGCTTTTTCGCGGCCGGCGCGGCCTTCGGCCTTGTTTTGAAACCTCTTTGGCAACGGAGATCAACCATATGATCGCGCCTCTAGACCTCGCCGGCCCCGTCTCAGGGGTGGCTCTTGGTATTGGTTTTGGCTTCGTTCTGGAGAACGCCGGTTTTGGTAATCCAGAGATCCTCACAGGGCAGTTGCGTTTCACCAACTGGTCGGTGTTCCAGACTATGTTCACAGCCATCATCGTCAGCTCGATTTTGTTGAATGTGGCTGCCTTTTTTGGCGTAGTTTCATTTTCCAACATTTTTATCCCGTCGGTGCTGTTCTGGGGTACCTTGCTGGGTGGCATGTGCGTGGGAATTGGGTTTGCCGTTGGCGGCTATTGCCCCGGCACTTCGATTGTTGGCTTTATGTCGGGCCGGGTCGATGCGATCGTGTTTCTGATTGGGATCGGCGCCGGTACGCTGGTGTTCAACATGATCTACCCGATCATCGGCTCCTGGATTTATACGCAGGCCGGGCCCGATGCCCTGACTGTGCCGCAATTACTGCATATACCGGCCTGGGCTGTCATTGCGCTGTTGGCGGCTGTATTGTTGGGTGTCGGTTATCTCGTCTCGAAGGGTAAACTGACAGCCAGTTGTGCAGCTCCCCGGGCTGGCGTGGGGATGCCGCGCGGTGCGGCGATGCCGAACAAGCACTAAACGATCTAATCTATTTTGAATTGAGAAAAGCTAAGACCATGAAATCACGTAAACAATTACTTTCGCTCCTTACAGTTATTGCCAGCATGACGCCGGTTATGCCAGCGGCCATTGCCGCCAGCATGCCCGGCCAGATGGTGGTGGCTTCAGCCAGTAACCCATGCGCACCTTCAAACCCTTGCGCACCTTCCTCGAGCCAGAAACCCGCTGCAGCGCAGAATCCTTGTGCGCCGAGTGGCTCGCCTTCCAAGGGCAGCGCCCAGAACCCTTGCGCACCAAGTACGTCGGCCCCGTCGAAAACCAACTGATAGCCAACGCCCCATATGGGCGCTGGTGCGGCACAGCTCAGCCAGCGGATCATTTCACAAATGGTGGAATGGACGCAGGCGGGGCTGAGTGCTCCGGCGCGGTTACTTCCCGCCGGCGAGCAGTTTGTTGAATGGGTGCAATATCCTGCTGTTGAAGCGCTGGATAGACACTCTGGCTGGAAATTTTACTACCATGCCCATCCGCGGTCCGAGCGTCTGGCCCGTGAGAATGGGCATTTTCATATTTTCGTGCCGGGACCCGATGATGTGCACGATGGGGCGGCGCTATTTTCGCATCTGATCGGCATATCAGTTGATTCACAAGGCTTGCCGCTGCGGCTATTTACCACCAACCAATGGGTAACCGGGGAGAGCTGGCAGCCGGCTGAGGCGCTGGTGGAATTCGTAAAATCTCCTGGCTTGACGCACACGCAACCAGCCGATGTTGCAGGCTGGTTGGGGCATTTAATTGAACTCTATGCGGTGGAAATCTGTGCCCTGCTGCGGGCCAGGGATAAGCGCCTGCAGGCACGTGCCCTGATGGAAAAAACTAACCCCTATGAAGACAGGCGGCTGAGAATTCCAAGTCAGCGAAATATCAGCCTGTTACAACGGATAAGCCGAGCCGGGAGCTAAGCTACGGTTCAGCCTGTCTGAACGAGTAACGGGACGCTGGCACTGATGTCGGGCAGGTAATTGTGGCATTCGCTGACAAAGAAGTTTCGGATGGAAGTTACCGCCGGCATCGGATGGCGCTGGCGCAGGTGAACGATGCACCATTGACGAATGATCGGCAGACCTTCAACGGGCAAAACCACGATGCTTTTGTTGGCCAAGGCAGTTTCAAGAGTATGACCGGAAATAAAGGAGATACCTAGACCGGCAATTACGGCCTGTTTGATTGATTCATTACTGCCGATTTGCATTCTGATTCGTGGCGAGATGCCTGCCTCGGCAAAAAACCGCTCCATCAACATTCGTGTCCCGCTGCCAGGCTCACGAACGATGAAAATCTCCTCGGCTAGCCGGCTAGGCTTGATCAATTTCGTCTTTGCCAACTCGTGATCAACTGGTGCAATGATGACATGCGGATTGTCACCGATGGCTGTGGATTCAACGTCCAATTCTACCGGTGGCCGCCCCATGACGGCAAGGTCGAGCTTATAGCTTTGCAAACCCTCGAGCATTTCTTCGCGGTTGCCGATGGTAATCTTGAGATCAATTCCAGGATGTGAGCGCATGAACGCGCCCAGCAACCGGGGGACGAAGTATTTGGCGGTGCTGATGACGCCCACTGACACGCTGCCTTGCTTGGTGCCAGCGATGGCGGCCAGCGCCGCGTTGCAGTTTGCCAGAATGGTTTCGATCTGCTCGATTGCCCGCAAAATCTCTCCGCCGGCATCGGTTGCTTTGGTTAGAGAACCGGACCTCTCGACCAGCGGTAAGCCTGCGTGATCCTGCAGCAATTGCATTTGCAACGTCACCGCCGGCGGCGAGACGTTTAATTGATTGGCCGCAGCCGTAACGGACCCTGATCGCACCACGGCGGCCAGAACACGGAGTTGCTTGAGCGTGACGTTTTTAAGATCTTGTTTCATTATTTCTTATTATATTCATAACTACTTTTAAATCCATATTCAATAAGGCGAATCAGCCTTATTAAAATAAGTCATGATAAAGCGGTAATTTTTGAACTTCATATAACCATGCCGATATGGCGCGGGGTGGAGATCGCCGGGCATCGGCCGAATTTTCATGACCAATAGCGTACGGTGCCGCTGGGTCAGTCAAACATCAGTTTTAGCAGGGCGATCAACGGGCTGGGTGCGATACCGAAGGCGAGGATCGGCAGGCTTACCATGGCGATGGCCAGCCGGTTGGGAATTGAAATGGCCAGCACACCGGGCAGCGCTTCATCGGTATGGGGTTTCATCGACATCACAAGAATGATGTTAAGATAATAGAACAGCCCAATGACACCGCTGACGACCATGATGGCCAGAAGACCCCATAGCTGCGTGTGGACACCGGCGGCCATGATGTACATTTTGGCAATGAAACCAAGTGCCGGTGGGATGCCCGCCAGAGAAAGCAAAAACAGCGTCATGACCGCCGCCAAGGCGGGGCGAGTCCAGAACAGGCCGCGCAGTTCCAAGACTTTATCGACATCACGGGCAGCGCTAGAGCGCGAGAGCACCGAAATGACACCGAAGGCGCCGATCATCGTTATGGCGTAGGCGACGATATAGAATACCACGGCAACCTGGCCGATGGTGCCTGCGGCCAGAATCGCAACCAGCAGGTAACCTAGGTGCGCGATCGACGAATAACCCAGGATGCGTTTTAGATTATCCTGCAATAGAGCCAAAAGATTGCCGGCCAGCATCGATAGGATGGCAATCACTGTGATCAAGGTCTGCACGCTTGCAGGCAGGCTGACGCCGGGCAGGTTGATGACACGGATCAGGATGGCCAGCACGCCGAGCTTGGCAATGACGGCCACATAGGCGCCGGTCGGTGCTGGCGCACCGGCATAAACATCGGGCACCCAGATATGAAATGGTACGACAGAAAGCTTGAATCCGGTGCCGATGGCGAGCATCGCGAGGCCAGCGATCAGCATTTCGCGGCTGGCGGCGTCTGCTGGTGTTGCGGCGATAATTTGCGCGATATCAAGGCTGCCGCTGCTGAGTTCAATCAAACCGATGCCGAATAGCACGAAGGACGATGACATGCCCGATAGCACCAGATATTTCATCCCGGCCTCTTCGGCGCCGGGGCGGAAAAGTGGATAGGCAATCATGCCGATCATCGCTAAGGTCATGGTTTCCAGGCCGATGAACAGCATCATGAAATTGGCGGCGGCGGCGAGCACGGTGGCGCCCAATATACCTGCTACAAACAGCAGCGGATATTCTTCCCGCCGCAGCGGTGTCTCGGCTTGCCAGTAGGTTGATGCCAAGATGAGGATCAGTAAGGCGCTGACGAGGATCAGGCCGATGAAGCCAAGTGACAGAGCGTTAAATGTGAACATCGCCGGCAGTGCGGGCACTGGCGCCTGCAACGCGTAGGGAATGCTGAGCAGGGCAGCCATCAGCCCAAGTCCGGCCACCGCCGAAATTAGCCTATAGCACCGTTTGATGGCCACCACACCCGGTAGGCCACCGGCTAAAATCGTCAAAATCACCAGAGGTGCTGCGCCTTGCAGGTTCATCCCGCCCTCGTTTCTTTGAGCATCGCCGTTGCCGGCTGTGGTTGCATATTGTTCAGTGAAGGTGCAGCGACATTCAAAACCGGCTGCGGATAGACACCGAGATAAATGATCGCGGCGGCGAGCACCAGCATCATGGCGGTTTCTCGCGCCCCGAAATCATGCGTATCGCGTTCCTCGTCGGCCGGGCCGTGGAAAGCCCGTTGAATCGCGATGAGTGAGTACATGGCTGCGGGGATCAGCCCGATGGCGGCGATCACCGTGATGAGAGGGGCCATAGCCCAGGCGCCTCGCAGGATTAAAAATTCACCGACGAAATTGCCAAGACCCGGCAAGCCCATTGAGGCCAGAATAAAGAAAGTTCCGAATGACGACAGGCGCGGCAGATCGGTCCACATGCCGCCCATCCGGGCCAGATCACGGGTATGCAGGCGGTGCTGCACACTGCCGACGATGATGAACAGCGCGCCGGTGCTGATGCCATGCGCCACCAGCAATATGACCACACCTTGCCAGGCGATGTTATTGAACACAAATACCCCGATCAGCACGAAACCCATGTGGCTGATGCTGGTGTAGGCGATCAGTTTTTTCAGATCGGATTGGCCATAGGCGAGAAACGCGCCGTAAAGAATGCTGCCGACGCCGAGCCACAGCGCGACTGGTGCCAGGCTATGCGCCGCCATTGGCATCAGCGGCACCACAAAGCGCATCAGCCCATAGGCGCCGGTTTTCAGTAGAATGCTGGCCAGGATCACTGACCCAGCGGTTGGCGCCTCGGTATGGGTTTCCGGCAGCCAGACATGCACGGGGAAGCTGGCCAATTTCACGACAAAGGCAATGAAAAGCCCCAGCATGATAAGGAAACCGAGGGTACCCGCTGTATGAGTCTGGATCAGTTCAAAATAATTGAAGGTGAGAACGCCGGTTTGCTGCTGGTGAATGAAGGCGAGTGCGAGGATGGAAATCAGGATCAGCAGGCCTGAGCCTTGGGTGAACAGAAAGAATTTTATCGCGGCGCGGCGGCGGTTCTCATGCCCCCAGATGGCGATGATGAAATACATCGGCACCAGCATGAGTTCCCAGAAATAGAAGAACAGGAACATATCAAGTGCGACGAACACGCCGATGGCGCCGGCAAGCGACCATAGCAGGTTGGCATGAAAGAAGCCGACGCCATCGTCGATTTCATCCCAGGAGACGATGATCGCGAAGATGCCGATTAAAATCGTCAGCACAACAAGCAGCCAGCTTACACCATCCATGCCTAGGCGGAAGCTCATGCCGAAGGCTGGAATCCATGGCGCATTGAAGCCAGCCATCCAGTTGCCCGGCATCGCGATATTGGAAGTGCTGTGCAGTAATGGCAAGGCGATGGCGAGATCGAGCAGCAAAATCAGCAAGCTGACGATACGCGCCGCCAGCGGATTGAAAAGTCCGGCCAGCCAGGCAAGCAGCCCACCGGCCATCGGAACGATTAAGAGCCAAGCGAGCATCATGCGAATAACAAAATGGCTATGGTGGCAACCGAGCCAGCCATCATCCAGCTGGCGTAGCGGCGGATCTGGCCAATCTGGGTCGCGCGAAGTTGCCGGTGCAGGGCGACAGCGAGGTCGCGCAGCAGCATGAACATCTGGTCCACCGGGTCGCGCCGCAACAGTTGCACCAGGCCCATGTAGGGGGCCACGATGACAGCATCATAAAGCGTATCGAAACCGGAACCTGATTTAAGAAATAGCGTCAACCGGCTGGGCTCTGTCGTGGCCGCCCGCGCCCAGGTCCCGTTGCGGTATAGCGTGTAGGCAATGGCCACACCCAATAATGGCGCGGCAATTCCTGTCAGCGGAATCATGGCTGAGACCGGCAGGTGCCGGAAGACGCCGACGGCCGGAGACAGAAACTGCGAAAATATCGTCTGCCCGCCAAGCGTCTCAGGTGTTTCAAGCCAGCCGACCACCAGGGCACCCGCCGATAGAGTGACCAGCGGGATGGCGACGCGCAACCCGTATGACCCCGAGATCTCAGTATTGACCGGGCCGAGAAATACCATGAACACCACCCTGAAAATATAAATCGCGGTCAGCATCGCGCCTAGAATACCAGCCCCCCATAGAACCATGCCCGGCATCGGGGCGGCGGCGACCGCGCCCAAAATCATTTCCTTGCTGAAAAACCCGGCGCTGATCACCGGCAGAGCCGCGAGCGAGGCGCTGCCGATGAGAAACGCCCAGAAGGCGAGCGGCAGTTTAGTGCGCAAGCCGCCCATGGCGAAGATATTCTGCTCATGGTCAAGCCGCATGGCGATGGCACCGGCGGTGAGGAACAGCAGGGCCTTGAAAACGGCATGCGTCATGAAATGGAACATCGCCGCTGGCCAGGCGCCCACCCCGAGGGCCAGAAACATATAGCCAATCTGGCTCATGGTTGAGTAGGCCAGCACGCGCTTGATATCGGATTGCACCAGCCCGGCGAATGCCGCCACCAGCAAGGTGATGACCGCACCGATCGCAATAGCATCCAGCACAGAGGGGGCCAGCAGAAACAGCGCATGGGTGCGCACCACCAGATAAACGCCGGCGGTCACCATCGTAGCGGCGTGGATCAGGGCGCTAACTGGCGTCGGGCCGGCCATCGCGTCAGGCAGCCAGGTTTGCAGCGGCACCTGGGCGGATTTGCCCAGCCCACCCATCAGCAGCAGGCTGGCGGCCACAGCCGGCATCAGGCTGCCCGATGGCCAGGTTGCCACAGCACCGGCCAGCATGTTTTGAATATTCAAGGTGCCAAGCTGGGTTGCCAGCAAGAGCAGACCGGCGAGCATGAAAATATCAGCGACGCGCGTGACCACGAATGATTTGCGGGCGGCATAGCCATTGGCGGATTCTGAAAACCAGAAGCCAACGAGCAAATAACTGCAGACGCCAACGCCTTCCCAGCCGACGAACAGCAGCGCCAAATCATCGGCCAGCACCAGTAGCAGCATCGCTGAGACGAACAGGTTCAGATAGGCGAAGAAACGCGAGTAGCCGTCCTCGCCTTCCATATATTCGGTTGAAAACAGATGGATGAGGCAGCCGACGATGGTAATGACGAGCACCATCAGCAGCGAGACGGGGTCAAGATACAGCCCGACATTGATGCTGAAGCCGGGCAGGTTGATCCAACTCCAGAGCGTTTGCTGGTACATTGAGTGCGCCGGCGGGTGGCCCAGCCATTGCAACGCGATGGCCATGGCCAGCACTGCCGCCAGGCCGACGCTGAGCGTGCCGACCGCGCCACTGAGGCGTGGTCCCATGGAGGGGCCAAACATCCCCAAGATCACCGACCCCAGCAAAGGCAGGGCAGGGATCAGCCATAGATAACTAATCATGGAACATCCCTCAGTAGGTTCACGGAATCGCCGTCCAAATTGGTGATCCGGTTGCGCAGCCGCAAAATCAGGATCAACCCGAGCGCCAGTTCGGCACCGGCCAGATTGAGAACCAGGATCAGCATGATCTGGCCGTCCGGGTTGCCCCAGCGCATGCCGGCTGTGATGAATAAAAGCCCAGCCGCGTTCAACATGATTTCGATTGACATCATGACAAACACCAGACTGCGCCGGGCCAGAAGCCCCAGCAGGCCGAGCATGAAAAGGGCGAGCGCCAGCCCGGCCGACATCTGCCAGGCGATCATCGGTCTTTCCTCCCCAGATGAAAGGCACCGATCAGGCCGGTGAGCAACAGGATTGAGGCCAACTCAACAGCGCTGAGATCGGTGGTGAAAAGCCGTAAACCCACTTCCTGCGGCGAGACGATGCGTTCAACCCCCGTGGCGCTGCTGCCCAGAAAGACGCGTACCAGCTCGATACCGAGACCGGCCACTAAAACTAACGGCACAATCCACACTGAGTGAATCATCCATCCGGTCTCGCGGCGCTTGGCGGCGATATCGAGGCTGAGCATCATGACGACGAACAGGAACAGAACCATGATGGCACCGGCATAGACGATGATCTCTAAAGCCGCGGCAAACGGAGCGCCCATGGTGAAGAAAATGACACCCATGCCAATCAGAGAGAGAACAAAAAATAACAGCGCATGCACCGGATTGGCGCGTGTAATGGCCGCGGCTGTGGTCAGCAGGGTTAGGCCAGCAGCGGCATAAAAAACGATGATCATGGCAGCAACCTACGTGGATTGACCGGGGCTGCGTTGGCGTCCTTGCCGCGAACGCCGGAGACCCGGTAAAAATTATAGTCAGGCACCTTGCCGGTTCCGGAAATCAGCAGATTTTCTTTCTCATAGACAAGATTATCGCGTGAATACTCGCTCATCTCAAAGTCCGGGATCAATTGGATCGCCGAGGTGGGGCAAGCCTCTTCGCAGAAGCCGCAGAAGATGCAGCGCGAGAAATTGATGCGGAAATATTCCGGCGTCCAGTTGTTTGGTTCGCTGGTCTTTTGCAGATCGATACAGTCAACCGGGCAGACAGCCGCGCAGAGATGGCAGGATACGCAACGTTCTTCGCCGTCAGGGTCGCGGGTCAGCACGATGCGGCCGCGGTAGCGCGGCGAGAGATATGGTTTCTGTTCAGGATATTGGACCGTGACGGTTTTATGGAACAGATGCAGAAACGTCAGCCAGCAGGTGCGCAGTGCGGAATAAATATACATATCAACTCCAGATCAGCATGGCAGCGCCAGTGACGCCGAGGTTGAGGATCGAGAGCGGCAGCATTAATTTCCAGCCATAGGCCATAAGCTGATCGTAGCGCGGCCGTGGCAATGCGGCACGTAGCAGAATGAAAAACATTACAAATCCGGTTGTTTTGATAACGAGCCAAACAATCGGCGGCAGAAAGGGGCCGTTCCAGCCGCCAAAATACAGCACGACGGTCATGATCGAGATCAGGATAATCCCGGCATATTCGCCGACAAAGAACATGCCGAATTTCATGCTGGAATATTCGGTATGGAATCCGGCGCCGAGTTCGTTTTCGCCTTCGGGAAGGTCAAACGGCAGGCGGTGCGCCTCGGCGATGCCTGCGATGAGAAATAGTACAAAGCCGAGGAATTGCGGTACCACGAACCACAGATGCGCCTGAGCTTTCACGATGTCGGTTAAATCGAAACTGCCGGTCAGCATCACCACGCCGCTAACGGCAAGACCCATGAAGACTTCATAGCTGATCATCTGCGCCGCCGCACGCATGCCACCAAGCAACGAGAATTTGCTGTTGGATGCCCAGCCGGCGAGCACCACGCCATAGACGGAAAGCGAGGTCATGCCGAGAAAAAACAGCAGGCCAATGTTCAAATCCGGGCTGATGCCGAAGTTCGGCACAAACGGCACCACAGCGAAGCCCATCAGCACCGTCGCCATCACAATCGCGGGCGCTACGGTAAAGATCACCTTATCAGCAAATGGCGGCGTCCAATCCTGCTTGAAAAAGATTTTGACCATATCGGCAACAATTTGCAGCGTGCCCTCCCAGCCGACGCGATTGGGGCCAAGGCGGTCTTGCCAGAAGCCGAGCACCCGGCGCTCCACCCAGGTCAGCAAGGCTGCCAGCAATACGACGCCGAGCAATACAACGACGGCTTGAAGCAGCGCGAGAATGATTGTCATGACGCCGACCCCGCTTGGTGACGGGCAATAATGGCCGGTGAGAGCTCGCTCATTTCTTCGAGTCCAAGCACACGACTATCCGTTGTTTGGGCGCCAGCAACTTCAAATGCTGTTGTGATATTCGATGGTGTTTCAAAAACGAACACCTCATTTGAACCAGAAATGGCACCGCCGATGACATCCTGGAATTTATTGACCGCCTGTGCCGAGTTCCAACCTGGTGTCCACATGACCGGTTTGACCCCCGTCTGCGCATGGATGGGCGGGCCTTCCATGGTTGTGCCCAATGGTGAATCATCATGCTGGGGTGGTAACGGTTCACGCACGTCAATATGCGCGGTGGCGGCGGTGCGGCCGCTATAGCGATATGACAATGTGGCTGGCCGCGCACCCTGCGTTTCAGGAGACGCCTCGGCGCAGACGGCAAGATTGGGGAGCGTTGAGGCCAGGTCGGCGAGGAGTGCGACGTGGGTGGGCCACGCAGCGGCAATGTCCAATCCGGCTTGCAGACCCGCATCACGCAGCAACGCCCAGCTTTGGGTTGTGCCTTCGTTGCGGAAGATGGCCTTGAAAAAGCGTTGCGCCCGGCCTTCGCAGTTCACGAAGGTGCCGTCGCTGTCAGCAAAGCTGCCAACTGCAACAGCAAGGGTGGCCTGCTTGACCGAGGATGTTTCGATATGGTCGAGCACGCAGACATTGCGGGCGCTGGCCAGCAATTCCCCCGCCCGATCGGAACGCAGGAATAAATCATTTTCCAGAACGATGATGTTTTGACCCTGGCAGGCTGCAAGTGCTGCGGATAGCGGCCTTGAATCGATCAGCCCAAGGCCAAGACTATTGGCTTCCGGCAGCATCAGGCTGAGCTTGGCCGGCACACCGGCGGCCCGCAATGCCAACACAATATTGGCAGCGGCCTTCAACAAAGCGGCGTCGCCACTCACCGCAATTACCGGCTGACGCGCCTTCAGTAGTGCCTGAGCGATATCAGAGTTGCTGGCATGTGAGCCTATGGCGCTGGCGACTTCGGTGGCCAGGGTGATGATTTCCTGGCTGGTCCGGCGCAGCGCCTGGGTCGCCATCGGGTCAAGCCAGCTTGGCTTATCGGTGATGACGAAAAATGGATTCATGACCTCATGCGAAGCCAGTTTCGCCGCCCCGGCATCCCAGGCTGGAATATCGCGCTGGGCCAATATTTCGCTTGGCACACGCTGGGAAGATTGGCGCAGGGCCAGTGCCAGACGCGGGGCGATGGCGGCGGGATCATCGCCCAGCACCAGAACCGCATCCGCTTGCTCGGCATCCTGCACGCGGGCCAGACCAACCTGCCGGGCGATAGCAACGGCGCTTTGCAGGGCAGCGGAATCGAACTCGGAAACACCGGCATAGAAGTTTTCAGCGCCGACCAGTTGCCGCAGCGCGAAATTCGCCTCGATCGAGGCGCGTGGCGAACCGATGCCAATGGTGCCTGGGGTTTTCAGAATATCAGCAAGCTGGGCGTGAGCTTCAGAAGCTGGGAGGACTGCATTGGTTTTGTTGCGGGAGTTTCTCAGCCGAGCGGGGCTTTCGACGAAGCCAGTGCCAAAACGGCCACGGTCGCAGAGGAAATAGCCATTCAGAGTTTCATTGTAGCGGTTTACAACCCGGCGTAACTGGCCGCCGCGCTCCTGTACCGTGATGTTACAGCCAACCGCGCAATGCGGGCACACCGAAGGCGTGGAACGCATGTCCCATTTGCGGCGAAACTTTGCCGAAAATGGTTTGTCAACGAATACGCCAGTGGGGCAAACCTCAACCAGATTTCCCGCAAATTGGCTTTCCAGAGCACCATCCTCGTCACGGCCAAAATACACGTTACGATTTGAACCAAACACACCAAAATCATCGCCGCCAGCATAATCCTGATAGAATCGCACGCAGCGATAACAGCCAATGCAGCGGTTCATTTCATGGCGAATAAACGGCCCGAGGTCCTGGTTGATATTGGTGCGCTTCTCATAGCGGTAGCGTCGGGCTTTATGGCCGGTCATCACCGTCATGTCCTGTAAATGGCACTCACCACCAACTTCGCAAACGGGACAGTCATGCGGATGATTGGTGAGCACGGTTTCCACCACCGCTTCACGGAATTCAACCGCTTGTTCGTCAGCAATTGCAACGCGCATGCCTGGCGTCAACTTGGTCATGCAAGCCATGACAATGCGGCCGGTTGTATCATCCGGCCCTTGAAACACTTTCACAGCGCATTGGCGGCAAGAGCCAACCGAGCCGAGGGCAGGGTGCCAGCAAAAATACGGAACGTCTTGTTTGGCGGACAGACAGGCCGCCAGCAAATTGTCGTCACCATTGACCGTGATCACCTGGTCATCAACCGTTATTTTCATGTCCATGGGCATTCTCCATCCCGGATATGCCGTTCGAATTCATCTCTGAAATAGGCAAGTCCCGTCGTTAATGACGCCATTGCGCCGGGTGCCAGTGCGCAGAAGGTGCGGCCCGGGGCCAGCGTGTCGGTCATCTCGGTCAGCAGATCCAGATCCTCAAGTTTGCCTTCACCGGCTTCAATGGATTTCAGAGTTTGCTCAACCCATGGCAGGCCATCGCGGCAGGGGGCGCACCAGCCGCATGATTCCTGTGCGAAAAAATGCTGCAGATTAGCAATGAAACCGACCGGGCAAGTCTTGTCGTCCAAAATAATCGCAGTGCCGGTGCCAAGCCGGTTACCCTTGGCGGCGAACGCAGCGAAGCTCATCGGCGTGTCTAGATCGTTTTCCAGCATGAATCCGGTCGAGGCACCGCCCGGCAACAATGCGCGCAGAGCGTAGCCAGGTTTCATCCCGCCGGCATGTTCTTCGATCATTTCGCGCATTGGCGTGCCCATCGGCAATTCGTAAGTGCCGGGCCGGTTGACCCGGCCGCTCACGCCAAAAATTTTAGTGCCGGCCGCGCCGTTGCGCCCAAGGCTGCGGAACCATTCCGCGCCATTTGCCACGATATGGGGAATGTTGCAGATGGTCTCGACGTTATTCACTATGGTCGGGGCCCCGAACAGGCCGCTGATCATTGGCAAGGGTGGCTTTGAACGGGGGATGGCGCGGCGGCCTTCCAGCGAATTTAACAGCGCGGTTTCCTCACCGCAAATATAGCGCCCGGCGCCGCCGTGAACATGGATGATCAGGTTAAAACCTGACCCCAAAATATTGTCGCCCAACAGGCCGGCGGCTTCTGCCTCACCAATCGCCTGCTCCATCAAGGCGATGGCACGATGATATTCACCGCGGATGAAAACATAGGCGTGATTGGCCTGCACGGCATAGGCGCTGAGGATGATGCCTTCGATGAGCTGATGCGGATCGCCTTCGAGCAGCAGTCGATCCTTAAAGGTGCCAGGTTCCATTTCGTCGGCGTTTACGATGAAGTAGCGTGGCCCAGGACGCGTTGCCACGCTCGGCATGGCCTGCCACTTGCGGCCAGTAGGGAAGCCGCCGCCGCCGCAGCCACCAAGGCCGGAGTCAACAACCGCTGCCAGCACAGCATCTGGGTCGATTTTCCCTAAACTCTGCCGCACTGTCTGATACCCGCCAGCTCTCTCATAGGCGACGAGATCAAACGGCATTTGGTTGACAATGATGTTTTTGGTTAAAGGCCGTTTCATTACGCTCTGGCCTCCGGCAACAGCCGATCAAGTTGCGCGGCATCGACATTGCCGACCAAGGTTTTGCCCATCAGCATCGCCGGCGCATGGTCACAATGGCCAAGGCAGACGATCGGCAGCATCGTGTATTTGCCGTCAGCCGTCGTTTCGCCATCCTTGATCGCAAGACGCTTGCTGATATCGGCAGCCACCTGGTTTCTGCCCATCATCCAGCATGTCACGCTGTCGCACAGTAAGATGACTGTTTCGCCGACTGGCTGGCGGTAAATCAGGTTGTAGAAGGTTGCGACTTCATCAAGCTCCGCCACTGACATGCCAAGCAGATGTGCAATTTCGGCCAGCACATCGTCGGCAATATAGCGGCGTTTCTCCTGCACCAGCTTGAGCGAATCAATACAGGCGGCACGCGCGGTGGGGTAGTGCGAGATGAGCGCTGCAATGCCATCAAGCTCTGCTGCCGTTAAGATAGATTTAGCGGTCAACGTCAGCCATCACAAAATCGATGCTCCCGATAATGGCGATCAAGTCGGCCAGAAATGTTCCACGCGCCATAAAAGGTATGGTCTGCAGATGTGCAAATGAAGGTGTGCGAATCCGCACACGGTAGGGGCATGTGCTGCCGTCGCTGACCAAATAATAGGTATTCAGCCCTTTGGTGGCTTCGATGGTCACCGAGGCTTCACCGGCGGGAATGACAGCCCCCCAGCTTGCGTTGATAAAATGTGGAATCAGGCTGTCGATATCCTTCAGCACCGCCTCACGCGGCATAGGCATAGCTAGCGGGTGCATGGCCTTCACCGGCCCTGCCGGCATATTGTCGACGCATTGGCGAATGATCCGCAAGCTCTCGCGCATTTCGTCAAGCCGCATTTGTACGCGCGTGTAGCAATCGCTCCGATTGGCGGTTGGCACATCAAATTCCAACTGGTCGTAACCGGAATATGGCTTGACCTTGCGATAATCGAAATTAACGCCGGTGGCGCGCAGGCCGGGGCCGGTGATACCCCAATCAAGCGCCTCGGCGGCGGTATATTCGCCAATGCCGACGGTGCGCGCTTTGAAGATATGGTTGCGCATTACCATCACTTCGTATTCATCGAGGCGCTTCGGAAGATAATCCAGAAAATCCTTGATCAATTGATCCCAGCCTGTCGGCAAATCGCCGGCGACACCGCCAATGCGGAACCAGGCCGGGTGCATCCGAAAGCCGCAGATGGCTTCAATGATTTCAAGGGCACGCTCGCGATCAGAGAAGGCATAGAAAACCGGCGATAATTGTCCGACATCTTGTACCATCGTGCCGAAGAACACGAGATGGCTGATGATGCGGAACATCTCGGCCAACAAAATTCGGATCATTTGCGCACGCGCCGGCACGGTAATGCCTGCCAGGGCTTCCACCGCCATCACGTAGGGAAAGTTATTCATCACCCCGGCGACGTAGTCGATACGATCAGTATATGGGATGAAGCTATGCCAGGACTGGCGCTCGCCGATCTTTTCTGCGCCGCGATGATGAAATCCAATATCGGGCAGCACATCGATAATTTCTTCACCGCGCAATTTCACGACGAGACGCAGAACACCATGCAGGCTGGGATGATTCGGTCCCAGATTCAGAATCATGGTTTCCGGATCTTCATCATTTTCTATGCCGGCCAGCACAGGAAGGTTTTGCATGGCCGCCAGTTCGGTTTGCATGATCTCATCCGTCAGCGTGAACGGACCATTTTCAGTCGCACGGGAATACTGGTCTTTCCGCAGCGGGTGCCCAACCCAGCTTTCCGGCATTAGCATGCGCCGCAAGTCCGGATGCCCGGCGAAATTGATTCCAAACATGTCCCAGACTTCGCGCTCATACCAGCTGGCGTTCGGCCAGACAGTACTCAGTGTGGGGGCTGTCAGGGCATCGGCCCGCAGGGGAACCTTGACGCGCATTTCCGCGCCATCCTCGATGCGCAGCAGGTGATAGACGAGCGTGAAATCCGCCATCGGCGGCTGCTTGGTATTTGCCCTGGCGCGTTCATCGACAGCAGTGATGTCCACCAGCATACGGTAGTTCTGCGCCGGGTCGGTTTTTGCCGCCGTCATGAACGCGATCAGCCGATCAGCATCAACCCATACGGTATTGAGGCCATCTTTGGTGGTTTTGGCTGCCATCTCGTAGGTCAAGCGGGATCCATCGTCGGGCATGGTCAGATATGATCCGTGGTGCGCAATGTCGTCATCGCCATCCGTTCTGCTTGTTTCAAATCCCGCTGGCTGGGCTTTTCGCATTGTACTGGTCCATTATCGCCGATGATCCAGCTTAGCGGCCGACGTGTGGTGCCGATGGATTGCTGCAGCAGCATCAGCCCTTCAAATAATGCCTCTGGGCGAGGCGGACAGCCAGGCACATACACATCAACCGGCAAAATGCTATCAACGCCCTGCACAACGCTATATACGTCATACATACCGCCTGAATTGGCGCATGATCCCATGGAAATAACCCAGCGTGGCTCAAGCATTTGTTCGTAAAGCAGCTTGACGACCGGCGCCATTTTCAAAAACACCGTGCCTGCAATGACCATCACATCGGCCTGCCGCGGGGTGGCGCGCAGAACTTCGGCGCCATAGCGGGCGATATCAAACTTTGAGGTGAAGGAAGTCGCCATCTCCACGTAGCAGCAGGACAGGCCAAAGTTGTAAGGCCAGAGCGAGTGCTTGCGCCCCCAGCAGACCAGGTCTTCCAATTTGCCGAACAGGACTTTTTGATGGCCGGTTTCGGCCGTCGGTGAAATATCGTTCATGAGCGTATCCTTTTAACCGGACCCCATTCGAGAGCGCCCGACCGCCACAAATAGGCAAGGGCTGCCAGCAGCAAAAGCAGGAATGTCATGATGCCTGCGTAACCAATCCAGCTTACCTGCCGCACCACAAGTGCCCAGGCAAATACGAAGATCATTTCGAGATCGAAGATGACAAAAAACATCGCCACCAGAAAGAACTGGCTGGGAAAGCGGATTGTAGTGTCGTGCAGCGGCAGAATACCCGATTCAAACGGATTGGCATCAGGCGCACCTTGCCGCCGTGGCCCCAGCAGCCACGAGGCACCGATCATCACGCTGACCATGACGCAGATTGCCAGCGTGTACAGGCCAAGATTCAACATTACGCCACGGCTCCACGCAGAGCCGCAATATTGGCGGCATACATGCTGGGCCCACCCTTGAACGCGGCTGACCCGGCGACCAGCACATCGGCCCCGGCGGCGACACATTGCGCCGCGTTGTCAGGCGTGACGCCGCCATCGAGTTCGAGAAGGATATTGCGATTGCCTATCATCTGACGAACGCGGCTGATTTTTGGCAGTTGCGAATGCAGGAAGCTTTGCCCACCGAAGCCGGGGTTCACGGTCATGATCAGGATGAGGTCGAGATCGTCGATCACGTAGCGCAACACATCTTCAGGTGTAGAGGGGCAGAGCGAGACACCGGCCTTCTTGCCGAGCGCCTTGATGGTCTGGATCGAGCGGTCGAGATGCACGCCGGCTTCGGCGTGGATGGTGATGATGTCTGCGCCCGCATCAGCAAATGCCGCCAGATACGGATCAGCCGGGGCGATCATCAGATGCACATCGAAGATCGAATCGGTATGTTTACGCAATGACTTTACCACAGCCGGACCGATGGTGATATTCGGCACAAAATGGCCATCCATCACGTCCACATGAACCCAGTCAGCCCCAGCGGCGACAATCGCGCGGGTTTCTTCACCTAGTGCCGCAAAGTCGGCCGATAAAATAGAAGGAGCGATCAGAGGTTTTTTAGACATGGCTGGGCCCCGCGCTATCAGGCTGGCCACGGAATACGCGGCTGGCAAAAATGTCTTCGGCCTCAATGGTGATCAGCGCCTCGGCTGGTACAGGGCCAACGTGGGCCATCAGCCGTCCAGCTTGGCGCAGGCGGGCACGGTCCAGCGCATTGCGGATCGAGCGGGCGTTTGAGAAATACGGCTGCTCACGGCGGCGCTTGATGTATTCATTCATGGCGTCGCGCGCGGAATCGCTCAAATGGTAATTCTGGCGTTTCAGCATGGTTTCGCTGATATGCAGTAATTCGTCATTTTCATAATCGGGGAAGTCTATATGGTGCGCAATGCGCGAGCGGAAACCAGGGTTGAGTGAGAAGAAATCATCCATCCGGTCGGCGTAGCCGGCCAAAATGACGACCAGATCTTCGCGCTGATTTTCCATCACTTGCAGCAAAATTTCGATTGCTTCCTGGCCATAGTCGCGCTCATTATCGGGCCGGTACAAGTAATAAGCCTCGTCGATGAACAGCACGCCACCAATGGCTTTTTTCAAAATCTCTTTGGTCTTAGGCGCGGTGTGACCGATATATTGGCCGACCAGATCGTCGCGCGTCACCGAAATAAGTTGCCCTTGCCGGACAAACCCCAGCGCCTTCAAAATTCCCGCCATGCGCAAGGCAACGGTGGTTTTGCCGGTTCCGGGGTTGCCGGTGAAGGACATATGCAAAGTCGGCGTCTCGGTGGTGAACCCAAGCCGCTGCCGCACCCGTTCGATCAGCAACAGAGAGGCAATCTCCCTGATGCGTGACTTCACGGGCTTCAACCCGACCAGATCATGGTCAAGCTCAGCGAGATACGCCTCCAGACCTGCGCCGGCAAATTCGGCGCGAAGGTCAATCAACGTTTCCGGTTTCTGCTGGTCAGCAGCGGACATTTCTTTGGTTTCCTCATCCAACGTATGGTTGTTGGTTTGTTAGGCCAGTCGAGACGTCAAGGCTTAGCTGTAGCGCTGGCCTTCCGGTTTGTCGGCTGCATAAGAACGAGTCTCGTAGCGAATATTGCGTCCTTCAGCTTCCTGGCGCGACAGCATAAAGCCAGGTTCAACCGCCGGGCGTTGCACAATGAATGACATTTGCAACGATTCCCAGCCATGTGTCGCATCGAAAGCGCACATGCGGATGTAGTAATTATCCTTCATGCGGCGGCATTCATTCAGCTCGCCCATGATTGCCTTGGCATCCTTAATGTCGAACATGGGGTGGCCCCACATTTCCCAATAGGTGTTCCGCGGGTGCGGATCATCAGTATATTCCAAGCTTACGGCCCAGTTATTGTCTAGGCAGTATTGGATCTGTTTGGAAATCTGCACATCCGTCAAGTCGGGCAGAAATGAGAAACAACCTTGTGTAATACGCATTGCAAATCTCCTTAGCGCGCCGGCATCGCGGTGGGTACGAAATCAGGCGTATCCGTCGATGCATAATTGAAAGTAATATCGCCCCAGGTGTCAAGCGCCTGACGCAGCGGCATGCAACTACGTGCTGCCTGGTTGAGAATTTCCGGACCTTCTTCCATGATGTTGCGGCCTTCGTTACGAGCCAGCACCATAGCTTCGAGGGCAACGCGGTTAGCGGTTGCACCTGCAGAAATCCCCATCGGATGGCCAATAGTGCCACCACCAAACTGCAGAACCACGTCATCCTTCAGCAGGTGCAGAAGTTCATGCATCTGGCCAAGGTGAATGCCACCTGAAGCCACCGGCATCACCTTGCGCAGGCTGGCCCAGTCTTGCTCGAAGAACACACCGTGTTCCAGATTAATCGGGTTATGGTTTTCACGCAGAATGTCATAGAAACCAGCAGTGGTTTTCGGATCACCTTCCAGCTTGCCGACAACCGTGCCTGCATGGATATGGTCAACACCGGCGAGACGCATCCATTTGGCAATAACGCGGAACGAGATGCCGTGCAGCTTCTGGCGCGTGTAGGTGCCATGGCCAGCGCGGTGCAAATGCAGGATCATGTCGTTCTGGCGGCACCATTTCGACATCGATTGGATGGCGGTGTAGCCAATGATCAAGTCGATCATCACGATTGATGAACCGAGCTGTTTGGCGAACTCGGCGCGGGCGTACATTTCTTCCATCGTTCCGGCGGTGATGTTCAGGTACGTGCCCTTCACTTCGCCGGTGGCAGCTTGTGCCTTGTTG
Source organism: Acidocella sp. (assembly GCA_031291755.1). Taxonomy (GTDB): domain Bacteria; phylum Pseudomonadota; class Alphaproteobacteria; order Acetobacterales; family Acetobacteraceae; genus Acidocella. The sequence continues at coordinate 39,146 of JARLIK010000033.1, read as the reverse complement.
ACGGCTTCCATGCAGTACAGGAAGCGATCGCGCCAATGCATGAAAGGCTGCGAATTGATGTTCTCGTCGTCCTTGGTGAAATCAAGGCCGCCTTTGAGCGCTTCATAGACCACACGGCCATAGTTGCGGCCCGAGAGACCCAGCTTCGGCTTGACGGTGGCACCCAGCAGCGGACGGCCAAACTTGTCGAGACGTTCACGCTCAACCACGATACCCGTGGCCGGGCCATCGAAGGTTTTAACATAGGCCACCGGCAGACGCATGTCTTCCAGACGCAGCGCCTTTAGTGGTTTGAAGCCAAACACGTTACCGATGATCGAGGCGGACAGATTGGCAATCGAGCCGTTTTCAAATAGGTCAAGATCATACGCAATATAGGCGAAGTAGGAGCCTGGTGCGTTCGGTACCGGGTCAACACGGTAGCACTTGGCGCGGTATTTTTCGCAGGCGGTCAGACGATCGGTCCACACCACCGTCCAGGTGGCGGTGGAGGATTCGCCGGCGACCGCGGCTGAGGCTTCAATCGGGTCAACACCATCCTGTGGGGTGACGCGAAACAGCGCGATGATATCAGTGTCTTTGGGTTCATAGTCAGGTTCCCAATAGCCCATCTTACGGTATTCCATGACGCCGGCGCGGTAACGATCGGCGGTGCCACCGGCTTGCGGCGCGTGGGTTGGTATCGGTGTGTCCATTTTAAGTCCTCCAGAATTCAGAATTAAGCAGCGTGGGCGACAGCAAGATTATGGTCGAGACTGCCGGCTGCGTATTGTTTCGCCATAGTTGCAAGAGAAATCGGCTTGATTTTGGACGCCTTGCCTGCGGTCCCAAAAGCCTCAAACCGGTTCGCGCACAAATCGCGCAGTGCTGCCATGGACGGCTTCATAAACGCCCGCGGATCGAACTCGGATTTCTTGTCCATCGCCACCTTACGGATGGCAGCCGCCATCGCAATGCGGCAGTCAGTGTCGATGTTAACTTTACGTACACCATGCTTGATGCCAACTAGAATTTCTTCGATCGGCACGCCCCAGGTCTGCGGCATTTCACCACCGGCGGCATTAAAGGCATCCTGCAATTCCTGCGGAACCGACGATGATCCGTGCATCACCAGATGTAGGCTCGGCATCCGCTCATGAATGGCGCGCACTACGTTAAGTGCAAGAATGGCACCATCAGGCTTGCGCGAGAATTTATAAGCGCCATGCGAGGTTCCCATCGCCACAGCCAAGGCATCAACCTTGGTGGCACGGACAAAATCAACGGCTTGGTCAGGGTCGGTCAGCAGCTGGTCATGCGAGAGTTTGCCTTCGGCGCCATGGCCGTCTTCGGCTTCGCCCATGCCGGTTTCCAGGCTGCCCAGAACGCCAAGCTCACCTTCCACCGAAACGCCGATGCGGTGCGCCATGTCGGTCACCCGGCTGGTAATGGCGACGTTATATTCGTAATTGGCGGGCGTTTTGGCGTCGGCCATCAGCGAGCCATCCATCATCACGCTGGTATAGCCATGCTGCATCGCCGAGAGGCAGGTGGTTTCATCATTGCCATGATCTTGATGCAGACAGATGGGAATTTGCGGGTTCATGATCTCCGCCGCTTCGATCATCTTGGCCAGCATGACGTCACCCGCGTAACTGCGAGCGCCGCGCGATGCTTGCAGGATCACTGGCGAATCAGTGGCTGCTGCCGCTGCCATGATGGCGAGCACCTGCTCCATACTGTTCACGTTGAACGCTGGAACACCGTAATTATGCTCCGCTGCGTTGTCCAATAACTGCCGAAGGCTTATCCGTGCCATTTAGTTTCTCCTGTAAATTGAATTAACGCTTCGCGCGTCGTTTGCGTTCAACAAGCTGCAAGATCAGCGGCGTTAGAATGAGCTGCATCGCAAGATCAAACTTGTTGCCGGGCACCGCGATGGAGTTTGCCCGTGACATGAAGCTGTTGTGCAGCATTGATAACAGATAAGGAAAATCAATTCCGTGCGGGTCCTTGAACCTGATAACCACGATCGATTCATCAGGGGTCGGGATCGTGCGCGCAATGAACGGATTTGAGGTATCGACCGTGGGTACGCGCTGAAAATTGATATCGGTCTCGGTGAATTGCGGGCAGATATAATGCACATAGTCGGGCATCCGCCGCAAAATTGTGTCCATCACGGCTTCGGTGGTGTAGTGCCGGGCTTTTTTGTCACGATGAATTTTTTGAATCCACTCGAGATTGATCACCGGCACTACGCCGATTTTCAAATCCGCATGCATCCCGGTGTCGATATCCTCGTGCTTCACGGCGCCGTGCAGGCCCTCATAAAGTAGAATATCGGTGGGCGAGGGTAGGTCTTTCCAATCCGTGAACGTGCCTGGCTTGCCGCCATATTGCTCGGCTTCGAGATCATCATGCACGTAATGCCGATGCCGTCCGGTGCCAGTTTCACCGTAGCTCCGGAAAACGTCTTGCAATTCAGCCAGCAAGTTTGTCTCAGGACTAAAATGGCTGAAATGATCGTTACCTTTAGCGCCGGCTTCAGCCATTTGCTTTTTCATTTCGGCACGGTCGTAACGATGAAACGAGTCACCTTCCAAATATGCCGCGGTAATATTTTCGCGCCGGAAAATCTGCACGAAAACGTCACGCACCGAGGAGGTGCCAGCACCGGAGGAGCCGGTGACCGAAATGATAGGATGCTCTAAGCTCATATCAGTGATGCCGCCGCGACGGCGCCTTTCCTGAACAGTGACCTAGTCTGAAACAGCGGCGATTCTTGCGGCGCGGGCGACAAATAAGCGGCCGTGACTCGCGCTACCTCATTGACGGAGCCAAATACCAGCGGGCTGCGCTGATGCAGATCGGTCGGCACAATATCGAGAATCGGCTTGCGGCCGTCGGTGGCGGCGCCGCCGGCTTGCTCCATCAGCATCGCTATGGGGTTGGCCTCGTATATCAGACGCAGGCGGCCACGGGCGTAGCCGCGCCGGTAATCACCAGGATACAAATAGATACCGCCGCGCACCAAAATCCGGAACGCATCGCCCACCATCGAGGCCAGCCAGCGGGTATTGAAATCCTGACCGCGCGGGCCGCCGGCTCCCATGATAAGTTCGCTGATGTAGGCGCGCATCTCCGGTTCCCAGTGGCGCTGGTTGGAACTGTTGATGGCGTATTCCTTGGTATCGGCGGGCACCGCGATATTGCTATCGCTCGCCATATAAGTGCCGGTCTCGGGGTCGAGCGTGAAAATCCGGGTGCCCTCGCCAATGGTGAGAACCAGGGCGGTTTGCGGCCCATAGATCAGAAAGCCCGCCGCCAGTTGGGTGCGGCCGGTTTGAAAGAAAGGATTCTCGCCATGCGCCGGCAGGATTGAGAAAATCGTACCGATCGGCGCCAGCGTGTCGATATTTGAGGAGCCATCCAACGGGTCAACCGCTACCGCGATCGAGCCATTCGGGTCGAGAATTTCAAATTCCAGCGCTTCCTCGGAGGCAAATTGCTTGACACCGGCCTCACGCAAAGCGTCGCGCACGATGTCATGTGTCATGACATCCATGGTTTTTTGGCCGTCACCATCAATGGACTCGCCGACCACGCCTGACAGAACACCAGCCAACGATCCACGCGCCAGAATCTTCGCAATCCGGCGGCCGGCGTTCGAAAGTTCAAGAACCGCCCGGCAGACAGGCAATACCTGAGCTTTGCGCGCAACACACATATCCAGATAGGATTCTAACCTTAATGCGTCGTTCATTGGTGTTTCCTTTAGGCGTTTCAGCTGTTTTTGGTTTTTTTCGAATCAAGTTGGTTTTGGTCTTCTATGTCATTGTGTTGATGCTGATGACATCGCGGCGGTAAGTAAAGTTGAATTATCTTTTAAGAGTGTTCAGATTACCTTAATCAATTGGGCAAATTGGCCAGTGAGGCCGCGATTTCAGCGGTTTGGGGGCTTACCATCCGGGTGATTGTCTTAGTTAATCTGCTGTTTATCGTCAGCGCTGGGCAAAATATGTCTATTATGCAACGGTTGGCTTTGCCCTTATTTATGTTTTATTACCAGTGACAGTTTCAAAAAAAAGCTAATTAATTAGGTGAGCACTAGCGTTTTTTGATTTGCGTCAATGCCATGCTGCACTGTCATTGTTAAGCCTAAAATCTGAGTTGGTCGAAATAACTAACTGAGCCAGCCAATGAAAGGGTTGCTATGTGCCTGAGTGTGCCGATGCAGATCACCACGATCGATGGTTTCAACGCCACTTGTGAGGCGCGTGGTGTGCAGCGCACCATTAGCCTGTTCATGATCGAGGATGATGAGGTGGCGGTGGGCGATTTCGTGATGGTGCATGTCGGTTACGCACTGCGTAAAATCACGTCCGATGAAGCCCGCAGCACCTGGGAGTTGATAGACGAAATTTTGGCGGTGGCCGGGCCGTGACCGAGGATATGCAGGCAGCCAAGCTGTGGCTGTCGCGCATCCATGAGTTGCCGTTGCGCGAGAGCGTGGCGGTGATGAACGTCTGCGGTGGGCATGAGCATAGCTTGAGCATGTTGGGGTTGCGTGCGGTGCTGCCAAAAATGGTAAGGTTGATCCCTGGCCCTGGCTGCCCGGTGTGCGTCTGCCCGGAGGAAGACATCGCGGATTCGATCGCGCTGGCGCTGCATGGTGGTGTAACGCTGGTGGCGTTTGGCGACATGCTGCGGGTGCCAATGAATGCACCGAAGGGCGAGATCAAAACACTGGCAGGTGCGCGCGCCGCTGGTGCTGACGTGCGGCCCATCAGCAGCCCGCAGGAGGCCGTGGCGATCGCTCGAGCTCAGCCGGAGAGGCAGGTGGTGTTTTTTGTCGCGGGGTTTGAGACCACCACCGCCCCGGTGGCGGCGATGCTGGCCGAGGGTGTGCCGGATAATCTCTCGGTGCTGCTGGCCGCCCGACTGACGTGGCCGGCGGTCGACATGCTGTTGCAGGACAAGGACTCAGCGCTGGATGCGCTGATTGCGCCAGGCCATGTGGCTACTGTTATGGGGGCGGAGGAATGGCGGTTTGTGGCCGATACATACCATTTGCCTGTGGCGGTGGCGGGGTTCTCGGCGGTGAGTTTGCTGGCAGCGTTGTATTCGGTGCTGCGGCAGAAGCTGGAAAACCGGCCGTTCCTGGATAATTGTTACGCTGAACTGGTGCAGCCCCAAGGCAATGCCAAGGCGCGGCGCTGGCTGGACGAGGTGATGGAAGTGGGGCCCGCCAACTGGCGTGGTATTGGGATCATTCCGGCCTCTGGCTTTTTCTTGCGTGGCGCCTGGAAGCGTTACGATGCCCGCCAGCGGTTTGATGTGCTGGCAGCCCCCCGCCGCCGCATTGGCGAGATGCCGCCTGGCTGCGATTGCGCCGCCGTGGTGCTGGGTAAGCTCACACCCGAGCAATGCCGTTTGTACGGCAAGGCTTGCACGCCGATGCATCCGGTGGGGCCGTGCATGGTCTCCGATGAAGGCGCCTGCCATATCTGGTGGCAAGCTGGTCTGCGCGCGGCCTGACACTGATGCCCGCCTGGCGGATTGATCTGGGCGGAATCGTGCAAGGGGTGGGATTCCGGCCCTTCGTGTACCGTCTGGCGCATCAGCATGGGTTGAATGGCTGGGTGCGTAATGGCGCCGGGATCGTGGAAATTTTGGCATCTGGTGGCAGCACGGCGCTGGTGCGGTTTTGCGCCGGGCTGCTGGCTGAAGCGCCGCCTGCCGCCCGCCCCGAATTATTGTCGCGCCGGGAGGTGGCCGAGCAGCCAGCCGCCGGGTTCGTGATTTTGGAGAGCATCGGGGCGGGCCGGGTGATGCGCGGCCTGCCCTCTGATTTGGCACCCTGCGCGGATTGCCTGCGTGAGTTGGAGGACCCGGCTGACCGGCGTTACCGCTACCCCTTCATCAACTGCACCCAGTGCGGGCCGCGCTATTCGATCATCCGCTCGCTGCCCTATGACCGCGCCACCACCAGCATGGCGGGGTTTGCCATGTGCGCAGCCTGTGCTGCTGACTATGCCGACCCAGGCAATCGCCGGTTCCATGCTGAACCAGTGGCCTGCCCCGATTGCGGGCCGCACTGCTGGTTTACCAGCGCGGGCGTTTTGCATCATCGGGAAGCGGCGCTGGCGGCTTGCACGGCGGCGTTGCGGGATGGCCAGATCATCGCGGTGAAAGGGGTGGGTGGCTATCATTTGCTGTGTGACGCTGCGTCTGATTCTGCTGTGCAAGCTTTACGGGCGCGAAAACCACGGCCCCACAAGCCGCTGGCCTTGCTGTTCCCAGCCGGTCCGGAAATTCTGGGGCGTCATGCTGCGTTAAGTGCTGAAGCTTTGGCCAGGCTGCGCAGTCCGGCTCGCCCGATTGTGCTGGTGCCGCGCCGTGCCGGTGCGGCGCTGTCGGCTGCAGTGGCGCCGGGGTTGGTTGATATTGGGGTGATGCTGGCTGACAGCCCGCTGCATCATCTGCTGGTGGAGGCATTTGGTGCACCGCTGGTGGCCACCTCAGCCAACCGTTCCGGTGAGCCGATGGTCACCGACCCGGTAGCAGCAGAACGGGGTCTGGCAGGCATTGCCGATGGGTTTTTGCATCATAACCGGCCGATTGAGCGGGCAGTGGATGACAGTGTGCTGCGCGAAATTGCCGGCAAGCCGCGGCCCTTCCGGGTGGCGCGGGGGTTAAGCCCGCTGGAGATGCGCTTGCCCTGGCCTTTGGCGCGGCCTGTTTTGGCGCTGGGCGGGCATATGAAATCCACCATCGCGCTGGGGTTTGGCGACCGGCTGGTGCTTTCGCCACATCTGGGTGAGCTGGATAATCCGGCTTCGCTGGCGCAATTCGGCCACATGGCGGCGGATTTGCAAGCGCTTTACGGGGTGCAGGCGGAGCTACTGCTGGCCGACGCGCATCCGAGTTATGGAAGCACCCAATGGGCACGGCGGCAAAATCTGCCGGTCGTGCCGGTTTGGCATCATCATGCCCATGCTGCGGCACTGGCCGGCGAGTTTGGCGTCACCGCTCCGCTGCTGGTGTTCACCTGGGACGGCGTGGGGCTGGGGCCGGATGGTGCCTTATGGGGCGGTGAGGCGCTGCTGGGCACGCCCGGGCATTGGCAGGTGGCGGCGCGGTTCAAGCGGCTGCGGCTGCAAGGCGGCGATAAGGCGGCGCGTGAACCTTGGCGCAGCGCGGCGGCGTTGTGCTGGCACACGGGTAACGTGCCGCCCGCCGGACTGCTGCCGCCAAGTGGTTTGGCTGAGGCCGCCTGGGCCAGTGGGCTGAATTGTCACGAGACCTCAGCGGTGGGGCGGCTGTTCGATGGCGCGGCTTCCCTGCTCGGCTTATGCCGGATGGCCAGTTATGAGGGCCAGGGCCCGGCCCTGCTGGAAGCCTGCGCCGATAAGGTGGAACCCGCACCAGGGTTGGATTTGGTTGATGTGGATGGCGTGCTGGAAGCCGATTGGGCCGGGCTGGTGCCGCAACTGCTGGATGCAAGCCTGCCTGCGGCCCGCCGGGCAGCGCGGTTTCATGGCGCTCTGGCGCAAACCGCGCTCGATATCGCGCGGGCGGTGCGAGCCACCCATGGCATTGCTCATGTCGGGCTGGCGGGCGGCGTATTTCAAAACCGGCTGCTGACGGAATCGTTGCTCGCCCTGTTGCAGGCGGACGGCTTTACCACGCATCTCGGCAATGCCATCCCCTGCAACGATGCTGGATTAAGCTACGGTCAGGTGATCGAATTTTTAGGGAGCGGTGATGAGCGCGTTTGATGAAGACTTAGGTGATACGGTGACGCTGGCGCATGGCAATGGCGGGCGGCTGATGCGCCTGCTCATTACCAAGTTATTCGCCCCGCATCTTGGAAATCCAACGCTTGATACTGAAGCCGACTCCGCCTGTATCAGCCTGCCGCCCGGCGAGTTGATGGTGACGACCGATGGCTTCACGGTGCAGCCCTTGCAGTTTCCGGGCGGCGATATCGGGGCGCTGGCGATTGACGGTGTGGTGAATGACCTGGCGGTGGCGGGCGCCACCCCGGTTTATGTTACGCTAGCGGCTTTCATCGAAGAAGGGCTGGAGATGGCGGTGTTGGCCAGCATTGTGCAAAGCCTGGGCGCGGCCGCCAAGGCGGCGGGGGTGCGGGTGGTGGCGGGTGATACCAAAGTGCTGCCGCGCGGCCAGGGCGGAGGGCTGTATCTGGCCCTTACCGGCCTCGGCGTGCGCACGCCTGGCTGCAAACTGGGCATGAGTCAGATCAAGCCGGGTGATAAAATCCTGGTCAGCGGCACCATCGGTGATCATGGCATTGCGGTGATGCTGGCGCGGCAAGCCTATGGGCTGCGCGGCGATGTGGTCTCGGACGCAGCGCCGGTATTGCCGCTCACCCAGGCGCTGCTGGCGATGCCCGGTTTACGCTTCATGCGCGACCCGACGCGCGGCGGGCTGGCGACCGTGGCGCATGAAATTGCGCAAGCCACTGGCCACGGGGTTAGCCTGGAGGAAGCCGCGATTCCGGTTAGCCCGGCCAGCGCATCTGTGTGTGAAATTCTCGGGTTTGACCTGTTGTACCTGGCCAGCGAGGGCAGGGTGGTGGCGGTGCTGGCCCCTGAAGACGCTCCGGCGGCGCTGGTGGCCTGGCAGGCCTTGGAGGCGGGCCGCAATGCCGCGATTATCGGCACGGTGGAGGCCAATACACGCGGCGTGCGGCTGCTCACCCCGATTGGCGGCGCACGGTTTTTGCCGGAGCTGGAGGCTGACGCGCTGCCTCGGATTTGTTGATTTCAGAGCAAGGTAGCTTTTCATTGAATTACTACATTCAATGAAAAGCGGCCAACTTGCTCGTTAAAACAAGGCTAGAGACTGATTGATGTAAAGCAATCAATTTCTAGGCCGAAACGCGGGCCACGCCGGCGCGCAGCCAGTCATACCACGCCTCCAGCCCCTCGCCGCTGCGGGCTGATAGGGTGAGGCTGGTGATGCCGGGGTGCACCTGTTTTGCATAAGTTTCAGCTTTGGCCACGCTGAAATCGACATAGGGCAACAGGTCGGATTTGTTCAAAATCATCAAATCCGCCGCATGGAACATGTCCGGGTATTTCAGCGGCTTGTCCTCGCCTTCGGTGGTCGAGAGCACCACCACCTTGTGGGCTTCGCCAAGGTCGAACCCGGCGGGACAGACCAGATTGCCGACATTCTCGATGAACAGCACGCCGTTTTTTATTTCCGGCAAATGGTCCATGGCGTGCCCAACCGCGTGGGCATCCAGATGGCAGCCCTTGCCGGTATTGATCTGCCAGGCCGCCACACCGGTGGCTTTGATGCGCTCGGCATCCAGCCCGGTCTGCTGATCACCTTCGATCACAGCCACCGGCATTTCGGCTTTCAGTGCCTCGACGGTTTTTACCAGCAGCGAGGTTTTGCCCGAGCCGGGGCTGGAGACCAGATTGATAACGAATAATTTGCGTTCGGCAAAAAACTGCCGGTTGGCATCAGCATAGCGCTGGTTTTTGGCCATGATATTCTGTTCGATCTGCACCATGCGCGTCACCGGCAAATCGGCAGCGTGAGCATGCAGCGCACCATGATCGTGATGGTGATGATCATCGTGATGATCATGTTCTAGTGTTTCATGCTCGCCGCAGCCGCAAATGCTACACATCACGCTACCTCTATCTGCTTAATCCGCATCTGCTCACCATCGAGCAGTTGCAATTGGTAACTGCCACACGCCGGGCAGGCATCGCCATGCCGCGAGATTGTTACTGGCGTAGAGCAGTTCATACACCAAGCCTTGCCCGGCACAGCAATAATTTCAAGTTTTGAGCCTTCTGCCACGGTGCCGCGTGCCACGATGTCGTAATTGAATAGCATGGCATCTGGCTCAACTGTCGCCAAGGCACCAATTTCCAGCCAGACGGCGAAGATTTTATGAAACCCCTGCGTCATCGCCTGCTCTTCGAGCGATTGCACCAGCCCTTCGCAGAGAGACATCTCATGCATTGGTGGGGTCGATGCCGACATGATGGTTCTCGATGAGCAGAAATTGCACTTTCGGGGCTTCGCATACCGGACAGCACCAGTCTGCCGGCAGATCGTCAAACAATGTGCCAGCGGGAATCTGCGCGACATCGTCACCGACTGCGGGATCATAAATGGTCCAGCAAATGCGGCATTCGAATTTCGCCTTCAGACTCATTGATATACGACCCCCAGGCTGCGCATCCGGTCAGCGGAATCAGCAATGTCATCGGCAGCGGCGCAGGCTACCGCCGGAATGCTGGCAATTTCAAGAGAATTCAAAATCAGCGCATCGTTGGCGTTGGAATACTGCACCCACCAGGTGCCGGCGAGGTTGGTGCTGCGAATGCGGCACGAGCCATAGCCAGCCGAGATGATGACCACCGGGCCTTCACCCAGCATGCTGACCAGCCAACTGAGTTCGGCATCGCTCATCGGCACCAGATCAAGATTGATCATGTGGGTTTTGCCGGTAGCTTCAAATTCAGCGCTGCGGGCGATCAGCTCGGCCAGAATATGCGGTGCGTTGATGACATCGTGCGGGATGCTCTCGGGTGCAGGCAAAGGCAACGGCCCGGCTTTGGCGCGGGTGCGCAAAATTGTAGGAATATCGGCGACTTCGAGCAGGTCGATGCGGCTGGTTTCAGTTTCGCCGCGGATACGCCACAGGCCGGTGAAAACAGTCTCTTCGATTTGCAGCAGCGGCTCACCCATCGCCAGCGCACTCACCTCGCCGGGGCGCAGCAGTTCGTTGAGGAAACGCCGCTCGTCGGGCGTCACGTCGCTCAGGTCGAGCGACTGGTCGGGCCCGCCAATACGGTAGGCTTCCAATGCGGTGCTGATGCGTGGCAGCCAGCCAGCCCCAGCGGCACGTAAAGCCGGGTCATCGGGCAGGACCGGCGGAATATAAACCGCGATGGATTTCGGCAGCGGCATATAGTCAGGGCCGTTCTCCAGCGGCAGGCCTGGCGGCGGATTGGGGATGCCCAGCATGTTAAACAGCCTCCGGTATATGTTGTGGCGCGGCGTATAGGGCGCTGATTTCATCGAGATAGATTGCCCAGTCCCGCACCCGGGGCAGAACGCCCAGTTGCTGGCCATCACGCAAAAACACCAAGCTGGGGCGAATATCGACCTTAAAATGCTTGGCGGCGGCGCGGTCGGTATCAGGGTTGATGACGCCGACTTTGAAGCGGTTGCCAAACGCCGCCAGCAATTCCGGTAGAATGGTCGCTACATCATCGATTTCAGGGTAGCGCACCGCATTGCCGGTGAAGAATAAAATGCTGTCACCCTTGGCTATAAATTCATCCACGGTATCGTGGCTTAGTTGCGCAATGCCAGGACGATCCAGCAGCCGTTGCACGGCCTTGGTGAGGGCGGCGGTCATGCGAAGCAACCGGCTTCATAGGCTTCGAGGCTGACGCTCAGAGGGCCTAGCGGGTCGGGATGTTCATCGGGCTGGCGCAGTCTTGCTTCGACGCCGCATTCGGCGAGGAACTTGATTGTTTCAGCCACGGCCTCGTCGATTTGTGCCTTTACCGGTGGGGTCATGCTGGCACCGTAGTTCTCCAGGTCCAGAGGTTGCACGCCGATCAGCCGCATGCGCTCGGGTAGGCGGCCATTCAGCCGGGCCAAGCCCAGCACATCGAGCATGCTGGTCTGGTGCAGGCTCATTTTTTTCGCCGTTAGGCAATACGGCACGGCATCATCATCCACCAGATGCAGGCTGCCGGGCTCCAGCCCGTAATCCACCGCATCGAGGATGATCAGCACGTCAGCATCTTCGATGATCGGCAGCAGGGTCAGCCCCTGCGTGCCGCCGTCGATCAGCCGGACATTGTCGGGCAACTCATAGCGTACGTGCAGGGCTTCCACTGCACGCACGCCAAAGCCTTCGTCAGCCCACAGAATATTGCCAACGCCGAGGATAATAATTTGTTTCACGGACGATTATCCTTAAAGAAACGCCAGCCATTGACCATCGTGCTGATGATGGTCTGGCGCGACATGATGTCTTCGCGGATGGCCATATAAACATGGATCATCACGAAAATCACCAAGTACCACATGCCAAGATGGTGCCAAGTATGGACATCCTGGCTGCTGCCGAAGGCAGGGATTACCCAGCTAGAGAATACGATGTTGGCCCAGGAGCCGGGACCGGTGCCCTCGCCATACAGCGCGAAGCCGGTGACGATTTGGAAGAGCACGCCCAGCAGGAACATGGTGAACATCGCCACTTGCGCCAGCGGGTTGTGGCCCACTTCCTTGGCGGTTTCAGGTTCGATCAGCAGATACCAGCGGATGGTGCGTAAAAACGAGCTGCGCCACTCACGTTTCCATACATGCGGCATGAAAATTTCCCGCGCGTAGGTATTGCCGGCAAACGCCCAGTAGATACGCACCAGCATTCCAATCGCCAGCACGTAGCCGGCAGTGAAATGAATAAACCGGATATCGCCCATGATGTAATGGTTATACGGCTCGCCGGTGATCAGCGGCCAAGCAGGGTTACCGATCAAAAAACCTGTGACTGCAAGTATCGTAATCGCGAGCGCGGTAATCCAGTGCCAGAGCCGCACCGGTAGCTCATAGACATAGACCGGTGCGGTTACTTCGGGGGCAGGTGTTACTTGTGCGTCCATGGCTACCGGACCTTCACGCTGATCAACTCGCCGCCATCTGGCGCGATGACATGGGTGGAACAGGCCAAGCAGGGGTCGAAACTATGCAGTGTGCGCAGAATTTCGAGCGGCTGGTTGGCATCGGCCAGCGGTGTATTCAGAAGGGCTGCTTCAAAAGCACCGATGGCACCTGAGGGATCACGCGGCGAACCGTTCCAGGTGGTGGGCACCACCGCCTGATAAGATTCGATCTTGGCATCCTTGATGTGAATCCAATGGCCCAGAGCACCACGCGGCGCTTCGGCGAAACCAACGCCCTTGGCATCCGCCGGCCAGGTTGAGGGCTCCCACATGTCGGTATTGGCAGTAGCCGTATCGCCAGCGGCAAGGTTGGCCATCAGCTGGTTGAAGAAGCTGCGCATCTGATGCGCCGCCCAGGAAGCCTCCAGCCCGCGGGCAGCGGTACGGCCCAAAGTGGTGAACAAAGCTGCGATGGGGAGTTTGAGGTCGGTGAGCAGTTTGTCCACCGGGTCCTTGAACTCTGACATGCCCTTGGCGTAGCCGAGGGTGAAGCGTGACAGCGGCCCGACTTCCATGGCAATGCCGCGCCAGCGGGCGGCCTTGATGAAGGAATATTTGGCACTTTCATCGAGCTGTTTGATGTTGGTCTTGGTGCCGATGGTCTTTTCCCCCAGCACGAAGTTCGGCTCGGTGATGCCTGACCACGGGTGCAGACCCTTGGCTTCATCCGGGTAGCTGTACCAGGAGTGATCGACAAATTCTTGCACCTGATCAGGATCGGTCAGGTCAACATCATGGATTTCATTCAGATTGCCGTTGATGATGGCGCCGCGCGGCATCAGCAGGCTGTCGTTAGAATAATCATTGGCTTTGCTGGGGAACTCGCCGTAACTAAGGATGTTCTTACCAGCCAGCCCGCCGCCAAAATCCCAGCCCTTATAGAAGCTGGCGATGGCGGTGAGGTCGGGGATGTACACCTGATCAATAAACTGGATGGTCCGATCAATAATGTCCGAGACCAGATTCAACTGCACCATATTTACCGGAGCGCCAGCGGCCATTGGCGCATCGAGATTGATCGCGCAGGCCATGCCGCCCACCAGCCAGTTCGGGTGCGGGTTCTTGCCGCCGAACACGGTGTGGATTTTCACGATCTCGCGCTGGAAATCGAGCGCTTCAAGATAATGCGCGACCGCCATCAAATTGGCTTCAGGCGGCAGCAAATAGGCCGGGTTGCCCCAATAGCCGTTCATGAACGGCCCAAGCTGGCCGGAGGCGACAAAACGTTGCAGCTTGGCCAGCACATCCGAGAAATAGCCAGGCGAGGAATTCGGCCAAGGTGAGATGCTTTGCGCCAGGGCGCTAGTGGCTTTTGGGTCGGCCTTCAGAGCGCTGACCACATCCACCCAGTCGAGCGCGTGCAGATGGTAGAAATGCACCAGATGGTCCTGTGCATATAACGTAGCCTGCATCAGGTTACGGATAATGTTGGCGTTGCTGGGGATTTTGATGCCCAGCGCGTTTTCCACGGTGCGCACCGAAGCCAGCGCGTGGGTGCCGGTGCAAACGCCGCAGATGCGCTCACAGAACGCCCAGGCATCGCGCGGGTCGCGGCCTTTGAGAATAATCTCAAGCCCGCGCCACATGGTGCCAGAGGACACCGCATTGCGGATGACGTTATTGGAATCGAGGTTCACCTCGCAGCGCATATGGCCTTCAATGCGGGTAACCGGATCGACCACCATGCGGCGGCCACTGTCGTCTAGATTAAAACCGTTCGGTGTAGCGAAATTCATGACTGGTCTCCCTTCGGCGCGACCGGCGGTTCGGGTTTTTTGCGATTATATTGTTTGACAGCACTTAAGCCTGCATGGACGGCAACACCCGCACCGGCGGCTGCAGCACCAATAAGGCCAATTTCATCCGCCGTGGCCTCAACGCCAAGTCCAGCGCCGACATATGAGAGGCGTTTGTAGAATGGGCCATTGTCCCAGAAATTATCTTCCGAGCAACCGATGCAGCCATGGCCGGCTTGAATGGGGAACGACACGCCGCCATTCCAGCGGATGGTCGAGCAGGCATTGTAGGTGGTCGGCCCTTTGCAACCCATTTTATACAGGCAGTAGCCGGCCCGCGCCCCTTCATCATCCCAGGATTGCACGAACTCGCCAGCATCGAAGTGCGGGCGGCGATAGCATTTATCGTGAATCCGCTGGCCATAGAACATCACCGGACGGCCACGGCTATCAAGTTCAGGCAGTTTGTTGAAGGTGAGGATATAGCTGATCACACCCGTCATCACTTCGGCGATCGGCGGGCAGCCAGGCACTTTGATGATTGGCTTGTCGGTAATAACCTTATCAATTGGCACCGCGTTCGTCGGATTGGGTCGTGCCGCCTGTACGCAGCCCCAGGAGGCGCAAGCCCCCCAGGCGATAACGGCCTTGGCGTTCGCTGCGACAGCCTTCAATTTTTCAACAAACGGCTGGCCGCCGACGATGCAATACATGCCATCTTCATTCAGTGGCGGATTGCCTTCCACGGCGAGAATATATTCGCCTGGGTATTTTGCCGGAATTTCATTAAGAATTGCGTCCGCCTGCTCACCGGCAGCGGCCATCAATGTATCGTCGTAATCGAGCGAGATCATTTTCAAAATCACGTCGCTCGAGAGCGGATTTCCGGAACGGATAAAGGACTCCGAACAGCAGGTGCATTCCAAGCCATGCATCCATAGCACTGGCAATCGCGGCTTGGTTTCCATCGCGTAGGCAATAGAATTGGCATACGCAGGCTCCAGCCCGAGGGCCGCTGCGGTCAGGCTACAGAATTTCAGAAACGAGCGGCGGCTGGTGCCTTGCGCCCGCATCAGCTCGTAGAATGTCTGTGTATTTAGCGTCACCCTGGCTCTCCTTAATTGTAAGCCGCTGTTATAGGCCGCGTCGGGCAGTCAAGAATCGCTCAGCGACCATATGAGGGTTCTAGTGTGGGAAAGATTGCCGATTACGGCATTGATTTAGATCAACGAAACCGGATCTCGTTACAAAACAAGATTAGACTGGCTCAGTTTCCGTATGAGATTAATTCGCAATTGTGAGGGCATCCGCAGCCGGTGGTCGTCTAGCTTGTGGGTGCCAGCCCGCGCCATACGGGCATCGCGGGCGCGGATCAGGTTTCTGATCTCGGGCTTGAACAAAACGATGATCTGTTCAAGCCATTTTGCGACATCCTGTGGCGGCGCGTGCGCCAGTGCAGGGCTTTCAAGGAAATCTTCAAGTTTTTCAGCGGGCTGCCACAATTCACCGGTTACCCAGCGATTGGTAGTGAACAGCCGGATCGGGAAACCCCGGTTGCTGACAGAGATGCCGATGAGGTGTGAAAATTGCTCATCAGGCGCCGGAACAAAAACGTGAAAATGCCCATGCTCGGATTCCATCCGCTGTTCCGGCGGATGAGCATGATAGTAAAATCGCCAGCCGGATTGCAGATCAACCGAATCCGGCTGGGGATAGTGCGCCCATTCAACAAAGCCTTGAGCGCCGCCCAGCAGGCGCGAGGGTGCGCTCTGCCCAACCGCCGCCCATGCCGCTACCTGCGTTACGATGTAGGTAGCGTCCAAAGTCGAAGGCGGCTGGGCTAAACCTGCGGCGGCCATGGCTGGTCCTCAGAACGCTGAGTTGCCGGCTACAACCGGGTGTGCCGGGTTTTGCGTCCACTCTGCCATTGAGCCGTC
The DNA here is from genome assembly GCA_031291755.1 of Acidocella sp. GTDB lineage: Bacteria > Pseudomonadota > Alphaproteobacteria > Acetobacterales > Acetobacteraceae > Acidocella. The sequence goes on along the minus strand of JARLIK010000033.1, from coordinate 22,754 downwards.
ATACAGTGCCACGTCTTTGACGTTCAATACTTCATGCAGAATGAACCAATCGGCGGAGGCGAGGTGGCCCGTATTGCAGAAGGTGAAAGTGGGCTTGGCGGTTGAAACGCCAGCTTTGGCAAGTGCTGCAAGCAGGGCAGGTTTGTCCAGAACACCTTCAAGGTCGGCGGTCTCCAACGCGCCGGTTGGCAGATTGAGAGCACCTGGAATGGTACCGGCTTTCGCTGCCACGGGCGATTTTACCTTACCGTCGTATTGTGCTGGCGGCCTAGCATCCACCATCTGCCGGTCGTGTGTTGTTAAATTCGCGGCGATTTGGGCGCCGGTAGCAAACAGGGCGGGGTTATAATGCGCCGTGAATGTCGCTGCGACGGGCGTCACCGCACCTGTCGCCACCGGGTCGGCTGAGTTGGCAAGCCAAGCATGATCGCCGCCATTCAGGATCGAGACATTTTCCTGGCCTTCGATGCGCAAGGTCCAATAAATTCGCGTTGTCGCATTAAAGTCACCAGTCGTGGCGCCGGCGGGTACCAGAACGACCCGGCTATTATTGCTAATGCCGAAGCCGCCAATCACCTTGCCGATCACGTCATCAGGCGGCAGCATTTGAGGAACATTGTCGCGGGTTACCCGCCAATTGTCGTCGAGAAAGCCGGTGAATACCGCGCCAGGTATATGCTCAGCCGCAAACGCCGGCTGCTGCGAATCATTGTCGTACACTTCAACCACCACGAGTCCAGGCTGGTGCAGGTTGGCCAGCAGCCAAGCGGGCGTCACCAGGGGGGCGGCCGGCTGTTGCGCTAGAGCCGCCGGGGCGGCACTAGTGGCAAGCGCTGCGGCGCATACGCCAGCGAAAAGAGTTGACCGGATTTTCGTGAACATTCTAAAACTCCTTGACGATATGGCTTAATTGCCAAAACTCACGGGAAGGCCGCACGGGAAACAACTGCCGTCCAAATATCGCGGCGCAGCGCACCCCACACGAAACCTGTTTATTTTAAGAGCAGCTTTTTGCAGGCTTCACATTGACCTAGATCAATGACGCAGCGTGTCCATGACGGTCTAACTGGGTCGTGGAACAGCTCAAGGTGTGAGATATGCAGCGCCGCGATTTTCTGAGGCTAAATGCGATTGCCGGCGCCAGTGCGTTACTGGGGCCCTCGCTGGCTGGTTGCAGCCAGCCTGCCGAGTGGCAACGGTTGATGACGGCTGGCCCGGCAACGATTAAGCCAACAGTTTGCAATATGTGTTTCTGGTCCTGTGCGGGTCAGGTGCATGTGCGTGACGGCGAGCCATGGAAAATCACCGGCCATCCGGATGATCCGCACTCGATGGGCCGTCTCTGTACGCGTGGCACCGCCGGGCTGGGCGCCTATTATGATCCGAACCGTTTGATCAAGCCGTTGTTGCGGGTTAACCGCGGCGGCTCGCAGCAGTTTGATGTGGTGAGCTGGGATGACGCGCTGGGATTCATTGCCGGGCGGCTTGAAAAAGTCGCCAAGGAGCATGGTCCGGAGGCGCTCGCCACACTCGTACATGGCCCGGGGGCCGAGCATTTTGTGCATTTAACCAAGGCTTTTGGCAGCGACAGCATTTCAGAACCGGCGTTCGCGCAATGCCGTGGCCCGCGCGATACTGGGTTTTACTTCACCTTCGGTGAGGGTATTGCGTCGCCCGAACAGACCGACATGGAAAACGCCAAATGCGTAGTGTTGATCGGCACGCATTTGGGCGAGAATTTACACAATAGCCAGGTGCGGACATTTGCTGACGCTATCCGGAATGACGCCACCATCATCACGGTTGATCCGCGATTCTCGGTAGCGGCCGGCAAGGCAAAATATTGGCTGCCGATTCGCCCTGGCACAGACATTGCTCTGTTGCTGGCTTGGACAAACGTGATTCTCGCCGAGCGTCTGTACGACGCTGATTATATCAATCTCAATACCGTCGGCTTTAATGCTCTGGCAGCCTATATAGCACCCTTCACGCCGGAATGGGCGTATGTGGAAACGGGCATTACGGCCGATGTGATTCGACAGACGGCGCGAATCATGGCGGCTTCGGCGCCGGCGACTGTTATCCATCCAGGCCGCCATACAGTGTGGTGGGGCGATGACACGCAGCGTGCTCGCGCGGTCGCGATACTGGCTGGCCTGCTCGGCATATGGGGACAGAAGGGCGGCTATTATATGCCGGAGAGTGTGGCTTTGCCGGAATTTCCGCTGCCAGCCTATCCGGTTCCGAAAAAATCCTGGCGCGATATTACGATTTCAAAATTTCCGTTGGCCGGGCAGGGCGTTACCAACGTCATGTTGGACAATATGGTGGGTTCGGATGCGTATTATAAAGCCATGATCGTGTATGATACGAATCTGCCGATGACCATGCCTAATTCACGGGCGACCTTGACCAAGGCGGCGCAGGCGCTGGATTTGCTGGTGGTGGTTGATGTGCAACCCTCGGAGATGACGGGGTTTGCCGATGTGGTGCTGCCGGAATGCTCATATCTGGAACGCTATGACCCGCTGCGGTCTGAATCCGAACGTGATCCGTGCATTGCCCTGCGTGCTCCGGCGCTGCCGGTACAGGGTGATTCAAAACCTGGCTGGTGGATAGCTAAACAACTCGGACATCGGCTTGGGCTGGATAAATATTTCCCGTGGAATGATTATACGGAAGTGATCGATTGGCAGCTAAAGCAAGTGGGCAGTTCGCTCACCGAGATGCAGACGCTTGGGCTGAAGCCATATCCGCGCAAAACGCCGCTTTACCTCACGCCGGGTGCACCGCTAAATTTGCAAACGCCGAGCGGCAAGATCGAGCTTTATTCGCAGGCTCTGGCGGATGCCGGGTTTGATGCGCTGCCGCGCTTTACCCGTCATGCGCAACGGCCGGATGGGTTCTTCCATCTCAATTATGGCCGCGCACCGCAGCATTCTTTCAGCCGGACACAGAACAATCCGGTGCTGTATCAGCTGATGCCGGAGAATCTGGTTTGGATTCACCCCGATACCGCCATGCAGTTTGCCATAGATAATGAGAGTTATGTCCAGTTGGTGAATCAGGATGGGGTGGTGAGCAACAAGGTGCGCGTACGGATCACCGAACGTATCAGGCCGGATTCGGTCTGGATGGTGCATGGTTTTGGCCATACGGCGGCAGGTCTGACCTTGGCTTATGGCAGGGGGGCCGATGACTCCGCGTTGATGACGCGGGTTCTATATGATCCGATCATGGGCGGCACCGGGATGCGCGGCAACTTCGTAACCTTCCGGAAGGAGGCTGCATAATGGCGCATTATGTTATGGTGATTGACACCAAGACCTGTATCGGCTGCACCGATTGCGTGGATGCCTGCCGGATGGAGAATAATGTTCCGGAAGGGCTGTGCTTCGACTGGGTGGTGGAAGTTACCACCGGGCGCTATCCGGAGTTGAAAACCGAGTTCCGCTCGGAGCGTTGCAACCATTGTTCGCGCGCGACTTGCGTCACGGCCTGCCCCACCGGGGCCAGCCAGTATTGGAATGACAGCAATATCGTGGTGGTGGATGCATCGCGCTGCACCGGCTGCAAGGCTTGTATCGCAGCGTGCCCATACGATGCGCGGCTGATCATGCAGCCGGAAGGCTACATCGGAAAATGCACTTTCTGTGTGCATCGGGTGCAATATGGGCTGGATCCCGCTTGCGTGGCGGTTTGTCCTGCTAAGGCCATGCATTTCGGCCGGCTCGACGATCCGACCAGCGAGGTCTTCCAACTATTGGAAAGCCGTGAATCCTACTCGCTGAATCCTGAAACCGGCAACGAGCCGAATGTGTTTTATCTGCGTTAACCAAGGAAACCTGATCATGCATGAAGAGGTTCTCGCAAGTGTTATGGCCAATGCCAGAGTGGTGCCGCAACTGGCCATCTGGGGCTGGCAGATTGCGATCTATTTGTTTCTTGGCGGGTTCACGGGTGGTATCATGGTGTTCTCCGGCTGGGCGCTGATAACCGGGCGCGACGAGCAAACACCATTTGCCGTCAACCGCGCCCCTTTGGTTGGGTTTATCGCGCTCTCGGTCGGCATGACAGCCTTGTTCTCCGACCTTGAGCGCCCGCTGCATGTGTGGCGGTTTTACTCAATTTTACATGTCACCTCGCCGATGTCCTGGGGGGCGTGGATTTTGCTGCTGGTATTTCCGGCCATCATTGTGCTGACGCTGGCGGGCTTGCCGTTGGGGTTTCCGGCACTGACAAGATGGCTGCTGAATTTGCCGGTGGTGGGTAAGCCGCTGGTGCAGCCGGTGTTCAAACTTTGCTTTTTCTTACGGCGGCCCGCAGCTGCGTTGAGCATCGGGCTGGGGATCGCGCTGTGCATTTATACTGGTATTCTCTTGTCCAGTTTCAATAGCCGGCCGTTCTGGCATTCGGCGCTACTGGGGCCGCTATTCCTGGTCTCCGGCCTGTCAACTGGTGCGGCGATGATGATTTTGGGCGCCGGGACGGCGCACGAGCGGCATTTGTTCGGGCGGATCGATCTGGGGTTGATCCTGGCTGAACTGACCTTGCTTGGTTTGTTGTTGATCGACATGCTGAATGGCAATGCCATGCAGCAAGGGGCGGTGGCATATCTACTGGGCGGCGACGGTGCGATGCTGTTCTGGACTGGGTTCGTTGGCTTCGGGCTTGGTCTGCCGCTGCTGCTGGAAGCGGCGATGTGGCGGCGTTCGTTCATGGTGGTGGCCAGCTTTGCCTCGGTGCTGGTGCTGGTTGGCGGGTTCTTGCTGCGTGATATCGTGGTGACGGCGGGCCAGCAAACCAGTTGGACGCAATTACATAATCAATTCAACCCAGATCTGATCAGTAATCTTCGCAACGATGGCGAAGACCCGAGCAGCCGGTTCTAAGGAGGATTTCATGGCCAAACGTAAGACTTTTCAACCCTCGCTATCAGCCCTGGCGGTGATCGCCGCGATGGTCCCGTGCCTGCCTGCCGCGGTTTCAGCCTTGACGCCATTTGCGGCGGCGGAGGCAGCAACCACTGATGCTTCCTCGTTGGCGGCATTGGCGCAGATGGTCGCGCGGGGCGAGGATAGCGTCAGCCCGGATTATGTGCGCAACAAAATACTGGCGGCGCAGAATGATTTCATCCTGGTTGATTTGCGCGACCCATCGGCCTTCGCGGCGGGGCATATTGAGGGCGCCATTAACGTGCCGCTGGCAACCATTTTTAATCCGAACCAGATTGTGAAGCTGCGCCGGGTGCCGCAAGTGATTGTGTATGGCAGTGATACCGGCCAGGCGGCTGAAACAGCAATTTTATTGAGAGTCGGCGGTGTGCCTGCCATGGGTATGTTGGGCGGGCTGGATGCCTGGACCAAGGGGTTAAATGAGGAGGCGACGGGTCAGACGGCGGCGATCGTACGGGCTTTGAATAACTGCCCGGATATCGTACCGGCGGTTATTCCGCCATTGAGCGTCGCAGCGCCTGCCGGCACTGTGGCAGCGCCTGTGCCTTCCGCTCCAGCAACGTCTGGTCCGGCACCTGCAAAGCCGAAGTCAGCACCGATCCAGTTGAACGGCACTTGCGGATGATTTGAACTGCTGGTGTTAAATTGTTCCGCTTGAGTGTGATGATAATTTTACTGGCAACGCTGGTTTAAGCAGCGCTGCGGCGCGATGTTCCAGCGCGTTGATGACCGGGCCTAGCATGTCGGGCATGAGATGGGTGGCGAGGCGTTCCATAGTGCCGGAGCGGAAAATCATGGTGAGGTCGGCTTGCACCAATGTTGTGCCGTCGGTGGCTTCGGTGAAGCGCCAGGCCAAGCGGAAATGCCGGAAAGGATCACCATCGGCTTGGATGACCAGCCCGTGCGGCGGATCGAAATGCGCTACTGAGTGAAATTGCTTGCGCAGGCCGGCCAAGCTGACGATCTGTTCAACCTGCGCAACTGCTGCAGTTCGGTGTAGAATGCGGGCGGCCCGCCAGCCTGGCATATAGGCCGGATAGGATTCAACGTCGGCAACCAGCGCGTACACGTCCGCTACTGGATAGGTGAGGTAGCGTTCGGCGTGGCAGTCTTGCGGCATCGCGGCTTAATCGCCTGCGGTGGTGAAACTGCCGGCGAACATCGCGGCGTTCATCTGACTCAATGTCGCAAACATAGCCTCCGCAAATTGCCGCGCCGGGCTTCGCATGACATCCATAATGTATCTCCTAGTACAAGGTATCATCTGCCGGTTTTACGGGTCTTGGGCGTTGACTCAGATCAATGGCGTATTACCCGCCAAGCAATGCGCAGTATTTCGGTGATTTTGAAATTCAGCAAATGTGTCGGCCAGAATAGCTCGCGCTTATCGCAAATGGTTGAGGTGCTGAACCGGGCAATTTCACCTTCCAAGGCTTCGCGCGTAGCAGAGGTGCCGGTTTGGCCAATTTCCTGATCAAGCCTGGCGCGTAAATCCCGTGCCTCGCGCAGGCGCTGTGCAACCCGCATGCCCCGGCGGCGCGATATCCGGCCGTAGGTCATTTTCAACGCATTCAGCCGGTCGCCTGCGTCATAGGTCGCATCAACAAGTTCTGCGCGGGTCATCCAGATTGTTTCATAGTTTAAAATTTGCTCCCAGCTTGGTTGTAACAATAACTGCCGGTGTTCTTCCAGGGTGTGGGCAAACAGCACGTAGCCGAAGCGTTCAGGCTCCTCGAAGCCGCGGCTGCCGGGGTCGATGAACGGCCCCATCGGGGAGATAAAGCACGAGAGACGGGGGTCGCCTAATGAAAACAAATGCTCGCAATAATCGATCGAGGCCATAACCGAGGCGTGGGTCTGGGTGGGCAGGCCGATCATGAAAAATATATCGAGCCTTGAACAGCCCAACCGCAGCGCTTCGGTAAACATGGCTTCCATGGTGGCGTTATCATATTCGCCCTCACCGCCTTGCGCTTCACGCACCGCCTGGTCGTGGCTTTCGGGGCTGAACTCGATGCTCCAATGGCGCACGCTGGCGGCGATTTCTTCGAGAAACCATAACGGCGGTACGGTGAAGAATTCAAAGACGATTTCGTTGTTGATTTTGGCATCACGCAACTCGCCTAAAATAGCGCGGGCGTAATCTGGGCCGGCTTGCAATAAATCACCGACAATGAAAATTGGCGCGTAGGTGAGGCGGCTGATGTCCTGCATATTTTTGATCATGCTGGACGGGCTGCGGAACACCGGCTTTTTGCGTTTGGTTACATGTAGGCAGGCGGTTTGTGAGCTGCCGCAGGTGACACATTCATAGGAACAGCCTTTGACCGAAAATACCACGGTGATGGGGTTCTTGGTCCAACCGTCGAAGGGCATGATGCTTTTGGTGTCCCGGTAACGGATCGCCATTTCAACCATCCGGTCGGGCCGCAGGTCGGTGTTATCAAGCGTATCAGGAATGTAGCTCAGCGGGTTGATGTGGGTTTTTCCGTCCTGTTTCCAGGTGAGGTTGGGAATGGCGGCAAGTGCGCCACCACTGCGCAGGGTCAGCAATAACTGATGCAATGGCGCTTCGGTACTATCGCCGCGCAAAACGTAATCAACATCTGGATAGGTGATGAGTTCCTCGTGATAATAGGTCGAAGACAAGCCGCCCATCAGGACCGGCACGTTGGGATGCACCTGCTTGGCGATGCGGGCAATTTCCAGCGCCCCATGGCAGTGCGGCAGCCAATGCAGGTCGATCCCGATGACCGTCGGTTTCAGCTTTGCCAAAAACCGTGTGACGTCAAAATGGTCGCTCTTCATCATTCGGAGCGCCAGATTTACGATCCGTACCTTCAGCCCGTGCGCCTGCAGATAGCTCGCCATGGTGAGGAACCCGAGCGGATACATCTCAAACACGGTCGAGGAGGGGATTAGGTCGCTGACAGGCCCGTATAGAATGGCCCGCTTGCGAAAATCATAGACACTTGGGGGGTGAAGCAACAGCAGATCAATATCTGCCATCTTCAGGAAATTTTACGCGCGTTGTTTTCCAAAATACGTGACACCCAGCCAGCCATGAGATGCTGGCTGGGTAGCCCGTCAATATCATAGCCATCAGCATGGCGCAGGCGTGGCATTATTTGAATGCACAACCTGATTTGAGGCCGAGCTTTTTAAAGATCATCGCGGCGGGGCAAAGGCCAGTGAACCCGGTTTGCAGCAAATTCAGGCCAACGAACGCTGTAAATAAATAGAACCAAGGCGAGATCAGCCAGCCCAGCAACAGGCTGAGCAGGATCATGAAGCCAGCGAATGAAAGTACGGCGTTATCAATTGTCATTTTAGGTCCTTTAAGTGGTGGCCTAGCGGCGCACCCATTGCAGAATTTGCGGGGCGGTCATCGCGCCGGCGTTTTGAGCTTTAAGGGCGCCGCCTGAGAACAGCAGCAAGGTGGGGATGGAGCGCACCGCATATTTGGTCATGGTGGCTGGCGCCGTGTCGGCATTCAGCTTTAATAACCGCATTCGCGGCTCCAACTGCGCCGCCGCTTGCTCAAAATGCGGTGCCATTGAGTTACAGGGGCCGCACCAAGGCGCCCAGATGTCCACCAGCACGTCAATGCCGTCGTTTTGGATATGACGTGCCAGAGCGTTTTCATCCACGGATAGCGGATGCGCCGTAAAGAGCGGCTGGTGGCAAGCGCCGCAGACAGGCGCTTGTGCAAGCCGCTCGGCAGGCACGCGGTTAATGGTGGAACATGCAGGGCAAACCAGGGTTATTGCGGCCATGGTACGGTAATTTCTACTCCTTTTATGGAACCCGGTCCAACAGCTTCGGTATTTTCAACTGCTTTAACAGGTAGCGTTCATAGAACGGTTCGCTCTTGCCGACCTTGATCTTGCGCAAGAAATATTTCTCGAACCCGACCTTCGCCAGATGCACCCATTTACCGCTGCCGGACCAGTTGACGTTGCGGGGCGGAATTTGCGGCTGGGCCACGAACGCCACGCCGCCGTCGCCGAAGTCAGCCAGGCAGATGGCGTTCCAGCTTGGTTTGATGTCCGGCTGCTGGCCACGCAGCAAGCCGCCGATGTTGTGGGCGGTGGCGGTGACCATGGATTCGATCATGAAGCCGGTTTTGGGAACGCCGACCGGCACCGGGGTTTTGCCGGTGGGCGGGATGGCAACGCAAACGCCGATTGAAAACACGTTCGGGAAGGCGGTGTTACGCTGATAAGCATCGGCCAGAATGAAGCCGCGCGGGTTGGTCAACCCCTCGATGCCGTAAACCGCCGGCACGCCGCGGAACGGCGGCATCATCATGCTGAATGAAAAATCCAGCGTGTGGGTGGTCTTCAGGCTGGCGTCCTCGTTAAGTTCCTCAACCAGCATCTGCCCCGGCGTGACTTCCTTCACCCGTGCGTTGGTGACCCATTTGATGTGCCGGTTGCGCAGTTCGCTCTCCAGCATGCTCTTGGTGTCGCCCACGCCATCGAGGCCGAGGTGGCCAATGTAGGGTTCCGGTGTCACGAAGGTCATCGGTACTCTGTTCCGAATTTTGCGTTTGCGTAGTTCGGTGTCCAAAATCAGAGCAAATTCATAGGCCGGACCGAAGCAGGATACGCCCTGCACGGCGCCAATGACGATCGGGCCAGGGTTTTTACAAAACGCCTCGAACGCCACGAAAGCCTGTTCGGCATGGCTGGTTTCGCAGATGGATTGGGTATTGGCATCAGGGCCTAAGCCCGGGATTTCATCAAAGGCCAGTTCCGGGCCGGTAGCGATGACCAGATAATCATAGGAAACCGTCTCGCCGCTGGTAAGCGCGATCTGGTTCTGCCCGGGCATGACGCGGGCGGCGCCCTCGGTGATAAAATTGATCTTCTTCTTGGACATGATCTTGGTCAGATCGACCTCAATGTCCTTCTTTTCCCGCCAGCCAACCGCGACCCAAGGGTTCGACGGGAAGAAGTGGTAGGCTGGGCCCTTGCCGATAACCGTAATCCGGTCTTCGGGCCGCAATTGGTCAGACATCTCATAGGCCATCAGCGTTCCGCCCAGGCCAGACCCTAAAATAACTATCTCAGACATCGCAAACCCCCATTCAGTATTTTACTATTGCGCATATATTCATTTATTCGTATATACGCAACTATGAAAATTGACCCGGAACTCATGCACAGCGCCGCCGGTCAGGCGAGCGAGGTTTTAAAGTCGCTGGCGAACCCGCACCGGCTGGTGATTTTATGCCAGTTGATCGGGGCTGAGCGTTCCGTGGGCGAGTTGGCGGCATTTCTTGACCTGCGCAGTTCGACCGTTTCGCAGCATTTGTCGTTGCTGCGGCGTGATGGGCTGGTTTCAGCCAGGCGCGATGGGCAGACGATCTGGTATGGTATCGCCAGTGAGGCGGCCCAGAAAATTCTGGAAACCTTGTTCCTGATATATTGTGTTCCAGAGGATGCAGGGGCTCAACCAAACAATCTGATCTGTGCCGGCGATGTGCCGGGGCAGCCACGTTCTTCTTCAAAATTGAAAGGCTAGACAATGTTTTTCGGCTCAAAGAAATCTGACGTCAAAGATTTTACCCCTGCGGAGTTGCACGCAGCGCTGGCAAATCATTCTGTGACACTTGTTGACGTTCGTGAGCCGGGAGAATTCGCAGGTGCCCGGATCCACGGCGCTGTGCTGTTTCCGCTCTCCAGTTTTGATCCCACCGCCTTGCCACGTGACCCGGCCAAGCCGATCGTTCTGCAATGCGGCTCTGGTAAGCGTTCACTGACCGCGGCCGAGATGTGCCGCAAGGCCGGCGTTGAGATTGCCGGGCATTTGGCAGGGGGTATTGGCGCCTGGGCGCGTGCCGGGTTGCCGGTGACCAGTGTTGATCCGGCAACCGGCAAAGTGATCGACCGCGCCTGATTAAGCGATTTTTGGAGTAAACCCCATGCGTATTCTGAAAATGGCCATGGGGCTGAGCTTCTGTGTCTGGGCTATGGGCGCCCAGGCCGAGCCAGCCCCAGAGAGCTTTAGCGTTAAATCTGTCGAAATCGCTGACCAAAAAGCGGTTTTCGCGACGGTGGAGAGCGCGCATGTGGTGGCGGCCAGGTCCCGGATTGGCGGGACGGTCACCTCGTTGACGGTTCAAGATGGTGATTCGGTGGTTGCGGGGCAGACGATTGCCGTCGTGGCGGATCCTACGCTGGTACAGCAGTTGCGGGCGCTTGAGGCTGATATTGCCGGGCAAAGGGCGCAGTTGGCGCAGGCTAAGATCGATTTTGCGCGGGCTCAGGGGTTAATTCATAGCGGTGCGATTTCACGTTCAACGTTTGATCAGGCCCAGACAGGGGTAAGCGTAGCTTTAAGTACCCTGGCATCAAAAATCGCCGCGCGTGATGCGCTAAACCAGCAAATTACCGAGGGTGCCGTGCTGGCGCCGGTGTCGGGCCGGGTGTTGTTGACGCCCGTCACGCAAGGGTCAGTGGTCCTCAATGGTGATACTGTGGCCTCGATTGCCGAACAGAATTATGTGTTGCGTTTGGATATACCAGAATATCATACAGCGTTTCTCCACCTTGGTGATCCGGTGCGGGTGGATGTGCGTGATGCCAAAATCGCATCGCCGGAATTTGGAAAAATTATTCTGATATACCCACAGGTTCAAAATGGCCGGGTGGAAGCTGATGCCACAGCACCGGATTTGGGTTCGTATTTTGTGGGTCAGCGCGTTGAGGTTTGGGTTTATGCGGGGGCGCGACCCGGCATCGTGATTCCAGCGCGCTATATTGAAACACGATTTGGCCTTGATTACGTCGATTTGCGCACGGCCAGTGGCGGCAGCATTGCGGTTCCTGTACAGCAAGGTGAGTCGCAGCCGACACCGGCGATGCCGGATGGTGTTGAAATTCTATCTGGCTTGCATGCCGGCGATGAGTTGTTGTTACCGGCTGTGACCTCACCATGAGTCTTGGTATTTCCGGCGCGATTGCAAAGCGCTTCATCCGTTCACCATTAACGCCGTTATTTCTCATCGCCGCCGTGATGGCGGGAATGATCGCGCTGATGACGATTCCGCGGGAAGAAGACCCGCAGATTCATGTCCCGATGGTTGATGTTGTGGTCAATGCCGATGGTTTGAAGGCCGGTGATGCGGTTGAACTGATCACCAAGCCGCTTGAGATTGTCCTGCGCGGTATTCCTGGTGTTGAGCATATTTATAGCACCACCGTCGATAATCAGGTGGTGGTCACGGCGCGTTTCGTCGTGGGCACCAATGAAGATAACGCGGTGCTGCTGGTCAATGACAAGATCAATGATAATCTAAATCGCATTCCCATCGGTATTCCGCAGCCGCTGATTGTGGGCCATGGGATTGATGACGTGGCGATCGTCACGCTGACTCTGACACCCAAACCAGACGCTGCTCAGCATTGGGACCCCGGTGGGCTGACCCAGTTGGCGACGAAGTTGCAAGGTGAGTTGATCAAGGTTCCGAATGTCGGGATTACCTATATTGCTGGGGAGGACCCCGAGCAGATACGGGTTGAGCCTGACCCGGAAAAGCTGATGCAGTATGGCGTGACCGTGCAGCAATTGGTGGCACGGTTGCAGGAGGCGAATAAAGCATTCAGCGTGAATATGCTGCGCAATAACGGTGTTATGGACGGCGTGGATGCCGGTAGCAGCCTGCAGGGGATTCCTGATATCGGGCTGTTGCTCGTCACAACGCGCGATAACCGCCCGGTTTATGTGCACGACGTCGCGCAAGTTGTGTTCATGCCAGCACCCACGGAAAATCGGGTTTGGGCGTACACCAGGGACGGCAAACAATGGGCGCGCACGCCGGCAGTGACGCTGGCCATTGCCAAGCGGGCGGGCACCAATGCCGTTACCGTGTCGCAGGCAGTGCTGGCGCAATTGAATACTTTGCAGGGCCAGCTTATCCCCAGTGATATTCAGGTGCAGGTAACCCGCAATTATGGCCAGACCGCGACCCAGAAGGCCAATGAATTACTATTCCATCTGGCGCTCGCGACAGTTTCCATCGTCGTCCTGATCGGTTTTGCAATAGGCTGGCGTGAGGCGGCGGTGACGGCGGTGGTGATACCCACCACTATCCTGCTGACTTTGTTCGCCGCTGAGTTGATGGGTTACACGATCAACCGGGTTAGTCTGTTTGCTCTGATTTTCTCGATTGGTATTCTGGTTGATGATGCGATTGTGGTGGTGGAAAACATCGACCGCCATTGGGCCATGAAAGATGGCCGCAGCCGGTTAACCAGTGCCATCGAGGCGGTGGCCGAGGTCGGCAACCCCACCATCATTGCAACCTTGACCGTGGTGACCGCGCTGCTGCCGATGTTATTCGTCAGCGGTTTGATGGGACCGTACATGGCGCCGATTCCAGCCGTTGCTTCGGCTGCCATGGTGTTTTCATTTTTCGTGGCCATGACCATCGTGCCGTGGCTGATGATGAAGGTTTCAAAAAATGCGGTGATTGACGACAGTCATAATAATCATGACAGCCGATTAAGCCGACTGTACGTGTCGATTGCCAAGCCGGTTTTGAAGACCCGTAAGCGGGCTCTTAATTTTCTGCTGCTGGTCGGGATTGCGACATTGGTCGCCTGTTCGATGTTCTATTTCGATCTGGTGAAGGTCAAGCTGCTGCCTTTCGATAATAAGTCGGAACTGGATGTGGTATTGAATCTGCCACCAGGCGCGACGCTGGAAGATACGGAACGGACGATTTTTTCTGCATCGCAGATTGCTGGAAAAATGCCTGAGGTGGTGTCCATGCAGGCGTATGTTGGTACCGCAGCACCGTTTGATTTTAATGGGCTGGTCCGGCATTACTACGCCCGCCAGACACCTGAACTTGCCGAACTGCATATTGTCCTGAGCAACAAAGACGAGCGCACCCGCGAGAGTCATGCGATCGCCGTTGATTTGCGCCATCAGCTTGATTCTCAAATTCCATTGCCCCCTGGCGGCGTTATTAAAGTTGTTGAGGTGCCGCCGGGGCCACCGGTGATAGCGACGCTGCTGGCTGAGATTTACGGCCCCGATCAGGCAATGCGGCTGGCTGAAGCTGAGAAGGTGAAAGCGGTTTTCAAATCCATCCCCTTCATCGTCGATGTGGATGACAGTTATGGTCTGCCGCCGCCACGGATGCAGATGACCGTTGACCAGGACGAGCTTGAGTATTTTGGTGTTCAGCAAAGTGATGTGAATGACACGATCCGTGACTTATTCGATGGCGTGGGAATTGGTTATTCCTATCGTGGCGCTGACCGCCCGCCGTTGGAGATTGCCTTTGGCTTGCCCAAGACAGGCATGACCTGGAATCAGTCGGTGGCATCGACACCGATTCCGGAGAATAGCCTGCCTGGTGGCCGTGGCGTGGTTGAACTCGGTCAGGTTGTCAGCGTGAGTGAGACCACAGGCTCGCGCAGTATTTTCCGCCGGGACGGGCATTTTGCCGATATGGTCACGGGCGAATTGGCGGGACAGTTTGAGGCGCCGATCTACGGAATGTTTGCAGTGGATGACGCGATAGCTAAAGCCGACTGGGGCGCTTTGCCAAAGCCCGATATCCGCTTCTTCAGCCAGCCGGATAATGAGGCGAAGCCTTCACTGTTATGGGATGGTGAATGGCAGATTACTTACGTGACCTTCCGTGACATGGGTATTGCCTTTGGCGTGGCGATTCTGGGTATCTATGTTCTGGTCGTCGGGTTGTTCGGCAGTTTCAAAATACCCTTGGTGGTCTTAACACCAATACCATTGACCCTGATCGGGATCATGCTGGGGCATTGGCTGCTGGGGGCGGATTTTACCGCGACGTCGATGATCGGGTTCATCGCGCTGGCCGGAATTATTGTGCGTAACTCGATTCTGCTGGTGGATTTTATCCGGCACCGGCAGACCGCCGGCAGACCCCTGCGTGATGTGCTCCTGGATGCTGGTGCCATCCGCGCCAAACCGATCCTGCTTACCGCCGTGGCGGCAATGATCAGCGCGGCCACGATTTTGTCAGACCCGATTTTCCAGGGCTTGGCGGTTTCGTTGCTGTTCGGCCTGATATCATCCACGTTGCTGACATTGCTGGTGATACCGGCCATCTACGTGGTGCTGCGCGATGATAAAAAGCCTTCGACAGAACCGCATTAACACTCCCGCAATGTGAAATCCCATTGGATGTGATGCTGACGTCAGCTTGCTGACGAACCGGAAGACTAACACGCCGGGGCGGGAGACCTTGATAATTAGGCAAAACCACCTCCCCCGGCGGATGCAAATCCGCTGGGATACGAATTTTCATCCTATTTGACGTATCCGACAATCATGTTACCATTATGTTATATAGGTAGGGTAACTGTCAGTTTAATTTAGTTTACGTCTAACATTTCGCGGAAATTTCAAGAATACAAAACAATCGAGGAAAGGCGGAATTTGCCTGTGCTGGCCAGCACGCAGGCGACGACTCAGGGGCGATAAGCCCAGCATAAGTTGTAAAAAAACACTGAGGATGAAACTATATGAATCAAAAACTACTGATCACATTGCTGCGTGATTTTTTTGAAATCGAAGACCCTGCTTTCCTGGAAACAGTCAGCGGCCAATTGACCCTGGTCGAATTACCAGCAGGGGCCGCCTTATTCCGGCAGGGTGAGGTCGGCACCGACGTCTATTTCCTGATTCATGGCCGGTTGAGAAATCTGGTGTCCGGCCCTGACGGGCAATTGACGCCGGAGGGTGATATCGTCCCGGGCGATACCATTGGCGAACTGGCCTTTTTGAGCGATGCGCCACGTGATTCAACTGTCGTTGCGCTGCGTAGCAGCAGCCTTATCCGCATGAGTTGTGCGCAGTTTGAGCAGACCCTCAAGGAGCGGCCAGAAGTGGCCATTTCGGTCATGCGCAACATGGTGGCGCGATCGCGTAAGGCCCAAACATCCCGGCAGGCGCCTGTGCCGCCGCAGACGATTTGTATCATTCCAATAACAGATCGTGTCGACGCTTTGGATTTCGCACAGCAGTTTCATCGGTCGCGTCAGGCGATGGGGGATAATGTCGCGTTATTATCGGAACACGACCCCGTTGGAACCCGCTCGGCGATCGCCAGCATGGAGGAGGAACCGCCGCAGGTACACAGCAGTTTTATCATGGTCGCTGAACGTGATCTGACGGATTGGTCGCGGACCTGCATTGGTCTTGCTGATGAAATTATTTTATTGGCTGATGCATCCTGCCCGCCAGATCTGGCTCACATCGAAGCAGCTTTGCCGGAAAGCCAGGAATTTTCCTCAGTTGATCGGACGCTGGTGCTGTTGCATCAGCCCGAAACCCGTAGCCCTTCAGGCACTGCGGCCTGGATTAATAAACGCGATCTCAAGCGCCACATCCACGTGCGGCGCGGCCATGCGGGTGACATGCGCCGCGTCACCCGCTTGCTGACCGGGCGTGGTGTTGGTGTTGTCCTCTCAGGCGGCGGCGCTCGCGGGCTGGCTCATATCGGTGTGCTCGATGCGCTGGCGGAAGCCGGTATTGAAATTGATATCGTGGGCGGCACCAGTATTGGCTCGGTCATTGGCACGTTGCATGCCATGGAAGTGCGCGGCACAGCGATGCGTGACGCCGCCCGGCGGGCTTTTGTGGCGGGTGGTAATCCGGTGGGTGATTATAATCTGCTGCCGTTTGTCTCCATCTCGCGTGGCCAGCGGGTTCGCGGGCTGACGGAAGTGGCGGTGAGTCAGGCGATTGGGCCGGACGGTGGCATTGAAGATTGCTGGACAAATTTATTCCTGGTAGCGGCAGATTATTCAGCGTCGGCCGAGGCCGTGCTGTTACGCGGGCCGTTAATCAAATCCTTGCTGGCCAGCTACGCGATCCCAGGCGTGCTACCGCCAATTGCCATTGACTCACATTTATACATCGACGGTGGGACGGTGAATAATCTGCCAATTGACGTGATGGCGCGTCAGGGTGCCGGGAAGATTATCGCTGTGGATGTGCTGTCCGAGACGGTTCACACGTATGATTTTGATTGGGTGCCATCTCAGAAGACTTTGCTGCTCTACCGGCTGGGACGCATGTTTGGGCGGCGGCCCAAGCACCGGGTGCCGGGCATCATCGAAATCATGCTGAAATCCAGTTTTATCAACGCAATTGCGCGGCAGCGCGATATGCGCAGTCAGGCGGATTTGAACATTGTGCCGGCATTGCCGCGGATCAGATTCCTGGACTGGAAAAAGCTGGATGCGTCCATCGAAGGCGGGCTGAGTGCGACGCGCAGCCAGCTTGCCTCGCTTGATGCCGAGCTGATGGCCAGCTTGCAGGCTACGAAATAACGGCCTTGTTCGGGCCTCACGCCCATCGGGCTGAGGATTTTGGGCGCATCGTAACGCCGAAGAGCGGGCACGTCAGCCAGAAACCCTTGCGCTGGGGGCGGTTTTCCCTCGCTTGCGAGCGCTATTGATACTCCTGAATCTATTCAGGAATGTTTATAGTCCTTTACACTTACCGGCGGACTTTATATCGTTACGCAACAATCCGAGGAGACAAGCCATGCGGCCACTGGGTTTGCTTGCATTTCTTGCGTTGCCATTGCTGTCAGCCTGTTCGCTGAAGCCAATCATCAACCATCAGGTGGTTGATTATCTCAATGTCAGCGCCATCGCCTCGAATCAGACGATCTTACAGAACATCTTGCGCGCCAAAGATGGCGCGCCGTTGCATTTCGGCGAATTTGCTGACATCCGCGGCTCCTTGTCGATCAACACGTCGGTCAGCTCCACTGTCCCCTATGGGCCGATTGGCGTTTCCAAGAGCACGTTGCGCGATGCGCTCACCGCCGGGGCGGCCATATCAAGCTCGCCCAGCTTCGACATTGATAGTCTCGACACCCAGGATTTCACCAAAGGGGTAATGTCCCCCATCACGCCCGATACCGCCGAGTTTTTCCTCAATGAAGGCATCGACTATCGGATGGTGCTGATGCTGTTGGTTTCGGGTGTGCAACCGGCCGGCAGCGACGAGATGCTGTTGAATGAGCCGAATAGCTCGCGGATTGTCTGTTATAAAACACCGCCGGGGAGCAATGCGCTGCCGTCGAATTACACGATCATTGAGGCCGGTGCGTCATGCGCCGGCACGTCTGAGCCGGAGTATTATGCGTTTCTGCGCACCATTAATAATGCCGGACGGCTCTATCCGGTAACCGCTGAGGGAACGCCCAAACTGATCGGCAAACCGTTTAACCTGGATCTGCCCAAGGATCTCAGAGCGATCGCAGCGATTGACCCTACCAAATATACCATGGCACGCACCAAAAACGGCCAATTCCAACTCATGTCTGCCACCCGCAAAACTTCGGTCGTGATGTGTTCTGATACCGGTAGCGGGCCACAGGTCGTGGGCGTTCTGGCCAGCAGCGTCGCTCAGGTTCCAAAAGTGCCCGAGAAAGCCTGTGAGCCAGGCAATGGCGCCAGCTCTGAGGACGACAACGTTCTGCCCGCCAGCGCCGGCCCGATGAAATCGGTGCCGGTGTTCAAGCTGCGTTCAACCCTGGAGGTTATCCAGTATGTCGGCCAGGTGCTGGCGTTCCAGGAGCAGCAGACCGCCGCTCACCCTGACCTGCCGGAACGCTGCATCACGCTTGAATATGAGAAGCTGACCGGCCCGACCTGTAATGGCGGCGTGCTGTTTCACCTGATCGGCCCAACGCCAGGGCCATCGCTGGAACAGGGCAATAGCGTTACTTACAACGGTGAAACATGGTCCCTGCCGGACCCGGAGGCATGCACCAACCCTGAACGTTGCGACCATACGCTGCAAACCATGTCGATGATCTCGCTGCTGTTGAACGAGAATAAGTCAGCCAAGGATATCGGCACCACCCAGGCGGTTCAGATAGTGCCGTAGCCTCTCGCAAAGGGTAGGGGGCTTTGTGCATTTAACGCTCATGGCGCGGGGCGAGGCAGTGCCGTGACTTGGCCTGCGGCGGATCACCCCGAGACGATATACAGCCTATGGTGGTGACGACAGGTTCAATAAGGTTTCGTGAACATTATTAATGACTGATACCTTATGGCGGCCTGGTATCGTAACGGGTGTTGCTGAGAAGGTGACGTGGCGAACGCGGCTTTGGCTGAGCTAGCGCTTAAAAATCCAGAGAAAAAGCCAAAAATTAAGCCGTGCATAAGGATTTTTGTGGTGATTTCGTATCAATAATGGGTCGTATGTTATTATTACGATAGTCAATAATTAAGCTTGTGAAACTTCGGCGGGATGCTAAAAACGTTACATTCTGCGTGAGTCGCATGGTGCCACCGTGCGTTGTCTGCCATTATTCAGGTCTGGGGTCATCTTATGTTGCATGTATCGAGCAAATCCGCCACGAAAACCGCCTCATCGGTGATTTTCCAGAAATCCCTGCTTTGCGGCGTTTCGCTCATTGCAGCAGGTGTCCTAGTGGGCCCCAGAATAGCCCAGGCGCAAAATATCCATGTTATTGCGGGCACCACCAGCACGACGGTTGATGTCACCCCCGGCTTTGGATTGATTGTGGACCCCGGCGCGCTGCTCACCGGCGCTCCTGGCATTTATAACCTGACCGGCAACTCCACCACTTTGGTCTCCATTTCCTCGGGCGGCGATGTCAATAGCGATTACACGTTGGTGCAGTCCGCCGGCATCGTGAATAATGGCACGGTCACGGCGTTGATTAATGACGGTACCGTCATCGGCCTGTCAGGCGGCATTTATAATAACGATACAATCACCGGCCTTACCAACACCGGCACCATCTTCGGCTCCAGCATCGCGGGCATTTATAATACCAATTTCATCGGGTCGCTGGCCAATAATGGCGGCACCATCCTTGGTAGCATTACCGGTGTTTACACCAGGGGCACCATCACCGCTCTGACCAACAGCGGCACCATCAGTGGCGGTCATAATGGTGTAAACAACTACGGCACCATCAATAGCCTCAGCAACAGCCACGTCATTTCCGGCAACAATACCGGAGTTTACAACCAATATAGCGGCAGCATTGCCTCGCTCACCAACACCGGCACCATTATTGGCCATTCCCGGGGGATTACGAATTTCGGCACCATCGGCACGCTCAGTAACAATGGCGGCACCATCCAAGGGATCGCCAGCAGCGGCATTGATAACACCGGCACCATCGGGCAGCTAACCAATAGCGGCAGCATCATCGGCACCTCGGGCGTTTATAATACTGGTGGAACCATCGGCACGCTCAGCAACAGCGGCCTGATCTATGGTACCAACGTCAACGGCGTCTATAGCAATCGCATCATCGGTACGCTGATCAATCTGGCGGGCGGGACCATCGCAGGGGCAAGTCGTGGCATCTATAATGATGGCACCATCACCAGCCTGACCAATAATGCGGGCGGTACCATCATCGGCAATGGTTCGGCTGGCATCCAGAACTATCATGGTTCGATTGCAGCACTCACCAACAGTGGGTCGATCGTCGGGCCGGGCTATGGTGTTTATAACAATGGCGGTTCAATTGCCAGCCTGACCAACAATGCCGGCGGCACCATCAGCGGCTACAGTAATATCGGCATCAAGAATTATGAGGGCGGCATCGGCACGCTCTCGAACGCTGGGATGATCTCCGGGCTGAGAACCGGCATTTATAATGATTTGGCCAGCATCGGCGCCCTCTCGAACAGCGGTTCGATCATTGGGGAGAGTGCTTACGGAATTTTCAACAATGCGGGCAGCATCGGCACCCTCAGCAACTTGCCTGGTGGCGTCATTTATGGTGCCTATAATGGCGTTGAGAATTACTACGGCAGCATCGCCCAGTTGACCAATGCCGGGTTGATTGCCGACTCCACCGTGCTCGATAGTGCGGTATTCAATAACGGCGGCACCATCGGCACGCTGACCAACCTTGGCACCGGCACCATCTCGGGGGTCAGCTTTGGGGTGCATAATGAAAATGGTACCATCGGCACGCTGACCAACAGCGGCACCATCACTGCACAGAATTTTGCCGGGGTTTATAACCAGAATGGCCTGATCGGCACGCTGACCAATAATGCGGGTGGCACTATCATCGGCGGCACCATCGGCATCGCCAATGGCTCACACCGCTCAAGCTCAACTTTTTACGGCAGCATTGGTACGCTTACCAACAGCGGCTTGGTGTCTGGCGGGGTAACCGGCGTATATAACCTCGGCAGCATCAGTGCGGTGACCAACAGCGGCACCATTATCGGCCTGTACGATAATGGTGTTTATAATGACGGCACCATTGGCTTACTGACCAACCTTGCCGGTGGCACGATCTACGGTGGCGGCACCTGCTGCACGGCCTATGCAGGGGTTTATAACGCACACCTGATTGGAACGCTCAGCAATTCGGGCCTCATCGAGGGTGCCAATACTGGAGTTTACAATAACTACAACGCCACCATCGGCACATTGACCAATAGCGGCACGATCCTGGGTGGGTATGTTGGTATCGCGAATGATGGAACGATCGGGACGATCAGCAACAGCGGGCGGGTCGTTGGTTCTGAGTATGGAATTTATAACGATTACGGTACTATCGGCGTTCTGACCAACAATGCTGGTGGTATGATCATCAGTAGCGGCAGCGGCAGTTCCGGCACCGGGATCAAAAATTACTACGCGACCATTGGTCAGTTGACCAACAGTGGCACAATTTCCGGTTACTATGATGGTATTTATAACGACTATGGCACCATTGGTGTTCTGACAAATAACGCCGGAGGTCACATCACCGGGAGTGGCGGCAGTTCGGGAACCGGGATCAAAAATTACCACGCTACCATAGGGATGCTTACGAATAGTGGGGAGATCTCCGGTCATCAGAATGGTATCTATAACGAGTATGGTTTGATCGGCACGCTGACCAACAATGCTGGTGGCATGATCATCAGCAGCGGCAGCAGCTCTAGCAGTACCGGAGCCGGAATCCGAAACAACCGTGGCACAATTGGCGTACTCACGAACAGTGGCACGATTTCCGGCGGTGTCTATGATGGCATCTACAATGAATTCGGGACAATCGGCGTGCTGACCAACAATTCTGGTGGTCTTATCAGCAGTTCATCCGGTGAGGGTATCTATAACGACTACAGTTCAATTGGCACTCTAACCAATGGCGGAGTGATTTCCGGCTATTATAGCGGCGTTGATAATAATCACGGCACCATTGGCACGCTGACCAACAGCGGCAGCATTATTGGTGTGCATGATACTGGTGTGTATAATGACAACCATGGCATTATCGGCACGCTGACCAACAGTGGGTTGATTGCTGGTGTTTACGGCGGTGTCGGCAACAGCAGCTTCAGTACCATTATCAGCCTGACCAACAATGCTGGCGGCAAAATTAATGCCAGCAGCGGTACGGGTATTTATAACTACAGCAACAACTACATCGGGCAGATCACCAATAATGGTGTGATTTCAGGTAACTCGGCGGGTGTTGGCAATAGCGGCTTCCTCGGCACGTTGACCAATAGCGGCACCATCTCCGGCCGAACCGGTGTTTACACCAGCGGCACCGGTTCAACCATCATCAACATGGGCACCATCGCCAGCACTGATGGTGGTGATGCGATTAACCTTGAGAACAACAACAACAGCCTGATCCTGAACACCGGCTCGGTGCTGTTCGGTACCATCTACGGCGGCGGCTATGACAACAGCATCACGCTCGAGGGTATGGACAGCATGTCCAACACCATCGCCGACTTTGGCACCGGCAGCACGCTGACCGTGGCCACCGGTGCCGAT
>JARLIK010000032.1 GCA_031291755.1 Acidocella sp. | reverse complement strand
CTGGGCATCACGCTCTCGATCGATGATTTCACCATCAGCTTTTTCACCGCCGGCCCTGGTAGCGTGACCTTGCCGATTTATATCTATAGCGCAGTGGCGCGTAAGGGGATTTCGCCGGAGATCAATGCACTGGGCACCTTGATGATCACCACCGTTATGGTGCTGGCACTCGCGCATTTCTTTATCACCCGGAGTCGTGAGCGCCGGGCGAGTTTGTTGCCGACTTAAAACTGCCTGGAGGAACCAAGATATGAGAGTGTTTTCATCGCCGTTGAAATTCATCACCGCCGTGGCCATGGTGGCCGCCGTTGGGTTCAGTGCGCCTAAGCCCGCGCAGGCGGATGTGCCGACGCTGAATTTGTTTATCTGGTCAAGTTATATTACCGAATCGATCATCGATGGGTTTGAACTGCAATGCGGCTGCAAAGTGGTCGAGACCGATTATGAGAGCAACGCCGAAATGGCCGCCAAGCTGAAAGCTGGCGGTGATTCGCAATATGACGTGGTGGTGCCTTCAAGTTATTACGTGCCGGAACTGGCCGATGAAGGGCTGTTGCAGCCTTTGGACCATAGTCAGATTCCGAACCTGAAAAATTTATTCCCGAAATTCCAGAACCCTACCTATGATCCCAATGATAAATATTCAGTGCCGTATCAGTGGGGCACCACCGGCATTGTGTATGATCCGGCGAAGATCAAAAATCCGCCGGAGAGCTGGTCGATTCTCTACGATCCGAAAGTGAACCCGAATTATCCGTTCGTGATCCCCAAAGGTGAAGGGCGCGACCAGATTGCTTCGGCCTGCGCCTATTTGGGTTATGGGTTTAATTGCTCCGAGCAAAGTCAGTGGATTGCGGCGGCGAAGCTGATTGTGGAGACCAAGAAGCGGCCAAATTTTGCCGGCTTCGTTGATGAAACCCCGGCGCGTGACCAGATGAAAAGCGGCTTGATTGCGGTTTCCACCGCGTATAACGGTGACATCGCCTCATGTTATGCCGATGGTTCCTGCAAGAATTTGAAATTCTTCCTGCCGAAGGAAGGCACCGAAATTTGGGTGGATACGATGGCGATTCCCGCCCACGCGCCGCACCCGGATTTGGCGTTGCAGTTCATCAATTTTATTTTGAACGCGCATGTCGGGGCGGATCTGTCGAACTTCAATCAATATGCCAGCCCGAACCAGGCAAGCCAGCAGTATCTGACCGGCATTTTGAATACCGAGTTGATTACGCCGACCGCCGATGATGAGAAGCGTTTGCAGTTTTTGCAGCCATTGCAAGGTGCGCAATATAAGTTGTTTAACCAGATCTGGACGAGCGTGCTCCAGTAAAGCCGATAGAGGGTGCTGGGTCAGCCCAGCGCCCTCTTTATTTTGAGGGTATTATGACTCAGATCGATCTGCATGAATGGTTCGATGAACATCGGATCACCGAAGTAGAATGTATGGTGCCGGATATAACCGGCATCCCGCGTGGCAAAATCATGCCCGCGCAGAAATTTTTTCAGGGCGGTGCGCCGCGCCTGCCGGAGGCGATTTTCATCCAGTCGGTGACGGGTGAATATCCCGAGGACCCGGAGGATACGCTGACCGACCCGGCGATTATTGATATTAAATTGATCCCGGATGCTGACACCGTGCGGCTGGTGCCGTGGGCGCATGAGCCGACCGCGCAGATTATTCATGATTGCCAATACGCGAACGGCACGCCGGTGCCGATGGCGCCTCGGCAAGTGCTGCAAAAAGTGTTGAAATTGTATGAGGATAAAGGCTGGAAGCCGGTGCTGGCACCAGAGCTGGAATTTTATCTGGTGGGGCGCAACACTGACCCGGATTACCCGCTGGTGCCGCCGGTGGGGCGTTCGGGCCGGCAGGAGACCGGGCGGCAGTCATACTCGATTGATGCGGTGAACGAGTTCGACCCTTTGTTCGAGGAGATGTATGATTTTTGCGATTTGCAGAATCTTGACCTCGATACGCTGATCCATGAGGAAGGTGCGGCGCAGGTGGAAATTAATTTCCTGCATGGTGACCCGCTGAATCTGGCGGATCAGGTGTTTTTATTCAAACGCACGGTGCGCGAAGTGGCGTTGCGGCATAATATTTACGCCACCTTCATGAGCAAGCCGATGGGCACTGAGCCTGGCTCGGCGATGCATGTGCATCAGAGCGTGGTGGACCCGGTGACCGGGCGTAACCTATTTGCCGGTGAGGATGGCAAGGCCAGCCCGCTGTTTCTCTCCTATATTGCGGGCCTGCAAAAATATATTCCCGCCGCCATGCCGATTTACGCGCCGAACGTGAATTCCTATCGCCGGCTGACGCGCTTTTCCAACGCGCCGATTAATTTGCAATGGGGGTATGATAACCGCACCTGCGGCTTGCGGGTGCCGTTCGGTGAGCCCTCGGCGATGCGGGTGGAAAATCGCGTGCCGGGTGCCGATGCGAATCCCTACCTCGCGTTTGCGGCGACGCTGGCGTGCGGATATTTGGGGATGGTGGAAGGCTTGCAGGCCACACCGGCGCAAATTGGTTCTGCCTATTCGGGTGAATACACATTGCCGCGCGAACTCTCGCACGCGCTTGATACCATGGATGCTTCCAAGCAGATGCGGGCCGTGCTGGGTGATAAATTGGTGGATGTTCTGGTGGCGGTGAAACGGCTGGAATATGAGACCTATTTGCGGGTGATCAGCTCGTGGGAGCGGGAGCATTTGCTGCTCAACGTTTGAATTTTATGGCTCTTGGAAATTACTATGAGGCGACGCGGCGGGTTGAGTTAGTTACGCAACCGCTGGCGCAGGATTTGAGCGTTGATGTTGCCATTATCGGTGGTGGCATCACGGGGATTTCGGCAGCACTGCATCTGGTAGAGCGCGGCTATCGCGTGGCGGTGCTGGAGGCGGAGCATATCGGCTGGGGCGCGTCCGGGCGCAATGGTGGGCAGGTGCTGCCGGGGTTTGGCGCCGGCATGGTGAAGATTAAAAAACTGGTGGGACCAGCGCAGGCGAAAAGCTTGTGGGATATGTCGATGGAATCGGTGGATTTGCTGTATGAGCAAATTCAGCGTTTTGGCATTCCGTGCGACCCTGAGCGCGGCTATCTGCATGCTGCCATCAAGCCGCGGCAGGTGCGCGAATTGCATGAAGCGCAGGCTGAACTGGCGGAACTTGGCGCTCCAGCGGGGCGGATTTTGCAAGGCGATGAATTGCAGGCACGGCTGGCCAGCCCGAAATATCTGGCAGCACTTGAGGATGACATCTCCGGCCATATTCACCCTTTGAATTACACGCTGGGGCTGGCGAAGACGGCGCAGGATGCTGGCGCGATGCTGTATAGCCAAACCAAAGTGACGAAGGTCACGCCGGGCAAAATCATTACCATCGCATCCGGGCAGCATACTGTCTCAGCGTCGTTTCTGCTCACCGCTGGCGGGGCGTATTTGGGTGATTTGATGGCACCGATTGCCGGGTACATCATGCCGGTGGGTACCTATATTATCGCCACCGAACAGCGTGCCGATGTAGCGCAGATGATTCCGCGTAACGAGGCGGTGGCGGATTTGAATTTTGTGCTGGATTATTTCCGTCGCTCGGCGGATAACCGGATGCTGTTTGGTGGCCGGGTTTCCTATTCCACGCTGCCGCCCCCCAGCCTGCCGGCCTCGATGCTCAGACGCGCCCAAAAAGTATTTCCACAACTGGCCGATGCGCGGGTGGAGTATTGCTGGGGCGGCAATGTGGACATAACGCAAAACCGCGCCCCGCATTTTGGCAAATTGGCGGGTAATATTCTGTTCGCGCATGGGTTTTCCGGGCACGGCGTGGCGCTCACCGGGCTGGCGGGCAAATTGGCGGCGGAGGCGATTGCCGGGCAGGCAGAGCGATTTGATGTGTTTGCCAAAATCCCGCATGCGCGGTTTCCGGGCGGGCGGCGGTTGCGGGTGCCGGCTTTGTTACTGGCAACCAGCTATTTCCGTCTGCGCGACATGCTGTAAACAATGCCTATGGATGGAGCGGTTCTCATAACAGGGTCGGCGCGGCGCTTGGGCGCTGCGATGGCCCGCGCCATTGTGGCGGCGGGTGACGAGGTGGTGCTGCACGCCCGCGAGCCAACTGATGAAATCTACCGGCTGGCGAGCGAGCTTAATATGCCGATGGTGTTTGGTGACCTCGCTGCACCGGGGATACCGGAGCGGATGATTGCGCATGCGGTTAAAATTGCCGGGCCGCTGGCCGGGCTGATCAATAACGCCTCACGTTTCGAGTTCGACTCGCCCCGCAGCGTGACACCTGAGAGCTTGGATGCGCATATGCTGCCCAATCTGGCCGCGCCGGTTTTGCTGACGAAGTACTTTGTCGAGGCGCTGACCTTGGAGCGCGGCGTGGTGATCAATATACTCGACCAGAAATTGAGCAACCTGAACCCGGATTTTTTCAGCTACACGTTGAGCAAGGCAGCACTGGCGGCGGCAACCGAGATGTTCGCTATTGCCTTGGCACCGAAAATCCGGGTGTGCGGCATTGCGCCTGGCTTGACCATGATCTCGCCTTTGCAAACACCGGAGCGCTTTGAGGTGGCATGGCGCGCCAACCCGTTGCAGCAAGGCGCCACGCCGGAGGATATTGCCCGGGCGGCGCTGCTGATTCTGCAAACCCCCTCGATGACCGGGACCACCATTACCGTGGATGGCGGCGAGCATTTGATGCGCCGTTCGCGCGATGTTGGATTTTTGGGGCGAGAATAGCTTAGAGGCGGATTCAGACATAATTTTGCATCGCAAACGCGATTCCAAATTATGTCATCCGGCTCTAGCATAACATGATATAAACCACGCGGCAGAGGAGGCGTTTATATGTCGGTTCGCAAATTTTTAGTGCCATTGAGCAGTTCGGGTTCGGGCGAAGTGGCGCTGCATACCGGGTTGATGCTGGCCAAGATGTGGAATGCGCATTTGCAGGTGCTGCATATCAAGGTGGATTCGCGCGATGTGGCGCCGCTGGCCGGTGAGGGTCTGTCGGGCGCGATGATCGAGGAGATGATGAGCGCCACCGAGCGCGAAAGCGGCAGCCGGGCGATGGGGCTGCATGATTTATTCATGGCCGCCACTGAAGAACATCAGATTATGGTGGGCGATGCGGTGATGGGGCGCAATGAACCCAGCGCCAGTTTTGCCTCCGTCACCGGGCGCGAGGACGAGATTATTTCGTTTCAGGCCCGGTTATCGGACCTAACCATCGTCCCGCACCCGCAGCATGGCGAGGATGTGGCCTCGGCGGATGCGTTGCATGCGGTGCTGTTTGAGAGCGGCCGGCCGGTGCTGATGGCGCCGTTCGCCAAGCCGGCAACATTGGGCAAGCGCATCGCGATTGCCTGGAACGGCTCTCATGAGGCCGCTTCTGCCTTGGCCTCCATCATGCCGTTTGTGCGGCAGGCCGAGGCGGTGCGGGTGCTGGTGTCGGATGATTATCAGCGCCGCGGGCCGCTGGGGGCGGAGGTGGTGGAGTATATCGCCCATCATGGGGTGACCGCCGATATGGTGAGCTTCAAGCCGATCGACCGGGTGGTGGCCGCCGGGCTGCTGGCGGCGGCGTCGGATTTTGGCGCGGATTTGATGTCGATGGGGGCGTATTCCACCTCGCGGCTGCGGCAGTTGATTCTGGGGGGTAACACCACCCATGTACTGGAAAATGCCACTTTGCCGGTGCTGATGAATCGCTGAATGCCGAAGATGTTTAATGTGACCGACCCGCGCACCGTCGCTGCGGTGCGGCTTTATGTGAAGCTGGAACGTGCCGGCCGGGCGGTGGCGGCGCGGACAGAAGCGCGGCTGGCGGAGTTGGGGGTGACCCATACCCAGTTGGGGGTTTTGGAGGCGTTGCTGCACCTGGGGCCGCTGACGCAGCGGGCCTTGATCCAGAAAGTGCTGACCAGCCCTGGCAACATGACCGATCTGATCGACAAACTTGAGGAGCGCGGGTTTGTCACCCGCTGCCGGGTGGCGGCGGACAAGCGCAGCGTCGAGGTCGGGCTGACGCAGGCCGGGCGGGAATTCATTGGCTGTCTGTTTCCGCGCCATGCCGATGATATCGCCGCCGCCATGGCCGGTTTGACCGATGCGGAAATTGCAACGCTGGATGAGCTTTTGCGCCGGGTTGGCCTGGCGGCAGCCTCTTGCAGTGGCGGCGACAAGGACTAAATCATTCGATATCGAATGATTAGGAGTTTCCGATGATTGACATCCGTCCTTTTGCCTCGCTTGGCGCCTTCCGTAATGAGTGGCTGAACGCCAAGCATCATTTCAGTTTCGGCCATTACCGCGACCCCAAGCGTATGGGGTTCGGGGCGCTGCTGGTGTGGAATGACGATGAAATTGCGCCCGGCACCGGCTTTGGCGCGCACCCCCACGATAATATGGAAATCATTACCTTCGTGCGCCAAGGCGCCATTACTCATAAGGATTCATTGGGCAATGTGGGTGCCACGCGGGCCGGCGACGTGCAGGTGATGCACGCCGGGACCGGCATCAGGCATGCCGAGATGAACCAGGAGAGCGAGGCCACGCGGCTGTTCCAGATATGGATTACGCCCGATGAGCGCGATGTGACGCCAGGTTGGCAGGCCAGGGAATTTCCACGCGCCACCGGTGAAGGGTTGCAGGTATTGGCCAGTGGCCGGCCGGAGGATGCCGGCACCGAAGCCCTGCCGCTTTATGCCAACGCCGCGGTGCTGGCCGTGAAGATGCAGGCTGGTGAGACCACCACCTATAAATTGCAGCCGGGCCGGTCGGCCTATTTGGTGGCGGCGGTGGGTGAGATGAAAGTGAATGGGATTGTGGCGCATGAGCGCGATGGGGTAGCCCTGCACGACGAGCCTGAAGTGACGATTGAAGCGTTACAAGCGGCTGAAATCGTGCTGGTCGATGTAAGCGCGTGATTCCCGTGCCCCAGTGACAATTCGTAAATAATTTACGAATTTTCTTGGGTGTGCTTTTCAGGTAACAACTCTTTCATCTGCTGGCCTTATCGCGGTATAGTGCGATGGCGTTAAGAAGCGGCAGAGAAACGACTTTACCAGCCGTTAGTCTCTGGAGTTTCAGCAGTTTTTTCAAGGAGCCGGGTGAATATGCGTTATACAAAACATCGTAGCGTGGCGTTAGGCTTGCTGCTTTTGGGGGCAACTGCCCTGGGCGGTGCGTTGGCCACACGGGCTCTCGCCGCCGACCCTGATCCTGCGTTGAACGCTTCGGCTGCCGTTCAACAGAATTTTACCCCGGTGGGGGATTTCACCAATTTGGTGAAAAAGGTCACCCCGGCGGTGGTGTCGATTGATGTGCATCTCAAGCTCGACCAGACCTCTGATAACGTCGGCGGCGATGATGATGACCAGCCGCAGGGCCGCATGCCGCAGGGCTTGCCAAACATTCCAGGCTTCCCGCCGGGCTTCCCGTTCGGGATGCAGGGCATTCCCCAGCAGCAGCAGGCGGTTGAAGCCAAAGGCTCGGGCTTTATCATCAACTCATCGGGCATTGTGGTCACCAATAACCATGTGGTGAAGGACGCCAAGACCATTTCGGTCACGCTCTCCAATGGCTCGAGCTATCCTGCCAAAGTCCTCGGCACTGATCCAAGGACCGATCTGGCGGTGTTGAAGATCGATGCCGGCCGGCCGCTGCCCTATGTGGATATCGGCAGCTCCGCCAATGTCGAGCCAGGTGAATGGGTGGTCGCTCTTGGCAACCCGTTTGGACTGGGCGGCACGGTAACCGCCGGTATTGTGTCGGCCTTGGGCCGCGATATCGGCGATGGTCCGTATGATAAGTTCATCCAGATCGACGCGCCGATCAATGAAGGCAATTCTGGTGGCCCGTTGTTTGATCAGCATGGCGAAGTGATCGGCGTGAACACCGCGATTCTCTCGCCCACCGGCGGCTCGGTTGGCATCGGCTTTGCCATCCCCTCTGACATGGTCAAGCGGGTGGTGGACCAGTTGGAAACCGGGGGCAAAGTGGTGCGCGGATATCTGGGTGTTGCGGCGCAGGAGATCTCGCCGCAGATGGCGCAGGCGATGGGGCTGCCAGCGGCGGACCCGGCGACTGATGGTGCGCTGATCGCGGCGATCTCGCCAGGCAGTCCGGCCTTCCGGGCCGGTTTGCAGCCGGGCGACGTGATCACCAAGGTCAATGGCGTTACCGTGACCAACCCGAGCGATTTGGCGGATGATATCGCCAATGTCGATCCGGGGCATGACACCAGCATCGAATATCTGCGGGGCGGCAAGACCAGCACCATCTCAGTGGCGGTCACCACTATGCCGGCCAACCCGGATGCCGGGTTCAAGCAAGCCAACAGCAGCCCCACCCAGACCATGTCAGGGGAACATGCCGGGCTTGGGCTGACCATGGCACCGTTGACGCCAGATACCCGTAGCCAACTGAATCTTTCGTCGTCGGCGCAAGGGGCGGTGATTGTGAACGTGAAGCCAAACTCTCTGGCGGATCAGGCTGGGTTGCAGGCCGGGGATTTGCTGGTCGGCGTGGGGCCCAAGGATGTCAGCTCACCTGACCAGGCGGTTGCTGCGATCGATGCTGCCAAGAAGTCCGGAAACCCGGCGGTGGCACTGCGGATCATCCGGCAGGGTCAGGCGCTGTTCATCGGGGTTGATCTGAGCAAGAAGAAATCTGACCAAGGCTGAGTTCCTTAACAGAGCCTGGAAACATCAAGCCGGTGGAGACTCTTCACCGGCTTTTTGATGTCTAAACCCGCTCCAAAATCAGTGCGATGCCCTGGCCGCCGCCGATGCACATGGTGGCCAGCGCGTAGCGTTTTTGGGTGCGCTGCAGTTCATACATCGCCTTGATGGCTATGATGGCACCTGAAGCCCCAATCGGGTGGCCTAGTGCGATGGCGCCGCCGTTGGGGTTTACTTTGGCCGGGTCGAGGTTGAGGTCACGTGAAACCGCACAGGCCTGGGCGGCGAAGGCTTCGTTGGATTCTACGATGTCAATGTCAGAGGCTGTTAGTCCGGCTTTTTTGAGGGCCTTTTGCGAGGCCGGAATCGGCCCCAGCCCCATATAGTCAGGGTCCACCCCGGCGTGGCCGTAGGCGACGATGCGGGCCATCGGTTTGGCATTGCGTTTGGCCACCTCAGTGCCGCTCATCAGCACCACCGCAGCCCCGGCATCGTTCAGCCCGGAGGCGTTGCCCGCCGTCACCGAGCCATCTTTTTTGAAAGCCGGTTTCAGGGTGCCGAGTTTATCGGCGCTGATGTCATCGCGCACATGCTCATCGGTGGTGAATTCGATCGGGCCTTTGCGCGACGGCAATTCAACCGGCGTGATCTGGCTGGTGAAGTAACCGTTGACGATGGCGTGGGCGGCGCGGCGGTGGGATTCCAGCGAGAACGCATCCTGCTCATCGCGGGTGATTTGATAGCGCGTGGCGATATTTTCCGCGGTGATGCCCATGTGGCCGTGGCCGAACGGGTCGTGCAGCGCACCGACCACCATGTCCATCACCTTGCCGTCGCCGAGGCGGGCACCCCAGCGCTCGTTGGGGAGTAAATAACCACCGCGCGACATTGATTCCGCGCCGCCACCGATGGTGATATCGGCATCGCCCAGCATGATGGTCTGGGCGGCGGTGATGATGGCCTGCAGACCGGAGCCGCAGAGGCGATTTACGGTGAGCGCTGGGGTTTCGATGGGAATACCCGCATCGACGGCGGCGACCCGCGAAATATAGGCGTCGCGCGGTTCGGTGTGGATGACATTGCCCATCACCACATGCTGGATTTCAGCGGCTTCGATGCCACCGGCCTTGAGGGCGGCGCGGATGGCGATTTCGCCGAGTTTGGTGGGTGGAATATCCTTCAGGCTTTTGCCGAAGTCACCAATCGCGGTGCGTTGCCCTGCGACAATGAAAACATCTTGCATGAGAGTCCTTTGGATTATTTGCAGGTAGAGGCAGGGATGGTGAGCTTGTCCAGCTTGCCGCGCATCACGAAGTCGCCGAAATCAAGCAGGATGTTGGTGGCGACACCGTCATCGTAATAGCGCATCTGGCTGCGGAAATTCGGGACCTGGTCGGAGTTTTTGCGGTCGTAGAACGAGATATCGACATCCGTGCTCGGCAGTTTGGCGAGAGCCGGAAACGGGCTGGGTTGCGGGCCGTGGTGGCCGAGGATGGCGATGAAGGTGTTTTGGGCGCCGGAGTCCGAGGTGCCGTCGAACAGCGGGACGGCGATGGTTTTTTTGCCGTCGGTGCCGCCTTCCAGAAGCGTTTCGGTATGCGCCATCGGAAATAAGGTGCCGGGCGGCAGCGGCATCAGCCGGCCGGCGGGTGTGGTGTAAACCACCTGGCCGGAATCGTCGGGGCCGGTGTGGGTGGCGGTGCCGGCATCATCGGTGACGAGTTTGCCGTCATTATCGCGTTCACGCAGCACGAAGGTGAGGGTTTTGCCGTCCTTGCTTTCCCAGGTCATGTAGTCGGAGACGGATTTATTGAGCGAACCATCGGCGTTGCGGATTAGCAGGGTCATGTGCTGGGTGGTGCCCCAGCCGGTGCAGCCATCGACCATTGAAAACCGCATGGCGCCGGTAGCGCCGGTGACATCATGGGTACGCACCTTGGCCAATGTGAGCGTGTAGGTGGCGTCCTGGCCGGTGAGGGCGCCGGCGAGGTCAGCCGCCGAGGCGAGACCGGGGGTGAAGGTGAGCAGCGCTAGAAGGGACAAGTATTTCATGGGTTGGAATATAGGGACTTTTCGGGGGGGGCAGTCAAACTTGAACGGGCGCACATCAACGGGCCTTACCGCGCTTGCCTTTGCGCAATGCCGGGTCGTAACCGCCGCCGCCGGGGCCCAGTGGCACCGGGCCGGTGTTTTTGGGTTTGCGTGAGGGCGGCGGTGGCGGGGCGAGGCCGAGGGCCAAGGCTTCGAGGCGCTTGATTTCATCGCGCAGCCTGGCGGCTTCCTCAAATTCCAGATCAGCGGCGGCGGCGCGCATGCGGCCTTCCAGCATGGTGATGGAGGCGCCAAGGTCCTTGCCGACAAACTCATCAACCGAGGAATCCTTGATCGGCGAGACCGTGACGTAATCCTGCTCGAACACGGAGTGGATGACCTCGCCGATGTTTTTACGGATGCTTTGCGGGGTGATGCCGTGCGCGGCATTCCAGGCGGTTTGTTTGGTACGGCGGCGTTCGGTTTCGCCCAGCGCCTGCGTTAGGCTGCGGGTCATGGTGTCAGCGTATAAAATCACCCGGCCATCGACATTCCGGGCGGCGCGGCCAATGGTTTGCACCAGCGAGGTAACAGAGCGCAAAAAACCTTCCTTGTCGGCATCGAGAATCGCCACCAGCATACATTCAGGAATATCGAGGCCTTCCCTGAGAAGATTGATCCCGATCAGGACATCGAACACGCCGACGCGCAGATCGCGGATGATTTCGATGCGCTCCAGCGTATCCACATCGGAATGTAAATACCGCACCTTGATACCTTGCTCGGTGAGATATTCGGTGAGGTCCTCGGCCATGCGTTTGGTCAGGGTGGTGACCAGCACGCGGCCACCTTGCTTGGTCACCAGCTTGATCTCGCCGAGCAGATCGTCGACCTGATGCTCGACCGGGCGGATTTCGGTGATCGGGTCAACCAGCCCGGTGGGGCGGATGATCTGTTCGGCAAAAGTCCCGCCGGTGCGCTCCAATTCCCATGGGCCGGGGGTGGCGGAGACGAACACCGATTGCGGGCGGAAACTCTCCCATTCCTCAAATTTCAGGGGCCGGTTGTCGATGCAGCTCGGTAGCCGGAAGCCGTAATCGGCGAGGATGGATTTGCGTGAAAAGTCGCCCTTATACATGCCGCCGATCTGCGGCACCGTGACATGGCTTTCATCGACCACCAGCAGCGCGTTGGCGGGTAGATATTCAAATAATGTCGGTGGCGGCTCGCCGGGGTTGCGGCCTGAGAGGTAGCGGGAATAATTCTCGATGCCTTTGCAGTGGCCGGTGGTTTCCATCATTTCGATATCAAAGGTGGTGCGCTGCTGCAGCCGTTCGGCTTCCAGTAATTTGCCTTGGGCGACGAACTCATCGAGCCGGTCTTTCAACTCGCGTTTGATTTTGCCGATGGCCTGCGTCAGCGTCGGGCGGGGTGTGACATAATGGCTGTTGGCGTAGATGGAGATATTTTCCAGCACGGCGGTTTGCTCGCCGGTGAGCGGGTCAAACTCCGAGATTTTTTCGATCTCATCGCCAAATAATGTCACCCGCCAGGCGCGGTCCTCGAACTGGCTGGGGAAGATGTCCACCACCTCACCGCGCAGCCGGAAGGAGCCGCGGGCGAACGCCACATCGTTGCGGCGATATTGCAAACCTACCAGCGCCTGGGCCAAGGAATCACGATCGATCTGGCCGCCCTTTTCCAGCCGCACCACCATTTTGGAATAGGTCTCGACCGAGCCGATGCCGTAGATGCAGGAGACTGACGCGACGATGATGACATCGGAGCGTTCCAGTAGCGCTTGGGTGGCGGCGTGGCGCATCCGGTCGATGGTTTCGTTGATGGCGGAGTCTTTTTCGATATAGGTGTCCGAGCGCGGCACATAGGCTTCGGGCTGGTAGTAATCGTAGTACGAGACGAAGTATTCCACGGCGTTGTCAGGGAAAAACGCTTTCATCTCGGCGTAGAGTTGTGCTGCCAGGGTTTTGTTCGGGGCGAGCACCAAAGTGGGGCGCTGGATGCTCTCGATCACCTTCGCCATGGTGAAGGTTTTACCGGAGCCGGTGACGCCGAGCAGCACCTGGTCGCGCTCGCCGGCGGCGATGCCTTCCAGCAATTGCTTGATAGCGGCGGGCTGGTCGCCGGAGGGCTCAAATTCCGAGACCACGCGCAAAGGTTTCAGCGGTGCCCGTGGCTCGGGCTTTTCCGGGATGAAGGTGACGGGGGCGTTACGGGCGAAGGCCTGGGACATTGAGCACTATATGCGCCTGCGCCGGCTAACTGCCAGGGGGCATGCTATGGTGGGGAGGTCCCCGCTTTCGCGGGGATGACGAGTTACGGTTTTTTGAAAAGCGTCTTCATCTCGCCCATCGCTTCGGAGAAGCGGTGGTTGAGTTTTTCCATGGCTTCAGTGTTGGATTTCTGGATTAAATCACCAAGCTCGCGGGTATTGGAGACCGCGTTTTCATACGCCTGCTTCAGCAGTTCGGCCTGCTTGGCGGCGCGTTCAGCGGGCTTTTCGGTGACTGACATGCTTTTCAGGGTTTCAGCCAGGCCGGACATGGTGGATTGCATGATTTCCATATGGCGGCGGGCCACGGCCTGGGCACCTTCAAGGGCAACGCGGTTGGCATCGGAAATGGCTTCGAGGTTGCGCTTGTGGGCGGCGAGAATGGCTTCCATGTCCGGCATTGGCGGCACCTTCATCTCGCTGAACATCTTGGAGACGTCGAACTCCTTCATGAAGGCCGGAACCTTTGGCATGAGGGAAGGCGTTTCTTTGGGCGCGGCAGCGGCGGGTTTCTTCTCGGCCATGGGGAGACTCCTTCAGGGGATGGTGTTGGTTAGTCAGGTGTATCGAGCGGTAATTCCGGTTCGGCAGGGCTGTCTTCGGTCTCGGGCGTGAAGCCCTCGGGGGCAAAGCGCGCGGCAATCTGGTCGGCGCGGGTCAAGGCTACATCAACTGCGGCCATGGTGGCAGATAAATCTTCGGTTTCATCGCGCACCCAGGCGCGCAGGCCCCAGGCCCACACCGCCAGCAGGCCGCGTTTGCGGAAATGCCCGCGGATACCGGCGCTGGAAACGCCGGCCCCTTCCAGCAGCCAGCCCATCGAGATCAGGGTTTCCGTGGCTAGCCAGGCGGCCAATTCTGGTTGCAAGGGGAGCGTTCGCAGCAAGGCCAAAACCCCGGCGCGGTGCATTTGCAGAAAATCAAAGCGGCGGAGCACGCTGTCGAACAGCCGGTCTTTCACGGGCCCCTCGGTGAGGGCACCGTCCAGCGCATGGGCGTCCGCCAGTTGGCCGAAGCGTTTGAGAATGGCGTGGCAGCCGGAGAATTTTTTGCGGGCGTGGCCAAGGTCAAGCCCGGCCTCGCGGGCGGCAGCGGCCACCGTGACGTGCCGCCAGCCTTTTTCGGCAGCCAGGGCAAAAGCCGAGGTTACCAGCTTCAGGTCAAATTCATCACTCATAAGGTGAATGTAGGCACTGACGCGCTGGTTGCCAACGATTTTAAGTTGAGGCGGCGCGGCTGATGGAGAGCGCGGCGCTGGCCTGGGCGATCGGCATGATCTCGATGCGGTTGATGTTCATATGCGCGGGCAGGCTGATGATCCAGGCGGCGGTTTCGGCCATGTCCTCGGGGGTGAGGGTTTGGGTGCCGGCGTAAACCGCGGCGGCGCGGGTGGCATCGCCCTCGAAGCGCACGTTGCTGAATTCCGAGCCGCCGACGAGGCCGGGCTCCAGGCTGGTGACGCGGATGTTCTTGCCCAGCAAGTCGGCCCGCAGATTCAGTGAAAAATGCGAGACGAAGGATTTGGTGCTGCCATACACATGGCCGCCCGGATACGGGTAGGTGCCGGCCACCGAGCCGATGTTGATGATGGTGCCGGAATTGCGCTCGACCATGCCGGGGAGAATGGCGCGTGTGACATGAACAAGGCCGGAGATGTTGGTGGCGATCATCTGGTCCCAATGCGCGAGATTAGCGCTCCAGGCCGGGGCGAGGCCTAATGCCAGACCGGCGTTATTGATCAGCACTTCGATCTCGCGCCAAGCTTGCGGGATGGTGGACAGGAAATTGGCGACGGCGGCGTGGTCGGTGACATCGAGCGCGGCGGGCAGCAGGTTGGGCCCAAGCTCAGCGGCGAGACTCTCTAAGCGCTCCAACCGGCGGCCAGTGGCGATGACGCGGTGGCCGTCAGCCACGAAGCGGCGGGCAAAGGCGGCGCCAAACCCGGCGGTGGCGCCGGTGACGAGAATGGTTTTTTGCGACATGAGGCCCCCAGGGGATGCAATGCGAACTGTGCCGCTATGTAAGGGCGGCTGGCGGTAAATGCACCCCCTGGCTGGCCGGTGGGCTGCCTGTGGGTTGGCTTGCGGGCGGGCAGGCTCTAAACGAGGTGCATGCGATATATCATTTTGCTGCCCGTTCTGCTTGCCGCCTGTAGCCTGCCCAACCGCGCCAGTTTTGCACCCCTTCCTGTGACGGCTGACCCGGCGAGCATTGCCGCCACCAAGGCCTTCGCTGGCCGGGTGCCGCTGATGACGATCGCGCCGGGGACGGTGGATTTTGCAACGCCGGTGGCCAAGGCGGTGCATGAGGTGCTCGCGATCAAGCCCTCGGCGCAGTTTGAGGTGCAATCAGTCTCACCGATGGGAACCGGGCCGGATGCGGCGGCGGCCAAACTGGCTTCATTGTCCGGCACGGCGGCTGCGGTGGCGCAGGCGATTATTGGCGACGGTGTGGCGCCGGAAAATGTCACGCTCACGGCGGCAACGTCGGGCACGGACACCGATATTCTCGTTTATGTAAAATGACCCCGGCGGTGGTTTCGGCCTTGGTGCCGCTGATGCGTCTGCTTGACCCGGAAACCGCGCATCATCTGGCCGTGCAGGCGTTGCGGCTGGGTCTGGCGGGGTGCGATCGCTCTGGCGATGATGAATGTTTAAAGGTGAACGCGTTTGGCCGGAGTTTACGCAACCCGATCGGTCTGGCCGCCGGGTTTGATAAAAATGCCGTGGCGGTGAACGCGCTGGGGCGGTTGGGGTTTGGCTTTGTCGAGGCGGGCACGGTGACG
The DNA here is from genome assembly GCA_031291755.1 of Acidocella sp. Classification (GTDB taxonomy): domain Bacteria; phylum Pseudomonadota; class Alphaproteobacteria; order Acetobacterales; family Acetobacteraceae; genus Acidocella. Next base: position 7,129 of record JARLIK010000032.1, on the reverse strand, counting down.
CCGCGCCCGCAGGCCGGCAACCCGCGCCCGCGTTTGTTCCGGCTGAAGGAGGACCGCGGGGTTATCAACCGCATGGGGTTCAATAACGCCGGGCTGGAAGTGTTTCTGGATAATTTGCGCCGCGCTGACCGCGCCTTGGTGGCGCTGGGGGCGAATGTCGGGATCAACAAGGAAGGCGCTGACCCCGAACGTGATTATCCGGCGTTGGTGAGCGCGGTGTCGCCTTATGTGGATTATATCACCATCAATATTTCGTCGCCCAACACGCCGAATTTGCGCGATTTGCAGAGCGAGGCCCGGCTGATAGGGATTCTTGATGCGATTGCCACGGATAAACCGGTATTCGTGAAAATCGCGCCGGATTTATCTGAGGATGGATTGGCATCGGTGGTGGAAGTTTGCGCGGCGCGTAAGGTGGCGGGGTTGATTATTTCCAACACCACTATCACCCGGCCCGCGAGTTTGCGCGGGGCGCACAAGGCCGAGACGGGTGGGCTTTCCGGTAAGCCGCTGTTCGAGATGTCCACAAAGATGCTGCGCCAAGCTTATAAATTATCAGCCGGGCGGTTGATGTTGATTGGGGTGGGCGGAGTAACTTCACCTGAGGATGCGCTGGCAAAAATTCTGGCGGGCGCGACGTTGGTGCAAGTTTATACGGCGTTTGTTTATGACGGGCCGGTGCTGGTGTCGCGGTTGAAAACCGGGCTGGCGGCGCTGCTGAAGGCGCGGGGATTTGCGACGGTGAGCGATGCGATTGGGGCGGGCGTTTGAGCGGAATTGCTGAATTAGCTGAAAAATACGATGGGTTTATCGTTGACCTGTGGGGCGTGGTGCATGACGGCATCAAAACCTATCCGGGCGTGATCGACTGTTTGCGTCAGTTGCGGGCGGCGGGAAAATCGATGGTGTTTCTCTCCAATGCGCCGCGCCGGGCGGTGGCGGTGGGGCGGGCGTTGAATGCCATGCATATAACCCCGGATTTATATACTGGTGTGATGTCGAGCGGCGAGGCGGTGCATATTGCGATGCGGGACCGCGTGGACCCGGAATTTGCAGGTCTGGGCAGCAAGCTTTATCATCTGGGGCCGGAGCGTGACCGCGATATTTTTACAGACCTGGCCTATGAGGATGTGGCTGAACCCGGGCTTGCTGATTTTATTCTGAATACTGGCCCCGATGATTATCTGGGGCCGGATGATCCCAGTGTTTATGAGCCTGCTTTGAATGCAGGTTTGGCAGCCGGATTACCGATGATCTGCGCCAACCCGGATTTGGAAGTGATCCGCGATGGCAAGCGGATTATTTGTGCCGGTATTTTGGCGCAATGGTATGAAGCGCGGGGTGGCACAGTGATCCAGCGCGGCAAACCCGACCCGGCGATTTATGCGCCGACCTTGGCGATGCTGGGCACGGCGCGGGAGCGGACGCTGGTGGTTGGGGATAGTTTGCGCACTGACATTGCCGGCGCCAAGGCGGCGGGGATTGATAGTTGCTGGGTGCTCTCAGGGATTCACGCGCTGCATGCTGAAGACGCTCCGGCGGAAGCAGCGCGGGCCGGGATGGCGCCGGTGGCGATTTTGCCGGCGTTTAATTGGTAGGGTTGGTTTACGCGTAGCTTTTGGTGGGCACCAAATTGTCCAGGAAGCGGTTGGCGCAGGCGGTCCAGGAGTAGGTTTCGGCGTGCGGGCGGCAAAGGCTGCGGTCGATGTTCAATGCTTCCAGCGCGGCTTGCTGCAAATCCTCATTCAGCGCCCCCACCGGCACGGCGGATTCGCCCAGAATATCCATTGGGCCGGTGACCGGGTAGGCGGCAACTGGCAGGCCCGAGGCCAAAGCTTCCAGAACCACCAGGCCGAAGGTGTCGGTCTTGGAAGGAAACACAAACACATCGGCCCCGGCGTAGGCGCGGGCAAGCTCGGCGCCATGGCGGGCGCCGGCGAAATGTGCGTCGGGGTATTCGCGCTCGAGCGCCTTGCGTTGCGGGCCATCGCCCACCACCAATTTCGAGCCGGGCAATTTTAAATCCAGAAAAGCCCGAAGGTTTTTCTCAACCGCTACCCTGCCAACACACACAAAAATCGGGCGGGGCAGGTTCCATTCCTCGCGCGGTTCTGGGTGGAACGTGCCGAGATCGACGCCGCGTGACCAGGCGCGGACATTTTTGAAGCCGCGCGCGGTCAACTCGTCGCGCAATGATTGCGTGGCCACCATCAGCCCGCTGCCGGTGCCGTGGAAGCGCCGCAGCCAAGCGTAGCTGAGCCATAACGGGATGCGGGTGCGGGCATTTAAATATTCGGCAAAGCGGGTGTGAAACGCCGTGGTGAAGGCGATTTTCCGCTTGATGGCGTATTTCCGCGCCGCCATGCCGAGCGGACCTTCGGTGGCAATGTGCAAGGCATCAGGCGCAAACTCGTCAATCAAGCGGGCCAGCTTGCGAGCCGGAAGTATGGCGAGCCTGATTTCCGGGTACGATGGCATTGGAATGGTGTTGAAACGATCCGGCCCGATGATTTCAACGGCCTTGCCCATGCTGCGCATTTCATCGGCGATGGTGCGCAAGGTGCGCACCACCCCGTTCACCTGAGGCTCCCAGGCATCGGTGACGATTAGGACACGACTGAGACCGGCGAAGGCGAGCAGTGTTTCAGACTCTGGCTGGTGCAGCACGTGACGTTTCAATTTCCGAGGCGACGGCGGCCAGCGCCGCGGATTTCGAAACCGAGGCTTTGGCGGCCGAGGTGGACAGCAATGAGAGCTTGTTGCGGGCCACCCAGTCCACCAGTTCAAGCTTGCCGTCGGCATGTTCAACCAGCGCGGTGCAGCTTTCCACCCAGTCGCCATCGTTGAGATACAGCACGCCGTTAACGGTGCGCATTTCGGCGTGGTGGATATGGCCGCAAACCACACCGTCGAACCCGCGGCGGTGGGCGTCGTCGGCGAGGGCAGTCTCGAAACGGTCGATCGCTTTCACGGCTTCTTTGACCTGTAATTTCAGCCAGGCTGAGAGCGACCAGTACGGATAGCCCAGCCGCACGCGGATCTGGTTGAAATAACGGTTGACGCCGAGTGCCAGCGTGTAAGCCCAGTCACCCAGATGGGCGAGAATTTTGGCGTGCCGCACCACTGAATCGAAAGAATCACCATGGGTGATCAGCAGACGTTTACCGTCGGCGGTGGTGTGCTCGGTTTCCATTTGCAGTTTGATGCCGGCGATTTCGAGGCCGAGCGGCACATATTTGCGCATCATCTCGTCGTGGTTGCCGGGCACATACACCACATGCGCACCGTCGCGGGCGTGGCGTAAAATCAGCCGCAGCACTTCGTCATGGTGAGAATCCCAGAACCAGGCGCGGCGCAGGCGCCAGCCGTCGATGATATCGCCGACCAAGTAAAGGTTTTCGCAGGTGACCGACTTCAAGAAGTCAGCGAGAAATTCGGCGCGGCATCCACGGGTGCCCAGGTGCGTATCGGAGATGAAGATACTGCGATAGGCCGTTGTATTGTGAAGGCGCGGTGGGGACATTGCATTCATGATGCAGGGCAATAGGCTATGATCCCGCGCCTGAGACAGTGAAGATTCTGTGACGCTGGCTTAATGTTTACCAAATGATCGGGCTTGAAACTTGTCACGCAGGCTTCATATTTTCGTCACGCGAATGTCACGAAATGAGTGCATTGAGGGCGATTGTCGCGGTGCCGCAGGAATTTTAATATGTTGGTTATTTTCAATCCGGTAGCCGGACGCAGGCGGGCAGCCGCCCTGTGGAAGGTGCTGGATTTGCTGATGGAAAACGGCATCAAGCTGGAAGTCGCGGAGACTCAGCATGCCGGCCATGCAACTGAGCTGGCGCGTAGTGCCGCGCGCGATGGGCTGGAGATGGTGGTGGCCGCTGGGGGTGATGGTACCATCGCCGAGGTGGCGAACGGGTTGATCGGCAGCCCGACCGTGCTGGGGGTGATCCCGCTGGGCACCGCCAACGTGCTGGCCAAGGAATACCGGCTTTCAACTTCGCCACGCGGTGTGGCCAGTGCACTGGCGTATAAGCGGACCCAATCGCTATGGCCGGGCGTGGCGCGGCTAGGTGTGCGTGAGCATGTGTTTGTGCAGATGGTGGGGTTGGGGTTCGACGGCGCGGTGGTGCATGGGCTGCAGCCGCTGCTGAAGCGGGTGATCGGGCGCGGGGCCTATGTGTGGCAATCGCTGTGGGAATCAGTGGCCTATGGCTTTCCGGGTGTGCAGCTTAGCGTGGATGGTAAGGCGTATCAGGCTTCCAGCGTGGTGGTGAGCAAGGGGCGGCTGTATGGCGGGCCTTATATGCTGGCGCCGAACGCGGCTTCAACCAAACCTGGGTTTCAGGTGGCGTTGTTTGAAAACCCCGGCACCTTTGCCGCCTTGCTGGCCGGTGCGGCGCTGCCGCTGGGGCTGCTGCCGCGTTGCCCGGGCGTTAGGGTGATTGCTGGCCGGGAGGTCGAATTTGCGGCTGCGAATGGGCCGATTCTCACACAATCCGATGGTGACCGGCTGGTTGGCACGCCGCAAATGGTGGTGGATGCGCTGTCGCCGATTTCACTGATTGTGGGGTAGCTGGGGGGTAGTTGCAGGCTTGGGTGTGAAGGGGATAAACGGGGGGCGGAAACACTTATGGAGTACCCCTAAATGAAATCACCTGTACGCGTTGCTGTTACCGGGGCTGCCGGTCAGATTGGTTATGCCTTGCTGTTTCGCATCGCCAATGGCGATTTGCTGGGCAAGGACCAGCCGGTGATTTTGAGCCTGCTGGATTTGCCGGTGGCGCAAAAGGCGCTGGGCGGCGTGATTATGGAACTCAATGATTGCGCCTTCCCGCTGCTGGCCGGCGTTGAGCCGAACGATGACCCGAAGGCGGCGTTCAAGGATATTGACTATGGCATTCTGGTCGGCTCGCGCCCGCGTGGCCCCGGCATGGAGCGCCGCGACCTGCTGGCCGCCAATGCCGAGATTTTCAAGGTGCAGGGCAAGGCGCTGAACGATGTGGCGAAGCGCTCGGTGAAGGTGCTGGTGGTGGGCAACCCGGCCAATACCAACGCTTATATCGCCATGAAGTCGGCGCCGGACCTGCCGAAAGGCTGCATTACCGCGATGCTGCGGCTGGACCATAACCGCGCCACCTCGATGCTGGCGGAAAAAGCCGGTGTGGCGGTGGCTGATATCGACAAAGTGGCGGTGTGGGGCAACCATTCACCGACCATGTTTGCCGATTACCGCTTCGCCACCGCCGGCGGTAAATTGCTGTCAGAGACGATCAACGACGAAACCTGGTACCGTGAGCATTATCTCGCCGCCGTGGGCAAGCGCGGCGCCGCCATCATCGAGGCGCGCGGCCTGTCCTCGGCTGCCTCTGCGGCCAATGCGGCGATCGACCATATGCGCGATTGGGCGCTGGGCAGCAGCGGCAAATGGGTCTCGATGGGCCTGCCCTCCGATGGTGATTACGGCGTGCCGGAAGATGTGATGTTTGGCGTGCCGGTGACCTGCTCGGGCGGTGAATATCACCGCGTGAAGGGCCTGCCGATGGATGATTTCGCCAAATCGCGCCTTGCGATTACGTTGCAGGAACTGACCGAAGAACGCGACGCGGTCGCTGAGCTGCTGAAGTAAGGAAGTCGTGGATGGCCGCTTTCGCGGCCATGACGATTTAATCGAAACATCGTACTGTCATGGCCGCGAAAGCGGCCATCCACGCCTATAACACCGGAGGACTACGCATGGATTTAGGTCTGGCGGGCCGGAAGGCCATTGTGTGCGCGGCGAGCAAGGGGCTGGGGCGGGCGTGCGCTCTGGCGCTGGCGCGTGAAGGTGTGGCGCTGGTAATTACCGGGCGCAATGCTGAGGCCCTGGAAGCCGCCGCGGCGGAAATTCGTCATGCCACAGGGGTTTCGGTGCGGATTGCGCCGGGCGATATCACCACGCCAGAAGGCCGTCAGGTGGCGCTGGATTTGCTGCCGGAGCCGGATATTCTGATTAATAACGCCGGTGGCCCACCGCCCGGCGATTTCCGCGATTTCACCGACCAGATGTGGCATGACGCGCTGAACGCCAACATGCTGTCCCCGATTGCGATGATCAAAGCCGTGATTGACCCGATGATCGCGCAGAAATTCGGCCGGATCATCAACATCACTTCCGGTTCGGTGAAGTCGCCGATTCCCACCATCGGGCTTTCCAATGGCGCGCGCGCGGGCTTGACCGGTTTTATCGGCGGGCTATCGCGCCAGGTGGCCAAGCATAACGTTACCATTAATAATTTATTGCCGGGTCCGTTTAACACTGACCGGCTGCGGGTTACTGAGGCCAAGGGTGCTGCGGCGGCGGGGATAACGGTTGAGGAGCAGATTGCCAAACGCGGTGCTGCCGGGCCGGCGGGGCGCGTTGGCGAGCCAGAAGAATTCGGTGCCATGGCAGCGTTTTTATGCGGTACCCAGGCCGGGTATATCGTTGGGCAGAATATATTGTTGGATGGTGGCGCGTTTAATGCGACGCTAGGATAACAGCCAAAGGAAACATTTATGGATACCGCTTTTGCAACCGCCCGGCGCGTGGCATCTTTAATAAAAAGCGGCAAATTATCGGTCCTGGAAACGACAGATTTTTATATTGCGCGGATCGAGGCGTTTGACGATGCGCTGAATGCGGTGGTGGTACGGGATTTTGACCGTGCCAGGGCGCAGGCCAAACTTCTGGATCGTAACAAGAAAAAATATGCCAAGTTGCCGCCACTGTATGGCGTGCCGATGACCGTGAAAGAGAGTTTCGATGTGGCCGGACTGCCCACGATCTGGGGAGTGGAAGCATCGCGTGGCAATGTTGCGAAAACTGATGCGGTGGCGGTGGCCCGCTTCAAAGCGGCGGGAGCTGTGGTGCTGGGCAAAACCAACGTGCCGGTGATGCTGGCGGACTGGCAAAGCAGCAACCCGATTTACGGCACCACCAATAATCCATGGGATGTGGCACGCTCGCCGGGTGGCTCCTCCGGCGGCTCAGCGGCGTCTTTGGCGGCTGGGTTTGCCGCATTGGAGGCGGGCAGCGATATTGGTAACAGCTTGCGCGACCCGGCGCATTATTGCGGCATTTATGCGCATAAACCATCCT
>JARLIK010000031.1 GCA_031291755.1 Acidocella sp. | reverse complement strand
ATGCGCGCCGGTTTTCGCATTAGGGTCAATATTCACGGTCCCGGCCCAAATTTTCTGCGCCCCGACCCTTGCGGCGTTAATCGCCGCCGCCCGGCTCATCCCCGGCGTCTGTGCTGTGTTGGAGTCTAAAGTTCCGGCTTTGATCACCTGCACGCCGTTATGTTTCCAATGGTCGTGTCCGGTCATGTCAGCTCCTTTTATTTGTTACGCAGTAATCTGGCTTTATCGCGCTGCCAGTCACGGGCTGCCACCGCATGGCGCTTGTCATGCTTCTGCCGCCCTTCGGCGATCCCCAGCGTTACCTTCGCCAGCCCGCGCGGGTTGAAATGAATATCCAGCGGCACCACCGTCGCGCCATCGCGCTTGATCGCCCCAAACAACTGGTCCAGCTCACGGCTCTTCACCAGCAATTTCCGCGCCCCGCGCACATCAAAGCGTGACAGCACGCCGCCCTGATATTCCGGAATATAGGCGTTGAATAAATACAACTCGCCGTCACGTTCACCGGCCCAGGCTTCAGTGAGTGTCGCACGGCCCAGCCGCAGCGACTTCACTTCAACACCCTTCAGCACAATGCCGGCTTCGATGGTCGATAGAATTTTATAGTCAAACCGGGCTTTACGATTCTGCGAGGCGATACCGTGCGAAATATAGCCCGACTTACTTTTTGAAGGGGTCTCCTTGGCGCTCAATTCAGCAACCCAACTTCCACCATGGCGGCGCGCACCTTCTCAGCGGTGGCCTGCGCAATCGGCGCCATCGGCAAGCGGCAGGTATTGCTGCCAAACCCCAGCAACGAGGCCGCGTACTTCACTGGCCCGGGGTTCGATTCCACAAACATCGCATCATGCAGCGGCACCAGCCGCGCCTGAATCGCCATCGCAGTTTTCACATCGCCCTGTTGCCAGGCGATATGCATTTGCGCACACAAGGCCGGCGCCACATTGGCGGTGACTGAAATGCAGCCATGCCCGCCAGAGGCCAGATACGCAATCGCGGTATGGTCCTCACCGGAAAGCTGCGCAAAATCCTCACCGCAGGCGCGGGTGGTATGCAGCGGGCGCGTCAAATTCGCGGTGGCATCCTTCACCCCCACAATGTTTCTGTGCTTGGCCAGCCGCGCCATGGTCTCAACGCTCATATCGATCACCGAGCGGCCCGGAATATTGTAAATAATAACCGGAATATCGGCCTCATCGGCAATCGCGGTATAATGCCGGAACAAACCTTCCTGAGTCGGTTTGTTATAATAGGGCGTTACCACCAGTACCGCATCGGCCCCGGCTTTTTTGGCGTGCTTGGCCAGCCCAATCGCCTCGGCGGTCGAGTTGGACCCCGCCCCGGCGATCACCGGCACCCGGCCCGCCGCCGTCTCAATCGCCAGTTCCACCACCCGTTTATGCTCATCATGGCTCAGCGTCGGCGATTCACCCGTGGTGCCCACCGGCACAATGCCCTGCGTGCCTTGCGCAATCTGCCAGTTGATAAAACGAATAAAAGTCTCCTCATCGATGCTGCCATCTTCGCGCATCGGGGTGACCAGGGCGACCATTGAACCGTGAAACATGAATAACTCCTATCCTCCAGAAGTATTCTCTCAAGGGGTGGCCTGCAAGCCAGGGAATGCTAGAACCTCTGCATGCGAGTCCTGCTTCTCCTGCTGGCAACCCTGATCCCCTTGTCGGCAACCGCCCAGCAAGCGGCTTCGCCGCAGATCATGGCCGATGTCAAAGCCAAAAACTGGACCGAAGCCGCCGCCCTCGCGCAGGCCACCGGTGACCCGCTGATGACCAAGCTGATCACTTTCTTCCGGCTTACCTCAGGTGGCGGTGGCTCAGCCGACGAAATCCAGCAATTCATCGCCGCCAACCCTGACTGGCCATATCAGGCCCGCCTGGCCTTTGAACTCGCCCAGGCCAACGGCCTCGGCCACCCTTATACCGGCCCCGAAGAGGTGCCGTTTTTAGCCCAGGTACAAACCCTACACGCCACCGGCAGTGACACCCAGGCCGCCGCCCTCTGGATCTCGCAAGGCAAGAGCGCCGCCGCCCAGGCCGACGATGCGGGGCGCTTGTTATTCTGGCCGGCGCAGGACCAGCTTGCCCGCGCCCTGCTGATGGCCAATGACGCCAAGGACGCCTACGCCGTCGTCATCGCCGTCAACCCACCAATTTCGGGTTCTTCCGCCCGCTCGCAAATCGCTGACCGGGACTTCCTGGCAGGCTTTCTGCTGCTACGCTTCCTGCACAACCCCACCGCCGCTGCCACCTGGTTCACCGACCTCGCCAGCTCCTCAACCGCCGTCATCACCCAGGCCCGCGCTTATTACTGGCTGGCCCGCTGCGAAACCGGCGATTCCGCCAAAGCTGACTACCAACGCGCGGCCGCCTACCCCACCACGTTTTATGGCCAACTCGCCGCCTTGGCGCTGGGCGAAGATCCTGCCACCCTGGCCGCGCAAATCCGCAACCTGCCGGAACCTAGCTTCAATGCCGGTCAGGCGCTCGATTTCGCCATGATGGAACTGCCCCGCGCCGCCGCCCTGCTGGTGCAGATGAACGACCCGGATGATGCGCAAATCTTCCTCAACCGCCTCGGCCAGATTGCCGCGGATGACCGCACCCGTGAACTGGCGGCACGGCTCGCCCTGGGGCTGGGCCTGCCGCAAAGCGCTGTCGCCATTACCCGCAGCGCCGGCATCGCCGGTCAAATCCTGGTGCATGAAGGCTGGCCGCAGCCGGTATCACCGCCCGCTGGGGTGGAATCCGCCGTATCGCTCGGCATCATGCGCCAGGAAAGCAGCTTCGACCCCACTGCCATTTCAGGGGCCGGGGCTCGCGGCCTGATGCAACTGATGCCCGCCACCGCCCGCAAAACCGCCAAACTCAACGGCCTGCCGATCAACGGCAACCTCTACGACCCCAACTTCAACATGGCACTCGGGGTGGCCTATATCAACCAACTCATCCTCAGCTTTGGTAACTGCCTGCCGCTCGCCATCGCCGCCTATAACGCCGGACCCACGAACGTCGCGAATTGGCTGGCGGAAAATGGCGATCCGGAGATGAAATCCGCACCGGGAGGTGCTAACATCATCGACTGGATCGAGGAGATACCCTTCAGTGAAACCCGTAATTATGTGCAGCGCGTCACCGAGAGCGTGGTCATCTACCGGGCCTTGCAAACCGGCCGTGCCGAGGATCCGCTTACGCCATGGATGACACCATGAACGCCGCCGAGCTGATCGCCAGTGCGGGCGGGGCCGGTTACGCGCCCAAGGCGCCGGGCACCTTCGGCTCGCTGGTCGGGCTGCTGATCGGTGCCATTCTCCTGCAACTCGGCCACGGGCCATTGGTTATGGGCATCATTGTTGCCAGCATCATCGGCGTATGGGCGGTCTGGGCTGTCGGCGGCCAGAATGACCCCGGCTGGATCGTGATTGACGAAGTCGCCGGCCAGATGATCACCATGCTGGCCCTGCCGCGAGTCACCGCACTAGGCTGCCTGCTGGCCTTTGGCCTGTTCCGGCTGTTCGACATCTGGAAGCCCGGCCCAGTCGGTATGGCGGACCGCCGCCATGAT
>JARLIK010000030.1 GCA_031291755.1 Acidocella sp. | reverse complement strand
GGCGTGTGGCTGTGGAACACCGAGCGCCTGGTCACCACCCTCGCCATCGGCGCCATTGCCGGCGGCGCCATCGGCAATGTGCTGGACCGTTTGCGCTACGGCGCGGTGGTGGATTTCATCCAGGCCCATATCGGCGCCTACTCCTGGTACGTGTTTAATGTGGGCGATGCGGCGATTGTCTGCGGCGTGGGGGTATTGATGGCCGAGAGCCTGTTGCGAGGAAACGCAACCGGCGATAGGAAGGCTTCATGAAACGCAATCAAATCATCACTGGCCTGGCTGCCCTGTCGCTTTCCATCACGCTCGCCGGCTGCGGTGGCGAGGGGATCAAGAAAACCTTCGGGCTGGAAGCCAATCCGCCGGATGCCTTCGATGTTGGCACCCAGGCGCCGCTGTCACTGCCGCCGGAACTAGGCGTGCTGCCCTCACCAAACCCAGGTGAGCCGCGCCCGCAGCAGGTTGATGCCGCCCAGCAAGGGTTGGTGGCGATCTCCCCAGCTTCGGCTTTGCCGGCCTCAGGGGCTTCAGCATCCAGCGGTCAGCAGGCTTTGCTGCAGTCTGCCGGGCCAACCCCGCCATCGGATATCCGGGCGGATGTCAACCAGTCCGCGATGATCGCCTCCAAGCCGCCAAGCTTTGTGTCCCGCCTGATGGGCAATGGCCCCACTCCGCCGCCGACGGTTAACGCGCCGGCCGAGGCTCGCCGCTTGCAGGAAAACCAAGCCCTGGGTCAACCAGTCACCACCGGCACCACGCCGCAACAGACCCAGAGCGGACAGAGCCTCTGGGGCGCAATTATGAGCGTTTTCTGACCGTTTACGGGGTTACAGTAAGGTCAAACAGCACCGGGTAGGTGGTGCGGCCCACCAGCGGCGGATGTAGAAAATGCGCCTTGGCCATCTGGCCAGCGTAGCATTTGGCCATATTAGTCTCTGGCCGCACTTCTATATTGATCATCCGCCCGTCCGCCGTGATGTCACCGACAAGGTTGAAATGGCCCAGTTCGGAGGCCGGCAGCTTGGTGCCCGCCGGGTCGCAGGCAGCTCCTGCCTCATTCAGAATCGGCCAGAGGGTGATGTCATACTTCGCCCCTTCGGTGTTGCCAGCCATGGCGCGCGCTTGCGTGGCGCGGGTGGAAAAATCATCCGCCAGGGCGGTTTGAGTGGAAAATAGGACGAGAGCGAGGATGGGGAGATATTTCATAGGGGGGTTTTAGGGGATTCTTCTCAATTGTCGAATTACCGCCACCGCTATACCGTGCAGGCCGGTAAACGACATAAAATTGCGCAAAACCGCCTCAGAACATGCCAGATAGCCACCAGGCGCACGGTGACATTGACCCCAAAACGTAATAGGGACGCGCAATCTTTATAAAGCCAACTCAAGGGACCAGCACATGCGCGTTTACTATGACCGGGATGCCGACGTTAATCTGATCAAATCCAAGAAAGTCGCCATCGTCGGCTATGGCAGCCAGGGCCACGCCCATGCGCTGAACCTCAAAGATTCCGGTGTGAAGGAACTGGCCGTGGCGCTGCGCCCCGGTTCCACCGCCATTGCCAAGGCCGAAGCTGCCGGCATCAAGGTTATGTCGCCGTCGGATGCCGCCAAGTGGGCCGATGTCATCATGGTGCTCACCCCTGATGAAGGCCAGGGCGATTTATACCGCGACCATCTGGCCCCCAACATGCGTCCCGGCACCGCGCTGGCGTTCGCGCACGGCCTCAACATCCATTTCAACCTGATCGAACCGCGCGCCGATATCGACGTGTTCATGATCGCGCCGAAAGGCCCTGGTCACACCGTGCGCTCGGAATACCTGCGCGGCGGCGGCGTGCCATCGCTGGTGGCGGTTGCCCAGAATGCCTCCGGTAACGCGCTGGAAATCGCGCTCTCCTACGCCTCCGCCAACGGCGGCGGCCGCGCCGGCATTATCGAAACCACCTTCAAGGAAGAATGCGAAACCGATTTGTTCGGCGAACAGGCTGTGCTGTGCGGCGGCGTGGTGGACCTCATCAAGGCTGGCTTTGAAACCCTGGTGGAAGCTGGTTACGCTCCCGAAATGGCCTACTTCGAATGCCTGCACGAAGTAAAGCTCATCGTGGATTTAATTTATGAAGGCGGCATCGCCAATATGAACTACTCCATCTCAAATACCGCCGAATACGGCGAATATGTCACCGGCCCGCGCATCATCACCGCTGACACCAAGGCCGAAATGAAGAAGGTCCTCACCGACATCCAAACCGGCGTGTTCACCCGTAACTGGATGCTGGAAAACAAGGTCAACCAAACCAACTTCAAAGCCATGCGCCGCGCCACCGCGTCACACCCCATCGAGGAAGTGGGCGCCAAACTGCGCGCCATGATGCCATGGATCTCCAAAAACGCGCTGGTCGATAAAGCGAAGAATTAATCAGAGTTTTGACGGGGGTTTTTAGGAAGTAAGACCAGGGGACGCTGTCCCTTGGACCCCTGCTAAGGGCACAGCCCTTAGAACCCTTAAGGTTAAGAAAAACGGGCGCTCCGCAGGTGTTAAAACACCTATGGGCGCCCGTTTTTCTTAACCTTCAAAAATAGATTCCAAAGGCTGAGCCTTTGGCGGGGGCATCATGCCGAAGGCGTGCATCCGCACGACGGGGCAGAGCCCCTTGGCCTTGCTCCCCAAACTCCCCCGCCATAACTTTGGCCAATGCTTCATTTAATCAAACTGGCGGTTGGGGTTCGCGACATTGCGCATTTGGCTGAGATTCAGGCAGGGCGGGCGGTGGCTGATCCGCCGTTGCGGCATCAGACGCGGAATTTTCCGAAGCGGGCTGAGGAGATTGTGGCCGGCGGGTCGATTTACTGGGTGATTCAGCGGGCGGTGGTGGTTCGGCAGCGGGTTTTGGAGATCAGGCGGGAGAGTTGGGACGATGGGTCAGCTTGTGCGGGGCTGGTGCTGGACCCGGCGTTGGTGCGGGTTGCGGCGCGGGCGATGAAACCGTTTCAGGGCTGGCGGTATTTGAGCGTGGCGGATGCGCCACTAGACATCGGGGCACCCGGCGCGGCGAGCGGGGTGGACGCGTTACCGGCTGATATGCGCCTGGCGCTGACGCATCTGGCATTATTGTAACCTAACGTATTTGACAGCGGCTTCCTGCGTGGTTACGCCGCCCGGGTTCATAGGAGACGCTTACATGGCAGTTAATGCCTTTATTTTCCCTGGCCAGGGCAGCCAGTCGGTTGGCATGGGCCGCGATCTGGCGGCGGCGTTCGCCCCGGCGCGTGAGGTGTTTGAGGAAGTTGATGAGGTTTTGAAGCAGAAGCTGAGCAAGCTGATGTTTGAGGGGCCGATTGAGGAACTTACCCTGACCGAGAACGCGCAACCCGCGTTGATGGCGGTTTCATTGGCGGTGCTGCGGGTTTTGGAATCCGAGGGCAAGGTGAATTTGAAGGCCAAGGCCATTTTGGTGGCTGGCCATTCGCTGGGCGAATATAGTGCGCTGGCGGCGGCGGGGTCGTTTACCGTGGCTGAGGCGGCGGCGTTATTGAAGCTGCGTGGCAAGTCGATGCAGGCGGCGGTGGCGCCGGGCGTGGGCGCCATGGCGGCGTTGCTGGGCGTTGAGATGGCGATGGCGCAGGAGATTTGCGCTGAGGCCGCCAAGGGCCCTGACGGGCATGAGGAAGTGGGCTGCGCCAATGACAACGGCGGCGGCCAGGTGGTGATTTCGGGTATCAAGGCGGCGGTGGAGCGGGCGATCGAGATTGCCAAGGCGAAGGGCGTGAAGCGCGCCATGCTGCTGCCGGTCTCCGCGCCGTTTCATTGCAAGCTGATGCAACCGGCGGCTGAGGCGATGCATAAGGCGCTCGAGATCACCCGGCCGCGCGCGCCGATGGTGCCGCTGGTGGCCAATGTGACGGCGGCGAAGGTGACCGACCCGGCGACTATCGCGCAATTGCTGGTGGAGCAGGTGACCGGCACGGTGCGATGGCGCGAGTCGGTGGAGAGCATGGTGGATTTTGGCGTCGATAGGTTCATTGAGCTTGGCGCCGGCAAGGTTCTGGCCGGTTTGGTGAAGCGGATTGCGCCGGAGGCTCCGACCATCTCGGTAGGGTCGCCGGCTGATATTGAAGCCTTATTGAAGGTGCTGTGATGTTTGATCTGACAGGTAAAACCGCCCTGGTGACCGGGGCTTCGGGTGGTATCGGCGCTGAGATTGCCCGGGCTTTGCATAAACAAGGCGCGGTAGTGGCGCTCTCCGGCACGCGGGCGGCAGCACTTGAGGCGCTGGCGGCTGAGCTGGGCAGCCAAGCGCATGTGTGCCCGGCGGATTTGTCCGACCCCGAAGCGGCGGCGGCGCTGATTGCCACGGCTGAGGCGGCGATGGGCAAGGTGGATATTCTGGTGAACAATGCCGGGCTGACGAAAGATGGTTTGGCCCTGCGGATGAGTGATGCCGATTGGGCAAAGGTGCTGGATGTGGATTTGGCAGCCCCGTTCCGCCTCAGCCGCGCCGCGTTGAAATTCATGCTGCGCCGTAAGGCCGGGCGGATTATCAACATCGGCAGCGTGGTGGGTTCCACCGGCAACCCTGGCCAGGTCAATTATGCAGCGGCGAAGGCCGGTTTGCTGGGGCTGACCAAGTCGCTGGCGCAGGAGGTGGCGTCGCGCGGGATTACCGTGAACCTGATCGCCCCCGGCTTTATCGAAACCCCGATGACCGACGCCCTGACCGACGCGCAACGGGCGGCTTTGGCCGAGAAAATCCCCTTGGGCCGTCTGGGCGCGCCGGCCGATATTGCCGCCAGCGTGGTGTATCTGGCCTCTGAGGAAGCCGGATGGGTCACCGGAACAACCATCCATATTAACGGCGGCATGGCTATGCTGTAACCGCTGTTGGCGGCACCGAATAAACCGTGCTAAGCGGCCCCCGATACCAAAGTTAACCAAAATGTTTTAAATGCTGTATGGACCATACAGTTTCCACCCACCCGAGATGCAGGAAAGTGAACTTAGATGACTGAAATCGCCGACAAGGTTAAGAAAATTGTTGTCGAGCATCTGGGTGTCGACGAAGCCAAAGTCACACCCGAAGCCTCCTTTATCGACGATCTGGGCGCTGACAGCCTGGATACCGTTGAGCTGGTGATGGCGTTCGAAGAAGCGTTCGGTGTTGAAATTCCGGAAGATGCGGCTGAGAAAATTACGACCGTTAAAGACGCCGTTGATTACATCGAGAAGCAAAAAGCCGAGTAATTCGGCTCATTTGGGCGTCCGGGAGTTTTAGAATATGCGTCGTGTTGTCGTCACCGGCATGGGAGTTGCCACGCCACTAGGGCTGGGCTTTGAGAATGTCTGGAAAAAGCTGATCAATGGTGAGTCCGGGATCGGGATCATCTCATCATTCGACACCACCGAGCTGACCGCTAAAATTGCCGGGCAAGTCCCGAATGGACCAAGGTCTGAGGGCAAGCTGGACCTCTCCGAATGGATGCCGGTCAAGGACGTGAAAAAAATGGACCGGTTTATCCATTTTGGTCTCGTCGCGGCCTCCGAAGCCATTGAGGATTCCGGCTGGATTCCGCAGACCGAGGAAGAGAAATACGTCTCCGGCGTGATGATCGGCTCCGGCATCGGCGGCCTATCGGCCATCTATGAGGCGTCGATTCTGGTGCATGAAGGCAAGGCCAAGCGGCTCTCGCCGTTCTTCATCCCCTCGGCGCTGATCAACCTGATCTCAGGGCAGGTTTCCATCAAGTACGGCCTCAAAGGCCCGAACCACTCCGCTGTGACCGCCTGTGCGACTGGCGTGCACGCCATTGGCGATGCAGCAAGGATTATCGCGCTCGGCGATGCGGACGTGATGGTGGCCGGCGGCGCTGAAGCCGCGGTGAACCCGCTGGGCATTGCCGGCTTCTGCGCGGCGCGTGCCCTTTCCACCGCCTATAACGACCACCCGACCGAGGCTTCGCGGCCTTGGGACAAGGACCGGGATGGCTTTGTGATGGGCGAAGGTGCTGGCGTGGTGGTACTGGAAGAATACGAGCACGCCAAAGCCCGTGGTGCGAAAATTTACGCTGAAATTGGTGGCTACGGCATGTCGGGCGACGCGCACCACATCACCGCCCCGGCGGACCATCATGACGGTGCATTCCGGGCGATGAAGGCGGCGTTCAAAAACGGCAAGCTGACCCCCGCGGATGTGCAGTATGTCAACGCGCACGGCACCTCGACCCCGATGGGCGATGATCTCGAACTTGAAGCGGTTGAGAATATGTTTGGCGACTCGGCCAAGGGTCTCGCCATGTCCTCCACCAAATCGGCCACCGGGCATTTGCTGGGTGCGGCGGGCGCGATCGAGGCGGTGTTCTCAATTTTGGCGATCCGCGACAACGTGGCCCCGCCGACACTCAATTTGCATGAGCCAAGCAAGGCTAGTGTGATCGACCGGGTGGCATTGGTGGCGCAGGAGCGCAAGATTAACGTTGCACTCTCGAACAGCTTCGGCTTTGGTGGCACCAATGCCTCGGTCATTTTCAAGCGGGTGTAATTTCTGAAATTGTCTAACCGCCGTACGGTTTTGCTGCTGGCCGCCTTATTGATGGTGGTGAGCCTTGGACGCGGCGCTGTGCATGAAACCTACACCGCACCAGCGGATTTTGCCGATGCTAAAACCGTAGTGATCCCGGCGGGTGGCACGGCGGAAGCGGCGGATGCTTTGGCGCAGGCCGGCGTGATTCAATATCCGCTATTGTTCCGGGCGGCAGCGTGGCTGACGCATAAGCAGGGCCATATTCATGCCGGGGAGTTTCTGATTCCGGCGCATGCCTCGCTCCAGCAGGTGTTGAATATTCTGCGCTTCGGTGCGGTGGTGCAGCATCAGGTGACCATCCCCGAGGGGCTGACCGCCATACAGATTGCCAAAATCCTCAACGCGGCCCCTGCCGCCAGTGGTACGGTGGCGCCACCGCCTGAGGGCGCGGTGCTGCCACAGACCTATGATTATACGCTGAACACCCCGCGTGTCGTGATTCTGCACCGCGCCGAGCGGGCCGAGACGGCGGCATTGGCAGAGGCGTGGACCCAGCGTGATAGTGCGGTGACCCTCACCCAGCATGAGGCGCTGGTGCTGGCCTCGATCGTGCAGGAGGAAACCCCGCTGGCGGCGGAATTGCCGAAAGTGGCGGCGGTGTATGAGAACCGGTTGGCCAAAGGCATGAAGCTGCAAGCTGACCCGACGGTGATTTACGCGGCATCCGACGGCGCAGTGGCCGCCGGTGTGGCGATTACCCGCAGCGACCTCGAAAACCCCTCGCCTTACAATACTTACGTGCATGAAGGCTTGCCGCCGGGGCCGATTTGCGCGCCGGGGCTGGCGGCATTGAACGCGGTGCTGCACCCGGCGGTGAGCGATGATTTATATTTTGTCGCCACCGGCACCGGCGGGCATGTGTTTTCCAAAAACTACAAACAGCAACTGGCCAATGTGGCCGCTTACCGGGCGGCGGTGGGGCACTAGAGTCATCGTGCTCTAGGGGGCCCTCGCATCCTGGCGGGTCATGGCGGCGCGAAGGAAACCGGGCTGGAAAAACAAAGTAAGTTGAATTTGTAACCGCCGCCCGCCGTGGTTCGTCATACCGGCGAAGACGTGGATGGCCCGGTCACGCCGGGCCATAACGGGTGAGCGTCTCACCCACCCGCAAATTTCCGCTCATGCTCCAGCAGCCACTTTTTGCGCCACAGCCCGCCGCCGTAGCCGGTGAGGCTGCCATCCAACCCGATGACGCGGTGGCAGGGGATCACGATGGAAAGCTGGTTGGCACCGTTGGCGCGGGCGACGGCCCTAAACGCCGTGGGGTGGTCGATGGTGGCGGCGAGGTCCGCGTACGCGCAAGTGGTGCCGTAAGGGATGTTCAGCAGCGCGTCCCATACGATGCGGGTGAAGCCGGTGGCATCATACGCCAGGCTGATTTGAAACGCCCGCAACGAGCCTGCGAAATAACCGGCCAACTCGGCCTCGATTGCGCCGATCACCGCATTCCGGCCAAAGGCGATGGCGGCGCGGGTGCGGGTGCGCAGGCGGGTCAGTTCGGCGGGCAGGGCTTTGCGGTCGAAAAACTCCAGCAGGTGCAGCCTTGTATCATCGGCCACCGCCAGCATCGGGCCGATCGGGGTTTCCAGCCAGTCGGCTTTCAGCAGTTCACGGCCTTTCAACGCGGCGGGGGTCTCTCCAATTAGCCGCGCCACGGCATCCCGAAAGCCGCTGGCGGAATCGAACCCGGCTTCAAGCTGCGCCTCGATTACCGCGTCCTCGGCGGCCAGGCGCTCTAGCCCCCGGCTGGTGCGGCGCAAGCGGGCGAGGTCAAGGAAGGTCATGCCGATGCTGCGCTTGAAGCTGCGGCGCACGGTTGAGGGGTCAAACCCCAGCCGCACGATGTCATCCTCCGACCATATCCGCTCCGGCTCGCGCTCCAGATGCTCCAGCAGCGTGGTGGTGAGCGGGTCGCGTGATTTCAACGTGGCCATCGGCTTGCAGCGCAGGCAGGGGCGGAACCCGGCGCTCAGGCATTCGGGAATGCTCTCGAAGAACCGGGTGTTCTCGAACTTCGGTTTGCGCGCCGGGCAGACAAAGCGGCAGAAAATGCCGGTCGAGGTGACGCACACGAAGGCATGGCCGTCATAGGCGGCATCCTTCGCCAGCATGGCGGCGTACAGGGTCTCGGGGGAATTTGGGGTGAACAGCATGGCAGCTTCATAGCCGGTTTTGCGCTGATGTGGGGCCGCAAATCGGGCACGGAATTTTGCCGCGGGACCAAAAATACTCTAAATGAAGCCATGGTTAAACAAAAACCCACGCCGCCGACCGAGGCGATTGAATGCGCTTCGCCGCCCTGTATGCTCCATGAATCCGAGCCCGCCTTCCAGGATTGGACGGCAGAGCCAGCCAAACATGCCCCCGCCGCAGATAAAAGCTGCGGCAAGGACCGGGACGAGGCGCGTAAGCCTTAAACGCTGATCGATTTCACCCAAAAATCATGCAGGTTGCAGGTGCTGGTTACCGTCACCGGGCCGGTATAGCCGGCCGGCAGCATGTGGGTGGAAACTGGCGTGTCCTTATAGGTGAAGGTCTTGCGGTCGAGGAATTTGCCGTCCGCCAGCACAATGCTGTGGCTGACGATGTAATGCGGCTCGCTCATCGGATGCGGGGTTTTCACCGTCAGGGTGCTGCCTGAGACCGTGACGACCGGCACATGCAGGGCTTCAACGCCTTTCCAGTGGCCGGGGTCATCGGCGGTAAAAATCACGTTCTCATTGGCATCCATATCGGCTTTGGCGGCTACCGGCAGCAGGGCGGCGGCGGTCGCGGTCAGCAGGGCGGTTTTGGCGAGGTTACGACGTTGCATGGTTCTACCTTTTTGCTTGGGGTTTCAGAAGCACTTCGGAGATGGTTACGATTGGCGTTTGTGGAAGCGGGACGGCAGTTAATATTTTCGCGTTCGGGAGTGGACGCGATGGCTCGCTTGCTCCAGTTCCGGATTTGGGGTAGAAGGGCGAACAAATTAAACCCGACTTTTCGAGGGTGGCCCTTACAGGCCGCCTTTTTTATTGGAATTTTGCTGCTTTGACCGAAAACCGACCAACCCATACCGGCCTTGAAGGCCGCATCGCCGAGATTATCGCCCCCCGGTTGGAAGGCATGGGCTATGAACTCGTGCGGGTGCAGGTCATGGGTAAGGAAACCCCCACCGTGCAGATTATGGCCGATCGGGCTGATGGTGCGGCCTTTACGCTCGATGACTGCACCGAAGTGAGCCATCTGCTCTCCGCTGTGCTCGATGTTGAGGACCCGATCACCTCCGCCTGGACGCTGGAGGTCAGCTCCGCGGGCATCGACCGGCCGTTAACAAGGGTGAAGGACTGGAACCGCTATGCCGGGTTCGAGGCCAAGGCGGAACTAAACGTCCCCGGTCCCGGCGGGCGCAAGCGCTTCACTGGCGTCATCGTTGCCGCCGATGCCGATGTGGCGAAGTTAAGAATTGAGACCGGCGAGGTTATCGAGCTGAAGCTCGCCGATATGCGTAAAGCCAAACTGGTGCTGACGGATGCGCTCGTCGCGTTTTCCACGGCCCAAACACCGATGACGACGAATTAAGGGAACATGAACATGGACACTTCCGTATCCCGCCCGGAACTTCTGCTGGTTGCCGATGCCGTGGCGCGTGAAAAACAGATTGAGCGCGATGACGTGCTCGAAGCGATGGAGCAGGCGATTCAAAAAGCCGGCCGCGCCAAATATGGCCATGAGAAGGACATCCGCGCCACCATCGACCGCAAGACCGGTGATGTGCGGCTGTCGCGCTGGACCGAGATCGTGGATGTGGTGACCAATGAGGAAACCCAAATTCCTTTCGCCATTTCACAGAAATTTGCGCCGGAAAAAGCGCTGGGCGATTTTATCGTTGACCCGCTGCCGCCGATCGATTTTGGCCGCATCGCCGCCCAAACCGCCAAGCAG
This sequence comes from Acidocella sp., assembly GCA_031291755.1. Classification (GTDB taxonomy): domain Bacteria; phylum Pseudomonadota; class Alphaproteobacteria; order Acetobacterales; family Acetobacteraceae; genus Acidocella. The sequence goes on along the minus strand of JARLIK010000030.1, from coordinate 13,475 downwards.
GTGATCGTGCAGCGGGTGCGTGAATATGAGCGCACCAAGCAATATAACGAATTCAAGGATCGCGTCGGCGAGATCATCAACGGTGTGGTGAAGCGCACCGAGTATGGCAATTTGATGGTGGATTTGGGCCGTGCTGAAGCGTTACTGCGCCGCGATGAGACCATTCCGCGTGAGAATCTGCGCAACGGCGACCGCGTGCGGGCGTTTATTTACGATGTACGCGAAGAACAGCGCGGCCCGCAGATTTTCCTCTCGCGCACGCATCCTGGGTTCCTCGCCAAATTATTCGCGCAGGAAGTGCCGGAAATTTATGACGGCATCATCGAAATTAAAGCGGTGTCGCGTGACCCTGGTTCGCGCGCCAAAATGGCGGTGATTTCGCGCGATCAATCGATCGACCCAGTGGGTGCCTGCGTGGGTATGCGTGGCTCGCGCGTGCAGGCGGTGGTGGCGGAATTGCAGGGCGAGAAAATCGACATTATTCCGTGGTCGCCGAACGTTGCCACTTTCGTGGTGAACGCGCTGGCGCCGGCGGAAGTTTCCAAAGTGGTGATGGACGAGGAAGCCGGGCGTGTTGAAGTTGTGGTGCCCGATAGCCAACTCTCATTGGCGATTGGCCGCCGTGGGCAGAATGTGCGCCTGGCGTCGCAGCTGACACGCTGGGATATTGATATTCTCACCGAAGCTGAAGAGAGCGAGCGCCGGCAGGAGGAATTCCGCCGCAAGACCGGGCTGTTTGTCGAGGCTTTGGATGTGGATGATGTGATCGCCGGCCTGCTGGTCGCCGAGGGTTTTGAAACGATTGAGGATTTGGCTATGACACCGTTGGATGAATTGGCTTCGATTGAAGGCTTCGATGAGAACGTCGCCGCGGAATTGCAGCGCCGCGCTGAAGCCTCGCTAGCGCGCGAAGCCACCGAGCTGGAAGAAAAACGCATTGCGCTGGGTGTGAGCGACGAGGTTGCCGCGATCGAGGCTCTGAGCGCGAAGGATTTGATCGCGCTGGGTGAGAAGGGCGTGAAGTCGCTCGATGATCTGGCGGATTTGGCTGGCGATGAGCTGGTGGAAATCGTCGGCGCGGAAGCGTTGAGTGAAGAAGCCGCCAACGAGATCATCATGGCGGCGCGCGCGCATTGGTTTGAAGGAGAAGACGGCAACGCAGCCTGAACCGGATGAATTTGCTGAGGAGCCTGAAACGGGGCCGCTCAGGCGCTGTCTGGTCACGCGCGACTCCGTAGCCCGTGAAGCGGCGTTGCGGTTTGTGGTGGGGCCTGAGCAGAAAATTCTGTTCGATGTGGCTGCAACCCTGCCTGGGCGTGGACTATGGTTGAGTGCGAAGGCCGATGTGATAGCATTGGCCATCAAGCGCGGGGTGTTTTCCCGGGCGGCGAAGCAGCGTGTTGATATCCCGGTTGACCTGGCCGGGGTGGTTGAAGCGTTGCTGGTACGGCGGATTACTGAGTTGCTGGGTCTGGCAAGGCGCGGCGGCGGGGCCATTTCAGGGTTTGAGAAAGCCCGCGAGTGGCTGGTTGAAGGCAAGGCTGGTCTGGTTGTGCAGGCAAGCGACGGCAGTGGTGAGGAGCGGACGCGGTTTATCGGCGGTCGTGATGTACCTGTTGTGTCGCCGCTGGATGCCGAACGGCTGGGCAAGGTTTTTGGGCGCGAGCATGCGGTGCATGTGGTGATCGCGCCCGGAAGACTGGCGGCGATGATTGAAGTGGATGCAAACCGGCTCGCAGGTGTTGCGGGGCGGCAGACAAGCGGGCACATAGCCCCCTCGGTTGATGCAGCTTTGGCTGCTGACCGCAGTATGAGAGATGGACCGGATTAGGCATGACTGACGGCAACGAGACGACTGAAACCAAAGGCAGGCTTTCGCTTCGCCCCGCGACGCGGACCGATGCCGGCCATACTGTGGATGCAGGCTCCGTCCGGCAAAGCTTCTCGCATGGCCGCTCGAAGGTTGTGCAGGTTGAGGTGCGCAAAAAACGCGGTGCTGTTCCAGGTGCGCCTGCCGCAGCCGCCCCGGCTATCCCGCCGGTCACATTGTCATTATCACCGGCGGTAAAAGCGCCGCTGGCAAAGGTTGAGGCCGATGTTGCCACGCCAGCTACGCCGGCCGCGCCGGTCCGCCCGGTAGCTCCGCGCCCCTCCGGGACGGCAGCACCGCGTGCCTTGACCGCCGCTGAGACCGCCACCCGTCAGCGGGTGCTGGCCGAGCAGCAAAAATTGGCCGCCCAGCGTGAGGCGGAACGCCGCGAGCAGGAGAAAATTTCGATCCTATCGGCGGCTGAGGAAGCCCGCCGCCGTGAGGAAGATGACAAGCGCGAGGCCGAACTTGAAGCCAAGCGGGCCGCTGAAGAGGCGCTGCGTCCGAAGCCGGTGGAGCCGGTCAAGGTTGAGCCGGCGAAAGCCGATGCGGCCCCGGCAGCAAACCCAGCCGCAACGCCAACGCCGCGGGCTCCGGCCACACGTCCGGCCCCTGGTGCCAGTGCGGCTGAGACCCTGCGCCTGAAGCCCGGCCAGCCGGTTGCCGATGATGACGAGGATGCCCCGCGCGGCGTGCGCCGCCCCAGCATGGCCGGTGCCCCCAAGCGCGGCGCGCCCGTGGTTGCCCCGAAGAAAATTGGCGATGACCGCCGCCGCGCCGGCAAGATCGACGTGCAGGCAGCGCTCGAAGGCGAGGATGAGAAAGTCCGCAGCCTGGCCTCGGTGCGCCGCCAGCGCGAACGCGAACGCCGCCAGGCGGAACTGGAATTGCTGCGCTCGGATGGCGTGAAGGTTGTCCGTGAGGTGGTGCTGCCAGAAACCATTACCGTGCAGGAGCTGGCCAACCGTATGGCCGCGCGCGGTAATGAGGTGGTGAAGGCGCTGATGAAAATGGGGGTGATGGCAACCATTACCCAGGCGATCGACGCTGATACCGCTGAACTGGTGGTGAGCGAGTTCGGCCATAAATCCCGCCGGGTGGCGGATAATGACGTCGAGATCGGCCTCGAAGGCGAAGAAGATGTCGACACCGATCTGCAAACCCGTCCACCGGTTGTCACCATCATGGGCCATGTTGACCATGGTAAAACCAGTTTGCTCGATGCGCTGCGCCGCACCGACGTAGCGGCGGGCGAGGCTGGCGGCATTACCCAGCATATCGGCGCCTATCAGGTAAAACTGCATTCCGGTGCGCAAATCACCTTCATTGATACCCCAGGCCATGAGGCGTTCACCGCCATGCGGGCCCGTGGCGCGGGTGTGACCGATATCGTGGTGCTGGTGGTGGCCGCCGATGACGGCGTGATGCCGCAGACCATCGAGGCTATCAAGCACGCCAGGGCGGCGCATGTGCCGCTGATCGTGGCGGTCAATAAAATCGACCGGCATGGCGCGGATGCCAACCGGGTGCGGCAGGAATTGCTGCAATACGAAGTTGTCGTCGAAGAAATGGGCGGCGAGACGCAGGATGTTGAGGTTTCGGCGCTTAAGCATACGGGCCTTGATAAGCTTGAAGAAGCGATTTTGCTGCAAGCCGAAATTCTGGATTTACGCGCCAATCCTGACCGCTCAGCCGAAGGCACCGTGATTGAAAGCCGCTTGGACAAGGGCCGTGGCCCGGTGGCGACCGTGCTGGTGCAAAAAGGCACGCTGCATCCAGGTGATATCGTGGTGGCGGGTGCCGAGTGGGGCCGCGTGCGCGCGATGCAGGATGACAAAGGCAAAGCCGTGCCAACGGCGGGGCCATCCACACCGGTTGAAATTCTCGGGCTTTCCGCAGCGCCGGTTGCGGGCGAGCCGTTCGTGGTGGTGGAAAATGATTCGCGTGCCCGTGAGATCGTGGAGTTCCGCCAGCGCAAGTTGCGCGAGCGTTCATCCGCGGCACTGACCGCCGGCCGTGGCACCATGGAAGAAATGCTGGCCCGGATTCAGGCCGGTGTGCAGAAGGAAGTCGCGGTGGTCATCAAGGCCGACGTGCAGGGTTCGGTGGAAGCCATTCAGGTTACCCTCGCCAAGCTCGGCAACGAGGAAGTGCGCGTGCGGGTTCTGCATGGCGCGGTCGGCCAGATTACCGAGAGCGATGTGCAGTTGGCGAAGGCTTCCGATGCGATCGTGATTGCGTTCAACGTGCGGGCCAATGCGCAGGCGCGTGAGCTGGCGCATCGTGACGGCGTGGATATTCGCTACTATTCGATTATTTACGAAGTTGCTGATGACATCGAGAAGCTTGTGAAGGGCAAACTGGCCCCCGTGCATCGCGAGAAGTTCCTTGGCTACGCCGAAATCCGCCAGGTGTTCAACATCACCAAAACCGGCAAGGTGGCGGGTTGCTATGTCACCGAAGGTCTGGTTAAGCGCGGCTCCGGCGTGCGGTTGCTGCGTGATAACGTGGTCATCCATCAGGGTGAACTTAGCCAGCTCAAGCGCTTCAAGGATGATGTGAAGGAAGTGGCACGCGGTTATGAGTGTGGTCTGTCCTTCGCCGGATTCCAGGATTTGCAGGTCGGCGATGTGGTTGAGTGCTATGAAACCGAAATCGTCGCCGCGTAATTATATTTGTGCGGTCGATTCACGTTTCATAAAAAAGCCTGAGGCTTTTTCATGAAACGATCGAACGCGAGCGGCCCATCGCAGCGTCAGCTTCGGGTTGCAGAAGAAATTCGTCATGCGCTGGCGGATATTTTTCTGCGCACCGAGTTTCATGACGCGATGCTGGCGAAAGTGCATCTGACGATTTCCGAAGTGCGGATGTCGCCGGATTTGAAACACGCGATGGTGTTTTGCACTCAGCTTGGCAATAAGGACGTCACGCCGCTGCTGCCATCGCTGAAGCGGGTCTCGCCGTTTTTGCGCAGCCAGATCGCGCCGCGCCTGGGGTTACGGGTAACGCCGGAGTTGAAGTTTCTGCCCGACGAGGCGCTGGAAGAAGCCACCAAGATTAACAAATTGCTGCATACGCCAGAAGTTTTGCGGGATTTGGAAAAATAAGGCTATGGCCGCAATGACGAGTGGCCGACGGCGTGACTGAAATTCTTAACCGCACTGATCGTGATATCGCGCATGCCGCCGCTTTGCTGGCGGCAGGTGAGTTGGTCGCCTTCGGTACTGAGACTGTCTATGGCCTCGGCGCTGATGCCACCAATGCCAAAGCCGTGGCGGCGATTTTCGAGGCCAAGGGCCGGCCGCATTTCAATCCGCTGATCTGCCATTATGAAAATGAGCACGCCGTGTTTGCGCATGTCGAAGCCAACGCCATGGCGCGGCGGCTGGCTGATACATTCTGGCCGGGGCCGCTGACCCTGGTGTTGCCCCGGCGCATTACCTGCCCGGTGGCATTGCTGGCCGGGGCCGGGCTGGAAACCTTGGCGGTGCGCGTGCCGGCGCATCCGGTGGCGCAGCGCTTGATCGCCGCTCTGGGCCGCCCGGTTGCAGCACCATCGGCCAACCGCTCCGGCGGGGTCAGCCCCACCAGTGCCGCGCATGTGCTGGCGGGGCTGGCAGGTAAGATCGTGGCCGTGATCGACAGCGGCGATTGCCGGGTGGGGGTGGAATCCACCGTGCTGGATCTCAGCGGCGCCGAACCTTTTTTGCTGCGCCCCGGCGGGGTCAGCCTGGAAGCGCTGGAAGCTGCCATCGGCCCGGTGCGGCGGGGGGTGACGCCAAGCCAGGCCGCCCAAATGCGCACCCTGCGCTCGCCCGGCCTGCTGGTTTCGCATTATGCGCCAAATCTGCCGCTGCGCATGGACGCCGCTGACGTGGCGGATGATGAGGCATTGCTCGCGTTCGGCCCGCCTTTGGCAGGGGCCAAACTGGTGTTTCAGCTATCGGCGAATGAAAACCTCAATGAAGCGGCGGCGCGGCTGTTTGAGGGTCTGCATTGGCTGGATGCGCAAGCACCCGCTCAAGGGTTGCAGAAAATCGCTGCGATGGCGGTGCCCGGGCACGGGCTGGGCCTTGCCATCAACGACCGTCTGAGCCGGGCGGCAGCGCCGCGCGATTGAGCGCTCAGCGCTTGCCTTGCCTTTGCCACTGTAGGCGGCCAAAACCCTAACGCATGCAGCGTCCGCTCACCATAAACCGGATCGACCGGTATATATTCACCCAATTATCACTGGCGCTGGCGCTGGTGACAGCCGGTCTGGTGGCGTTGATCTGGCTGACGCAATCACTGCGGTTCATCCAGATCATCGTGAATCGCGGGCTTTCGCCGTTTGTATTCATCAAACTCACCGCCCTGCTGGTGCCCAGCTTCGTGGCCACCATTTTGCCGATCACCTGTTTTATCGTTGTGGTGTTTGTCTATGCCCGTCTGTCGGGCGACCGGGAGCTGACGGTGATGCGGGCCGCGGGCATGTCGGATTTTGCCTTGGCGCGCCCGGCCCTGGCCATGGCGGCGCTGGTGATGGCGATTTGTTACTATTTGAATATTTTCATGGTCCCGGCCGCGCTCGATTCCTTCCGCGCCTATCAGTTTGAAATCCGCAACCAAATCGCCGCCTTTTTGCTGGAACCTGGGGTGTTCACGCCGGTATCGGATGATGTGACGGTGTATGTGCAATCGCGCGGGGCGGATAACAGTCTGAAGGGTATTTTGATCGAGGATTCCCGCGATCGCAGCTCGCCGGCGACCATTCTGGCGCGGACCGGCCAGTTGGTGATGACCCCGCAAGGGCCGATGGTGGTGTTGCAGGATGGCTCGCGCCAGCAGGTCGATGAAAAGACCGGCCGGCTCGATGTGCTCACCTTCGCCCGCAACGATATCAGCCTGGCGCAATCGGCCAAAACCTCGGCTTTGGATGATACGGATTCCGCTGCGGCATCGCTGGATGATCTCTTCCATCCGCGCCCAACTCTTACACCGTCTGAGCGGGCGAAATGGCTGGTCGAGGCGCAGCGGCGGCTGTCGGCCCCGCTGACGGCGATTGGTTTCACCTTCATTGGTTTGTTCGCGGTACTGGGTGGTGCCTTCCGCCGCCATGGCGGCATCATGCGGCCGCTGCTGGCGGTGGTAGTGGTGACGCTGCTGGTGGCGCTCAATCTCGGTGTCAATAATTTTGCCACCCGCAGCCTGGGCCTGCTGCCGTTGATCTGGGTGTCGGTGCTGCTGCCGGGCGTGGCGGCGGCGGTGCTGCTGTTCATGCCGCATCGTTTCAAGGTGCGCCGGGCATGATCTCGGTTCCCTTCACCATCTCGATGTATTTTGGCCGGCAGTTTTTTACCGCCGTGCTGATGATGCTGGCGGCGCTGACCGCCCTGGTCGCGCTGTTCGATTTCCTCGAATTGCTGCGCGAATCCGCCAGCGCCCCGGCGGCCAGCTTCGGCATCATCGTCGAGATGGAGCTGCTGCGCAGCCCCTGGATATTGATGCAGATCCTGCCGTTCGCGGTGCTGCTGGGCGGTATCTATTCGTTCTGGCGGTTGACACGCAGCTCAGAGCTGGTGGTGGCGCGGGCGGCGGGCATTTCGGCCTGGCAGTTTCTGGCGGTGCCGGTGCTGCTGGCGACACTTTTGGGTATCACCGGCACTGCCATCATCAGCCCGATCTCGGCCCTGATGTATAGCCGGGCCGAGACTTTGTATGATGCGTATCTGAAGGTCGGCGGCGGTCCGCTGTCAGTCACCGGCGGGGCACTGTGGGTGCGCCAGGCGGACCGTGGCCTGGCCCCGAACGGTATCGCCGTGCTGCACGCCGCCGATGTGCGGCTGCATGATGACGTGCTGGAGACCAGTGACGTGACGGTGCTGCGGTTGAACGGCGATACCGCGCTGCTGCAACGGCTGGAGGCCAAGCGCGCTACGCTGGTCGATGGTTCCTGGGATTTGTTTGACGTTTCGATTTTGCAGGCAGGTGCCGCGCCGGTGAAGCAGGCCGAATTATTATTCCCCACGGACCTAACCGTGCACCGGGTGCAGGAAAGCTTTGCCAGCCCGAACTCATTGTCGTTTTGGGCGCTGCCTAGCTTTATTGCGCTGCTGAAGCGTTCCGGCTTTTCACCGATTCAGCATGAGCTGGCGTTTCAGGCCCTGCTGGCATTGCCGCTGTTATGTGCCACCATGGCGCTGGTGGCGGCGGGATTTTCGATGCGCCCGTCGCGGCGTGGCGGGGCGACGCGGATGCTGGTGAGCGGCGTGGCTTGCGGTTTTGCGCTGTTCATGGTCTCCGAGGTGGCGGACCAGTTTGGCACCTCGGGCGCGGTGCCGGTGGTGCTGGCGGCCTGGGCGCCGGCGGTGGCGGGTTTGTTGTTTGCGGTGGCGTTGTTGTTACATCTGGAAGATGGTTGAGCATATGAAGGGTCGCGGCAAAAACTTTTCGACTACCCTGCCCTTGGCCCTGGTCCTGGCGGGCTTGCTCAGTCTGGCTGGCGTTGCGCAGGCGCAGGTTTCGGCGCTGGAAGGCGGCGGTGCGCCGTCGGGCAACAATAATGCGCCAGTAAGCTTTCTGGCAGACCAGGTTTCCTACGATAAGACCAGTACCTTGGTGACCGCCACTGGCCATGTGAAAGCAGTGCAGAACGGCCAGACCCTGTATGCCGACCAGGTGGTGATAAACCGCACCACTGATGTCGTCACCGCCACCGGGCACGTGGTCCTGCTGGAGCAGAATGGTGAGAGTGTGTTTGCAAACCATGCGGTGCTCACCAAGGGCCTGAAGAACGCCGTCCTGGAGGGCGTGGCTGCCCGGCTGGCCGAAAATGGCCGGCTGATCGCCAATGGCGCCACCCGCACCGATGCCAAACTCGAAGATATGGCAAAGGTGGTTTATTCCGCCTGCAACCTGTGTAAATCCAACCCGACGGCGCCGCCATTATGGCAGATCAAGGCGACCTCGGTGACCCGCGACCTGGAGCATCAGACGCTCGAATATTGGAACGCGGTGATGGAAATTCACGGCATTCCGGTGTTTTACCTGCCCTATATGACCATGCCTGACCCTGCAGTGAAACGCCGCAGCGGGTTCATGATCCCTTCGCTAGGGGTCAACTCAAAAATCGGGTTTTTCACCGAAATTCCTTACTTCCTGGTGTTGGATAAGGAATCTGACGTGGTGATCACGCCGATTCTGGCCACCAAGTCAGGTCCGGCACTGGACCTCAAATACCGCCGTGACTTCAATAACGGCGTGCTGCATATCGACGCTGACGGCGGCTATGACCACGGCAATTTCGGTAACGCGATATTCTCGGATGGCACGTTTGACCTCAATGAAAACTGGCGCGCCGGCTTCAATTATAATCACGCATCCAACCCGGCCTACCTCGATGATTTTCATATTCTGCCGAACGCAGCCGAACTGACCAGCAACGTATTCCTGGAAAATTTCGGGCCGGGCACGTACGCGCGCGTCGATGCCGAAACCTATCAGGGGCTGGTGGCCAGCGTGAACCAGAGCACCCTGCCGATTGTGGCGCCGCATTTGCAATATGATTTTGTCTCTGGCCCGGACCCTATGCTGAACGGCCGGTTTTCGTTGAGCGCGGATGCCTTCAACGTGTTTCGTGATGTCGGCACCAACACCCGCCGCGCTTCGGTGATCGGCGGCTATGAGCTGCCGTTCAACGGTCCGCTTGGACAGCTCTGGACAGCCCGGATTTCGCTGGTCGCGGCAACCTACAGCGCCAGCCATTTGTATGAGCTGCCGAATTTTTCCTCGGCTGACAATGAAGTCAGCACCAGCCGGGCCGAGCCCTACGGCGCGCTGTTCATGCGCTGGCCGTTCGTGCGGGCCGCCGGCGCTTATGGCAGCCAGATTATTGAGCCGGAGGTGCAGTTGGTGGCGGCGCCGGTCACCGGGATCAGCCAGAACTACCGTATTCCCAATGAAGACAGCCTCGACCTGGAGTATTCCGACGCCAACCTGTTCGACCTCAACCGCTATCCGGGGATTGACCGGCTGGAAGGTGGCGAGCGGGTGGATTACGCGCTGCATGGTGCCTGGTTTCTGCCGCAGGGCATGCTGCTGGATGGCTTGATCGGCCAGTCCTACCGCTTCCACAAGGATAGCGTGTACCTGCCGGACTCCGGTCTGAATGACAACATGTCCGACATCGTGGCGCGCGCCACGATCGTACCCGTGAAATATGTAAACCTGACCTACCGCACGCGGTTGGACCATAATAATCTGACGCCGCGGATGATCGATGCCTCGACGACGGTGGGCAACAAACAATTCAGCCTGACCGGCGGCTATTTATACAGCAGCACCAATCCCTACACGCTGTACGACCAATCGGCGATCCCGGCGGCTTATTACGTGGCACGCCACGAGATTACCGGCGGGTTTTCGGTCAATCAGGATGGCTGGTCGGTGTCGGCCAATGCCCAGCGCAATATTCAGACCGGCCGCTTTGATGCGTATCAGGCCAAGTTTGGCTGGGAAAATGAGTGCATGGCACTTAATTTGATTTTTTACCGGCGCCTCACCTCGTTCAACCTGGATAACGGTGATACCATGCTGCTGGTACAAATTACTTTCAAAACCCTCGGTAACGTTGGATTTAACGCCCTATGAAACAGATGTCTCTCGGCCCGGTAGCGGTATTTTTGGCGGGTATAGCGTGCCTTGCCGGCGGCACGATGCCGTCTGCGCAGGCGCAGGATGCGAATATCGCCGCCGTGGTCAATGGCGAGGTGATCACCACCACCGATGTTACCAACCGCGCTTTGCTGCTGGCGCTCTCCACCGGCATGAAGCCGACGCCGGATATTCTGACCCGGTTAAAGCCGCAAATCACCCAGCAGTTGATCGATCAGACCCTGCAAATGCAGGAGATCACCAAGATGAAAGTGAATGTGCCGGAGGCCGATATCGCCACGGCGATCGGCCGGATCGAGCAGGGCAATAATCTGCCGGCCGGCGGGTTGAAGGCCAAGATGACGGCGTCGGGCATCGCCTTTTCCTCACTGGTCGCGCAGATCCGTACCGAGCTTGGCTGGCAGGCAGTGCTGCACAAGGTGCTGGGGCCGGAATTGCAGCCGACCAAGGGCGATATTGAGGCTGAGAAGACCGCCCTGAAAGCGGAGATCGGCACCACCCAATATCATTTGAGCGAAATTTTTATCCCGGTCTCCGACCCTGCCAACGATGCCACGGCGAAGAATTTTGCGTCCACCGTGATCGCGCAATTGCGCACCGGCGCCCCCTTCCCGGTGGTGGCGGCGCAGTTCAGCCAGGCACCAACGGCCCTGCAAGGCGGCGACATGGGATATTTGCCTCTGAACGAGTTGGATCCCGGCGTGGCCGCAGTGGTGACCTCGATGCCCACAGGTGCCATCAGCAACCCGATCCGGGTGCCGGGCGGTTATGATATTGTGCAGATGCAGGGGACGCACGTGGTCGGCTCGACCATGCAGACCACGCTTTCGATGCGGCAGGTATTTGTGCCCTACCCAACCCCGATCACCAACGGTCAGGTTGGCCCCGAACAGGCAGCGGTGATTACCAAACTGGTGAATGCCGCCAAGAATGTTCATAGCTGCCCTGACATGGAAACGCTGAACGTCACCTTCGGCAAGGTGCATCCGGCGGACCCGGGTCCGGTTGATCTGGCCAGCGTCACCCCGCCGAACTTCCAGCAGATGCTGGCCTCAATTCCAGAAAATAAGGTCAGCCCGCCGTTGGTGGCGCAGGATGGCGTAACCGTGGTGATGGTGTGTTCGCGCGAGACCAAGGCGGCGGCTCTGCCTTCCGATGAGCAGATTGCCAATGTGATCATCGACCGCCGCGTGCAGATGGAATCGCAGCAACTGCTGGACGGTCTCAAACATGAATCGGTGATTACCGAAAACTAATAAACGTAGGCCGGTACTGCAACAAATTGTAATCGTGGTTGCGCGGCGCATTTCACTACTTTAAGCATACCCGTTGGTGCAATAAGCGGGGCTGAGCAGTTGTGGAAAGGTGTTTTTCTGGGAGTCAGAATTCCCAAAAGCGGCAGTTCGAGTCTGGATCGTATGTTGCGTGCCGCGTTTGCCGGCCGGGGCGTTTTTTTATTTCCCGATACGCTTGGTCTTGATGGCTGTTTGTCGCGATTTCATCATTGGCGCCACCTGCGGTCTATCCGGCGCAATCTGTGCGCCCACTATGGCGTATCGCACTTGCCGCATGCGCTGCGTATTATAAATGCGCAGGCGAAGCCGGGGGATTTGATATCCGGCGGGCATATTGACTATGAATTCGCCCGCCGCAATTTCAGCTTGCCGGTTAAAATGATCACGCTGCTGCGGCATCCAGTTGCCCGCAGCGTCTCGGAATATAATTATGCCCGGCACGGCCATTTGCGCCGGGGGTTTTTCCAGCGGGTTGATTCCATGCTGCAAGCCAAAATGGCGGCCCGTTATAGTTTGACCGGCTATCTCGATTGGCTGCTGGAGCATCGGCTTGTGTATGGCAATATCGCCAGCCGGATGCTGGGCTGGGATGGCGAGGCGCCGCTCGGGCTATTTTTCGCGGCTCATGTGTTTCACGCCGGGGTGCTGGAGCAATATGAAAATTTTGCCGCCGGCTTGTCGGAAAAATTAGCGGTCAAACCGGAGTTTGCCTGGGAGAACCGCACCTCTGTCCGCGCCGTCGGCGTGGCGGATGCCGATGCCCGCCGCCGGATTGAACGGCTGTATGACATGGATTTTGAGCTTTACGAGCATGTCCGCGCCCTGCCGATGGCGGGCCGGGTGCCGGTTATGGCCGCCTCGCGCAAGGTTTTGTGGGGGGCAGAGCCCGATCATCATCGAATGCTGAATAACCCGCTTCATTTCCCCGATGTTACCGCCCATATAGGGAGGATAGCTTAAGGGGTAGACCGCCATGATCATTCATTACCGGGTTGTTGCGCATGATGGCGGCTGGGCCTACCGGCTGGGCGAAGTGTACTCCGAGACATTTCGCACGCGCGAGGCGGCGCTGAAGGCGGCCAAGCGGGTGGCACGCGAACAGCATGTGCCGGGCGAGACGCGTTATATTCAGTACCAGAACGAAGCCGGTGAGTGGGTGACGGAGTTGTCGCACAGTTTGGATACGCCGGAGGCGGAGGTGGAGGGGTAGCACCGTTCCCTCTCGTCCATTCCCGCGCCGCGTCACAGCGCACCGCTGTTTTTTCGTCATACTCGCGCAGGCGAGTATGACGGGGGCGGACGGGAGATTATGTTATACGAACCCGCCTAAACACCGATACACCCACGCCGACATGGCCGCGAAAGCGGCCATCCACGCCTTTCTCTTACCTTGATGTTTTGAAAAGGCGTGGATGGCCGGGTCAAGCCCGGCCATGACGAAGGGGCCGTAGGATGGGTAGCGCTTCGCTTACCCATCCTATGGTTGCTGTGCTTATCAGGCTTATGCTTGCTTCGGTAGTGAAAATGCGGGGTCACATTGTCATGTTACATTTTTGACAATCCAAGTGTCTCCTTGGTGGATTAGAATCAAATCTATCGACGATCTCCTAGTATTGGCAGAAAAAGCCTCAACAGTGATTCTGTGTGTGCCAGGCAAT
>JARLIK010000029.1 GCA_031291755.1 Acidocella sp. | reverse complement strand
GCCGCCTGCTCCGCCCGTAAATCCTCTGAAACTTCGTCAAAAATATCAACCACGCGGACTCAACCCTCTATTTACGCAGCCAGACCATAGCCGTGCGCAAGGCGCTATACAACGAGGCGGCTTAAACGTTCAGCCACGCGGGCGCGGCCGAGTAAGGGCAACAACACCGCCATTTCCGGTCCTTGCTCTTCGCCGGTGAGGGCAAGCCGGAGCGGATGATATAAAGCCCGGCCTTTAGCGCCGCTGGCGGCGGCGGTTTCCGCCATCCAAGGCTTCCAGGTGGCTTGGTCCCATGGCTCGGTGGGCAGGGCTTTCAGGGCGGCGCCGATGATGGCGGTTTCCTCGGGTGTTACATCCGGGGGGGCAATGTCGCCGTTGACCACTTCCCACCAGAGGCGGGCTTCAGTGAGCATATCGAGATTGCCACGCACTGCCAGCCAAAAGTCTTCGGTCACTCCTTCGGGCAGGCGGTCACGTACTTGGGCGAAGTCCATGCCGTGTAGAATTTTACGGTTCAGGGCCAGCAGTTGCTTGGGGTCGAAGCGGGGCGAGGAGCGGCCAAAATCGTTGATGTTGAAGGCGGCGGCCAACTCATCGAGACTTAACGGAGCCGGGTCTTTGTTGGTGCCGAGGCGGGCCAGATAGGCGGTGATGGTGGCGGCTTCGATGCCGTCCTTACGCATGGCGCGCAGCGAGACGCTGCCGAGGCGCTTGGATAATTTGCCGCCGTCGCCATCGCTGATCAGCGGCAGATGCGCGAAGCGGGGCAGCGGAGCCTGGGTGATGGCCTGGAACAGGTCAATCTGGACGGCGGTGTTGGTGACATGGTCCTCACCGCGGATGATGTGGGTAATTTCATGGTCCACGTCATCCACCACCGAGGTAAACGTATATAAAGGAGTGTCATCGGCACGGATCAGCACCGGGTCTGACACCGTGGCGAATTTCACCGTGCGGCTCCCCAGCACCAAATCCTGCCAGGAAGCAGCACCGTCGGAGAGTTTGAAGCGCCAATGCGGGCGCTTGCCGGCGGCTTCGGCGGCGGCACGCTGTTCCTTGGTGAGCGACAGGCTGGCGCGGTCATACACCGGGGGGAGCTTGCGTTTGATGAGGGCGGCGCGTTTGGCGGCCAGTTCGTCCTCATTCTCAAAGCACGGGTAGAGCCGGCCGGCGGCTTTCAGGGCTTCGGCAACTTGGCTGTAGCGGGCTGAGCGCAAGGATTGTTTGTCGGTGGAATCCCAGGTCAGGCCCAGCCAATGCAGGTCATCATAGATGCCTTGCTCATATTCCGGGCGGCCGCGCTCGGTGTCGGTATCATCCAGCCGGAGCAGGAAATGGCCACCCTGGCTGCGGGCAAACAGGAAATTAACCAGAGCGGCGCGGGCGTTGCCGACATGCAGATAGCCAGTGGGGCTGGGGGCGAAACGTACTTTAACCATGGGCGGGGGTTAGCCCATTCTGACAGATACGGGAAGCTAAGCGGTGGCTAAGCGTTTATAGGATCAAACTCAACGCCACGCTCGTCATGATGCAGCCGATGATGATGTCCAGGACACGCCAGGAAATCGGGCTGGCGAAGAGGGGCCGCAGGTAATGCGCCCCATAGCCGAGAGAGAAAAAGAACAGCACAGACCCGGACATCGCCCCCAGGGCGAAGGCAACCTTGTGTCCCCTATATTGGGTCGAAACCGAGCCTAGTAATACAACAGTGTCCAGATACACATGCGGGTTCAGCCAAGTGAAACCAATCACGGTCAACAGTGTTTTTTTGAAGCTGGAGACCGGACCATCAAGCGGCGAAAGTCCCGCATTGTGACGTGCTGCCGATATGAATGCGCGAATGGCGTAAATAAGCAAAAACGCTGCACCGCCGTAGCGCATGAGAGGTTCCAGCCAGGGCAATTTTGCGATGATTTGGCCGAAACCCGCGACTCCTGCCGCAATCAATAATGCATCGGATGTGGCGCAAACGAGGCAGACCGCGAAAACATGCTCCTTGCGCAACCCCTGGCGTAGAACAAAGGCGTTTTGCGCACCGATGGCGATAATCAGGCTAAGGCCGAGACTTAGACCGGGGATGAAAGCGGTGGTGAAAGGCGCGGCCATAGCGGGCTCATAAAGCCTGGTGGCGGTTTAGCAAGACTAAGCGGTTGCCTAATCAGCCTCGGCCATTTTTTTGTAGGGGCTGTCCTCATTCATTGCCGCCATGGCGCGCTGCATCGCCGGGCGTTCGCCGTCCAGGAAGTCGGCGACGGCGTTCGCGAGGCCTTTGTGGGCGATCCAATGCGCGGAATAGGTGGGTTTGGGGATATAACCGCGCTGGATTTTATGCTCGCCCTGGGCACCGGCTTCGACGCGCTTCAGCCCATGGGCAATGGCGTAGTCGATGGCCTGATAATAGCAGAGTTCAAAATGCAGGAAGGGGATGTCCTCACTGCAGCCCCAGTTGCGGCCATATAATGCCTCACTGCCCCGCAAATTGAGCGCCCCGGCGATGGGCTTGCCGTCACGTTCGGCGATCATCAGCACCACTTTTTCGCCCAACCGCTCGCCGAGCAAGCTGAAAAAATCGCGGGTGAGGTAGGCGCCGCCCCATTTGCGGTCCACCGTGGAGAGGTAAAATTGATAGAAGGCATCCCAGATGGCTTGGGTTAGGTCAGGTCCGCTGAGGGCTTTGAAGGTCAGCCCGGCGCTGGCGTCGCGCCGCTCGCGTTTGATGGCTTTGCGCTTTCGCGATGACAAAGCGGCCAGAAAATCATCGAAATTTTGGTAATTATTGTTATCCCAATGGAATTGCGTGCCAAGGCGCTGTAGCCAGCCGTTTTGGCCGAGTTCGGTCCATTCGGGTTCGGTGCAAAACGTCACATGGACAGAGGAACAACCGAGCTCCTTGGTGGCTTGGATCAGCGCTTCACCCATAGCCGCCACCGGAAAGCCGGGGCGGCAGAGTAGGCGCGGCCCTGGTACCGGGGAAAATGGCACGGCTATTTGCAATTTTGGGTAATAGCGGCCCCCGGCTTGTTCCAGGGCGTTTGCCCAGGCGTGATCGAACACGTATTCACCGTAGGAATTGGTTTTGGCGTAAGTGGGCGCCACCGCCGCGATCTCGCCAAATTGGTCTTTCAGCACGGCGTGGCGCGGATGCCAGCCCGAGCGCTTCCCAACCGAGCCGCTATCTTCGAGGGCTGATAAAAAACCATATGACATGAAGGGGTTATCATCACCGGCGCAAGCATCCCAGGCCGCCGCACCGATCTCAGCAATGGTGGGATGCAGGCTGAGCGTCAATTTTGATGGATCGTCACGCATGGCATACCATATGCCATCAGTATTCACTTTCGCCAGTACAGTAAGGAACATTCATGGCCGACGGACAAATTGCAGCCCCCGCACGTAGCGCTATCCGTTTGGCGGACTACACCCCGCCGGTTTTTTGGGTCGATGATGTATCACTGGACTTTAATCTGGCACCGGATGCCACCCAGGTCACCGCTGTTTTGAAAATTCGCCGCAACGCGGCTGGCCCATTGGCATTGGATGGACGGCAGCTGGAATTGCTCTCTGTGAAGCTGAATGGCGAGACGCTGGGCGATAACCGCTATACGCTGAGCCCCGGTAAATTGATTATCGAAGATGTGCCCGATGAGTTTACGCTGGAGACGGTGGTGAATATCGTGCCGGAGCAAAATACTGAGCTTTCCGGATTATATATGTCCGGAGCCGGTTTTTTTACCCAATGCGAGCCGGAAGGGTTTCGCAAGATCACCTATTTCCCGGACCGGCCTGATGTGATGTCGCGCTATAGCGTGACATTGCACGCTGACCCGGCGAAATATCCGGTGCTGCTCTCGAATGGCAACAAGGTGGCGCAGGGCGAGGAGGGCGGTAAAATCTGGGCGCGCTTTGTCGACCCGCACCCGAAGCCTTCATATTTATTCGCGCTGGTGGCGGCGGATTTGGTGGCGGTGAAGGATGAGTTCACCACTATGTCGGGCAAAAAGATTGAGCTGGGTATTTACGTGCAGGCGGGTGAGGAATCTCGTTGTGGCCACGCGATGGCGGCGGTGAAATCCGCGATGAAGTGGGATGAGGAGACGTTTGGCCTGGAATATGACCTCGATGTTTTCAATATCGCCGCGGTTTCGGATTTCAATGCCGGGGCGATGGAAAATAAGGGGCTGAATATTTTTAATACCGCCTATGTGCTGGCCAGCCCTGAAACCGCGACCGATGGGGATTTTCAGGGTGTGGAGCGCGTAATCGCGCATGAATATTTCCATAACTGGACCGGCGATAGGGTGACATGCCGGGATTGGTTTCAGCTTTCATTGAAGGAAGGGCTGACGGTGTTCCGCGACCAGGAATATATGTCGGACCAGTTCAGTGCCGCGGTGAAACGGATTGCCGATGTGCGGATGCTGCGCACCACGCAATTCAGAGATGATGCGGGACCGCTGGCGCATCCGGTACGGCCAGCCAGCTATCTGGAGATCAATAATTTCTACACCACCACCATTTACGAAAAAGGTGCGGAAGTGGTGCGGATGTATCGCACGCTGATTGGGCGTGAAGCTTTCCGCAAGGGGTTTGATGCCTACATTACGAACAATGATAATTCCGCTGCCACGGTGGAGGATTTTCTGGCGGCGATGCAATCAACGTCGGGCCTCGATTTGTCCCAGATCATGACTTGGTACGAGCAGGCCGGCACACCGGAGATTAGCTATGAGGAGCATTATGATGCCAAGGCGCGGCGCTTCACGCTCACCCTGCGTCAGCATACCAGGCCGACGCCAGGCCAGCCGGAGAAGCAGCCGTTTTTGATCCCGGTGGCCATGGGTCTGCTGAACCCGACAGGCGAGGAGGGCATGGCGGATTTATTGATCCTGGATAAAGCTGAAAAGACCTTTACCTTTATTAATATCCCAGCGCCGCCGGTGCCCTCGCTGTTCAGGAATTTTTCAGCGCCGGTGAAATTGCTGGGCCAAAGCCGTGAGCGTCTGGCATTTTTAGCGGCACATGACACCGACTTGTTCAACCGCTGGGACGCATTACAGCGCTATGCCACTTTGTGTCTGCTGGATGCGATTGCGGATTACCAAGCAGATAAACCATTCGTGCTTGATGAGGCTTTGAAGGACGCCATCGCCAGTATTCTGACGAATGCCGCCCAGGACCCGGCCTTTGCCGCCGAGGCAATTTTACTGCCCGGCGAGTCGTTGCTGGCAGATGAGATGAGCGTGGTGGACCCGGATGCCATTCATGCTGTGCGAAACGCCGCCCGCGCCGCTCTCGGGTCGGCACTGAGGGCGGAGTTTTCCGCCGCAATACGGGAATTTGGCAATTGCGCGCCGCACGACCTATCCGGTCATGCCATGGGTTGCCGGGCGGTGAAAAATACCGCCGTCGGCTATTTGGCCGCTGCCGGGGACAATGAATTCGCCATTGCGCAATTTGCAGCCAATGCCAATATGACCGACACGCTGGCGGCGCTGGCGATTTTGGCGGAAACGCCGGATACCAACCGGGATAACGCGTTGAATGAGTTTTATGGGCGCTGGAAAACCAACCCGCTGGTGCTGGATAAATGGTTTGCCGTACAGGCCCGGGCCGGTGCGCCTGACACTTTGGCCCGGGTGCAATATCTCACCAAGCATGCTGATTTCGAATTGAAAAATCCTAACCGGGTGCGGGCCTTGATCGGGGCGTTTGCCAGCAATCAAGCTCGGTTTCATGAGAAATCAGGGGCTGGCTATGCGCTGCTAGGCGATACCATCATCGCGCTGGATGCCAAAAACCCGCAAATCGCGGCGCGTCTCTGCACCGTGCTGGGTTCCTGGCGTCGCTTTGATACGGAGCGGCAAAATTTGATGCGCGAGACGCTGGAGCGCATCCTCGCGGTCGAATCTCTCAGTCACAACAGCTACGAAATGGCTTCCAAGGCATTGGCTTAACAAGGGGACTATTTGCAATGATCGAACTTTCATACTGGACCACGCCGAACGGCCACAAGATTACGATATTCCTGGAGGAAGCGCAGGTTGCATACCGGATCACGCCGATTAACATTTCCAAGGGTGAACAATTTGCCGCGGAATTTTTGAAAATTGCGCCGAATAACAGGATTCCCGCGATTTTGGATACCGCACCCACCGATGGCGGAGCGCCGATCAGCGTTTTTGAATCGGGTGCCATTTTACAATATCTGGCCGAGAAGACCGGCAAGTTTTTGCCGGCGGATGTTCGTGGCCGGACCGAAGTAATGGAGTGGCTGTTCTGGCAAATGGGCGGCTTGGGGCCGATGGCTGGGCAGAATCATCATTTTGGCACCTATGCGCCGGAGAAGCTGCCATATGCTATTGAGCGCTATGTCAAGGAGACCAACCGCCTGTATGGCGTTTTGAATAAGCGTCTCGCGGACCGCGAGTTCATCGCGGGAGATTATTCCATTGCCGATATGGCAAGTTATCCATGGATTGTTCCCTATGAGCGCCAGCAGCAGAATATCGATGATTTTCCGCATTTGAAACGCTGGTTCAATGCCATCGCAGCGCGCCCCGCTGTGCAGAAGGCCTATGCGATTGCCAAGGAGATTAACCAGCAGCCGACGGTCACGGCTGAGTCAAAAAAAATCCTATTCGGCCAGGTGGCACAATGAGCTCACAACGCAAACTCTATGATCTGGCAGGGGCCGATACGGAGTTGCGCTTTAGCCCCTATTGCTGGCGCGTTAAGCTGGCGATGGCGCATAAAAACCTTAACTTCGAGACAGTGCCTTGGCATTTTACCGATAAGGATGTGATCGCTTTCGCTGGTACCGGTAAGGTCCCGGTGCTGGTGGATGATGGGAAGGTGGTGCACGATAGCCAGGATATCGCTGAATACCTGGAAGCAGCCTATCCGAACGAACCGACATTATTCAATGATCACGCCACGCGCGGGCTAACCAAATTTATAAAAAACTGGGCCGAACGCACCCTGCATCCAGCTATCGGGCGGCTGGTGCTGCCGGGTATTTTCGCGATTCTGCATCCCAAGGATCAGCCCTATTTTCGCAAAACCCGCGAAGCTGCGTACGGCGAGACGATTGAGGAAATTGCGGCCAAACGTGAACAATACCGCCCGGCATTCGAGGCGGCTTTGGTGCCGATTCGCACCACGCTGACTGAGCAGCCCTATATCGCGGGTACTGGGCCGAGTTATGCCGACCATATTGTATTCGGTGCTTTGCAATGGGGCCGTAAAACCAGCACCGAACCGCTGCTCGGGGAAGATGATCCGATCAGTCTTTGGATGCATGCTCTGCTGGAAGGTTATGGTTTGACCGGCTAGCGCAGATACATCACCCGCAGCACCACAAACCAAGGCGGGCCTACCAGCCCGCTGTTGCTGGCCGGCACATGCGTCATGGTTACGGCGTCTTCCACATTGCCGCCTATGACGCTGATCTGACCAACGGTTCCTGCCACCACGATGCTGCAATGGGCCGGGAATATGTCGGCCGTCGGCAGGTCGGTGAAGGTCAGGCTGCGGGCATGGCCGCGGCCTAAGCACACTAAATCCCCCAGGCGCGGCGCATAGATTTTGGGATCCTCGGCGATCAGCAGCGGGTTGGGTATTTCACCCTTGGCCGCACGCGCCGCATAGTTGATGTAATGCGCATGGTCGGCTGAGTAGGGGAAATTTTCGCCAGCACCAGCGGTGCGCATCACATATGAGATGAACGCCGCCGACCAGGCGTACTGCCCATTCATCGCCACCGGAAATACCTGGCCCTGCGCGTTATGTTTGCCGGTCCAGGCGTTATCAGGATCGTTTGCGTTCAGCCCTTCCCACCAATATTCGCCGATGCGCTGCCACAGGCCAGGCTTGCGCTCGGCCATGGTGGCGTCGGTTTGCACGTATCCAGCATCATCATTGTCATCCACCCGCATGCCAAACAGCCGCCATTCATCCATGGCGATGGCGACGGCATCGGTGCGCGAAAACGCCTCGTAGGGTTTTTGCGCGAACGGCGGCGCATGGCGATCGGGTGCGCAACCACTGATGGTTAGGGTGATGCTAACCAGTGCGGCGGCGTAAATTCGCAATCAGGCGATCTCGTGGAACATTTCGGCCAATGCGGCTTCGTTGGCGCTGCACAGTCCGCGTTCGGTGATCAGGCCAGAGACCAGCCGTGCCGGGGTGACATCGAAAGCCGGATTGGCAGCGGGGCTGTCCTTGGGTACGATGCGGATAGTGGCAATGGAACCATCCATAGCGCGGCCGGTCATGGTGGTGACTTCACTCTGCGCGCGTTCTTCGATCGGGATATCTGAAAGCCCATCGCTGATCGTCCAGTCGATGGTGGAGGAGGGCAGAGCCACCCAGAACGGCACGCCGTTATCGCGGGCGGCCAGGGCCTTTAAATAGGTGCCGATTTTATTGGCGACATCACCGGCGCGGGTCACGCGGTCAGTGCCGACGATCACCAGATCCACATCGCCACGCTGCATCAGATGGCCGCCGGCATTATCGGCGATGACGGTATGCGGCACGCCATGTTTGCCGAGTTCCCAGGCGGTGAGTGAGGCACCTTGGTTGCGCGGGCGGGTTTCCTCAACCCACACGTGAACGTCGATGCCTTTATCATACGCCATGTAAATCGGTGCCAGCGCGGTGCCCCAATCGACGGTGGCGATCCATCCGGCATTGCAATGGGTGAGAATATTAACACGCCGGCCATTGGTGGCGCGGGCTTCGATAAGCGGCAGGCCGTGCCGGCCGATGGCAGCGTTGGTGGTCACGTCATCGTCGCAAATGGCCGCAGCTTCGGCGTAGGCGGCGGCGGCACGGGCGTTGCCGCCGAGCGGGCGCAGATGCGCTTCCATCCGTGCCAGCGCCCAGCGCAGGTTAATGGCAGTGGGTCTGGTGGCACCCAGCGTGGCGATGGCGTGGGACAAATTGGCATCGGATGAATCGCTGCGCATTGCCAGCGCCACACCATAGGCGGCCGAAGCGCCGATCAGCGGCGCACCGCGGACCAGCATGGCTTTGATGGCGTGCGCCATCGCTTCCATGGAGGTGAGCCGGGGAATATCCAGCGCCCAGGGGAGTTTGGTTTGGTCGATAATCCGTACCGCCCAGCCATCTGTTTCATCCACCCAGATCGCGCGGAAGGGGGTGCCGTCTATCTTCATTGGTCAAAAATCCTATAATTTCTGGTGCAGCGCGCACACCAGGGTGAATAGCCGCCGGGCGGTTGGGAAATCAATCACCACCTTGCCCTCGAGACGCGCCTGCATCAGCTCGGCACCTTCATTGTGCAACCCGCGTCTGCCCATATCAATGGCTTGGATTTTCGCCTCACGGCCCTCGGCGATGGCTCCGGCGTAACTGTCCAAAAGCATCTGGTAATCCTTGATAAGCATTTTGAACGGTCCCATCGCAAGGACGATGGCTTGCAACGGCGTTTCGGCTGCGTCACGGATGTCGAACACCATCCGGCCTTCCTGGATGGATAAATGCAAGATGCTTTCAAGCTCGGGATGGCTGACTGGCGAAAATTCGTTTTCCGATTCCAAATCGGCAACGGCCTGGGTGCGGTCAGCTTCCTGCAGGGCGGATAGCCGGTGCAGGGCCTCGCCATCCAGGACCACCTTGATCAGCCGGCCAGTCAATTCAGCACCGCGCGCTTCAGGCCGAGCTTCAGCAGGATTCCGATGGTAGCTCCCTTCGCCATGCGCAATGCAACCATGCAAACGGCAACCAGCACCAGCAGCATCGCACCGTATTCGTAAGAGCTTGGTTGCCAGCCATAACGAAAAATCATCACCACGAAAAACGCCAGAAAATGCAGGATCACGAGCATGGCAATATACGGTGGCGCGTCATCTGAGGGCATGTCACCCAGCGGGGCGCCGCATGATGTGCAAACCGGGTAAACTTTCAAATACCCGTTGAAAATTGGGGCTTTGGCGCAGCGCGGGCAGATGCCGCGCATGCCGCGCCAGATGGTAGTTCCCCAGCCGGGCATGTCGGTCTCGGGCGCGCTGGTACCGGGCGGCGGCCAGATGTCAGGCGCTTCAGTAAACCTATGTGATGGCGCCGGCACTTAGTTCTCCTCGATGATGCGGCTGTATTAGCCTCCCGAATTGCATAAAATTCAAGCCAACAAGGCGTATGGGTACTGGTGTCACGGCTCTTGTGTCTTGACATTGCAAGGTTTTTAAGCGCGGTACTCCGGCCAGTTACAAAGGAAATAAGCCATGCAAAATCATGATCTAAAAGTTTACCCATCGAAAGTAGCGCTGAAGCGCGAGGACCAGTTGGCATGGAAAATTGCCGGCGTGGCGGCCGATAAGGTGGCGGTTGAAAAAGATGTTACCGCGATGATCATCAATCGCATCATTGATAACGCCTCGGTGGCGATTGCCTCGGTGAACCGTAGTGCGCCCACTTCGGCACGCGGCATGGCGCTGGGCCATACCCGTAAAGGCGGCGCTACGGTATTTGGTGTGCCAGGGCGCATCACGGTCAGCCCGGAATGGGCGGCCTGGGCGAATGGCACGGCGGTACGCGAACTGGATTATCATGATACTTTTCTGGCCGCTGATTATTCGCATCCTGGCGATAATATTCCCCCCATTCTGGCCGTTGGGCAGACCCTAGAGCGTTCCGGCAAGGATCTGATCCGCGGTATTGCCACCGGTTATGAAATTCAGGTCGATCTGGTGAAGGCGATTTGTCTGCACGAGCATAAAATCGATCATATCGCGCATCTGTGCCCGGCGCAGGCGGCTGGCATCGGCACGCTGCTGGGGTTGAAGCAGGATATTATTTACCAGGCTGTGCAGCAGGCTGTGCATGTTTCGTTCACCACGCGGCAATCGCGCAAGGGCGAAATTTCATCCTGGAAGGCGTTTGCGCCGGCTCATGCTGGTAAGCTCGCGGTGGAAGCTGTCGACCGTGCGATGCGCGGCGAAGGTGCGCCGAGCCCGGTTTATGAGGGCGAGGATTCCGTTGTCGCCTGGATGCTCGATGGCAAGGACGCACTGTATCACGTGCCGTTGCCCGCCCCTGGTGAGCCTAAGCGCGCTATCATGGACACATTCACCAAGGAGCACTCAGCCGAGTATCAAAGCCAGGCACTGATCGACCTCGCCTTCCGGATGCGCAGTCAGATTGATAATTTCGACGCCATCGAGAAGATCATCATCCATACCTCGCATCACACCCATTATGTGATCGGCACCGGCGCCAACGATCCGCAGAAGATGGACCCGAAGGCCAGCCGCGAGACGCTGGATCATTCGATCATGTATATCTTTGCGGTGGCCTTGCAGGATGGCTTCTGGAACCACGAGACCTCCTATGCGCCCAAGCGTGCCGGCCGTGCCGACACTGTACGGCTGTGGCACAAGATCGAGACCAAGGAAGACCCGGAATGGACGCGCCGGTACCATACGCTGGATATCAACGACAAAGCCTTTGGCGCCCGGATTGAAATTCAGTTCAAGGATGGCTCTACCCTGGTGGACGAAATGGCGGTGGCCAATGCGCATCCGCTGGGCGCCAAGCCGTTTGTGCTGGCCGACTACATTCATAAGTTCCAGAGCATCACGGATGGGATCATCTCCACCCGCGAGAGCAACCGCTTTTTGGAAGCCGTACAGAACCTTCCGCGTCTGGCGAAAGGTGAGCTTGGACAGTTGAACGTGGCGCTGCCGGCCGGTTCACTGCACGAATCCAAGCCTGGGATTTTCTAAAGCCTGTCCAAACACAACGCTGCGTCCTTGGGGGCGCAGCGTTGCTGAAGCTTTGATGTCTGATGTTAAAGGAGCGCGCCATGAGCGAGACCACTCTGCCAAAGCCAAAAAAATCTGTTGCCTTGTCCGGCGTTACCGCCGGCAATACCGCGCTGTGCTCGGTGGGGCGTACCGGTAATGACCTGCATTACCGTGGCTATGATATCCTCGATTTTGCCGAAGCCAGTGAATTCGAGGAAATTGCGTATCTGCTCGTGCATGGCTATTTGCCCAGCCTGGTTGAGCTGAAGGCTTATAAAGCCAAGCTGCGTTCGCTGCGCGGCCTGCCAGCCGCCGCTAAATCGGTGCTGGAGGCGCTGCCTGCTGCAAGCCATCCGATGGATGTGATGCGCACCTATGTCTCGACGCTGGGCTGTATTTTGCCGGAGGCACATGATCATAACCAGGCTGATGCGCGTGATATCGCTGACCGTCTGATGGCTTCGCTCGGCTCTGCGTTGCTGTATTGGTACCATTTTTCCACCAACGGTAAGCGCATCGAGGTGATGACCGACGACGACACCATCGGTGGTCACTTCCTGCATTTGCTGCACGGCAAAGCGCCTTCGACCTCCTGGGTGCGGGCGATGCACACCTCGCTGGTGCTGTACGCCGAGCATGAATTCAATGCCTCAACCTTCACTGCCCGGGTGATCGCCGGGACTGGTTCGGATTTTTATTCTGCCATAGCCGGGGCGATCGGGGCATTGCGCGGCCCCAAACATGGCGGCGCCAACGAGCAGGCTTTTGAAATCCAGAAGCGCTATGCGACGCCCGATGAGGCGGAAGCGGATATCCGCCGTCGGGTGGAAGCTAAGGAAGTGGTCATTGGGTTTGGCCATCCGGTCTATACCATCTCCGATCCTCGCAACGTCGTCATCAAGCGCGTGGCGCGTCAACTCAGCGAGGAAGCTGGCAATCTCAGGATGTTCTCGATCGCGGAGCGACTCGAATCGGTGATGGCCGAGGTGAAGAAAATGTTCCCGAACCTCGATTGGTTCTCGGCGGTCTCCTATCACATGATGGGTGTGCCGACTGCCATGTTTACGCCATTATTCGTCATCTCGCGCACTTCAGGCTGGGGCGCGCATATTATCGAACAGCGCATCGATGGAAAAATAATCCGTCCATCAGCGAATTATACCGGGCCTGAGAATCTAGAATTCGTTCCCATTAAGGAACGCCCCGAGCCCGCACGCACAATGTCGCGCGCGATTTTTAATGGCGATATGCCGGTCAGCTGATGCGTAAAACGCGGCGTGATGAATCATTTTGATGGTTTTTTTGCACTTTGTGAAAAAAAATTGATTGAAAATGCGTCACGCGTGCTGTTTTTTGTTGACGACACTACCAGAGAAGCGGAATAGCGATTCTTGCGTGCGTCGCGCGATTCGCGCCGCAACCGATTTACAACCGTATCGGTCAAGAGGCACCGCACGCGAATTAGGAAGGACGGTCATGGACCGTAACGTCGGCGTACCCGAAAAACATCGCTTAGGCGATCAGATCGGTTCAAGGCTAGGACAACAAAAAGCCGCATTTCAAACATGCGGTGGCTTGACCATATTATTTGGCGTGCCGATTTCGTCTTTGCTGCGGTGCGTCAACGTTATGCCGAAGCCAACTTTCTCCCACCCATGAGCGAAGGAGCAACCCTCGTGACCATCGAAGATACTGATACCCTGCGTGCCCAACCGCTGGCCGTGAAAGCGCCCGCGAAAAAGACTGCTGCCAAGAAGCCGGCTGCGAAGAAGCCTGCTGCGAAGAAAGCTGTCGCTAAAAAAGCTGCCGTGAAGAAGCCGGCTGTTAAGAAAGCTGCGCCGAAGAAGGCTGCCGCTAAGAAGCCGGCTGCCAAAAAGGCTGCCGTAAAGAAAGCTGCACCGAAGAAGGCCGCCGCTAAGAAGCCAGCCGCTAAAAAGGCTGCTGCCAAGAAACCAGCCGCCAAAAAAGCTGCTGTGAAGAAGGCTGCACCGAAGAAAGCTGCTGTGAAGAAGGCTGCACCTAAGAAGGCTGTTGCTAAAAAAGCCGCTCCGGCCAAAAAAGCCGCAGCCGCCAAGAAACCAGCCGCCAAGAAACCAGCCGCCAAAAAAGCTGCCCCGAAAAAGGCTACCGCAAAACCGGCGGTTAAAAAGACAGCCGTAAAAAAACCACGTAAGGCTAAAGCGCCGGAGCCGATGATCACCGCTCCTGCGCCCGAGACCATGAACTAAGGTTTCGAATGCCTTTACCTGATTTTTGACAGGTTAAAATCCAAGTGCAGGCGCCATAAACGCCTGCACTTTTTTATTGGGCCAGCCAGTCGTCGATCAGGCGGCGTGCAATCGAATCGTGTGGTGGCAGGTTGAAGCCGAGTGCGGCACGATTGGCGATGTCAGTGCGGGTAAACCAGCGGGCATCACGCATTTCGGCGGTTTCGAGCGTGATCTCTTCGGTCAGCGCCAAAGCATAATAGCCCAGCATGAGAGAGGCGGGGAATGGCCATGGCTGGCTGGAATGATAACGCACCGTGCCGACGCGTACGCCAACCTCTTCCAACACCTCGCGCCGGACGGCATCTTCCAGGCTCTCACCGGGTTCCACGAACCCCGCCAAGGTTGAGTATAAATTCCGCTCGATGGGGAATTTTAGCGACTGGCCAAGCAGAATTTTATCCTCGCGGGCCACCAGCATAATCACTGCGGGGTCGGTGCGGGGGAAATGTTCGGTACCGCATTGGCTGCACTGTAAAACATAGCCACCGCGTACCGGGGTGTTGGCAGCACCGCACACCGAGCAGAATTTATTTTTGGCGTGCCAGTGCAGCATGGCGCGGGCAGTGGCCAGTATGGTGGCGTCATCCGGGTGCAATGTGCCGGTGATTTGGCGCATGTCGGTGAAGGGTGCGTCCGGCAGGGAGAGCGCCTCATGCGGGTTTTCGATTGCGGAGATATCGATGGTAAAAATTGGGATACCATGTTGCAGGCCCAAAAATATTGCCGGGGCAGAGACCTCTGGCCGCGCCGCCAGAGCTGCCTGCGGGGCTTTGGCCTCCAGCCCGCTGACCAAGGTTTTGCCCTGCCAGAACACCGCAAAACGGCTTGCGGGGTGGTTCAGAGCGGCGTCGACCCACGCAGCGTCCTCCCGTTTATGGGCGGCGCGGTCGAGCGTGCCGCCGGTGTAGGGGTTGGGGCGAGATGGGGTAATGTGATCCATATCTGAAAATCGCATGGCGGGCAGGGTCAGGCAACCTTGCATCACGGCCTCAAAGCGGGGATAAACGGGGTGGGAGGTCGGCGGCGGACATGTGCCTCGCCAACCCGGTCAGGGCCGGAAGGCAGCAGCCGCAACGAGTTTCCACATGGGTCGGTGTTCGGCCTCCCACCTGTTTCACAAAGGTATTTTGGCGCCGCATGGCTGGTTTGTTTGAAGATGACG
>JARLIK010000004.1 GCA_031291755.1 Acidocella sp. | reverse complement strand
CACGTCATCCGGCAGCCCAGGCAACAAAGCCGATATTTCTTCCAGAACCCAGCTGCGAAGCTCGGCAAACAAATTCTCAGTCATATAATCTTTCCGTTATGAGGGCACGGCTGGGTCGGTCAGCCTGGCGTATTCTTCCATGGCGAAGCGGTCGGTCATGCCGGCCACATAGTCACGCACGATTTCGGCGGCTTGGGCGGTGTTGCCGCTGCCCGCCTGATCGCGCCATTCATCAGGCAGTAAATCCGGGCGCTCCAGCAGCAAGGTGCCTAGTGATCTGGTGACCATCTGGGCTTTGCGGCTCATCCGGTTGACCCGCCAATGGCGGTACATGCGGTCAAACAAAAATGCCTTCACGGCACGGCTGGCCGCCGCCATGGCCGGGGAAAACCCGATGACCGGTGTTTGGCAGCCACGAATCGCTTCAACATCGGCGGGGGCCAGCGCTTTGAGGCGGGATTGGCTTTCAGTGATGACATCCTGGATCATTAAATGGATCACCCGGCGCGACATCTCATTGCGGATGCGCTTGTCATCACCGGTCAAAGCCCGTGCGGTGCGCAGCGCGTCACCGATGACCGGCAAATCCACCAGATCATCAAGGGTGAACAATCCGGCGCGCAGCCCATCGTCAAGGTCATGGGTGTTATAGGCGATATCATCGGCAAAGGCGGCCACCTGTGCCTCGGCTGAGGGCTGGCGCTCCAGGTCAAGATTATACTGCCGGTTGAACGCGGCGATATATGCAGGTGGCTTCGGCAGCGGGCCATTATGTTTGGCCAAGCCTTCCAGCATCTCCCAGGTCAGGTTCAGCCCATCAAACCCGGCGTATTTATGCTCCAGCAACGTGACCACTCGCAGGCTCTGGGCGTTATGGTCAAAGCCGCCGAAATCCTGCAGCGCCTCGTTCAGCCCGGTTTCCCCGGCGTGGCCAAACGGCGGGTGACCGAGGTCGTGTGCCAGGGCCAGGGCTTCGGTGAGGTCCTCATCGAGGCTCAAGCGCCTGGCGATGGAGCGGGCGACCTGTGCGACTTCCAGCGAATGGGTGAGTCTGGTGCGGTAAAAATCGCCCTCGCGGGTGACAAACACCTGGGTTTTATATTGCAGCTTGCGGAAGGCCGAGGCGTGCACCACCCGGTCACGGTCGCGCTGGAAGGGCGAGCGATCCGGCGCTTCCGGCTCGGCATGCAGCCGGCCGCGCGAGGTTTGGGGTAGAACTGCGTAGGGGGCCAATGTCATGGCGCTCAGTCCTACACAGCGCAGCCCTTCAATCCAAGGGCATGCCGCGCTATATGAAGCCTATGAGCCAATCCCTCGAGACATTCCGCCTCTCCGACAACGCCGCCCGCCGGGTGGCCGAAATTCTGGCCAGTGACCCGCAAGCCCAGGCGTTGCGGGTTGAGGTGCTGGCCGGGGGCTGTTCGGGTTTTCAATATAAGTTTGACCTGACCGCCGATAAAAACCCTGATGATCTGGTGATTGCGACCGGGGGCGCCATGGTGTTCGTGGACCCGGCCAGCCTGGATTTACTGGCTGGTGCCGAGCTGGACTATAAGGACTCGCTGATGGGGGCGCATTTTGCCGTGCAGAACCCCAATGCCACCTCATCCTGCGGCTGCGGCACTTCGTTCGCCATTGACTAAAATAACCACCTGGAACGTCAACTCGGTTCGCATCCGCGAAACCCATGTGGCGGATTTTCTGGCTCGCGAGCAGCCGGATTTACTGCTGTTGCAGGAAATTAAATGCGAGGAGCATCAGTTCCCTGCCCTCGCCTTCAGCAACCTTGGCTATAGTTCGGTGATTGTCGGACAAAAATCGTATAATGGCGTGGCGATTCTGCATAAAGCGCCGGTGCATGTGACGCATCGCAAGCTGCCGGGCATGACCGAGGCGGATAGCCATTCGCGCTATATCGAGATCAACTTCGGCGATTTGATCGTTGGCAATTTGTATCTGCCAAACGGCAATTCCAACGGCGATGAAGGCTACGCCTATAAGTTGGAATGGATGGAGAACCTTCGTAAACACGCTCAGGCGATGCTGGATGCGGATAAAAATTTTATCCTGGCGGGGGATTATAACGTCTGCCCCACCGATGCTGATTTTGCCCCCGGCGCGATTTCAAAAACCGATGCACTGGTGCGGCCACAAACCCGTGCGGCGTTCAACGCGCTGATCTGGCTGGGGCTGACCGAGGCGGTGCGGGCGTTGCATCCCGCTGAAAAACTCTACACATTTTGGGATTATCAGGCCGGGGCGTGGGACAGAAATTCTGGTCTAAGGATTGACCATGCTTTGCTCTCACCGCGCGTGGCCGAACAGTTAAGCGCCGTGACCATTCATAAAGCTGAGCGCGAAAAAACCCAGCCTTCGGACCATGTGCCGGTGAGCGTGGAACTTGCTAACTAGCGCGGCCAGCGCTTGTGCACCCAGAACCATTGCTCGGGATGCTCGCGCACCCAGCCTTCCAGCAGAGTGTTGATTTGTTTGGTGGTGACAATGACATCCGCCTGCCGGTCTTCGGTTTTGGCAATTTGAAATTCATGCACAAAAATTTTGAAATACGCACCGTTTTGCCGGACCACCTGCGCCGCAACAACCGGGACATCCAGACGGCGAGCCAAGGCGGCGGGCGCCGTTGTCGTCATCGCCTCGCGGCCAAAAAATAACGCCGGAATGCCTTCATCCTGCTTTTGGTCCACCAGCATGCCGATATGGGCATGCTTTTTCAACAGTACTACGGCCTGCCGGGCACCATCGGAACCCTTTGGTAAAAACCCTTCCTGCTGCAAGGGTTTTCGAAGCTCATTCAACATCGCATCGACATAGGGGTTATTCGGCGCCCGGTAGAAATGATATTGCGCAAAACCTGCGCGATGCCCCGGCACGGTGGCCAATTCCCAATTGCCATAATGCATCCCGATCATCAAAGCGCCGATGCCATCATCACGGATTTGCTCGGCGAGATTGCCAGGGTCGATCACTTCAACGCGCTGCGGATCGTCGATCAGTCTGCTCAGATGCGGATATTCCGCCGTGGTGCGGCCAATATTATCCCACATGCCGCTGATAATTATGGCTCTGTCTGCTTCACTAAGTTCGGGCATCGCCAGGGCAAGATTTTGACGGGCGGTTTTGTGGGCAGACGATAGCGGCCCGAAGGTACGTGCCAGCCAACCGCCAGTCCACGAGGCCGCGTCCAGCGGCAAAATGCTGAAAAACTGCATGAGCAACCGCGCTGCCAAGCCTTGCAGGCGGTATGATAAATCCTCGGTGTTCATTCGCGCGGGCCTCGCGCCAGGTCACTGACCACACCATGCAAAGTATTCAGTTCCTGGCTTGTCACTTCACCGCGCTGAAAGAAGTGCCGGAGGTTACGCACCATGCCGGGGCGCTTTTGCGGGTTCTTTAAAAACCCCGCCTCATCGCAGGCTCGGATTAAATGGCTCATGAAATTTTCAAGCTCTGCTTTGGTGGCAACCTGGGTTTCATTGGTTTGTAAATTCTTCACTGCAGCGTTTTCTTCGCGGGCGATGAACCATTCATAGCCCATGATCATCACCGCTTGGGCGAGATTGAGCGACATGAAGCCGGGGTTGAGATCATAGCGGATCAAACTATCGGCACAGGCGATGTCGTCATTATCCAGCCCGGCGCGTTCAGGGCCGAACAAGATGCCGGTCTTCATGTTGCGGGCGCCGATGGCATGAATTTCTGCCGCCGCACCGCGGGCCGTGAGCACCGGTTTGATAATGTGGCGTGGCCGCGGACAGGTGGCGAAAACCCGATGCAAATCCTTCACCGCATCGGCCACGGTTGCATGCACGGTCAGTTGATCCAAAATCCGGTGCGCACCTGAGCCAGTAACCCAGGCGCGTTCCTGCGGCCAGCCGTCACGGGGTGCTACCAGGCGTAAATGGAATAACCCGCCATTGCCCATGGCGCGTGCCACCGCGCCGATATTCTCAGCAAGTTGCGGGCGCACCAGGATGACGATGGGCGATGGTTCGATGGGCTGCAATTCAGCCCCGCCGTCACGGCCAGTCATTTGGCATCCCGCCGCCAGGTGGTACCGCTCGGGCCGTCCTCCAATAAAATACCGTCTGCTTCGAGGGATTTACGAATGGCATCAGCCTCAGCGAAACGCTTTTCAGTTCGCGCCAGACGCCGCGCTTCGATCAAGGTTTCAATTTTTGCCGCATCTGCACCGGCATGGAACCAGTCATCAGGCGTATGGTTGAACAAGCCCAATACAGCGCCAGCCGCCAGCAAACCCGCAGCGCCGTTGGCATCACCCGCCAAAGCAGCATCAGCTAAACTATGCAGTCCCGCAATCGCGCCCGGTGTGTTCAAATCATCGCATAAGGGCTCAAGAATATTCGCCGGAATATCATGCGCTGCCACTGTCCCTGGATGTGCGGCAATCGCGCGGTAGAACCGGTCCAACTCGCGTTTGGCTTCCAACAGCGCTTCATCAGAATAATCCAGTGTTGAGCGGTATTGCGAACGGATCAGCAAAAACCGCACCGCCTCGCCGGGTGCCACCGCCAGCACATCCCGTACGGTTTTGAAATTACCAAGCGATTTACTCATCTTTTCGCCGTTCACCAGCAGCATCCGGTTATGCACCCAGACGTTGGCGAAGGTTGAACCCGGAAAGGCGCAGCAGCTTTGCGCGATCTCGTTTTCATGGTGCGGGAAAATCAGGTCATCACCGCCACCATGAATATCAAAAGATTCACCTAAATGCTTCCAGCTCATCGCCGAACATTCAATGTGCCAGCCTGGCCGGCCACGGCCCCACGGGCTGTCCCAGCCCGGCAAATCCGGGGTTGAAGGCTTCCACAGCACAAAATCCCCGGCGTCACGCTTATAAGGTGCAACATCCACGCGCGCCCCGGCGATTAAATCTTCCGGCGAACGGCCTGAAAATTTGCCGTAATCAGCATCAGACTTCACCGCAAACAGCACATGGCCCTCGGCCTCATAGGCGTGACCGCCGGCGATCAAGCGTTCGATGATCATGATGATCTCGGCGATATGACCGGTGGCGGTGGGCTCGATATCCGGCGGCAACGCGAACAAGGCCGCCATGTCAGTGTGATAATCTACCGTCGTGCGGGCGGTGATTTCAGCGATCGGTTCACCGCTGGCGACGGCGCGCGCGTTAATTTTATCGTCAATATCGGTGATGTTCCGCACATAGGTCACGCGCGGATACATCCGGCGCAGCAACCGGATGAGAATATCGAACACCACCACATTTCGGGCGTTGCCCAGATGCGCTAGATCGTACACCGTGGGGCCGCACAGATAGGCGCGGACATGCGCTGGGTCGAGCGGGACGAACGCCGCTTTGCTGCGGGTTCGGGTATTATGCAGGGTTAGTTTCGGCCAAGTGCTCATGCCTGTTTCTGGTTGAGGCTTTGACACAAATCAAGGCGGTGACTCTGCATCGCAGGGCATCCAGCGTTGACGACAGTGCGGAAGTCAGGTAGTTAGTAAATGCAATTGCAAATCATTCTCAATTATGTTGTCCCGATGTTCAGCAGCTATCTCCGGTGAGTTTTATACCCGTCTCCCAATCATTCATAACACATAAGGCCGGAAATTTTGATGTTTGATACCGTTACCAGCCCTGCCCGGCGCAGCAATCTAGCCAGATTTTTGGCTGTCGCCGGCCCTGGCATTGTGGTGATGCTGGCCGACACCGACGTTGGCAGTATCATCACCGCTGGACAGTCCGGCGTGGCATGGGGCTATAAGCTGCTGCTGCTGCAGTTCCTGCTGATGCCAATTTTGTATGTGGTTCAGGAACTTACCGTCCGTCTGGGCATTCATAGCGGCAAGGGCCATGGCGAGTTGATCCGCGACCATTTTGGCAAAGCCTGGGCCTGGCTTTCGGCCAGTGGGCTCGCCGTTGCCACCACCGGCGCGATTTTGACTGAGTTTTCAGGGGTTGCGGGGGTTGGGGAGCTTTATGGGGTGCCTCGGGCCGTTAGCGTGGCTCTCTCGGCGGCTTTTTTACTCGTCGTGGTGCTCACTGGCTCGTACCGGCGGGTGGAACGGGTGGCGATTGCGCTCGGTCTGTTCGAATTGGCATTTTTTATGGTCGCGTATCTTGCGCACCCAAACGCTAGTCAGATTTTAACACAGTCGGTCCAGTTTGAGCTCGG
The DNA here is from genome assembly GCA_031291755.1 of Acidocella sp. Classification (GTDB taxonomy): domain Bacteria; phylum Pseudomonadota; class Alphaproteobacteria; order Acetobacterales; family Acetobacteraceae; genus Acidocella. Next base: position 14,859 of record JARLIK010000004.1, on the reverse strand, counting down.
CAATTCGCAGTATGTCTATCTGGTTTCAGCCAATATCGGTGCGGTCATTATGCCGTGGATGGTGTTTTACCAGCAATCGGCGGTGGCCGATAAACGGCTGACCCCGGCCGACCTGCCAATGGCCAGGCTTGATACCGTACTTGGTTCGGTTCTGGCTCAGTTGGTCATGGCAGCGGTTCTGATTGCCACAGCTGCCACGATTGGCCTGCATAACCCGACTGCCAGCCTGAACACGGTTGGTGACATGGCCAATGCTCTCATCCCATTTCTCGGCTCGAACGTTGGCAAGCTGGTATTCAGCGCCGGCGTCATCGGAGCTGGCATGGTGGCCGCCATCGTCTGTTCGCTGGCACTGGCTTGGGGGCTGGGCGAGGTTTCCGGATACCGGCGGTCGCTGGAAGATCATCCGCTGGAGGCCAAGTGGTTCTACGGCGTTTACGCAGGCTGCTTGCTGGTGGGCGCGGTCACGGTGGTAGCCGTGCCGAATCTGGTGTTCCTGAATATCGCGGTTGAGGTGATGAACGCGCTGCTGCTGCCGATGGTGCTGGGTTTCCTCATTGCGCTGGCCATATTCGCACTGCCGCCGGCTGTGCGGCTGCGCGGCTGGTACAAATGGGTGGTGATTTTCCTCGCCACCCTTACCGCCGGGCTCGGTGTGTATGGCGGGATTACCGGGGCTGGCATATTCTAGGGACATGAAAAATGTCCTGCAGTATATCGACGATAACCTCGACGCATCATTAGCCCGGCTGTTCACGCTGTTGCGGATTCCCAGCATCAGTGCGCAACCAGCCCATGCGGCGGATTGCCGTGCCGCTGCGTTATGGGCGCGTGATACCCTGACAGAGATGGGGTTTTCGGCACGTTTATCCGAAACATCCGGCCTGCCGGGTGTAATCGCCCAACATCACGGCGCCGGACCGGGTGCACCCCATGTATTGTTCTACGGTCATTATGATGTGCAACCAGCCGACCCGCTAAATCTTTGGCATTCCGACCCGTTTGACCCGCAGATCATCGAGGGTCCGCGCGGCAAACGAATCGTCGGGCGGGGGGCGGTTGACGATAAAGGCCAAGTGGTCAGTTTTTTTGAAGCCTGCCGGGCGCACCTTGCAGTTACCGGGACGCTGCCGGTTCGTCTCACTATTTTGCTCGAAGGCGAAGAAGAATGCGGCAGCCCGTCGCTGGCCGAGCTGCTTACTAATGAGCGTGAAACGCTGGCGGCGGATTTCGTGTTGGTTGCCGATACAAATATGTGGAACTTCGAAACCCCGGCAATCACCATGTCGCTCCGCGGCCTGGCTGCCAGTGAAGTAACCATTCACGGGCCGTCACGCGATCTGCATTCGGGCCTCTATGGCGGTATTGCGTTGAATCCGATTAACGCACTGACCCGGATTCTCGGCGATCTGCATGATGACCAGGGCAGCGTGAGAATCCCGCATTTTTATGAAGGCGTGGCACCGGTTCCGCCCGCCCTGGCGGAGTCCTGGAAGACTCTAGGCTTTGATGCTGAGGTTTTTTTAGGCGAGGTCGGGCTGCACAATCCGGCAGGTGAGCATGGGCAGTCACCTCTGGCACAATTGTGGGCGCGCCCAACCGCCGATATTAACGGCATTTACGGCGGGTATCAGGGGGACGGGACAAAAACCGTGATTCCGGCCGAAGCCACTGCCAAGCTGACATTCCGGCTGGTGCCTGGTCAAGACCCTGCCGCTATCCAGAAAAATTTTGAACATTTTGTAATGGAAAGATTGCGTCTCGATGCCAAGGCCAGTTTCAGGCATCTCGGCGCGGCACCGGGATTCACCATCAGCATGGATGCGCCCTTTATGCAGGCGGCGCAACGGGCTTTGCGTGATGAATTTGGCAAGCCCGCCGCATTGGTTGGCTGTGGCGCCTCGATACCAATTGTTGAGGCTTTCAAGACGCATTTGGGACTCGACACGCTTTTGGCTGGTTTCGGGCTTGATGATGATGCCATCCACTCGCCAAACGAAAAATTTGAAGTGGCCTGCTTTCACCGGGGCGCCCGCGCCCATGCCAGGCTGCTGCAGGCGTTTGCCGGCTTCTGACCAACAGCCGGGCAGCTAATGATACCGGATGGCGTCCTCAATATGCTCGATCGCGCCATCGCAAACCAGGGCGACATCAAAACGCATCGCAGGCCGGAGCCAATCAGTGTGTTCGGCGAGAGCCAGGCCCGCTGCCGCCAACAAACGGCGCTGCTGACGGGGTACAACGGCGTAAGCAGCCTCTGCCAAGGTACGGCGGGCCTTCACTTCAACGAAAACCAGGGTATCAGGGTTTGCAATGACAAGATCAATCTCCCCCGATTTTGTCCGCAACCGCTGGGCAAGAATATCAAAGCCACGGGCCGACCAAATGGCCGCGACATCAGCTTCCGCTTGACGGCCTCGAATTTCGGCGCCGCGGCGCTTGGCTATTGTTTGACGGTGCATACGGCATTTGTAGGGTCTAATAGTTAACGGACCATAAATATCACGGTTGCCGCCAGGCGCCTCTCGGCTGTCCGGCAAACTCCTCTGCTACCGCTAATCCCAGGGTCAGCAACACCGGCCCCAGGAAAATTCCCAAAGCCCCGAACGCGATGGCGCCGCCCAGAACCCCCGCCAGGGTCAGCATGTAGGGTAAAGATGCCCCACGTGCGATCAGCCAAGGCCGAACGATCGAATCTGCACCACCGACCACCACGAAGCAGTAAGCCGCCAGCAATATCGAGACCAGGACATGGCCTTTAGCGAATAAAAACAAACAAAGCGGCACATAAATAACAATCGCGCCAGCGGGAACAATGGAGATGATCCCGGCAAAACTGGCCAGCAATATCGGTTGCGGCGCCCCAGCCACTTCAAACCCAATCGCATACAGCACCCCCTGCATCGCCGCCGTGCCCACAATTCCAAACACAACGCCCCTGACCGTTCCGGCGACCAGACCAAGCAAATGTTCAACACGGCTTTCGGTCATAATCCGCACCAGCAGCAGACGGATCCGCACGATGATCTGTTGTCCGGACAGATAGAAAAAGAAGGCCACAAACAGCGCCACGACGATGCCGATCAACCCATGAGTCAACAGATACAAAAACCGCAAGCCCGAATGAGCAAGGGTTCCAATGAGAGGCTGCAACTCGCCTGCCGCGCCGCCTAGATCATCGGCGGAATTGTTCCAGAAATCCACGATCAACGTGCCGATGATCGGAATATGACTCAGAAATTCAGGGGCTGGGGGCAGGCCGTCCTGTACGGCTAAATGTATCCAGTCCTGGCTGACCCGCGCCTCCTTGGCGGCGACCAAACCGATATTGATAAGCGGCAGCAGGCAGATCAGCGCCACCAGCAATGTCAAGATGAAAGCCGCCAGGCTTGCCGGCAAATAGCGCTTTAAACGGGCGTAGAACGGCCAAGTGCTGTAAACTAAAATGGCGGCCCACAGCATGGCCGGCACGAAGGGCAGCAGGATCAGCAGGCAACCGAAGCCCAAGGCAGCCGCCAAAGCCAGCAATAAAATGCGTTCCGATTTCATGGCCCCCTTGATGGACAAGGATAGGGCTTGATGCAAGCATTTCAGGTAACAATATTAATTTAGAAAAATGCGACAATAGCATTTCAAACTATGCGAATCTCATATTATATGACATTTTGTTGTATTGTTCGATTTTCCGCGGTAGATGATTAAGAACAATGTTTTGGATCGTTTTCTGAGATTCGAACCCCTGTTGTGGACAATCAGAAACCTCATAACGGGTAAACTTCAAGGAGTGGTTAAATATGCGCTTTAACGAGATCGGCCAGCAATTACGGGCCTATCGTATGGAATCGGGCCTGAAGGCTGAGGAAATATCAGCCCGCCTTGGCGTCTCTCGGGCGGCACTTTACCGGTATGAAAAAGGTGAGGTCATCAAGCTCGATACCGTCAACCGGCTAGCCGAATTGCTGAAAATTTCACCGCTGACTCTGCTGGGCATCGGGGTGGAATATTATACCAAGCCGATTGGCTACATGGAGCGGTTGCGGCAGATTGAGGAGACATCCGACCAGATTTTGCAGGTCTTTGGCCCGTTGCATTACCTGATTACATCGGATCATTATGATGCTGTGCTGGCGCAGATTTTCGAGGAACAGGCAGAAGCATCCGGTGCCGAGCGGGGCATGGTGCGCGCTGCGGCTGAGCAATTGCTCGGGGTAATGAATGCCCGCAAACGCACGTATGCGGCCCGTAAACCATCCATCATCGCCATTTTGACTGTAAGCTCCATCCAAAAATTCCTTATGGACGGGGTGGCCGGTGCGACGGCTGCCTCGGAGCGTCTGCGCAATGCCGCTCGCGATGTCGCGATCCGCGAAATGGAACTGGTGGCGAATTTGATGGAGAGCGAACCGATCGGCCTACAGCTTGGCTTGATGGCTGCCGGAGAGCCGAACGGTCCTTTCACACTGCTGCGCTCGCGTGAACGCGCCACCCTGGCGATCAACCCATTCCCGGTTGATGCAGCGCCCGCCACGCAATCGGGCGTGGCAATGATCACCGGTGCCGAAGACGCTGTTGCAGCGCATCAGCGGATTTCGGAAACCGCCTGGCGCGACGCGATCAAAGGCACGGCAGCAGCCGAACGGGTGCGCTCGATGATCCTGGCAGCACGCGGTTAACCGGCATGTCAGTTTTAATCAGTACAGAAGCCCTGGCAGCCCGTCTTGACGACCCGGAATTGGTGGTTTTTGACGCCACCTACTACCTGCCCACCGAAGCCAAGGATGCCAGCGCCTTATTTCATGCCGCGCATATACCGGGGGCGCGTTTTTTCGATATCGACCAGATCGCCGACCAAGCCTCCGGATTGCCGCACATGCTGCCGACGGCAGATAATTTTGCCGCGATGGTGGGTGCGCTTGGAGTGAATAACCAATCGGCGATTATCGTTTATGACCAACGCGGATTATTTTCGGCGGCAAGGGTGTGGTGGATGTTCCGAGTCTTCGGCCATCACAACGTCGCGGTGCTTGATGGCGGCCTACCGGCATGGCTTGCCGAAAACCGACCAGTGACCAGCGAAGTTTCGAAACTGATGCCGCAAACATTCAAGGCCAGTCTGGCGCCGCACATGGTTCGTGACTGGCAGGACATGCTCGACAATGTCGCGACGAAATCAGCGATCGTTCTCGATGCGCGGGCGGCTGGACGATTTAATGGCAGCGTACCGGAACCCCGTGCTGGTATGCGCAGCGGTCACATTCCAGGCGCTAAATCTCTGCCGTTCAGCGACCTGCTGGAGGCCGGGAAATTACGGCCAGCCGAATCATTGCGCACTATCTTCGCGGCGGCCGGGGTTGATGGTGAAAAGCCGGTGATTGCAAGCTGTGGCTCCGGGGTAACGGCCGCCGTGCTGGTGTTAGGAATGGTGGCTGCCAACCTGCCGGAAGGCACCATCTATGACGGCTCATGGTCAGAATGGGGTGGCCGTACTGATTTACCGGTCGAGGTCTGAATGACTGAAAAATTCGAGACAGCGCTCGTGCATGCCGGCCGCACAGGCACCAAAACATACGGCTATGTAAACCCCAAACTCACCCGCGGCTCCACAGTGCTATACCCCGACATGGCGACCAAACTAGCGCTGGGCAAACGCTATCTGGAGCCGGTTGAACTGTATGGCATTTGCGGGACTGAAACGCATTTTGCGCTGGAAGCCGCGATTACGGAAATTGAAGGTGGCAGCCATTGTCAGGTGGTAGGCTCTGGCCTTGCCGCCATCACCATGCCGCTGCTTGCCTTCCTGAGCGCTGGCGATCATTTGCTGGTGCCCGATTCCGTTTACGGTCCCACCAGGACTTTTTGCCAAGCGGTGTTGCGCCGATTCGGGGTGGCAACCACTTATTACGACCCGATGCTGGATGAAGCCGGCATCGCTGCGCTGATGCGGGCAAATACCAAGGTGCTGTTCACGGAAAGCCCCGGCAGCCATACGTTTGAAGTACAGGATATCCCCGCACTGGCGCGAGCAGCCCATGCGCGCGGGGTTAAGCTGTTCATGGATAATACCTGGGGGATTCATCATTTTCAGCCATTCACGCATGGCGTTGATGTTTCGATTCAAGCATTAACAAAATACGCTGGCGGCCATTCCGATATTATCCTCGGCGCGGTGACGGTGAATTCCGAATCAGACTGGGCGATATTGCGCAAAGGGTCGTTGGAGCTTGGACAATATGCCTCGCCGGATGATTGCTGGCTGGCGCTGCGAGGTTTGCGTACCTTGAGCGTGCGGCTGCGTGCTCAGGCGGTCGCGGCTTTAGAGGTGGCCAAATGGTTTGCTGGACAAGCCGAGGTGGCCCGTGTTCTCCACCCTGCCCTGCCCTCATGCCCTGGTCATGAATTTTTTAAACGCGATTTTACCGGCGCCTGCGGTTTGTTTGGTGTTGTCTTCCAGCCGCAATTTAATGCTGCGGCGGTGGTGGCGATGATCGATGCGTTGAAATTATTTGGTATCGGTGCGAGTTGGGGTGGCTACGAGAGCTTGGTGCTCCCCACCACGGGGACCATTTCCCGCAGTGCCGGCACTGGTGTTTTTGAAGGTGAAATTGCAAGATTCCAGATTGGGCTTGAAAATACCGAAGATCTGATCGCTGATCTAACGCATGGCCTGACGGCGCTGCGAGCCGGATGAACGCCTATATTCCACCGATGCTCTCAGCGTTCTTGGGCACCATCGCTCTGGCCTTTATCATTGGTCTCGAGCTGCACGCCTATCGCCGCCGTGACAGTGACGGTACGACAAACATTACCCTGGGATATGGCACAACCCGCACCATTACGCTGATCGCCGCGATCGGTTTTGTGTTGTGGAGCATTGCCCCGGTAGTGCCTTTTTGTGTGGGGTTGGGGGTTCTGGCGGTATTTCTCGGCCTGGATTACCAGAAGAAACTTGAGCGGGGAGACCCGGCATTCTTGGTCAGTCTCATCGCTATTCTGGCCTATACGCTCGGCGCGTTTATCCTCACAGCACCGGTAGTGGTGGTGGCAGTGCTGGTCGTAGTTATGTTGTTTGCGCTCGGTGAGCAGGCGGGAATCAGGCGGTTGTCCGACGCCTTTCCGGCACAGGAAGGCGTTACGCTCGCGAAATTTTTTATTCTGGCAGGCCTAATTTTACCACTTTTACCCAACAGCGAAATTTTTAGCCTCTCCGGTATTACCTATACGAAAGTTTGGATGGCGGTTCTGGTTATTTCCGGAATTTCCTATCTTGGGTATCTGGCGCATCGTTATTTATTTCCGCGTGCTGGTACATTGCTCACCGGCGTTCTCGGGGGCATGTATTCCAGCACGGCGGCAACTGTGGTGCTGGCCCGCGCCGCCCGTGCTGCACCGGAGCAAACTGCCCTCGCGCCGGCCGCCGTAGTGATCGCCACCGCTATGATGTATGTCCGGCTTTTGGCAGTCATTTTTTTGCTTGGCCACGCCGATGCGGCCTTGGCGCTGCTAATTCCGTTTGGAGGATTTTTTGTCCTCTCGGTCGCCATAGCTGGGTTGCTGGCCTGGCGCGTGCGCAACGAACCGCAAACGACCCACGAAGCTGTTTCAGCCAATCCGCTTGACCTGCCCATTGCATTTTTATTTGCAGGATTATTCGTGGCTTTTGCGGCAATTACGGATTTTGTGACCAATCATTTTGGCGCGAATGGCTTGCACCTACTCAGCTTTGTTGTCGGGTTTTCCGATATCGATCCGTTTATCCTCTCGCTGTTAGATGGTAAATTTCAGGTCAGCCAAAGCGCGATTGTCTCAGCGGTATTAATCGCCAGCGGCAGCAATAATTTGCTGAAGGCTGGCTATGCGATAGTGCTATCCCGTCAAAAATCGATGCTGCCGGCAGCGGCCTGGCTGGCGTTGACGTTGGTTATTTCAGCAATTTACGCCGCGTATGTTTAGGCGCGCCAAAACGTGATCAGCAGACCACCCGAGATAATCAACGCACCGCCTACATAAATTGGCAATCCTGGCTTCATGCCAAAAGCCAACAGGTTAATCACCTGGGCGACCACAAAAAACAGCGCAACATAAACGCCAAGCAACTTACCAAAATCCCAAGGCGGCAGATTAACGCTAACACCGTAGGCGAATAAAACCGCAGCCCCTGCTGCCATGAAGCCAGCCTTCGATGCCAACGGGGGCGCATGCAGGCCACTGCGCACCAAAGCGTCGCCGCCAGCCTCCAGCGTTGCTGCCAAAGCCAAAACAATAAGGATGACAAAATTATTCATTGAAACTCTCATCAAAACACGCGACGATTGCAGCGTAAAGTTGGACTCTGCGCACAGGTTAGGCGGTTCTGACCAAAGACGTAAATATATTTTTAAGTCAATCTAGGATTCTGTGATGGCTCTGGCAACATTTCAAATCGGTGGATTGGAACTGGTTTATAAGACTCATGGAATTTTAAATGAGGCCGGTGATAATTGTGTACTTTTGCCCACGTATTATACCGGCACCCACGCATCATACGTCCGCATGATCGGGCCGGGACGCGTACTGGACCCGGCGCGTTATTTTATCGTCAGTCCCAATATGCTGGGCAACGGGGTTTCAAGCTCGCCAAGTAAAACAACGGGATTTTCGAATGCGACGGTAGCCGATAACGTGCATTTGCAGCATCAACTATTAAAGGCTTTGGGGGTTCGGGAAATCAGACTGTTGTATGGCTGGTCGATGGGCGCGATGCAGGGCTATAGTTGGGCCGCGATGTACCCGGCGATGGTCAAAAACCTTTTGGCGGTCTGCGGTTCTGCCCGATGCTGGCCCCTCAACCGGGTGTTCCTTGAAGGCATTGCCGCTGCGATGGGGCCCGATGAAGACCGCCGTGCCTTTGGCCGCTGCTATGCCGGTTGGGCTTATTCGGCAGCGTTTTACCGCAATGAGTTATACAAGCCGATGGGTTATGAAACGCTCGAGGCATTTTTGAAATTCTGGGAAGATGATCATCTGACCTTTGACGCAAGCGATTTGATGGCAATGCTATGGACTTGGAAACATGCTGATCTGGACGATGCGTCTCTCGCCAACATAACCGCACGGACCATCATCATGCCGGCTGATACCGATATGTATTTCACAGTTGATGAGGCGCGGATTGAAGCTGCTGCCATCGGGCACGCCAAGGTTAGGGTGATAAGCTCGCCCTACGGCCATTGCGCTGGTGCGCCCGGCAGATTCCCGGCAGAAACCGCGTTGATCGAAGCAGCGATGCGCGAATTGCTCGCCTAGCAATCGAGGGTGGCGTGACGCTCCCATTCGGAAAGATGGGCTGCATAATCATTCCATTCGGCGTGCTTCATTTTGGCATACGATGTAACGAATGATGCACCGAGCGCAGATCTCAAAACCGCAGAACCTTCAAAAGCCCTAAGCGCGTCAAGCATGTTCAGCGGCAGACGTTTAGCGTCCTTCACCAGATGCCCGTCGGTGTACATGTTAATGTCGAGCCGCTTGCCGGGATTGATCTTGCGCATGATACCATCCATACCAGCGGCCAAAATTCCTGCTTGCAACAAATACGGGTTGGCCGCACCGTCCGCCAACCGCATCTCAAAGCGCCCTGGTTCTGGAATGCGAACCATGTGGGTTCGGTTGTTTCCAGAGTAGGTCACGGTATTTGGTGCCCATGTCGCGCCCGACGTGGTGCGCGGCGCGTTGATGCGCTTGTAGGAATTTACCGTTGGGTTCAGCAAAGCACATAAAGCATCGGCATGCGAGATCACGCCGCCAATGAAATGATACCCCAGCTTGGCAACACCGAGCTCACCCTTAGCGTCCTCAAATAAATTGGTTTTACCCTTCCAGAGCGAGACGTGTGAGTGGCAGCCGGAACCAGTTAAACCAAGGAACGGTTTGGGCATGAAGGTGGCGCGCAGGCCATGTTTTTCGGCGATTGATTTGGCCATGAATTTGAAAAATACATGGCGGTCAGCGGTCACCAGCGCTTTATCGTAACTCCAGTTCATTTCGAACTGACCGTTGGCATCCTCATGGTCATTCTGATACGCTTCCCAACCGAGCGCCAGCATCGCATCGCAGATTTCGGTAATCACCTCATAGCGGCGCATCAGGGCCGAGGCATCGTAACAAGGTTTGGTGGCGGTATCAGCGGAATCGGCAATTGCGGTGCCATCGGCATTGGTGAGGAAAAATTCACATTCCACACCGCTTTTCATCTCAAACCCGGCATCTGCCGCGGCGGCCACCACGCGCTTTAGAACATTGCGCGGCCCCTGTTCCACCGGCTTGCCATCCATCCAGATATCGGAGGCCAGCCAGCCGACTTCGGGCTTCCAAGGTAGCTGGATCAAGGTATCAGGGTCTGGCAGCGCAAACATATCAGGGTCGGCGGGGGATAAATCCAGCCAGGTGGCAAAACCCGCAAAGCCAGCGCCGTTTTTTTGCATCCCCGCGATGGCCGATGCCGGCACCAATTTGGCGCGCTGGCTGCCGAACAAGTCAGTGTAGGAGATCATGAAGTATTTAATGCCGCGCTCAGCAGCGATTTTTGCAAGATCCTTGGCCATGTATTTTAAATCCCCGTCTTTCCTGGATACCAATCCGTTCCCGCCAGCGGGATCTGCGCCATTGCGGCGGCTTCAATGGTCAGCGCCACCAGATCCTCGGGTTCCAGATTATGCAAATGACTTTTACCACAAGCGCGGGCGATGGCTTGCGCTTCCAACGTCAGCACCGAGAGATAATTCGCCAACCGGCGTCCAGCTTTCACCGGGTCCAGCCGCGCCGCCAATACCGGGTCCTGCGTGGTAATGCCGGCGGGGTCGCGGCCTTCATGCCAGTCATCATAACATCCAGCGGTGGAGCCAAGCTTTTGATATTCTGACTCCCATTCAGGGGCGTTGTCGCCAATCGCAATCAGCGCCGCCGTGCCAATCGCCACGGCATCGGCACCCAGCGCCAGCGCCTTTGCAACATCTGCACCGGAGCGAATGCCGCCCGAGACGATCAATTGCACTTTGCGATGCAAGCCCAAATCCTGCAGTGCCTTCACCGCCGGGCGGATCGCCGCCAGAATCGGTAAGCCGACATGCTCGATGAAAACTTCCTGCGTAGCAGCGGTGCCGCCTTGCATGCCATCAAGCACCACCACGTCAGCACCGGCTTTCACCGCCAGCGCCGTGTCGTAATAGGGCCTGCTGGCGCCTACCTTGATGTAAATCGGCTTTTCCCAGTTGGTCAGCTCGCGCAGTTCCAGAATTTTAATTTCCAGATCATCGGGGCCGGTCCAATCAGGGTGACGGCAAGCCGAACGCTGGTCGATGCCTTCGGGTAAATTCCGCATCTGCGCCACACGCGGCGAAATTTTCTGGCCGAGCAACATCCCGCCGCCACCTGGCTTGGCGCCCTGGCCGACTACCACTTCGATCGCATCAGCCTTGCGCAAATCAGTAAGATTCATGCCGTAGCGCGACGGCAGATATTGATAAATCAATGTTTCAGAATGACCGCGCTCCTCAGGGGTCATGCCGCCATCGCCAGTGGTGGTGGAGGTGCCCGCCAAAGTAGCGCCCCGGCCCAGGGCTTCTTTCGCCTGACCCGATAAGGCCCCAAATGACATGCCCGCAATGGTAACGGGTATTTTCAAATGGATGGGCTTGCTGGCAAAGCGGGTGCCCAGCACAACATCGGTGCCACAGCGTTCCCGATAACCCTCCAGCGGATAGCGCGAAACAGAGGCGCCGAGAAACAGCAAATCATCAAAATGCGGCAGCTTGCGCTTGGTGCCACCGCCACGAATATCGTAAATACCGGTTGCGGCAGCACGTTGAATTTCGGCGATGGAATATTCGTCGAACGTTGCAGATTTGCGTGGCGGCGTGCGCGGAATATGCGGGCCGGAGGAATCGTTCATCAATAAGCCCCTGCGTTATCAACATGGAAATGATATAAAGTGCGGGCTGAGCCATAGAGTTTGAAATCACCCGGGTCAGCTTGCGCACCGGCACGCTGTAACAGGTCAACCAAAATCGCCTTATCATCCGGTGTCATCGGTTTTTCTTCGCAATCCGCACCGAGGCTGGCGGGTGTACCAGCGCAGAAAATCCGCGCTTCATACAGGCTATCACCCAGCGCCTCCCCGGTGTCACCCAGAATCACCAAGTTACCTGATTGCGCCATGAACGCGCTCATATGGCCCACTGAGCCCTTCACGACGATGTCGATCCCCTTCATGGAAATGCCGCACCGCGCCGAGGCGTTACCATCAATAATCAGCAACCCGCCGTGCGCCGTGGCGCCCGCCGCCTGGCTGGCATCGCCCTTCACATGCACGATGCCTGACATCATGTTTTCCGCAACGCCGGGGCCGGCATTACCTTCAATGGTGATCACCGCACCATCATTCATGCCGGCGCAATAATAGCCAACATGGCCATCAATCTGAATGCTCACCGGCACCGTGACGCCAACCGCTACGGCGTGCTGGCCACGCGGGTTGAGAATTTGCCACGAAGTCTGGTTGGTCTGTGGAGGCAGCGCATGCAGGGCCACGCTTAAATCCCGCAACTTATCGGCAGCCAAGTCAAACGTCACCGGCTCAATACGGGTCATTTGTTTTAACGCGCTGCTCATGCCGCACGCTCCCAAAAATAAACTTTGGCAGGCTCAGGCTCAAATAATTTGGCCTTTGAAATGCCCGGCAAATCCACCAGCGCCCGGTATTCCGAACCAAACGCCACATAATCGTCAGTCTCGGCCATTACGGCCGGCTTGCAGGCCACCGGGTCGCGCAGCACGCCGAAGCCCGATTCCGTGCCAACAACAAACGTGTAAAACCCATCCAGCGTATCCAAGGCAGCGGTCAACGCTTCATCCAGCTTGGCACCTTCGCGCAGCTTCCAGCTTAAAAATCCCGCCGCGACTTCTGTGTCGTTTTGAGTCTCAAATCTCATATGCTCACGGATCAGACTGCGGCGGATGTCGTTGTGGTTAGACAACGAGCCATTATGCACCAGGCATTGGTCCGGCCCGGTGGAGAACGGGTGCGCCCCTTGCGTTGTCACGGCAGACTCGGTGGCCATGCGAGTGTGCGCAATCGCATGGCTGCCTGACATGCCAGCCAGACCAAACCGCTTGGAAACCAGCGCCGGCAGGCCAACACCTTTGAACAATTCCATCCGGGAACCACTGGCCACCACCGCCACCATGGGATAGCCGGCAGCCAGATGCCGCCGCACCTCAGCCTCACGCGCCACGGGAACCTGGATGACTGCATGGTCGTCGCGCAGCGTCACCGCAATCTGTAACTCATGGGCGAGTGCCGGAAAATCGAAGCCAGCAGGCGCGCGCAGGGTAAATTTCATAAAGCCAGCAGCACCGTCACCATAAATGGCGAACCCTGCACTATCCGGGCCGCGGTCCGTTAACACTTCCAGCATTGCTGCTGTCATGGCACCCAATTCAGGCTCCAAGGCTCGATTTTTTAGAAATAACCCGGCAATGCCGCACATTCGCTAACCCTATCAAATATGACCATTTGAATGTTAGCCAGCATATCGGGATTCGTCAACTGATAAGAATAATCAATTCTTACCAGGAAATAAAATCTCAGTTCGCCTCACGCGCATAGGTAATGATCGACAGATAGGTCATCGGCTTGACGATCAATTTTTCCGGCCCGTGCGGGGCGCCGGAGTCGAACAGCAGGGCGTCGCCAGGGGTCAGATGGTAAGATTGGTCGCCATGGCGATACATAACCTCACCGGTCAGCATATAGATAAACTCGGTACCCTCATGCTGAAATGCCGGATAGGGTGCTGCATCCGCGTGCAGGGTGATGAGATAAGGCTCCACCACCACCGCACCACCGAGGGCATGGCCGAGCAGGCTATATTGGTGCCCGGCCTTGGTGCCGCGGCGCTCGATAATGACGCCAGTACCGGCTTTCACAAATGAACAATCCCTCTTTTCCTCGAAAGTGGAGAAAAACGTTGTTAGCGGGACGTTCAAAGCGGTCGCCAGCGCCTGCAGGCTCCCAAGCGAGGGGGAGATTTGACCATTTTCAATCTTGGATAGCATGCCACCTGATAAATTGGCCGCCGTCGCCAGTTCAGATACAGTAATCCCGACCCGGCGCCGCAATTGGCGCACCTGTACCCCGATTGCCTGTTCGAGCGTGAGGTCCGAGACAGCGGCGGCGCTGGAACCAGTCATATAGGTTTCAGCCAGGGCTTCAGGCATCCCGACCTCGTTCAAAGCCTCCGCAAGCGGCGCTTTTCTGACAATTTTCAACGGATTAGACTTAGCCTCTGGCCGCCCGGGCATACTGCAATCTCCTCAACCTCACGTATTATGGCGAAAAAATACAAAAAGCCCAGCGTTGATTGCAATTTAGAGACGACGATCGTCTAATATTTAGCCAATTCCCTCAATTCTTTTCGCGGCTGTCAGCGTGTTGCGCAGCAAACAGGCAATTGTCATGGGTCCCACACCGCCCGGAACCGGAGTGATTCGCCTGGCGATCCCTTGAGCTTCGCTAAAAGCGACATCACCGACCAGCTTGGTTTTGCCCTCACCAGCCGGTACTCGGTTGATCCCGACGTCGATCACCGTGGCGCCCGGTTTGATCCAATCACCTTTGATCATTTCAGGACGCCCGACGGCGGCTACCAAAATATCAGCCCGCATACAAATTTCAGCCAGATTGCGGCTGCGCGAATGCGCGATGGTAACCGTGCAGTTTTGCGCCAGCAGAAGTTGCGCCACCGGCTTGCCGACGATGTTAGAACGCCCCACCACCACCGCGTTCAGCCCGGTTAAATCGCCCAGCGCATCGGTTAGCAGCAT
>JARLIK010000028.1 GCA_031291755.1 Acidocella sp. | reverse complement strand
TTGGCGGCCATGCCCCCGCGATTATCTTCAACGATGCCGATCTGGATGCGGCGGCGCGCGTTCTCAGCGGTGCCAAATACCGCAATGCCGGGCAGGTTTGCATCGCACCGACACGGTTTTTGGTGCAGCAGGATGTCTATGTGCCGTTCCTCGAAAAATTCACCGCCGCGGCGAAGGCCTTGAAACTTGGCAACGGGCTGGAAGCGGACACCACCATGGGGCCGCTGGCCAACGACCGCCGCGTCGCCGCGATGGAAGCCTTTGTGTCGGATGCCGTGCAGAAGGGCGCTACGATTCACACTGGCGGCAAGCGGCATGGCAACAAGGGGTATTTTTTTGAGCCCACCGTGCTGACCAATATTCCCGCCGATGCCCGCGTGCTGCATGAGGAGCCGTTTGGCCCGCTGGCGCTATTCCTGCCGTTCGGCAGTTACGATGACGCCATCACCGAGGCCAATCGCTTGCCTTATGGTTTGGCCGCCTATGCCTACACACACTCTGTCTCCACCGCCGCCGCGCTGGGATCGGCGATTGAATCAGGCATGGTCAGCATCAATCATCAGGGCTTGGGAATGCCGGAAGCGCCATTCGGCGGCATCAAGGATAGCGGTTATGGCTCGGAAGGCGGCGCCGAAGGTTTGGAGCCTTATCTGATCACGAAATTTATCACGCAGGCCAGCGCTTAAACGCGCTGCGCCCGCCATCGATTGGAATATTCAGGCACTGGTTACATGATTCCACGGGTTGCAAGCTCGTCGCGGACCATTTTTTTGGTGATTTTGCCATAGGCCGATTTCGGCAGGCTGTCCCAGAAGATGATACGCCGGGGCAGTTTGTAACGGGCCAACTTTGGCTCCAGCCAGGCCAGTAATTCGGCCTCGTCAAGTGCGGCTGTCGGCCGCAGCACGGCCACCGCAATGCCGATTTCACCCCACAGCGGGTCCGGCACGCCAAGCACGGCGACTTCGGCAAGAGCCGGATGGGTGAGGAGTTTCTCCTCGATCTCGCGCGGGTACACGTTTGATCCGCCGGAGATATACATGTCTGAGGCGCGGCCGGTGATGAACAAAAACCCTTGGGCGTCCTGATGGCCAAGATCGCCGGTGCGGAACCAGCCGTTGCGAAAGGCTTTGGCGTTAGCCTCCGGATTATCATGATACCCAGCAAATACCGCCAGGCCGCACACACAAATCTCGCCGGTCTCACCGGGGTTCAGTTCGCGCCCGAGATCATCCTGAATGGAAATCTGCATGCCGGTGCGCTCAAACCCGCAAGTGCCGATGCGGGCTTCCGGGTGGTCTTCCAGACTATGCAGTGCCGGCGGCAGCACGGTGATGTTGCCGGTGACTTCGCCTAAGCCAAAATACTGCACCAGCACCGGGCCCAGTTTGCGCAAGGCGTGCTTCTGATCAGCGCGGTACATCGGTGCCCCAGCGTAGATAACGTAGCGCAATGAGGAAAGGTCATGGGCGTCCACGGCTGGGTGTTCAGTGAGTAATTTCACGATGGTCGGGACTGTGAACATATTGGTGATGCGCCAGCGTTCCACCAGCGACCATATCTCCTCGGGTTCCAAACGGTCGCTGGCCGGCAATATGGTTTTTACCGCACGGGCAACCTGCACGAGTTGATGAATGCCAGCGCCATGCGAGAGTGGCGCGACGACCAGCGAGGCGTCGTTGCTGGTGGTGCCTGGCATCAGGTCACATAGATGATTGGTGACCACAAAGCCCATCTGGCCATGGGTGAGCACGCCGGCTTTTGGGCGGCCGGTGGTGCCGGAGGTGAAAAAGAACCAGCAGGGCGAGTCATGTTCGACATCGGCGGTTGTCACCACCGTGCCGTCATGCGCTGCTACCAGGCTGTCGTAATCCTCACCGAAGGCGGCGGCGCCAATGGAAATCAAGAGGCGCAGGCCGGGGGCGGCAGCCTGGACCGCTGTGGCGTGAGCAGGGAAGACGCTCTGGCAGATCATCGCGCTGGCGCCGGAGGCTTGCGCGAGATACGCAACCTCCTCGGGGGTCTGCCGGAAATTGGCTGGTACCCAGACAGCGCCGAGACGGAAGCAGACGAACATCGATTCGAACATCTGGTTGCAGTTTTTCGACTGCACCAGCACCCGGTCGCCTTTGGAAATACCGCGTGCGGTCAGGGCAGTGGTCATCGCATCGACCCGGCGGTCCAGCTCCGCCCAAGTCAGCGTTATATCGCCCCAGATGAACCCAGGCTCCCTGCCATGGCGGCGTGCCGCCTGGGTGAGGAAATGCGCGAGGTTCATCACGCGGCGGGAGACGGGCAGGATCATGCCAACCGTTCCAAAATGGAAACATAATTCGCCACCGCGGCACCGCCCATGTTGAAGACGCCGGCAAAATCGGCGCGCGGCAGTTGCATGGTTCCGGCTTGGCCGGTCAACTGCATGGCGGCGATGACATGCATGGAAACGCCGGTGGCACCGACCGGGTGGCCCTTGGCCTTCAGCCCGCCGGAGCGGTTGACCGGCAGTTTGCCGTCGGCGGCGGTCAGGCCATCCAATACCACCCGCGCCCCCTGGCCGTGTGGTGCGAGACCCATGGCCTCATATTCGAGCAATTCGGCGATGGTGAAGCAGTCATGGGTTTCGATGAAGGAGAGGTCCATCAGCCCAAGCCCGGCAGTCTCAAGCGCTTGCGCCCAGGCGGTGGCACCGCCTTCAAAGCGGGTGGGGTCGCGGCGGGAGAGTGGCAGAAAATCATTCACCTGCACGGCGGCGCGGAACCGCACGGCCTTTGTCATATCCCGTGCGGTGTCTTCATCGGTCATCACCAGGGCGGCGGCACCGTCACTGACCAGCGAGCAGTCAGTGCGTTTGAGCGGACCAGCCACGTAGGGGTTCTTCTCACTTACAGTACGGCAAAATTCGTAGCCGAGGTCGCGCCGCATCTGCGCATAGGGGTTGTCCACGCCGTTGCGGTGGTTCTTGGCGGCAATGGCGGCGAGTGCGTCGGATTGGTCACCGAAGCGCTGGAAATAATTTTCCGCAATCCGCCCGAACACGCCGGCGAATCCACCGGGGGTGTCGCCTTCTTCGCGGCGGTAGCAGGCGCCGAGCAGATTATCGCCCACCACTGCATTGGGCAGCCCGGTCATTTTTTCGGCACCGATGACGAGCGCAAATTTGCCCCGGCTGGCGGCGATATAATCGCGTGCCGCATATACCGCGGCGGAGCCGGACGCACAGGCGTTTTCATAACGGGTGGCGGGTTTGAAGCGCAGTTCGGGCACGGCCTGCATGGGCAGCGAGGCGGGGAAATCCTGCCGGCTGAAGCCGTTGTTGAAGTTGCCGATGAACACCGCTGAAATTTCATCCGGCGCGAGCCCAGCGTCCGCAATGGCGGCTCCGGCGACTTCCGAGATCAGGCCTTCAAGGTCGGGCTGTTCGGATTTGCCGAAGGTTGAGTGCGCCCAACCGGTGATGCAGGCTTCCGTCATGGTTCAGGTGTCCTTTGTTGACTGATTATTTGTGTGATGGGTCATTTAGCAGCCTGACGGCGGGCGCGGGCGGCAAAGCCGGTGGCACCGGCGGGGCGCTCAAGCCGCCCGGAAAGCCGCTGCGCCTCGGTTTGCAGCAGGGCGGCAAGTTGTTCGCAGCGCGGCGGCGCAATGCGGCTCTCGATTCCGGCGATCGAGAGTGCGCCCTCGCACCCGCCGTCATGGTTCAGCACCGCGACTCCCACGCCCCAACTACCGGCGGTAAGCCGGCCGGGATTGAAGGCGAAACCGGCCTGGCGGGTATGCACCACCTGCTCGCGCAGAAAATCCGGCGCGAAACCCGGATACCCGGCCACAAGCTCGGGGGTGATATGGGTGATGACGGCCTCTGCTTCAACCGGAGGCAAGGCCGCCAGAATGGCGAGGCTACCAGCGCCGACACCGAGAGGATGACGGTCCCCGGCCTTAAGGACGTGCGAGCGAATCGGGAATGCGCCCTCCTCGCGATGCAGGCACACAGCATGCCAATCGCGCCGGACGGTGAGGAAACAAGTATCCTCGGAGGCGGCGGCCAGACGCGAAAGGCAGGGCAAGGCGGCGCGGTGGATGCCATAGCGCTCATTGGCCAGCGTGCCGATAACAAACGCCTCCGGCCCGAGATGGTACAATTTCGCCCCGGCATCCTGGGTGATGAAACCCTGGCGCTCCAGGGCTTGCAGCAAGCGATGGACGGTAGGTTTGGCAAGGCCGGATTGCTCGACGGCATCCGCGAGGCGAACACCCCGCCCGGCCCGGCCGGCGACGATCCGCAACAAGCCGAGCGCACGTTCCAGGCTTTGTGTTCCGGTGCTTACTTCCCTGGCCAACCAGAAACCTTTCTGACTAAATATAAGTCCAATATATGGACTATAATTACATTAACATAGTATGCTTTACATAAGAATTTGTCTATGTTTTACAGCAGAAATACGAAGGAGCGGCATATTGTTAAATAATAGTCCGAAATATGGAACCATTAACTAATTCTGACGGGGGGCTTTGACAAGTCTTTCTAAAATTGCGGAAAAGGGGATCGAAACGCCCCGCGATGTTCTACCGAAACTAAACCAGACTAAAGACTCAAACAAAAAAGGAACGCGTCCATGAAAAATATCTCCCGCCGTGGCCTGTTGGCTGGGGCCTCTGCCCTGCCGCTCGTTGCCATCAATGCCACTGGCGCCCGTGCTGCCAGCTTTCACTATAAATTTGCGACCAATCTGCCGCCGGAGCATCCGCTGAATACCAGCAATGCCGCCGCCATCGCCCGCATCAAGGCAGCCACCGACGGCGCGCTCGACATCATGCTATACCCCAACAGCCAGCTTGGCACCGACCCGGCGATGCTGAACCAGGTGCGTTCCGGCGCGATTCAGTTTTTCACGCTGTCGCCGCTGATCCTTTCCACCTTGGTGCCCACGGCGGCGATCAACGGCGTTGGCTTTGCCTTTGCCAATGAGGCGCAGGCGTTCAAGGCGATGGACGGCAAGCTGGGCGCGCTGGTCCGGGGCGAGATCGAGAAAGCCGGTCTCTTCGCGTTTGATAAAATCTACGATAACGGCTTCCGGCAGATCACCACCAGCACGCACCCGATCAAGACGCCGGACGATTTGCACAACCTGCGTATTCGCGTACCGCCCGCGGCTTTGTGGACCTCGATGTTCACCGATTTCGGCTCCGCCCCGACCACGGTGAGCTTCAACGAGGTTTACACGGGCTTGCAGACCCATTTGGTGGATGCGCAGGAAAATCCGCTGGCGATTATTTCTACCGCAAAACTTTATGAGGTACAGAAATACTGCTCGATGACCAACCATATGTGGGATGGCTTCTGGCTGCTCGCCAACCCGGCGGCGTTCAACGCCCTGCCGGCGGATATCCAGACGATTGCGAAGCGGGAGTTTGCGCGCGCGGCACTGGAACAGCGGGTCGCAGTGGCAAAGCTCACCAGCGGGTTGGAAACCAGCCTGAAGGGTAATGGACTTATTTTTAATAACACCACCCCGGCAGCGTTCCGCGCCAAGCTGGCGAGCTCCGGCTTCTATACCACATGGAAAGCAAAATTTGGTGATGCTGCCTGGAGCACATTGGAGGGCTACACCGGAACGCTGGCGTGAGGGTACTACCGGCGCTGCCTGGCCAAACGGTCACGGCGGCGCCACCCAGCCGCGCACTGGCTTTGGCGGCAAGGTTGTTTCGCCACGCTGTTGAGTTGCCAGCCGCAATTTTGGTACTGGCCGAGATTTGCATTCTCTCGGCCGGCGTTTTTGCGCGCTTTGTGTTGAACACGCCGCTCGTCTGGTCGGACGAGCTGGCGGGGATTTTATTTTTATGGCTGGCGATGCTGGGGTCGGTCATCGCGCTGCAGCGTGGGCAGCATATGCGGATGACGGCGCTGGTGAACATGCTGCCTGCCCGCACCTCGGTGATTCTGCAGGCTATTGCCACTGGCGCGGTTGCGCTGTTTCTCGTGCTGCTGCTGCCCAGTGCCGGCCAATATGCTCTGCAGCAGGAGGTGATTACTTCGCCGGCTCTCGGGCTTTCAGACATGATCCGTACCGCTGCGTTGCCCACCGGCGCCGCGCTGATGCTGGTTGCCTGCGTTTTGCAGGTGGCGCGTTATAGCTGGCGGCAGCTTGCGATTACCGCTGTGGTGCTGGCTATAGTAGGTGCGCTGTTCTGGCTATTTGCAACGCCGCTGCAAAATATCGGCAATTGGAATTTGCTGGTGTTTTTTCTGGGCCTGTTGCTGAGCTGCGTGCTGGCCGGTGTGCCGGTTGGTTTCGCCTTCGGGCTGGCGACCATGGCGTATTTGCTGACCACTGGTTCGACGCCGCCGAGCGCGATGCTGGGCGCGATGGATCAGGGCATGAGCACGCTGATTCTGCTGGCGATTCCGCTGTTCGTTTTTTTGGGTGCGCTTATCGAGATGACCGGAATGGCCAGGGCCATGGTGACCTTCCTGGCAGCGATTTTAGGGCATGTGCGCGGCGGCCTGAGTTATGTTTTGCTAGGTGCAATTTATCTGGTGGCGGGAATTTCCGGCTCCAAGGCGGCTGACATGGCGGCGGTGGCGCCGGTTTTGTTCCCCGAGATGAAAAAGCGCGGCATGGATGATGGCGAGATGGTCTCGCTCCTCGCGACAGCCGCAGCGATGAGCGAAACAGTACCTCCTTCGATCGTGCTGATCGCCATCGGCTCGGCAACCGGCGTGTCGATTGCCGCCTTGTTCGCCGGCGGGTTGCTGCCGGCCGCGGTGCTGGCTCTGGCCTTGGCCTTGATCGCGCGGGCGCGTGCCGGTGGTGAGACGCTTGAAGGCGTTGGCCGGCCTTCCGCAAAAATCATCGGCCGCAGCTTCATCGTTGCGTTGCCGGCACTCATTCTGCCGTTTGTTATCCGCACCGCGGTGATCGAAGGGGTGGCAACAGCCACTGAGGTTTCCATTATTGGCATCACGTATGCTGTGCTGGTCGGGTTGCTGATTTACCGGCGCTTTGACTGGCGACGGGTTTATCCGATGCTGGTTGATACTGCCTCACTTTCGGGCGCGATTTTGTTCATCATCGGCGCCGCCAGCGCGATGGGCTGGGCGCTGACGCAGTCTGGGTTCTCGGCAGATCTGGCAGCGGCCATGGAAGCGATTTCTGGCGGCAGGGTTGGCTTTATGGCAATCTCGATCGTCGCCTTCGCCATTCTGGGTTCGGTGCTTGAAGGCATTCCAGCCATCGTGCTGTTCGGCCCGTTGCTATTCCCGATTGCGCAGGCCGAGGGAATTAATCAGGTGCATTATGCCATCGTGGCAGTATTGGCGATGGGGGTTGGGTTGTTCTCGCCGCCGTTCGGAGTTGGCTATTATGCCGCCTGCGCCATCGGCCGGGTCAACACCGACGCCGCGATGAAGAAAATTTGGCCATATATGGGTGCCTTGATGGGCGGATTGATTCTGGTCGCCGCGATTCCCTGGCTTTCCACGGGTTTTATCGGAGGGAAATGAGATGAGTGGCAAGCTGCAAGGCAAAATTGCGATTGTTACAGGCGGATTGTCAGGGATTGGTGACGCCATCGCCAAACGCATGGCGGCGGAAGGTGCTACCGTCATCGCCGCTGACCTTGCCACCGAAGCCACGACGCTGGGCGATGGCGACTTGGTGCCATTTCACGTTGACGTAGCGGATGCCACGAGCGTTGCCAAGTTGGTCGATGCCGTGACGGCGCGTTACGGCAGGCTGGACTGCATGGTGAATAGCGCAGGCATCGGCAAGGACATTCCGTTTCTCGAGACGCCGCTTGAGACGTTCGACAAGATCATCGCCGTTAATTTGCGAGGCAGCTTTGTTGTCGGCCAGGCTGCCGCGCGGGCGATGCGTGACGCTGGTGGCGGGGTCATCGTAAATATCGCCAGTGTCTCCGGCATGACCGGCAACGTTGGCCGCACCGCCTATGGCGCCTCAAAGGGTGGCGTGGTGCTGCTCAGCCGCGTGATGGCGGTTGATCTCGCGCAGTATAATATCCGGGTGAACGTGCTCGCTCCCGGCCCTGTGGATACCCCGCTGGTGGCGCAGATGCATACGCCGGAGATTCGGCAGCGCTGGATCGAACAAACACCCATGCGCCGTTATGCGAGCCCCGATGAAATGGCCGGCGCGGTGGTGTTCCTATGTTCCGCTGATGCCAGCTACATCACCGGCCATGTGCTTGCAGCCGATGGCGGCTTTTTGGGATCCGGACTTACGGTCGCGCCAATCTGAGGCCTAGCTCGAAAGAGCTTGCAGACCTATGGATCGCTTCGCTCAACTAGCTGCGACGGATTTCACCAAGCTATTTCTTCGACAAAGCCTCCATCTGCGGCTCAAGGCCGTTCTTCTTCAATTCCGCCAGCCATAGTGGGTGGATGCGCGGATCCTGATCCTCAAACTCAATCTGGTCACCACCATCCTTTATACTAGTTGACGATGCCCCCCTATCGCCGGCCTTGGCGCCCAGATAGGTTCGCCTGTTGGCCATAGTGAATGGATAGCGGATTCCTCCCACGGCAGTTGCCAGATAACGCGCCGGCGTAGCACTGGTGGTGAAATGCTGATGGAACTGCTTATCAGCCGGCGGAAACACAAAACCATGATCCCAATCCAGGCGCATGAAATCCTTATCCCCCTCATACCAGACCAGCGAATACCCACTCCCCATCACACACATCACATGAAATCCCGCATCATGACGGTGGCCTTTTTTATAGGTTCCTGCTTGCATCTCAGAAACATGCGCATGCATTGACCCGTCAGCCAGCACAATTTTAATATTCATGCTTCCCGGGCCGCGGTCACCGTAGGCTTGCAACGTCAAGTCACCTAAGCTCGGAATAAAATTCGTCTCCCACATATGGTTACCTTGCCGTACCGTGATGAGATTACCCTGGCCCTCAAAAAATTCCGCTGAGCCAATGCGTTCATTGAAACTAAAATCATTATTAAAAACAAATTCGACATTATGAAACGCATTCAGCAGCAAGGGCAAATTGGTGGTGGTGGCCATTAAGGCCCGCTGCTGACCCGAGGCATTGAAATGCCGGTGCCTGGCATTCAGGGGAATCGCAAATAGGCTTTTCGGCCCCCATTCAAAACTGCGCTTGGTTCCGTCAGGTAATTCAATTTCAGTATTGCCGCGGCCTTCCAGAATATAAATAACATCTTCATATAAATGCTTAAGAGGCGTTGTTGACCCGCCCGGTGGAATATCAAACACCATCATATTACCAAAATCGCCGCGGCCTTCAAGATTAACCACAGCACCCTTAACACCATAGCGTGCCCATGGGCCCGTTTCCACATGAAACAAATTGACGGCGATTCCTTTAAATACTGGGACACCCTCAGCCGCGACCCACTCCAGATACGGATCAATTCCATAGCGTGCCGGTGCGATGTTATTCATGGCAAATTACCTTTCTTACTTTCTCAACTTACGAAAAGACCAATGACTTGATAATGACCGGCACCACACCTGCCGGTTGCATTAATCCACCAACGTCAACAAAATCAAATTGCTGAAGCCGCAAACCATCGAGCGAAATCAGCGGTCCGATATAATTTAATTCTTCTTGCAATAAATACCCCAACGACCGCCCGACATCGCCATCAACAACAAGCAACAGCAGTTCTTCATAGACCTCAGATTTACCAAACGCATTAAAAATTCCCTCAGCGCAGGAACGCAGATTGTCATAATCCGGCGGTGCTTGCCACGAAAATGCCAACGCAACACGCCGCCCTGCCTGATGGTCATCACGCCGCAAGGCCGCCGTAATATAACTCTCCCAAGCAGAAGATGTGAGACCTGCCGAAAAACCTCCAACAATATGTGTCACCGGAATATTATGGATATTCAAATGCGTAGCGTCTGAATAATAAATCGTCTTTCCGCTCACCTGGACGGTAAATTGCGACGCGCCTATCACGGTTGCTCGAATTCCCTGGCCCGGGTCGATAATCGGAAGTCTCTCCTGCAGACTCAGAAGGGCGTGCAAATGCCGGGCAAGTGACTTCGCTATATCGCCGAAATCAGAACTTTCCCGCGAAAATAAATACTCAGCAACACCGCCTGAAAAACTAAATGCGTTCACAGGCGCCCCGCGCTGCAGAGGGCTGGTTAGCTGCAACTTCAAACCCAATTCATCCAACGGCGCGCCGGTAATATGATCAACCGCAACTTCAGCAAAGCGCTTGGCAATAAGCTCCCTGATTTCTGAATCATTCGCCGTTTGAGGCGTCAGGCGTATCCCTAGGTCAGATGCCGCTAAATGGGCAGACTCATCAAGCCGAGTCCAACCACCTTGCTCATCCTGCGCAATCAACCTGCCGCCAACGGCGAAAGCGCTCACGCTGCAAATAACACCCGCCTTAATCAGAGCTAGTTTCGTGGTGCCGCCACCAACATCAATATGCAGCAAGCACAAGCCTGTGCGGCGCGAATACTCCACCGCGCCGGAACCATGAGCCGCCAAAGTGCATTCCAATTTATGGCCGGCCGTGGCACATACAAATTTGCCGCCTTGTTCAGCAAACAACTCATCAATCGCACGTGCGTTACGGCGCTTAATCGCCTCACCCGTAAGAATGACAGCGCCGGTATCGACCATGTCCGGTGTCAATCCAGCTTCCGTATATTGTTCCGCGATGAAAGCACCCAGCCTCTGCGCATCAATCATGCTATCAGCCAAAAACGGCGTGAGGCCTATGGGAGACCGGTATAGTACCTCACGCCGAACAATATTAAACCGGCTTGAAAGCCCTTGTGACTGACGCTGCAAATGCAGCCTGGCAAATAATAAATGCGAAGTTGAACTGCCAATATCAATACCAACTGTGGTCAGCTCAACATTATCCTGCGCCCAAATGAACTGCGCAAACGTTGCCATATCTTCTGCAGTTGTATGCTCATGAGCATCCGGGCCATCATGCATAATTTAAAAATTTCAGGTTAAAACATCCTGCCATTTTCGCACCAGATCAACCTGTCCCTCAACAGCCCGCTTTGTTGCATCAGAACCCAAGAAAAATATCGGCACATGAACTTTTTCAGACCACGCTATCGTCGCAGGATCACCCGCAATGTTTTGAAATGCATCCTTCAAAGTCTTGACAATTTCTGGCGGCGTTCCGGGGGGTGCCGCAACAACCCGCCATTGAATAATCTCCGCCAAATCTGGTTGACCGATGGATGTCGCATCCTCAACACCAGGTAAAGGTGACTTGGTTGCGTAAACAAACACTGTGCGCAGATAGCCTGAGTCCTGCATCGGCTTTAACGTCGGCATGGATTGTGCGGTCGCGTCAGCCTCCCCGCGCGTCACCGCCAGCATCGCGTCGGTTGAGCCTTTATAGCCGACGACCACCTTTGCATTAATGTCATTCAACTTACAGAATAGCTTAATCGCAAAATAACTAAGTGCTGACTTTCCCGACGATGAAAATACCACCTGCCGCGTCTGTGATAATTTTTTTAAGTCATCGACATTTTGGATATTCGACTTGGCATTTACCGCGAGTCCAAACGACGAACGTCCCAAGTTCGCAATCCAGGAAAGTTTATCCAAAAGATCAGCACCCTGCTTCACCGAAGTCACATCACCGAGCATACCGATCGTGTAACCGTCAGGGGTGGCGTGAAATAGATCAAGAGCAGCCTTCTGTCCGTTTGCGCCTTGATCATTGATTGGCGCTACATTCACATTGGGCGAAAAATACCTACCCAATAAAACTGAAAATTCACGCACATAGGTTGACGCTCCACCTCCAATACCGTCAGGGATGAGAAATGTAATCGGCTTGTTTGGATAAGCCGAAGCCCACGCTGGCTTAGCCGACATAAAGCCCGACAAGGCCATTGCCGAAGCGGCGAAAGGTAGAAATTCACGGCGTTTCAATTGAAATTTTTCAGACATTTTTGCCCCCGTTGTTACGGCATTTATGATGCGTGCCGCTAATGCATGTAAGTTCCGCCATCGACAACCAAAGTCTGTCCTGTCACAAAGTCACTGTCGCTTGAGCAAAAGAACGCCATGGCACCAACTAAATCTTCCGGCAATTGTGTGCGCGCCAGTGGGCGCTTATTGGCCTTACCTTCGCGCATGGTCTTAATCTCATCCGTGGCGTTTTCTTCGCTCAGCGTGCTGCCAGGAGCCAAACAATTCACATTAATGTTGTAGGCCCCCAGATCATTCGCAAGCGACTTGGTCAGCCCCAGCATACCGGCTTTCGAAGTCACGTAATGAATACGCCCGCCAGTCCCCTTGAACGCGGTGCCGGAAGCAATATTGATGATCTTACCGTATTTTTGCGCCTTCATCACGGGAGCCACAGCGCGTACAGCCAGCCAGGAACCTTTCAAATTCACGTTCATCATCCGGTCCCATTCATCAACGCCAATTTCATCAAATGGCAGGCGCGACATCGGAATCGTTGCAAAAATTGCTGCATTATTTATCAGAATATCAATTCGCCCAAATGCTTCCATGGTCTTGGCAGCCATGTTTGCCAAGCTCTCTTCATTCGAGACATCAACCCGGAACCCCAGCGATTTTGCCGCTCCCGCCTTGGCAGACAACGCAGCAGCGGTTGCCTCCGAAGCAGGGCCATCGATGTCGGCGATAATAATATGCGCACCTTCATCTGACAGACGTTGCGCGTAGGCTTTGCCAATCCCATGTGCTCCACCGGTAACAATGGCAATACGTCCTACCAAGCGGCGGCAAACGACAGTCGATTTATCTAAGCTCATAATATACCCGTTCTCTAGCTGAATTTTCTAAAAACCACTCAATAACCACCATTACTGCAAATGCGTGATGATGGTTTTCTCCTGCGTGTAGCTTAGCAAATCAGACAGATCACCTTCCTTGCCAAGTCCGCTCAATTTATAACCTCCGAATGGCACGCCCGGCACACGGCCTCCTGCGCCGTTAATCCAAACTAAACCAGCTTGCATCGCTTTCGCTGTCTTGTTGGCAAGAGTCAGATCATTCGTCCAGATATTTGCGGTCAAGCCAAATTCCGTGCCATTGGCTTCCTTCACGACGCTGTCATAATCGTTCCATTTAAACACACTAACCACCGGCCCAAAAATCTCCTCCCGGGCAATCCGCATCTCCATCGTCACGTCACTGAACACGGTCGGTTCTACATAGTAGCCCTTATTAAACTGCGAAGGCCGCGCACCGCCTATCGAAAGTTTAGCGCCCTGATCTTTGCCAGATTCAATAAAACCCATGATCCTTTCATAATGCTTCTTATGATTCACTGGCCCGATGACTGTTGCCTCATGCCGCGGGTCGCCAACTTTCAGTTTGGCAACGCGTTCAACCAAGGCCGCCACAAACCGGTCATAGATTTTTTCATGCACAAACACGCGTGAATTCGACTGGCAGGATTGTCCCATGCTGCGCGCCAGGTTCATGCCCTTAATGCAACCTTGCGCAGCTTTATCAACATCCACATCAGGGAATACGATCATTGGGTTCTTGCCTCCCAATTCCAGCGATAGGCGCTTCATGTGGTCCGCGGCATCACGCATAATCGCCTGACCGGTTGGCACACTGCCGGTGAATGCCACCCGCATAATCTCGGGGTGCTTCACTATCGCTCGGCCAACCGTGTGGCCGTAGCCGGTTACAACGCTGATCAATCCCTTCGGGAAAATATCCATGGTCATTTCGCCGAATTCGAGTGCCGATAGTGAGGTCGTCTCACCCGGCTTCAGAATCACCGCGTTGCCGGCTGCCAGCCCAGGCGCCACTTTTGCCGCAAACCGGTACGGATGGTTAAATGGAATAATTCGTCCTACAACACCAAATGCCTCGCGGACGGTAAAGCACACAACGTCATCCGGCGTTTCAAACGAGGTACCTTTTAATTCCGTTGCCATATTTGCAAAATTTCGGATTTCATCCGGTGCCTTTTTGGCATCTTCAATCATGCCCGTCAGCGGATTGCCGGAATCAATCGCGTCAAGCATCGCAAAATGCTCAACACGCTCCTCCATGCGCCTCGCCAACTCATACATTTTTTTCTGTCGTTTTGCTGCGCTAAAGGTACGCCATTCTGCAAAAGCTGCCTTGCCAGCTTCCACCGCATCAGCCACATCCGCATCGCCACCATCCGGCACCGTCGCAATCACCTCTTCATTGGAAGGGTCGATGCTATCAATCGTACCGCCCGTTTTCGAATCACGCCATTCACCACCGATCAGCATCTGATAGGTTTTTTTGCTAGCATGAATTTTTTGCCCTGCTGGCACCGCTAACTCACTCATCATTATTTCCCATCTGTGCGAACACTATAAATTTTTAAAGGATTATCAGACATGATCTTGCTGATCTGGGGTTCCGGCACGCCTCTCTGCTTCAACAGGGGCAAAAACTCCGAAAAGGTGGTTGCATAACCAATACCGCCGTTCGCCCGTAATCGCGACTTACGAGCAATATCGGAAGACAAAATCAACTGTCCGCCAAGACCTTGCGCGATCGCCCGCACCACAATATCTGCCACATCCCCAATCATCGGGCCCTTTTTAAAGCCCAGCTGATCAATTCCAATAAACGCTCCACGCTTACCAACCGCGATAATCTCCGAAAAATCCTTAACTTTATGCAGATGGCTAATCAGCACGTGGGACAAATCTGCGCCCGCATCCTCAAGCACATCTAACTGCCATGTCGCCTGTTCAGGCTTAGTCGTATGAGTGACAATAGAAACCCCAGTTGCCCGGGACGCCGCAGCGGCTGCCCGAAATAATTTTTCAAATATGCTATTTGGCTCCGTATGGTCAGTACCGATTTTTATTGTCCCGCACCGCAGATCAGTCTGATCAATGCCAGTCTCAATTTCACGAATCATGATATCGCGCAGCTTTTGGTGTGAACTGTGCACCACAATATCCGGCACCGCATCCCAATAGAATCCGGTCGCGCATACCACGTGCAAACCTGTTTGGTGGGAGATCCGCGCCAAAGCTTCCGGGTTTCGTCCACCACCCGGCACACTTAAATCGGCAACTACCCGCAGACCATATTGGACTTTAGTATAGTTCAAATCATCAATAATGGCTGATTCTTCGTTCTGCCATAATATGTTATCCTCACCTTTGTTGTGCGAAAGGTCGATTTGCAAATGCTCGTGCCCAAGTATCGGGCCATCGAGCACCTCAACATCGCCCAATATTGTTCTGATCAATGCCGGTGCCTTTTCACTTTCAACTCACAATCCTTCACGCGCCAATGCCGCCATGCAGCCGGCCGCCACCAATACGGAAGCCGCCAATATGGCAAAGCCAAGGGTAAAATCCCCACCTGAATGCGCCAGCATGCTGCCGATCATCACTGGCGCAAAACCGCCAAGTATTTGAATAAACCCTGTGGCATAGCCTTGACTTCTCGCCATATCCTTGGTTCCGACAACACTGTGATACAGCATCTGTGCCGAACTTACGCCAGCCTGCTGCGCACATAACGACAATGTCATCAGTACAACGCATACTGTGCGGTCAGGCACCAAAGTTGCCGTCATCAGGAACACGCCGCTCAGTAGCCACCCCACACCAGCAATTGGCGCACGCCGAAGTATGCGGTCGGAGAATAATCCAACCGCAATAATGGTCAGTGTTGCGCAACCATAGATAATAAAGGTTAGATATCCCGCTTTGCTGAAGGTGAAATGCCGCGTGGTTTTAAGATAGGTCGGCAACCAGACCGACCATCCCCAGAAAAAGATTGAATTAAAAATGATTGAAATCACGATCAGCCAATAGCGATGATTTTTAAACCAGCTTATGGGATTACTGCGCAGAATGCGGCCAGGAGCACCATCATTCTCTTCAATTTTTCCCGCTTCAATCAACGCCCGCTCTGCGTTATTTACCCGGGGGTTTTCGCCAGGCTTGTCACGCAATAAAAAATACGCCTGCGGCAATGGCAGCACCACTGCCAGCGCACCCAGCGCATAAAATTGCGCGCGCCAGCCAAATTGCACTATCAGCCAGGTGATCAACAAGCCTGTCAGCATCGGCCCGATCATCGTGCCAATCCACCAAAAAGCCGTGGCACGGCCTCGTTCTTTTAAAGGAAACCAATTGGCTACAACCGCCAGCGTCACGGGGTACAAAGCCGCTTCCGCGATGCCCATCACAATTCGAGACGTCAGGAGCAGCCCATATGATGCCGACATGCCTGAAACGACACAGACAATGCCCCACATCGCAAGGCTGATCATCACCGCATGGCGGGTGCCGACCTTACTGATCAACCACCCCCAGGCTGGGGCGGCGGCGCCATAGGCAATAATCAATCCAGTCGTCAACCAACCCAGCAATGCCTGGCTATGTTGTAAATTCAAATCCTGTAAAAATTGTGGATTAGCAATAACGATCGAAATATTACTTTTGTCGATCATCCCAACGATCCAAATGACCAACAATGTAGGCGTGATGCTGGTCCAACGGATATTCGTCGCCTGGGTGCTGGTTCCGGCATTCAAAGCTGTGTTTGCTTGCATCGTGTCCACTTTATTTCCCCCGGAATTATCCGAATCGCGCCAATTATTTTTATCTTCCTGCCAACGCACTATTTTGTGCGATGCCATAATCCTAAATCCAAAACTGCCGATTACAGATGATGTCCGCTCAGCACGTTCCCAACTGATTATTTAATGTTCATTATACGAACATTTGTTATGGTATAACATTATTGAGCCGAGTATGGCCTGTCAATAGCACTTTCGTGAGGCAAGGCCCGCCTCAAACCGGTTGATGACAGCAAGATGTTCGCCAAAATCTTATTATCAGCAAGTAGCCGGCAGGTCAGTAACCAAACATATTGCGCCGTACATGAACCAAATGAGCCAGCAGAGCCGCACGGGCGGTTTCAACGTCGCGCTGACGCAACTGTGCCAAGATATTCCAATGCTCTTGCTGATAGGCGTCCCGGCGTTCAACGCTGGCACTTTTCTTTTTCAGCAGCCCCCATTCACTATGATCTCTGACTTTCGACATCAGGCTAAGGACACTGACCACCAAGCCGTTATGAGTCGCCGCCGCCAGGCCGCAATGAAACGCATCGTCCCAATATTCGAATTGTTCGACCGATTGGGCTTCATCAGCACTGCGGCAGCATTGTTCAAGCCGTGTGAAATCGGCGGTGGTGGCGTTGCGTATCACCAAATCAATCATCCCCGGCTCAAAAATCAGGCGGGCTTCCATCAGTTCAGAAGGGCTTATGCCGGCATCGGTTGCAGCAAGTTGCGGCAATTTTCCAGCAATATCTTTGGCAACAAAGGTGCCGCTGCCGATTGACTGTATCACCAACCCAAGCTCTTTCAGTTCAGACAAAACCCGCCGAACAGTGGAGCGCCCAACTGCATGCAGTTCACTCAACTGCCGTTCAGCCGGCAGCCTCTCACCGGGCCGCCACCGGCCAGTCCGCAGGTTTTCAAGCAAGGCCGCCTTTAACGTAAAGCCGGGGTCGTTAAGCATGGTTGCCGCCCTTAATTGGGTTGAATTGGTTTATAAAATCCAACTCAGAGCCACAAGTCAACTGTGTTGACGCGCCGGAAAAGCGCCGATAAGCTTTTGCCAACACGGTTGGCGAGCCAAGACCCAACCAAAAAAGACCAATTTGGAGACGACAAGATGCGGTTTGCAACATTGAACATCTCAGGCATTCCGACCGTGGTGATTATTTCCGCCGATGGCGGGAACTTTTGCCTGGTGAAGGATATCCTGCCTGGGTTTACCGGAGATCTGGTCAGCCTCATCAGCCAGACGCCGGCGCAGCCATTACCACCCGCTACGCATTGGCACAGCCTTGCCGGTCAAAAAATCCTGGCCCCCATTCCCAAGCCGCACCGCAACATTTTTTGCGTCGGCAAAAACTACCACGAGCACGCCAAGGAATTCGCCCAATCCGGCTTTGACACTTCCGCTGCCAAGGGCGAACTGGCGCCGGCCTTCCCGGTGGTCTTCACCAAAGCCACCTCAACGGTGGTAGCAGATGGTGAAGCCATCCACCGCTTTGCCGGCATCACCGAACAGCTTGATTACGAGGCTGAGCTCGCCATCATCATCGGCAAACCGGGCCGCGGCATCACCAAGGCGAATGCATTATCACATGTCTGGGGCTACACCATCGTCAACGATGTCACCGCCCGCGACCTGCAACAGAAGCACCGGCAATGGTTCATCGGCAAATCCCTGGACAGCTTCTGCCCTATGGGTCCCTGGGCGGTGACAGCTGACGAGGTGGGCGATCCGGCCAACCTTAACGTGAAATGCTGGGTCAATGGCGAGTTGCGCCAGAGCGCCAATACGCACGATCTGATTTTCGATATTCCCACCATCATCGAGACGATTTCCGCTGGCATGACCTTGCAGCCAGGCGATATCATCGCAACCGGCACCCCGGCGGGTGTTGGTATCGGATTTAATCCGCCGAAATTTCTCGAAGTCGGCGATGTGGTTAAAATTTCGATTGATCATCTAGGTAGTTTAACAAATACAGTGGCCGCCTGAGCTCAGCCTGCAGATAAAATTGACGTCCTTGATAGCACAATAACCTGGCCAAAATGGCCGCATCAGAATGGATAGAATGACATGCCGATCCAATCGCTCGTGACTAAAATCCTGAAACCCGCGGCAGGCCTGCTTGTTGCCAGCTTTTTGTCAGCGGTACCCGCATTGGCCGGCAGCTACCCAAGCCACCCGGTCACCATCATCGTGCCATTTGCCGCCGGCGGATCAGCCGATGTTTACGGCCGGATTTTAGCACAGCACCTAACAGCCGAAACCGGTCAGTCCTTCATCGTTGAAGATCGTCCCGGTGGCGGCTCCATCATTGGCTCCGAGGCCGCAGCAACCAGCACGCCAGATGGCTACACGCTGCTGATCATCTCCAACACCCACACGGTGAATGAGACATTATTTCCCCATAAACCCTTCAAGCTCTTGCAGGATTTCGTCCCCGTCGCGCCCATCAACACATCCGAACTCGTGCTCGTCACCCGCCCGACACTCGGTGCCAAATCAGTTGCTGATATCATCGCTATGGCAAAGAAAAACCCCAACGGGCTGACCTTCGCCTCCTCAGGCCCCGGCACGCCCTATTATATGGCGGGAGAGCTTTTCAATCAGCTTGCCGGCATTAAAATTCTACACGTGCCATTCAAAGGCAGTTCGGAAGCACGCGTTGATGTGATGGGCGGCCAGGTGGATATGATGTTCGATGCCACCACCACAATGCTTGGCCTGATCAATTCCGGCAAGGTGGACGGCATTGCCACGACCGGCGCTGAAAAATCAAAAGTTCTGCCGAACCTGCCCACCATGGCGCAGACTGTTCCGGGCTACGACGCTGAAATTTGGTTGGGCGTGGTGGCTCCAAAAGGCACGCCGCCTGATGTTGTGGCGACGCTGAATGCCGATATCACCAAAATCGCACAAGACCCTGCGGTGCAGGCTGAATGGCTGAAGCAAGGCGCCACCCCGATGATCATGACGCCGGTGCAATTTGGCAGCTATATCCAGGGCGATATTCAAAAATGGGCAAAGGTCATCCAGTTGGCGGGACTTAAAATCACTCAATAGGCGCACGCATGATGCCGGCAGCCCCGCAGCAGCCACTCCCATCCACCTGCATTACAGTTAATGGCCAAAGCCATGTGTTGCAGGTAGATGGTGACACACCGTTGCTCACCATATTGCGCAACCATCTGTACCTGAAGGGCACACACTACGGCTGTGGCAGCAACCAGTGCGGAGCTTGTTTCGTATTGATCGACGGGTTCGCCGTGGCGTCATGCGATACACCAATATGGGCTGTGGCCGGCAAATCAGTCACCACCGTCGAAGGGCTTGGCACGCCGGAGCAGCCGCACCGGTTGCAGGAGGCGTTTCTTGCCGGGCAAGCGGCGCAATGCGGCTACTGCACCTCCGGCATCCTGATCAGTGCCGCCGCTTTATTGTCGCGCAATCCGCACCCTGCGGAAGCCGATATTCATCAGGCACTGGATCGTAACCTGTGCCGCTGTGGAACGCATAACCGGGTGGTTGAGGCCATTCTGCGGGCCGCCGGGCAACCCGCGCCGCGTACGCCATGAACCAGGGTTTTGCGCTGCCTGCGCCCGCCCAGCCCGGCCAGCTTCCCGGCAACCTGCGTGGCAACCCGCATCTCGGCCAATGGCTCCGCATCACGCCGGAGGGCAAGGTGATGGTCTCGCCTGGCAAGGTGGAAATCGGCCAGGGCATTCTCACCGCCTTGGCACAGATTGTCGCCGAAGAGCTGGAGGTTGGCCTTAATCAAATTACCATGGTCGCCGCCAACACGGGCTTCAGCCCGAATGAATCAGTCACCTCCGGCAGCCTCTCCGTGCAGGATTCCGGTCGGGCATTGCAGCAGGTGTGCGCCGAGGTCCGGGCGATCTACCTCGCCAAGGCTGCCACCCATCTGGGTGAACCAGTTGCCAGCTTACAAATTTGCAACGGCCTGATCAGCGGTCCAAGCGGCGCTCAGACCAGCTATTGGGACCTCGCGGATGATGCGCTGCTCGATACCGATGCCACCGGTCGCGTCCCGCCCAAGCCGAATACCGTTTACCGTAAAGTTGGCACATCAGCACGCCGCCTGGACCTGCCGGATAAAATCTTCGGCAAGACGCGTTTCATCCATGACATGGAATTGCCGGGTATGCTGCACGGGAGGATGTTGCGGCCAAATGCGCCTGGGGCAACATTGCTATCACTCGATGATGCTGCAGCCTTAGCCTGCAACGGCGTTATATCGGTGGTGCGGGATGGCTCCTTGCTCGCCATAGTGGCCACCGGCAACGACGAGGCCGAGCACGCCGCCGCCAAGCTCAGCGCAGGCGCCGTCTGGAGTCAGCCAAACGAGTCTCTGCCAGATGAGCAGGATTTCGCATCCTGGCTGCGCAGCGAGCCCGCGGACACCAGCGTCACCGCCTCACCACCCTCTCCAGCCTCTTCCAGCCGGACCATCAAGGCCCAATACGCCAAGCCATTTCTTGCCCATGCCTCTATCGCGCCCTCCTGCGCTCTGGCTGTCTATGATGGCGCAATCTTGAAGGTTTGGTCCCATAGCCAGGGGATTTTTAACCTGCGCAGCGATCTGGCTTTGGCGTTCGCAATGGAACCCGAAAAAATTATCGTGCAGCATGTGGAAGGCGCCGGCTGCTACGGCCATAATCCCGCCGATGATGTGGCGTTCGACGCCGCATGGCTGGCGCGCCACACGCCGGGCCGCCCGGTGAGGGTGCAATGGTCGCGGGCTGATGAACTTGCCTGGGCACCGTTTGGTCCCGCCATGGCGATTGATCTGGAAGCAGACCTCGATGCTGCAGGGACCATCACCGGCTGGCGGCACAGCATTTGGAGCAACGGCCACACCTCACGCCCCGGTCGCGGCAGCAGCCCGGCCTTGCTCGGCGCCTGGCATCTAGCAACACCCTTTGAGCGCAGCCCTGCGATCAACCCACCGCTGGCCGGTGGCGGCGGGGCCGAGCGCAACGCCATCCCGGGTTATGAATTTCCCAACTGGCAAGTCACCAGCCACCGCATCCTCAATATGCCACTACGCACGTCCGCCTTACGATCCCTGGGCGCCATGGCCAATATATTTGCCGTTGAAACCTTCATCGATGACCTCGCCCGCGCCGCCAACACCGACCCAGTGGAATGGCGGCTGCGGTATTTGCACGACGAGCGCGCCCGCGCCGTCATCGCGCTGGCGCTGGAAAAATCCGGCTGGCCGCAACAAAACCTCATCGAAGGCAAGGGTGCCGGCTTTGCCTATGCGCGTTATAAAAATTCCGGTGCCTATTGCGCTGTAGTCGCCGAGATTGACGCCGCCGAACAGATTTATGCCCGGCGCTTGACCATCGCGGTGGATGTCGGCCTCGCGATTAACCCCGATGGTGTCCGCAACCAGATTGAAGGCGGTGCCATCCAGGCTACAAGCTGGGCCTTGAAAGAGGCGGTGCGCTTCGACCGCACCCGCGTTACCAGCACCGACTGGGAGAGCTACCCCATTCTGCGCTTCAGTGAGGTGCCTAAAATCAGTGTCCATATCGTCCCTTCAGACCACCCGCCGCTGGGGGCTGGCGAATGCTCTATCGGGCCGGTGGTTGCTGCCATTGGCAATGCCGTGTTCGATGCATTGCATATCCGTATCCGCCAGCTTCCCATCACCGCCGAACGCATCATGTCTGAACTTGCCCAACAGCCTTAAGGAGACCCCGCATTTGACCCTTCATATTCTGGCCGCTGGCGCGTCCAAAGGTCTTGTCCTGCATTTGCAATCGCAGTTCACGCAGGAAACCGGCCTTACTATCGATGGATTTTTTAACGCCGTCGGTGCTGTCAAGGAAAAATTCTTGAACGGGGAGGCTTGCGATGTTCTGATCCTCACCGCCACCCAAATTGCCGAGCTAACCGCCCAGGGATTGCTGGTGGCAGGCTCAGCCGCACCCTTGGGCGCGGTCAGCACCGGCGTTGCCGTACCCGCCGGGCAACCGATCCCCGACATCTCATCGCCCGCCCATCTCGCCGCCGCGTTGCTGGCATCGCAGGCGGTGTTTGTGCCCGACCCGTATCAATCCACGGCGGGTATCCATTTTATGAAAATTCTCGACAAGCTTGGCATCCAAACCGCGGTGCTGCCCCACCTCAAAGCCTTTCCGAACGGTGCCATTGCCATGCGTCATCTGGCTGACAGTACCGAGGCACATGCGATCGGCTCGACCCAGATCACCGAGATCAAATACACCAGCGGGCTGACTTTGGTTGGCAGTTTGCCACCGGAATTTGCGCTATCCACGGTCTATTCAGCCGCCATTAGCGCCAAAGCCACCAACCAAGCGGCGGCGCGGCATCTGGTTGCATTGCTTACCGGTACCAGCACGCGCACGCTGCGCCACGACAGCGGCTTTGAGGCACTACCGGGCGAATGACAAGCAACCAAAGCAACTTGAAGGACATACTCGGCGGCGGCCTGATGCTGGTCATCGGGCTGGGGACCTGCTGGCAGGCCGCACAATATGAGCTTGGCAGTCTACAACAGATGGGACCTGGATTTTTCCCCATGTCGCTCGGCGTTATTCTGGCGGTGACCGGGTTGCTCATCCTGATATCCGGCCTGCGCACAGCGCCGGAAATGCCGCGCATGAAATGGCAGCCGCAATGGCGGGGCTGGCTCTGCATTTGCACCAGCCTTGTGGCTTTCGTTGTCATCGGCAATTTTTTCGGCCTACTGCCTGCGACATTTTCAACCGTGTTGATCGCGGCTTTCGGAGACCGCAAAAACTCGTTGGCGGCAGCAATAATTTTGGCCGCCTGCATGACCCTGGTGTGCCTGATCGTTTTCTGGTGGCTGCTGCAAGTGCAGTTCCCACTGTTCAAGTGGGGCTGAGGCATGATCGGCCAGTCCATCATCGACCTGTGGCACGGCTTTGGCGTTGCCGTACAACCGGCCAACCTTATCTGGTCTCTGGTTGGCGTGCTGGTGGGCAATCTGATCGGCGTGCTGCCTGGCATGGGCGCACTCTCGGCAATCTCGATGCTGCTGCCGCTCACTTATGCGATGCACCCGATCCCGGCGATTTTGATGCTCGCCGGGATTTTCTATGGCTCGCAATATGGCGGCGCCATCGGGGCCATATTGCTCAACCTGCCTTGCCACCCGCCGCACGCCGTCACCTGCCTGGATGGCTACCCGCTGACCCAGCAAGGTAAAGCCGGCACCGCGCTCGGCATCACCATGCTAAGCTCATTCTTCGCCGCCTCTGTCGGCATTACGGTGATGGTGCTGGCGTCGCCGCTGCTGGTGCGCATCGCCTTCAAATTCGGGCCACCGGAAATTTTCTCGATCATGCTGCTCGGATTATTATCCGGCGCCACCATGTCGCGCGGCTCACCGCTGAAGGGTGTGGCCATGGTGGTAATCGGATTATTGCTGAGTATTCCTGGAACCGATGTGATGACCGGGATTCAGCGCTTCACCTTCGGGATTACCAACCTTGACGATGGCATCGAACTGGTGGCGATCGCGCTGGGGATGTTTGGCGTCGCGGAATTTCTGCGCAACGTCAACAGCCTGAATGTTGCGGCAGCACCCATTAAAATGCGGCTGCGCGACATGCGGCCCAGCCTGGCCGAACTGCGGCAAGCGTTTATGCCGATGGTGCGCGGTACACTCGTCGGTACTTTGTTCGGCGCCATGCCCGGCACCGGCCCCACCATCACCACCTTTATCGCCTATGCGGTTGAGCGCAGGCTCGCCAAAAACCCTGAGCGCTTCGGCAAAGGTGCTTTGGAAGGCGTGGCCGCACCGGAAGCCGCCTCGCACTCCAAAACCCAGGTGGATTTCATCCCCACCATGAGCCTTGGCATTCCGGGTGACCCGGTGATGGCGCTGATCCTCGGTGCGCTGCTGATCCAGGGCATTCAACCCGGCCCGACGCTGATCACTGACCATGCTGATTTATTCTGGGGCCTGATTGCCAGCTTTTGGATCGGCAATGTGTTGCTCCTGTTGCTCAATGTGCCGCTGATCGGCCTATGGGTAAAATTGCTGCAAGTGCCCTACCGGTTTTTGTTTCCCTCAGCGCTGTTTTTCATCGCGGTCGGGGTTTACAGCACCAATAACAATTTGTTCGAAGTGTGGGAGGTGCTGGTGTTCGGCATCGCCGGCGCCATCTTCATCGCGCTCGATTTCCCGGTAGCACCAATTTTACTTGGCTTCGTGTTAGGCCCGCTGGTTGAAGATAATTTCCGTCGCTCACTGCTACTCTCCCACGGCAACATGGCGGTATTTTTCCAGCAACCGATCAGCGCCGGTTTCATGATCGTCAGTATTTTGCTGGTATCAATACGGCTCATTATATGGGTACGTAAATTTGTATAATCAATAAACGCTAAAGCGCGTAACGCCAACGATTGACCAGCGCCTCCTGGGCTTTGGCCATTTGCAGCGTTTGTGCCTGATCCAGCGGATACAGTGTGGCTCCAACTTTACGGGCCCAAGCCGCCGCCTGTGGCGATGCCGCGGCCTTTAGCAGTGCCTTGCTGATCTTCGCTGAAATGCCGGCCGGAAGCCCCGGTGGACCGGCAACCGGCCGCCACTGAAATATCTGACCAAGGTCCGGGGTATGCAACGCCGCCGCATCCTCCACACCCGGCAGTGATGACTTAGGTTCAAAAACAAATATAATCCGCAAGAAACCAGATTTTTCCATCTCCTGCAATGTCGCAAGCGAATGCACAACCGCATCAACGTCATTGCGGATAACGGCCACCATTGAGTCGGATGAACCTTTATAACCGCTGACAATTTTGCAACGAATTCCAGTCACCGTGCAAAAAGCGCGGGTCGCAAGATACCCAGACGAAGCAAAACCTGAGTTTGAAAAGGTAACCTCCCGGGTCTTCGAAGCATTTTGGAGATCAGCAACCTTGTAAAATTGACTCTTGACCGAAACAGCTAACGCATAAGGGTCCCGCCCTAGATTAGCCAGCCATGTCAAACTATCCAGATCGAAATCAGCGTTGGATTTTTTATTATCGCCCATAAAAATTCCCGGGATACTGACCATACTGATATTATAACCGTCCGG
This sequence comes from Acidocella sp., assembly GCA_031291755.1. Classification (GTDB taxonomy): domain Bacteria; phylum Pseudomonadota; class Alphaproteobacteria; order Acetobacterales; family Acetobacteraceae; genus Acidocella. The sequence goes on along the minus strand of JARLIK010000028.1, from coordinate 75,218 downwards.
TTGGTCACGTAAAAGTCCGAATATCGCTTCCCTCCCGCCAGCACCTGGCATGTTGACCGGCTCAACGAAAGCATGCGGTTGGAGTTCGCTTTCCATCAGATGAGCAAATTCCCGCCCATAAACATCAAAGTCTCCGCCAGTCCCGAAAGGGATAATCAGGCTAATCGGGCGATCTGGAAAAGTTGCCGCAACCGCGGCATTGCCAAACATGCCGGAACCCGCAGCAATCCCTAAGGTCGCCGCACCGGTTAATAAGTAACGGCGACCTATCAGCCTATCGTCTCTCATCATCGCTTGCCATCCCGTTTGAAGTTATTGTTTGGTTCAACCTATATCTGTATTCAGCGGCTTGCCATTACGCCCTTGACGACCGGCAAAATCACGGTTCCCGGCTAGTCACGAATATCCTGCAAGAACAATTCCGTCGGCAAATCATGACCCATTTTTCTGGCTTTCGCGAGTTCATAAACGCGCCCGGCTACCGCATGAAACTGCGCCCCCTGGATATTCCCACGCTCCGACCATGTGATCTGATCATCCGATGTCCTTCCCGCCGTTTTGCCGCTAATGATATCGGCGAGCGTCACGCGCTTCTCCGGTAGAGCAACACCGTGCGCTTTGACCTTCACCTTACCCTGGCGCGGCTTGACCGCATAAGACTGTGCCTCCCAAGTCAGGTACTCATCATCAATGGCCAATTCAGGACGCCCAACGGGAGCCGGCGTATCACCAAAACGCAAATACACATCGACTCTTTCCATCGCGGCGTCGCCAATCTTCCCGCCGCCGCCAATATTGATGATATGCGCACCTTTCTCGATCAGCGCACCGTTGAGGACCGATACAGCTGAATCCGTCAACGCCGCGACAATATCAGCGCCCTGGTAAATCTGTTCCGGTTCCTGACAGGCTTGCACCTCGATATTGTAGGTTGCGGCCATCTCGTCACGAAATGCCAGGCAATTTGCCCGTGTTGGGCTGTAAACTTGCAATTTTTTAATATTTCGTACCGCCATGAAAGCCTTCATATGACTGCGGGCCATACCGCCTGCTCCCAACATCCCGATTACCTGGGCATCCTTGCGCGCCATATATTTGACGCCGATTCCACCATCTCCAGCAACCCTCATATGTTGCAATATGCCATCATTGATAAAGGCGAGCGGTTCACCTGTCTCAACAGAGGTTAGAAAAATAAGACCACAGAAAAGTCCCGGTCGTGTACAGTATTTTTCCTGGGTGATGGCACCGTTGTAATCGGTCTCATAAATAACGTCTGATTTCATCCTGACAGCAAAATAGCCTCCAACAGCCCCGCCTTCCATCGAACCAAACTGATATGTCTTCGCAGGATCACTTGTGGGAATACGAATATCTATCCGCGGCCGGCAGACCGACTCACCACGCGCCAAACTTATATATGATTGCTCCAACGCCTCGATCGTCGTTTCCATGGTCAGAAGTTTCGCTACATCGGTGTTATTGATAATCAGTGTCATATGAAATTCCAAAAATTTCTCTGTTACGCACGATATAGTTCAGTCGCCCAGGCGACCCTGCGTCTCAAACGATCAACAAGACGATAAGCTTACATCAATGGCCGCCACTTTTTGACAATCGCTTCCTGCGTTGCCACCATTTTCAACGTCTCGGCCTGACCTAATGGAAACAGTTCGGCGTGAATTTTTTGTGCCCATTGCTGAGCCTCACTAGAATTCGCGCAATCGAGCAATGCCGCTGACAGACCCGCCGCAATGTTCTGAGGCAGACCAGGAGGTGCTACGATCGAACGCCATTGGAAAATTTCCCCCAGTTCGGGTTTGCCGATGGATTTTGCACTTTCAATACCCGGTGGTGCAGGCACATTTTCAAATTGAAATATCAGGTGAGCAAGTGAAGCTGATTGCATTTTTTTTATAGTGGTCAAAGATTGAACGGTCGCGTCGGCTTCACCTCGGGCAACCGCCAGGACCGCGGCGCTTGACCCCTGATAGCCTGCGACAATTTTAGAGCGTAAATTCGTCTCAGCAATAAATATTTTTGTCAGAAAACTGCCGGTCGAACCTGGACCATCAATTGAAAATGCAACGGGGCGGGTCGATGCCAATTGCAGCAGGTCAGAAAAATTCTTGATCAGGCTATTCGTGCCGACCGCCAATCCGTAAGGCTCCCTCGACAAATTCGCCAGCCAGGTCAGTTTATTAAAATTAAAATCCGGCCTCGGATTATGCATCAAACCGCCCGGAATTCCAATCAGGCTTATGGTATAACCATCTGCAGCATCGCTGAACAATGAAAATATCGCCTCCGCCCCGCCAGCGCCCGGCATATTAATTGGTTCAACATTTACCTTCAGCCGATCCTGCAGAAGCCGGGAAAATTCTCTGCCATAAGCGTCAAATGTACCCCCAGGCGCTTCCGGAATGATGAGATTGATCGGGCGGTTCGGGAACGGGGATGCAAAAGCCGGCCGGCTACCAATCAGCGAATAACCGGCACAAGCCCCTGCCGCTGCCGATAAAATTTTACGGCGATTAATTTTTTGCATCTGCATCCTCCTCATAGATGATTCACTATGACGCGCTGAGATATAAAACCTAACTTACAAAATATCCTGCCACTTTTTAACCAACGCCGCCTGATCTTCAAACATTGCCCGGGTCTGTTTACCATCCAGGGGGTAAAGTGTCGTTCCCACCTTACCAGCCCAGGCCACTGCTTCCGGAAGCTTTACAGCCTTCATAAAACTGTTCGACAGAATAGACGTCATTTCATCACTCAACCCGGGTGGCCCAACTATTGGCCGCCATTCTGAAATTTTACCGAGGTCAGGTTTATTTACCGTACCAGCATCTTCAATCCCCGCCACAGGGGCTTTGTGCTGAAAGCTGAATATTATGCGCACCAACCCGGACGATTGAAGCTTCTGCAATGTCGTATATGAATAAACAACGGCATCCACATCCCCCCGTGCCGCCGCGACAGCCGAACTTACCGAGCCTTGATAGCCAGTTATGAACCGGCTTTTAATATCCAACGAGGCACAAAACACTTTTGAGGCAAAATAACCTGAATCACGGCCTGCCGTTGCAAAGGCAATCGGCCGCTTCGCCGAAAGTCTTTTCAGATCATCAATATTATGCACCGATGCATTGGCACCTACCGCAAGTGCCGCATAGTCGCGGCCTAGATTTGCAATCCACGTGAGTTTTTCAACATCCAAACCCGGCCTTGGTTTTTCCAATAAAATTCCCGGCACATTGATAATGCTAATGTGATCCCCAGTCGGCGGGTATTGCGCCAATTCAAAAATGGCCTCGGCACCACCTCCACCTGGCATATTGACGGGCGCAACATTAACACCCAACTCGTTAGATATAAGCTTCGAGAACTCTCGCGCATAGGCATCGTATGTGCCGCCAGGACCATAGGGGATAAACATGATTATCGGCTGCGTTGGGTATGATGCCGCAAGGGAGTTTGAAATCATACTGGAGCCTGCCAGTGCCCCGGTCATTTTAAGAATGGCGCGCCGATTGAGTATGCTCATTTTTTATAATTCCATAATGCTTTATATGCGCACTTAGTCGCGAATATCTTGCAGAAACCATTCCGTCGGAATGCTGCGACCTAAACCCTGCGCTTTTGCCAACGCGTAAACCCAACCACCTACTGCTGAAAATTGCAGGCCCTGGTTGCCGACATTGCGATAAAACGTGACCTGATCACTATCGGTGCGCCCCGTTGATTTCCCTGTCACCAAGTCCGCAAATTCTGGCTTATCACCACCCCGTCCCCGGTCGTTAAACTCGGGACTATCACCGCCAAATCCCGGCTGGGTATTTTTTGGCGGAATTCTTTGCATTTCCTCCACCGACCCGCCAATGAATGCCGCCGGCGACAATCCGCGCTCCGCCTGGAAACGTTCCGTCTGCCGCATTTGCAACCCAGCCGTCCCTTGCCTGATCACGACATCAAATTTCTCCGTTGCAGCATCGGGAATCTCGCGGCGTCCCAGGTTCGTGACATGCATGCCTTTTTCAATCCAGTCCGCATCATAAACCGGCTTCATTGAATCAGTGCAAGTCGAGAGAATGTCCACCCCACGCACGGCGTCTCTTGCGGTATCAACGGCGCGAACCTCAATGCCAAGCTTCTGCGACATCTCTGAAGCATAAAGCTCACGGTTAGCGGCGTTCGGTGAATATACCTTGCACAATTTAATATCCCGTACACAACTGAATGCTTCAAGGAAACTTCTGGCCATACCACCCGAGCCCAGCATGCCAACCACGTGAGAATCCTCCCGGCTTAACCACTTCACCCCGATGCCCGCCCCACCACCAACGCGCATATGTTGCAGATAGCCATCATTGATGAAAGCCAGTGGCTCCGCAGTACGGGTAGAGAGTAAATATATAATCCCGCAATATGTACCTGGCTCCCGGCAATATTTATCTTCGGTCCAATTTCCGTCGGCGCTTTTCGGCCACGTTATGATGTCTGACTTCATGCGGATTGCCATATAACCGTCGTTGGCGCCTTCCATCGTGCCCCAGCGATAATAGCCATCAGGACGGTCACAAGGCATATAAATATCAATCCGTGGCCGGTGAATGGCACCGCCTGTCGGAAGCTTTTTAAAGGCTTCCTCCTGCACGCGGATACAGTCGTTCATTGTCAGTAGTTTTTGAACATCGTCATTATTGATTATCAGCATCAGGCATCTCTTTGGACGTTATGAGGGCTTTTAATGGTAACCACCGGCCCTATGTTGACAAGCCACTTTGCACTCACCAGACTGTCAACTGAAACAGGACAATCGGGAGAGATATGGACCTTTTCAGAACTTATGAGAATTTTCTCCATGTCGTGAAGGCCGGAAGTTTTGCTGCAGCTGCGAACCAGCTAGGAGTCTCGCGTTCCAGCGTCAGCAAAAATATCCAGGAGCTTGAAAATCACCTCGGCGTCAGATTGTTCCATCGGACGACACGCCGCCAAAGTCTGACAACCATCGGCGAAAACTATTATGGATTTTGCCAAAAATTACTAAGCGACATCGAAGATAAGCGCATCCAGCTCTCAAATCTGCAAAAGGAGCCCCGGGGTATCATTAGAATCATGGCGCCAAAATCATTTGGAAATTTATACCTTGCACCGATTATTGCTGAATTTATCGCGCAATATCCCAAACTTCATGTTTCACTGCTACTCAGCGACGACACATCGAACACTTACGATCTTATCGATCACGGTGTTGATCTTGCAATCAGATTGTCTCCCAGCTTGGATTCAAGCATTATCACCAAACGCATCGGCAGCCTTGAATGGATATTATGTGCCTCGCCAAATTATATTGCGCAGTGCGGCCTCCCGCGCACCCCGGACGAGTTGAAAGGCCACAACTGCCTTATTCATCTGAAATCCGCGCCCGATAGCGTCTGGGCGCTATCCAACCACAACGGCGAAATAAGTGTACGAGTGTCAGGGTCTTTTTCAACAAATAGTTCCTTGGCCCTGCAAGCAGGAGTCCTGCGCGGGCTTGGTATCGCGCTTTTACCAAGATACTGTGTCAACGAGAAATTACATACCGGCGAATTACAAAGAGTTTTGTCCGACTATCGGTTTGCAGAACGGCCGTTTTTCGTAATGTTTCCTAATAAACGGAACCTATCGCTCAAAGTTCGCCTCATGGTTGACTATCTAACACAACAATTTTCAAACGCCCGGCCGTTTTCACAGCTTTGAATCGAGCCAAAACTAATGTGCAGCAATGTCCATCACATAGTGCTGCATTCTCACGCGCACTTCACCAGCGTCCAGACCGGATTGAGCACGATCTGGATGCTCAAGCCGCTGTGCAGCGTCACGGTCATCGTAAGGTAGCTGTTATTGATGTCGAATTTGGCGATGAATTTGGTGTCACTCGACGCGTGCGCGAAGCTCAGGGCACCGCCATCGATCTTGCCTTCGATCGGGATTGAGCTGGCGCCGTAGGAGCGGGTCTCAGTGGCTGAAGACGCGGTGGGCGGCCCCTGCACAAAGTACCCTTCCGCCGCCTGGCCGGCATTGACGGCCGTGACAATCAGCATCGCTTGCCGTCCGGTGCCGTTATAGCCGCTGCTGCTCGCCCATATGCCGACAAAGCGGAGTGCGTTTGCCGATACGCTGCCTTTCGGCATCTCGATGGTGAAGGCCGGCACCGGCAATTGATTCTTCGCGGCAATCGCGCTCACGCGCTGTAGATCATCAGCTGTGGGCAAGCTGGACACTTGAACGGTCTCGACATTGGCCTCGCCGCCCTGATGCAGGAAGCCGGCCGCCACCATCGTGACAGCGGCCATAACCACGACCACACCGGCAACGCCCGCAGCGATGAACCAAAGCTTGCGCCGGTTGCCTGAGTTCACCTTGCTTCGTGACGGCAAGGGTGCCTGCTTGCCGGTGTCTGGGCGTCCCGTACCCTGCAGCAGCGTGTTCACATTGCTCGCCAGGGTCTCAAGGTGCTTCTCCAAAGGCGGTGTCAGTGCGTCGAGCCAATGGACGCTGCCCATGAAATACGCCAACGCCTTAGTTGGCATGATATCGGCGATACGCACCGGGATGACTGGGATGCCCCGGTTCACCGACTGTACAACCTCATTGCGTATCTGCGGCGAATCATTGGCATCCGCCGAAAACACCAGCACCATGGCGCGGCATCGGTCGATCGCGTCCACGATGGCGGCCCCCCAATCCTGCCCAGGCAGGATATCACGCGGCGCGATCCAGCACCGTATGCCGGCGGCTTCGAGGGCTGCGCAAACCGCATCAGCCGTTGGCTTATCCTTCGAGGAGTAACTGACAAAAACATCGACCAGCATCACATGCCCTCACCACTGGGCGGCGGAAAGACGGTTGGCGCACGGGCCGCCGGAACCAGGCCAAAAACCGGCACCACAAATATCAGCACATCAAGCGTGAGCGATAGCCGGACCTGCATGATCAGACCCCCCCTAAAACAATTGGGAAATGACCGGACGATATAGACGGCGCAGACGAGAACCATATTGAGCGCGTAACAGCAGGCGCTGACAAGAGAAATTACAGCCCATCGGCCCGCCGTGATCACAGCGCACCAATTCGTGTAATGACAATGACACTACAAACGTGATATTCCTGCTCCTCGAACAGGAGACAACATCATGCCCGCCCCGAACCCCTCGCCGCTTTTGAAAAGGGAGACGCTGAACCTCAGGATCAAGCCTGAGGAACGCAGCTTGATCGACCGTGCGGCCAAGCTGCGCGGCAAAAACCGCACCGAATTCGTGCTGGAAGCCGCGTGCGCGGCGGCTGAGGATGCCTTGCTCGATCAAACCATCATCAGGGCGGCGCCAGCGGCCTATGCGGCGTTTCTTGAGCGGCTGGACGCCACGCCGCAACCCAATGAGCGCCTGCGCAAAACCATGCAGGCCAAGCTCCCCTGGAACGAGGTGTGAGCCTCACCGCGCCTGAACCTCTGGCCGCGCACCACGATGTCACCTCCTTCCAATCCGGCGAAGGCACCCTCGATACCTGGCTCAAGCACCACGCTCTGAAAAACCAGTTCAGCGGCGCCTCTCGCACGTTCGTTGTCTGCAAAGGCGCGCGGATTATGGCCTACTACGCCCTGGCCTGCGGCGCCGTGGCGACCAACACCGCCTCCGGTCGGCTTCAGCGCGACATGCCCGACCCTATCCCTGTTATCGCCCTGAGGCGTTTGGCGGTCGATAAAACCTTGCATGGTCAAGGACTCAGGCACGCCCTGGTTCAAAACGCCGCCCAGCGCGTGCTGCACGCGGCAGACACCATCGGCATCCGCAGCATGCTGGTGCACGCCCTCTCCGAAGGCGCAAAAGCCTTCTATATGCGGCTGGGCTTTGAACCATCGCCGATCGACCCCATGATCTTGATGATCACCCTGGCTGATTTGGCGGCAGCGCATTCAAAATAACTTTGTGACTCTATCTCGAATCGAAGAATCGTCAACAATAAAGAGGCAAAATCATCAACGTAAACCAAAATTTATACTCAACGCGAGCTAGACAACCAAATCGACACCAACAATGTAACTGCAAGCTGATTAAAAATAGCCGCAGCCAAGCCGGTATTTCAAATTTTGACAGCTTACCTTTGACCGCATAGCTTGCGGTCAGCTTAATTCATGCATCACTCTGATGATCCTCGCCATTCCCAAAACTTTGATCGGACATAACCGCAAAAAAAGACCAACCAAACTGTGGTTGCCAGGGGGCTGATCAATCAAGATGACGTCGTTGGTTCTAGATCCACAAACGTTGCTTTTAGCCATGATCTTCGTGATCCTGCTGACGGCGGGTGGCAGTGTGCTCGTATGGCTGCAAGACCGTCAGCAAACCGAAGTTTTCTGGATCGCCATATCCGGTGCCGTGATGGCTATCGCCATGATCGGACGCGCCACATTACCTCTTCTGATGGGCGTTGCGTTCGCGAATTTCGCCATACTGTTCAGTTTTGCTTTGTTCTGGACTGCTTTCCGCTCATTACGAGGCTACCGGCCACAGGCCAATATTATGATCATGCCCGCGCTGATCTGGCTCGGACTTTATCTTATCCCGGCATTTAGGACGACTTTTGACCTGCGGATAAGCCTCAGCTTGCTATTACTTTTAATTCCCGTAAGCCTTGCCGCCCGCGAATTATGGTTAACACCACAAAGTTCACCGATTATCCGTTGGCCAGTGTTCGCCATTCTGGTCCTCCAATTAGTCCTCATGCTTCAACGAGCTGTCCGCTCGCTTATATGGCCTGGAGTTGCCGATGTGCCCTTCGAAGCCGTACCCGGATTCGATGTATTGATGATCGACCTGACCGTCATTATGCTGGTTGGCAATTTCAGCATCATCGCGCTGGCCAAAGAAAAGACGGTGAGATGGCACCATGAGAATGCGCGTTTTGATTTCCTCACAAACGTTGGTAACCGCCTGTACTTTGAGGAAAACTTGCTCCGGCATTTTCACCGGGCCGGCAAGGCGGGCCAGCCGCTGGCTCTGATCATGATTGATGCTGATTCATTTAAGCAATACAATGACCTCTACGGGCATCCAGCGGGCGACCGCTGCCTCCAACAACTGGCAAATGCTCTGGTGAATTCCTGCCGGCCAACTGACATAGTGGGACGCTACGGTGGTGAGGAATTTGCCGTCCTGCTTCCCAACACAGGTTGCAAAGCCGCAATCGCCATTGCCGAGCGCATGCTTCGCCAGGTTCAAGACCTGCGTATTCCACATACCGATCGACCGAAAGGCGTCATGACAATCAGCCTCGGGATCGCTTCACTGGTGCCTGGCTCGAGCCGATCTACTCCCGAAAATTTGGTGGAAGCCGCCGACCGTGCGCTCTACAAAGCCAAGCAGCAAGGCCGGGATCGCGCTTGCGTAGCTGATGGTTGTTAATGCGTTTTTGTTACAGAATATACCAGCCGCTAATTGCCAATTAACAACTGCTCAAGACGCAACGTCGCAGCCTCAGCATCTTCCGCGACCTTGCGGATTTCTTCACTATCAAAAAACCTCGATCTGCGCAGGCTTAACAGTGTCTGCTTGATTCCCTGAGTTTGCAAAATATGATAAATTTCAGCCATGCCTGTGATGGTTGCCCGATCGAAAATTCTAGTGCCGACAAATTCAAAACCAATTTTATTGCCCAAGGCCCAACGGCGTGCAGCAGGAAACGTTCCGCCGTTCGTTAACTGTATTTTGACATCTAGGGGAACCACAACGGGCGTTACGGTTTCCACTAAAACACCATCTGATGTTTCATCACAAATCAGACAGTCGATCGCTATATCTGACACCCCAAAAATAATTTTTCCCGACTTGACAACACGTTGCCGTTTTGTACGGCGCTGTTCAGATAACACTACTATATCCTCTCTCAGAACTCATGGTGGGAGAGCGTCTCATTGAATTATGCCGCCATGATAATCTTTTGGCGACTGTAATTCGAATATGAATCCAAAACACCAGGACACATAATATTTATTTTCACAAGTGACAAATCTTGGAGCTTCTAAATAATACCACGAAATTCAGCAAGGACTTTTTCAACTTTTTACTTTTCATTAATGATTAGTCGCATCAAAAATAAATTCTAGATGTTCCAATATCATGCAACCCTACCAAAAATGCGAAGGGGAACCGGCCACCATGATCCAATCCCACCATCTGTTGCGTTCTAATCCAGCCCCCTAAAATGCCTGAAAAATAGCATTTAAAATGCGCAACCAGGCCAACCGGAGCCATAGCAACCATTCATAGGTGAGCGGCAATTGACCGGCGGCAAGTGCATCGGCCGCCAGCCAGTCCAGTAGTGCCTCCACCCCGCCCCGGCGATGGGCCGCCACGCGCGGAGAAACAACTGGGCACGGCAACGCGCAGGCTGGCTGCGGTTACGAATCAAGATTACGCAGCGCCGTGGGGTTTTTCAGATGAACACGCCGCGCCAAGGACAACGCAATAACACCGTCACGCTCAAACTGCGACAATGTCCGCGATACCGTTTCCATCGTCAACCCCAGATAATCGGCAATATCCTGACGGGTCATGACGAGGTCAATCACCTCATCGGCCGGCGCGCGGCTGGTCATTTCCAACAGAAAGGAAGCCAGTTTTTGCGCCGCATTGCCCCGTCCCAGCAGAAGCGAGTGGGCCCGTGAGCGCTCCAGGCTCCGCATTACATAAGAGAACATCTCTTGTGCCATCCCGGCATCCTTGGCCACCCCTGCTTCGAGGCTGCGGCGGCTAAAGGAAATTATCTTGCAGTCGTTAACGGCTTCCGCCGAAAGCCCATGTTGCAAACCGGCTTCAAAGCCAAATACATCGCCTGCCACATAAAATGCATCAATCTGCCGGCGGCCATCGCTCAAAAATTTACAACTCCGCACCACGCCGCTTACCACTTTATAGAAGGAAACCGCCTGATCGCCCTCGGCGTAAATCTCGCTGCCGGCTATAAACGGCATAATCGTTGAACTGCGCGGCGCACTGTGGGGCTCAAAGCGATCCGCCGGCGCTGATGTCCGCGAGAGAAACGCCGTGGCGGCCTGGGCAGCGGCAAATCCGTTATCGGCAAGGACGGCAAGGGATGTGGGCATCAGGGGCTCCTGTCATGGATAAGACGATGCCTTCCCTGTAGGGGCGAGATCCCGGTGCGCGGTATTCGGTTATATCCTACGGGTTTCTACTTAGCGGCTCCGGCGTCTGGTGCTTTTGGTGACCCAGAATCGTCATGACGCCGTCAACCAGAGCGTTGTCCAGTATCGGTTTTTCCAGCACCAGCTGGACCCCCGCGGCAATGGCGCGCGCCCGCAACCGTACGGTTGCGGCGCTGGTCAACAAGATGGCCGGCAAGGAAATGTCGCGTGCCTGCAGACAATCCAGCAGCTCGAAGCCATCCATGCGTGGCATCCGGTCCTTCAAGATGAGACAACTAGCACGCGACAGATCACGATCCGCCAGCACATCGGCACCTTCACCGTGAACATGAACCTCGACCCCCTCAAGCTGGAGCGCAAATTGTAAGGCGTTCCTCATGGCTTCGTCGTCATTGACGACCAAAACAAGAGGCAGTCTGTCTGGCATTCCTGGAACTCCTGCGTCCCTCACGAGCCGCCACATCGTACAAATCAATCCGCCATCTAGGGCAAGAAAGACCAGCGATGATTTGATCCATCTCAAACAATGGTGTGTTTTCTGAAAATGACGGCGGCGATGGCACTGATTGGCTAGGAACCGCTGACCCCCGAGCGCAGCAATAATACCATTCGTACCAGCTCCGGAAGGTTGGCTGCTGCCATCTTGGTCATGACATTGGCGCGGTGAACCTCCACCGTGCGCGCGCTGATATTCAAATCATAAGCAATGGTTTTATTCGGCAAACCGGCTACCAAACCTTCGAGAACCTCGGTCTCTCGGGCGGTCAGGGTCCTCAGTTTTGCGCTGATCGCCGCCATTTCAATATCCCGCCCGGCGTCCCGCGCGTGGCGGTCGAGGGCCACGCGAATCGAGGAAATCATGGTTTCATCGGCAAACGGCTTCTCGATAAAATCGACGGCCCCCGCCTTCATCGCCTCAACCGCCAGGGCCACATCGCCATGTCCGGTCATGACGATGACCGGCAAGGATATTTGCCGTGCCTTTAATTGCCGTTGCAACTCCAGTCCGGAAATTCCCGGCATGCGGACGTCCGTTACAATACAACCTGGTTGCAACGTAGGGATCGCCTCAAGGAAGGCGGAGGCAGACTCATAAACCCTTACTGCAAAGCCCGAACTGGTCAGCAGAAACGCCAGTGCCTGGCGCACCCCGTCATCGTCGTCGACCAGATGCACGACGGCATTATACTTCATCGGCAGGTTCCTCCATCTCTATGGCGCGAAGGGTCAGGTGGAAGACACTCCCGCCTTCCGGATTAGGTTCAACCCACAGCCGCCCGCCATGCGCCTCGATAATGGTGCGCGAGACTGACAGCCCCACGCCCATGCCCGTCGCCTTTGTAGAGACAAAAGGCTGAAAGAGCTGCGACGCAACTTTCTCCATGATGCCTGGCCCGGTATCCATGACACTAATCTCCACCATCGCCCCCTCGGTGGGCGCCGTCGATATCGTGAGGTCCCGGCGCGCGGACTCCTGCATTGCTTCCGTGGCATTGCGGATAAGGTTGAGCAGCACCTGCTGCACCTGAATTTTGTCGGCGAAGACAAAAGGGGCGCCAGACGAGAAATTAAATGTGACCCTAACGCTGGATTCCTTGGCTCCGATCAAGGCCAGAGCGCTGGCTTCCTCGATGAGCTTCGGCAGGCTCTCCACCCGCCGCTCCGTCTCGCCGCGCGAAACAAATTCTCGCAGGCGGCGAATAATCTGGCCGGCCCGCAAGGCCTGTTCGGCGGCACGCTCAATACCGTCATTGAGAATGCTCATGCTGGCGCCGTCGCCACGTTCAAGCAGCCGGCGGCAACCATTCAAATAGCTGACGATCGCTGTCAGTGGCTGGTTCAATTCATGCGCCAGGGTCGATGCCATTTCGCCCATCGCGGTGAACCGCGACATATGTGCTAGATCGGCCTGCACATTATGCAGCCGCTGCTGCGCTTCCTGCCGCTCCGTAAGGTCTCTGACGAAGCCTGTGAACCAACGCTGCTGCTGGCCACAGGCCTCACCGATATAAAGCTCCATCGAAAAGGTCGCGCCATTTTTACGCTGCCCCATCACCACCCGGCTGCTGCCCATGATGCGTTTTTCGCCGGTTGTAAGATACCGGCCAAGATAGCTGTCATGCTGCTCGCGATACGGCGATGGCATCAGAATGCTGACATTTTTCCCAGCAACCTCTGCCGCCGTATAGCCAAACAGCCGCTCGGCGGCAGCACTGAACGACTGGATCCGCCCTTGTTCGTCAATAACAACCATCGCGTCGGGTACGGTATCAAGGATGGATCGCAGATGGGCTTCGCCCTCCAGCAACGCGTTTCGCGCTTGTTTCGTGGCCGTGATATCCCGCGCCACTTTTGAAGCCCCAAGCAGCCGCCCCGCCTGATCCCACACCGGTGAAACCGAGAGCGAAACATCGATAATCGTGCCGTCCTTACGGCGGCGGCGCGTTTCAAAATGCTCAACGCGCTCGCCACGCCGGATGCGCTCGAGAATTTGCAACGTTTCATCCGGTTGATCAGCTGGAACCAGAAGCGAAATCGTCTGGCCGACCATTTCTGCCGCTGTGTAGCCAAAAATAGCCTCAGCGCCAGAATTCCAATCCGTGATGATGCCTTCAAGGGTTTTACCGACAATCGCGTCATCGGAAGAATTGACGACGGCGGCTAAGCGGCTATTCGCCGCCTCTACCAGCTTGTAACCAGAGACATCGGTGAAGATGCCGCTCGCTGCAAACGGCACGCCATCACGATTGAAACCTCTTCCCCGGACCCTGATCCAACGGCCAAACGCAGCGGTTGAGGAGATGGTACGGAAGTCGGTTTCGAAACTGCCGTCCCGGGCAAAACTGCCGCGCAAAACCTGATCCAAATGAGGCCGGTCATCCGGGTGAGCCTGTGCCAGAAATGCCGCGTAGTTGATTGGTTGGCCAGCACCGCAACCCAGCAAAATCCCAGACTCAGGAGACAGCCTGACCTGATCGGAGATGGCGTCCCACCGCCAGGTTCCAACGCCAGCCGCTTCTACGGCATACTTGAAATCATCAGGGCTCCCGGACCCATCAGGGGCCGCTGCGGCACTGCTCAAGTCCATGACCATGAATAAACCCTAAGTTGGGTGAAAGGCTACTACGACATATCACCTGTCATAACAAGAAGATGGTTACGCCCTGCAACAGGCCTCGTTGAGCAATTACGGGTTTCGTGGACACCGAATTCAGATGTTTAATGAAACAAGAGGGCATTTATGGCAAAAACTCAAAGAATCCCAGTGAGATTTTTAGGTAATGTAAGTGAGACTTACTGGCTTTATACGCATAAGCATTTATATTATAACAGTTTTTTTATCCCGCTGGCGAAATCGACTCAAATAAAACCCGCGACTGAAACAGCCGGCGCCCCCGCGAGCGCTCCCATTTCGGCCACGGCCACACTGAGTTCCGTAGATAAGATTCGGGGAAAAACGCGCCCGAACACCTCGGCCAATTTCCTATAGTACCAGAGCGTGCCATCTTTGCCGCCGGTGAAGCGGCTGAACATAGCATCGCCCAGGGCACGCAGATCAGTGACTATGGCGCGGGCATTGTAGAGCTTGTCAGCGCAAGAGACGAGCCAGACATCCGGCCCGGTAGTTTCCAGATGCGCGATATACGCCTCCTTACGCGCCCGCCAGGGCGGCTTGGGGAAGGTATCCGCATCGGTACAACCGCGCACGATGGCCGCCACGCGCGGCCCAAACCGCGCCTCGATCAACGGCTCCTGCTCTGCTCCCTGGTCTTCGATGGCATCGTGCAATAACCCCGCAATGGCTTGGTCCTCATCGCCACCAAATTCCAACACAATGCTGGCCACACCCAACAGATGCGAGATGTAGGGCGTCTTGGAGCCTTTGCGGCACTGATCTGCATGAATGGCCATAGTGAACGCCGCCGCCTCGGCCAGCCGCGCCCAGCGGCGGGATTTTTGGTCCCCAACGTCCAAGTATGTTCTCCTCGTTATCTGTGTCAGACTCACGTTGCGCGTGCAGACCACTTCCAGCAAGGGGTTTCGCCGGCACCGCAAAACTGCACCAATGGTGGATCAGTTCTAGGGGGCCGGACCACATAGCGCCGCACCCCAGCCGTAACTGGTGCCGCTTTTCATATGTGGCTCCATTCAAGCATCCAAAGTTCTTACGGCGACAGAACCTCCAAGCTGCTGCCATTGGTCTTGGGGCCGAACACGCCAATACTGATCATGATGGCAAGCATCGCAATGCCGATCATGGTAAATACGCCACCTGGTCCATACACGGCCAGGAGGTCGCTGACCCAGAAGCCGACGAAGATCGACCCGATCCGGCTCCACGAAAATGTAAAACCAACCGCACGGGCGCGGATTCGGGTGGGAAATATTTCCGCCGCGTACGGGTGAAAAGTTGCGGTCAGCCAGCTATTGCCCAATGCAATACAAGCGCCAGAGAACACCACCAGCGGCACGCTGATGGCAAGCGCAAATACAGTGCCGCTGATACTGATGAACAATGCCATAAGAACCAATTGCCATTTCCGTTCGATTCGTTCGGCAAAATGCGCTGCACAACCAGCGCCCACCGGCGCCAGCAGCACAATCATCATGGAATAATAAAGCGAGTGCACAATGGTAAAACCATGCTTCATCAAAAGCACCGGGACGAACGCGGTAAAACCAAATACCGCAAATGGCTGGGCAAACTGGAATACGCAAAGCATCAAAGTTCGCGGCAGGTAGAATTTGCTGAACATCTCTCGCCACGCGCCTGTATCGACAGCGACATCAGGAATCGAAAGATCGGGTGCCGGAAGTTTAACGCCAAGCTCCGTTTCAATGCTCGCCTCAATCTCTGATACAATCGCATCAGCTTCAGCAACCCGGCCATGCGCTTCCAGCCAGCGCGGTGATTCCTTCAACCCGCGTTGAATCGACCACACCAAAATGCCGCCCACCGAACCAAAGGCAACTACAAAACGCCAGCCTGAAATACCAAACGGATCAAGCGGGACCAGGATCGCTGCAAAAAGTGCAACGATCGGGATGGCCGAAAGCACAAAAATATAGGCACCGGTCATGTACCGGCCACGCTTGCTCCGGGGCGTCAACTCGGAGAGGTAGCTATCATTATTTACAAGCTGCATACCGACCGCAAATCCTGCAAATAGCCGCGCCAAGTCAATCATCAGCGGGTCGGTTAGGATTGCCACAAACAACTGAGCGATGGAATAAAATACCATCGAATAGATGAATACCGAACGGCGGCCAAACCGGTCTGAGACAAACCCGAACAGCGCAGTGCTCAAGAGCATTCCGAAGAAAAATGATCCCAGAAAACTTGCGAAACTATGGTAATCTAGCAGGCCCCTGTTGGACATTGTAAAAATGCCGGCCCGTACCAAGCCAATCGATATAAAGCCTGGCATGAATAACTCATAAAATTCAAACCAGCCACCGGCGGCGATTCTCGCCACCAGACCTGTCAAATGGCGCGACGGCGGCAACCGGTCGATGCGCGCCAAAATACCGTAATTCTGTGTCATTCCCGTATCGTCATGCACACTCATTGTATCACTGCCCCATAATTATATGACTTGGACGAGTTTTATTTTTGCAGCTGAGTGATTCCTCACTCAGCCGTTTGTAATTTAATCGTTAAAGACGTCCGGCTTCCGCAATTTTGCTGGCATCCGATAGTGTTTCAAGCTGCCAGCAGATATCCAGCAGTTCCTTGGAGCGTTTGGTGCCGAGTATGCCATCTACCAGACCACGAAATTTGGCTTCGAGATCACGCTCGGTCATCGGACGGGCGATGCTGCCGATAGCATGTAGTACATGCTGCTCAATCACTTTGCCATTGTTCAATGTCAACATAATGCGCACTTCATCCGGCGCGATTTTGTCATCGACGATTGCCGTAATGCGGTCCCGTAGCGCTATGACATTCGGGTCAATCACCGCTTGATCAGAGAATTGCGGTTCACCACCCGCCCCTTCAAGCAGCGCCATGGCGGCAGCATGATAGACGCTGAACTTACCTTCAAGCCCGGTGCGCGGAGTTTTTTTGCCGGTAAGTTCCAGCACCAGATAATGCACACGCAACTCAACTGACCTCACATCTTCCGGCTTCAAGCCATGCGCGTTGCGCAGTTGGATGCAACCATCGATAGCCGGATGGATCACGATTCCGCACGCAAAAGGCTTGTAGCTGTTGGTCAGCAATTCATAGCGCGAACCAAGACCATCGGTAATTTCGGCATAATCATGCTTGGTGCTGAGCACATTGGCCCAGCCGCGCTTTGCCTCAATACCCTGGTCCGAACTGGTGTAGCCTTTCTCCGCCAGCAACGCGGCAGTAAAACCATTCTGCGCGGCCCGGCCTGGGTGAAAACTCTTTGTCATAGTACCAAACATTTCCCGCAAACCTACAGGCTGTGTCGCGGCAAGCCCCAGCGCCCACGTCATGCGTTGCGTATCGAGGCCGAGCAGTTTGCCAATGGCGGCGGCAGCGCCAAACACGCCGGTAGTCCCGGTAATATGCCAGCCCACATCGTAGTGCTCAGGATAAACCGCGTTGCCGATGCGGCATTCCACTTCGATTCCCAAGGCCAGCGCATTGATGAAATCAATTCCATTCACCGGTTTATATTCCGCATAAGCCAGCAAGGCGCTGGCCACCGGGCCAGCAGGATGAATGACGGTGCGCAGATGCGTATCGTCAAAGTCGAACACATGTGAGGAGATACCATTCATCAGCGCAGCATGCAGCGGGTCCAGCCGTTCTTTGCGGCCCAAAACACTGGCAACACCAGGTCCGGAAAATGGCGCCAAAGCTGCAATCGCAACATCGAGAGTTTCATGATGCGCACTGCCAACTGCGCAACCGGTCCAATTGAGGAACGTGCAGGTTGCAGCCTTGCGGACATCTGCCGGTAAATCCTGCGGCTTGGCATGGACGACATAATCCGCAAGAATTTGGGTGATGGCTGTGGACGGTATGGTGGTCGACATTAGGGCTCCTGTTCAAAATACACTTTATGCAACGGCACGCAGCCGCGCCTGAATTTTAGGCACGCAGTCCGGCAAGGCCGAATAAAGACGAGGTGGCAAATGCGCTCTGGCACCAGTCGCTGGCGCGCTTTGCCTGCTCGCCCTGCCAGCCGCCATAAGCCGCATTATCAAGAAATTTCTGCACAATTTCACTTTGCGGCAAGGGCGCGTGCGCACCGCCGCGCATGTAGCCCTGGGTAATTTCATGCACGCTGCCATCGCGCAGCGTGGCGCGTAAATGCCCGGTGAAATTTGCCGGATATTCATTGTCAGGATCAATCCAGTAATGAATTTTTTTAGCCAGATCGAGCACCGCCAAATCATGAATTCTGGCTTCGGTGAACTGGTTGAAGCCAGCGCGCCGATCAAAAAACCCGACCGCCATGCAAAAGGGCGTACTGAATTTTGCTGCATAGGGTGTCGGTGGCGCCTGTTTTACCGATAGGGTTTCCCACAAGCGGTGCACGGTGCCTTCCCCCACATTACAGGTAATATCAGCAATGTCATCTGCAGCCACACCGCGTTCAGCCAGCACGATGGCGCAATCAATATAAGGCTGCGTCATCGTACCGCAGGCGTAGGGCTTGAACGCAATATTCTGCATCACCCACTCTTTCCCCAACCCATCCAGCAGGTGCGAAAATTCCGGCTTGCGCGACGGCGCGAAGGCTTTGAAAAATCCATGCGTGCCCTCAAACACCGTACGCGGACCCAAAAAGCCACCGCGGGCCATCAAGGCGCTTCGAATGCCAGCCTGCGCCGCCCAACCAGCATGCATGCGTTTGGTCCAGGTGCCTTCAGCGAGATATTCGATGATCCCGGCCGCCATACTGCCCGCAATGCCAAAGGCCGAGACTGTCTGAACCGTGTTAAGCCCAAGCGCTGCCGATACCCCACCGGCAGCGGCCATGGCGCCCAGCACGGCAGTCGGATGAAAGCCAGCACTATGGATCGCTTTCGGCGTCACCAACCCCAGCCGGCACATCAATTCGGCGCCGGTCACGATGCCAATTAACAGCCGGTCGCCACCAAGCTTTTCACGTTCACACGCCGCGAGGACGGCAGGTACGATCACCGCACCAGAATGCACCGGGCCGCCTTCAAATGTATCGTCAAAATCCTCACCATGCGCAGCAGTGCCGTTGATTAAAGCCGCGTCATAAGGGTTGAAGCCGCCACTATGGCCAAACGCCGTCGCGATGCCGGGTTCGGCCGTACCAATGACAGCTTTCACATAATCCTCACGCCGGGCTGCGACACATAACCCCAACACATCCAGCAATAAATTCTGCGCCATCTGCCGGGCACCGTCTGGAAGATCGCTGGTTGAAATATTAGCAAGCCAGCCTGCCAATTGTTCGGCAATGGCCGGCGGAGCGGTCGTCGTATCTGGCATCGTCGTTTCCTTCATAGTCAATCATTATGTCAGGCTGCGTCTTTACGCCGCCTTGCGCGTGTCATGGTATTCTGCGGCGCGTCCTGGGCCGAAGCCTGATGCATACGCTCGTAGCCATGCTCTACATGGGCGCGCATCGCGTTAGCGGCGGCCTGCGGTGAACGCGTTGCCAGCGCTGCCAGAATTTCCCGGTGCTCGCGATGTGAGGCCGCATTGCCGCCGGCAAAACTGCGCCGCCGCAATAAATGCATCCGGTTGATCACCTGCCGGTACAGGCCCAGCAGCGTGGTATTGCCGGTCATTTCCACCAACCGGTCATGAAACGCGATGTTGCGTGGAAATGTATGGTCGATATCGCTCTCACCCAGCGCTTCAAGCCCATCCAGCATCACACCGAGTTCGCTGAGCTGCGCACTAGTGATGACGGGGGCCAGCAGGCGGCCGGCCTGGTCATCGAGTGCAGCCCTGACTTGATAAAGTTCTAAGGCTTCGGCGAGTGACACTTGCCGGACGAACATCCCGCGATTGCGCTCCAGCCGCACCAACCCGGCCTCTTCCAGCGCCCGCATCGCCTCGCGCAGCGGGGAGCGGCTAATTTTCAACCTCTCAGCTAGGTCCAGCTCATTCAGCCGCGCCCCGGCCGCCAACTCACCAGCCTTGATCATGCGCAGCACCTCCTCCTGTACCAGGCTGGGAAGGCTGTTGGACCTCAAAAATTCAAGTTTATTGATTGTATTCATTGGGTTGCGGTGGTGCCTACATTTTTGATGGGCGCGAACGGTGCCCTTAATTGCGGGTAAATAGCCTATTGTTAGATTGTCGACAATATGTAATATCGCACCAAAATTAGCTGGCCACACCCGTTGCGGGGAAAATTTGGCTCTTAAAAGTCAGGAAGGATCATACAGCCATGAGCGAAGCCAATATGACCCGTAAAATACCATCCATATGGCGGATGTTCCGCGGCACCAGCGGGCTGGTGTTTCTCCTGCTCTCATTGATGGTGTTCATCGAATATATCGACCGGGTGAATCTCTCTGTCGCTGGTCCATTGATTAAAAAGGAAATGGGACTTTCCAACATTCAGCTTGGCCTCGCCTTTTCCGCTTTTGGCTATTGCTACGCCGCCACCCAGCTGCTGGGCGGGTTTCTCGGCGACCGGATTGGCGCTCGCCTGTCTCTTACCATTTTAGCGCTCATCTGGGCCTTCGGAACTTTCGCAACCGGCGTGGCCGGCGGGTTGGGCATGTTGATCGCGGCGCGGTTTCTTGTGGGGCTGGGCGAAGCCGGTTCCTTGCCCACCGCCGCCCGCGTTATTACCAACTGGGTACCAAAAGTGCGGCGCGGCTTCGCACAAGGCTTTATTCACGCCGCCGCCCGCATGGCGGCCACCATCACGCCACTGCTTATGGTGGCGTTAATCAGCTTGGGTGGCTGGCGCGTGGCATTTTACGTTTTGGGTGGTATTAGCTTCGTCTGGCTCTGTGGCTGGTTTTTTTACGCACGGGATAATCCGGCCGCGCATCCGGGCATTACCCAGGCCGAGCTGGATACGCTCGAGCCGTATCAGGCAAATGTCGGCGGCGCGGCAGAGGTGCCTTGGGCACGCCTGATCCGCCGCATGCTGCCCGCAACCTTGGTGTTTTTCGCCCACGCCTGGACCTTGTGGCTATATTTGACCTGGCTGCCGAGCTTCTTCCGCGAAACCTACCACATGAACATCGTGCATTCGGCCATGTTCACCTCACTCGCCTTTTTTGGCGGTATGCTGGGCGATATTTGCGGCGGGTTGCTGACCGATGGCATTTTCGCCCGCACCGGCAATTTGACACTAGCGCGCCGCAACGTGGTAATCCTGGCTTTCAGTGGCGCGTTGATCTGCTTGGTCGTCGTCATGGTCTGGCACGATCAGAATGTCATCGCAGCTGCGCTGGCACTGGCGCTGTTCTCACTCGAAATGGCCGAAGCGCCGATATGGTCCGTGCCGAGCGACGTGGCACCACGTTTTACCGCCGTAGCAGGCGGTATTTTGAGCACCGCGGCCGGTGTGGCGGCCATCGTTTCGCCGCTGTTTTTCGGGGCAGTCAGCGAATGGTCGGGTAGCTATGTGTTACCTTTCGCAGGCTCCATCGCTCTGCTGGCCATGGGCATCGTGCTCTCCTTCTGGATCCGCGCCGATGTGCAATTATCCGCAGCACCTGCTGTAACCAGCATAGGAACACTTTAATGAACCACCCGCTGCAGGGACGCGTCGCCGTTGTTACCGGAGCGGCCCGCAATATCGGCCGTGCTATCGCGGTGACCATGGGCCGCCAGGGCGCAAGCGTTGTCATCAATGCCGTCAACTCGGCGGAAGCGGCGGCTATAACCGCGCAACTGGTAAGACAAGCAGGCGGCGAGGCGATGGTCTGCCTTGCCGACATCACGGACCCCGCTGCCGGCCAGAAACTCATGGCGCAAGCAGCCGCGCATTTCGGCGGCATTGATATTCTGGTAAATAACGCCGCCATCCGCCGCGAGGCAGAGTTCGATGCGCTTGATTACGCGCAATGGCGGGAGGTGACATCCGTGATCCTGGATGGCGCCTATATTTGCGCCCATGCCGCAGCGCCGTTTTTGCGGCAATCAACGGCCGGCAGCATCATTAACATCGGCGGCATGTCTGCTCATTCCGGCTCGGCCCGCCGGGCGCATGTACTGGCCGCGAAGGCCGGGCTGGTCGGCTTAACACACGCTCTGGCCTATGACCTCGCTGCTGACTCCATTACCGCCAATTGCGTGGTACCCGGCCTGATCGACACGGTGCGCGGCGCAGCCGCCGGCGGCAACCCAGAGCACCATGCACGCGCTGGTACGCTGTTAGGCCGGCGCGGCACTGCCGAGGAAGTCGCGGCCCTGGTTTGTTTTCTGGCCGGACCTGACGCGCGTTACATCACGGGTCAAACCATCCACGCCAACGGTGGCGCTTTTTTAACGTAGGCCATCAAGTTTCGATGCTCACGATGACTGTTCGGAAGTTGTGCCGAGTAATCCCCTCCCCCCCCCGCGATTAAGGGGATTGATAAGTAGAATTTTCACGGCAAACTGCACGAGGAGATTTGCATAAAAATGTCGAGGTATAGTGAACCGCTGATCCTAGCGATTTTGCGCCAGGCCGGTGGCGGCGGGTTGAAACGATGCTAGCCAGCCTTGCTGAAGTTTATCATGATACTAAGTCAGAGTTACTTAATTTGGTCGAAAGCATGCGTATTTTTAATACAGCCGATGGCGCCATGATATTTTCGTTTAAGGTTATCTACCAAGGTGATTTTCTGCGCCTTGAAATGAACAGCAAGCCATGAGTGGCGCAGTTTTGCGCCGGCTTGAGGCTTTCGTATTTCGTTACCCGCTAGCCACCCCTGTACAAACCTCATTTGGTATTATGCATGACCGGCCCGCCGTGTTCGTGCGGCTTGAGGATGCGGACGGCTTTCATGGCTGGGGTGAGGTGTGGTGCAATTTTCCGTCGGTGGGCGCTGAGCATCGGGCCCGTCTCGTGACGGAAGTTTTGGGCGAATGGGTTATTGGATACGCGCTTGATGATGCGGCTGCCTTATTCAAGCATCTCACCCAGGCGACGGCGGTGGTAGCACTTCAGTCAGGTGAGCGCGGCCCGCTGGCGCAGGCCATCGCGGCGGTTGATCTGGCGGCTTGGGATATTATGGCCAAACGCGCCGGAGCGCCACTTTGGCGGCATCTTGGCGGACACTCGCCGAACGTCGCCGTGTATGCGAGCGGTATCAATCCACATGAGCCGGAGCGGACCGTGAGTGTGAAATTTGCCGAAGGATACCGCGCGTTCAAAATAAAAATTGGCTTTGGTAAGGCACGCGATATTAGAAACTTGCAGGCAGTCCACGCCGCTGTTGGCAACGGGCGTTTGGCAGCCGACGCAAATCAAGCATGGACAATTGAAGAAGCACTCGCGATGGTGCCTTCGTTAAAGGCATTCGACTTGGCCTGGCTTGAAGAGCCGCTGCGGTGTGATCGGCCCTGGCGTGAATGGCGGCAACTCGTTGAGGCGGGGGCACCGCCGTTGGCCGCCGGCGAAAATCTCGAGGGCGCCGAAGCCTTTGAGATGGCCTTGCGCGAAGGTGCTCTCGCAGTCGTCCAGCCCGATGCCGCCAAATGGGGTGGCTTCTCGGGATGCTTGCCGGTTGCCCGTGCCATTCGGGCCGCGGGGAAACAATTCTGTCCGCATTATCTGGGTGGTGGAATTGGTCTGGTGGCCTCGGCGCATTTGCTGGCGGCGGCAGGTGGTCATGGGATGTTGGAGATTGACGCGAATGAAAATCCGCTGCGCGAACGCATCGCCGGGCCGCAAATGAATGTGACGCAGGGCAAGGTATGCCTTTCGGACTCGCCGGGGCTGGGGATCGAACCGGACCTGGCGGCGATCGAGGCGTATCGGATTAAAAATATCCGGCTATAGGCGGTGGCTGATTACTTCGCTGTAAGAGCCGAGAGAATTTCCGCCGCACGGCCGGTCAACATGGCGAGATCAGAAGCGACGGCGACGAAATTATAGCCATAGCCGATGAATTGTTTTGCGAAGTCCAAATTCGGCGCCAGAATCCCGATGGGCAGTCCGGCGGCGCGGGCTGGCGCGACGGCGGCAGCCAGGGCTTTTTGCACATCGGCATGGCCAACCTCGCCGATATGACCCATAGCGGCCGAAAGATCGCCAGGACCGATGAATAACGCATCAACGCCGGGGACCTTGGCGATGGCAGGCAGATTGGCGATGGCTTCGGGGGTTTCTAGTTGCACGATCAGGAAGGCGCAGTCATTGGCGGTTTTCAGATAGGTGCGGTCCGCGCCGTAATGACTGGCGCGGTGCATGGCTGCCACGCCGCGCCGGCCCACGGGTGGGTAACGCATGGATTGCGCTGCGGCCTCGGCCTGGACGGCATTTTGCACAAACGGCACCATCAAGGTTTCAGCCCCTGCATCCATGACGCGCTTAATCCAGATAGGGTCATTCCACGGAATACGCACCACCGGCACGGCGGGGGTGTTGCCGATGGCGCGCAGATGCTCGATGGCTTGCGGTGCATCGACCGGCACGTGTTCCATATCGACGACTAGAAAATCAAATCCCGCATGGCCAAGCGCTTCGGCGGTGGCGGGCGCGCCGCTCATCAGCCATGTGCCGAGAGGGATTTTTTCACCGAGTTTGGTGCGGAATTGATTTGCCATGACGGAACCTTTCAAAAAATCGGTGGTTCGGGGACGCCGCCGCGGCCCTCGAGGAAGTCAAAATCGCAGCCATCGGGCGCTTGGGTGACATGGCGTTTGTAGAGCCAGCCATAGGAGCGCTCATAGGTTTCCGTGGCGGGCTTCCAGGCGGCGCGGCGGCGGGCCAATTCAGCATCGTCCACCAGCATGTTGAGGCTGCCCGCAGCGACATCAAGCACGATGGTGTCGCCGGTTTGCAGCAGGGCAAGCGGGCCGCCGATGGCGGATTCTGGCGCGACATGCAAAATGCAGGTGCCGTAATGTGTGCCGCTCATACGGCCGTCGCTGATGCGCAGAATGTCGCGCACGCCACGCTCCAGAAGCGGTTTCGGGATCGGTAGATTGCCCCATTCGGGCATGCCCGGAGCGCCAACCGGCCCCGCATTGCGCAGCACCAGCACGGAAGTTTCATCGATACCGCACGCAGGGTCGTCAATTCGTGCGGCCATGTCGGCGGGGTTGTCGAACACCACGGCCTTGCCGGTATGGCGCAGCAGATGCGGGCTGGCGGCGCTGGTTTTTATCACCGCGCCATCCGGGCAGATATTGCCGCGCACCACCGCGAGCGTGACGCCCTTGGTGAGCGGCACCACGGCGTGCGCGGGGTCGCGGATGATGTCGTCATCATAGCAGGCGGCATCGGCGATATTTTCGCCAAGCGTGCGGCCGTTGACGGTCATGCAATCACCATTCATCGCGCTTCCCAATTTGCGCAGGAGCGCAGGCAGGCCGCCGGCGAAAAAGAAATCCTCCATCAGATGCGTGCCGGATGGATAGAGGTTGGCGCAGACCGGAATTCTGGCGGCCACGGCTGCAAGATCATCCAAGGTCAAATTAACCCCCGCGCGGCGCGCCAAGGCAATCAGGTGGATCGCCGCGTTGGTCGAGCCGCCGAGGGCCATGCAGGCGGTGACGCCATTTTGAAAAACCTGAGCTTTGAGCAGGGTGGAAAGTTTCATATCTTCCCACACCATGCCGACAATCCGCTCACCGCAAGCCGAAGCCATGCGGGGATGGCCGGAATCAGCCGCCGGAATTGAGGACGCGCCGGGCAGCGTGAGGCCCATGGCGTCAACAATGGAGGTCATGGTCGAGGCGGTGCCCATTGTGTTGCAGGTGCCGATCGAACGCGTCATGCGGCTTTCAAGTTCGACCCAGTCAGACTCCGAAATATTGCCGGCGCGTTTTTCCTCCCAGTATTTTTTGGTATGGGTGCCAGCGCCGACCAGCGTGCCGTGAAATTTGCCGTTTGACATCGGTCCTGCAGGACAAAAAATCGCTGGAATATCCATGCTGATCGCGCCCATCAGCAAGCCGGGCGTGGTTTTATCACAGCCGCCCAGCAGCACCGCGCCATCCACCGGCAGCGAGCGCAGCAGTTCCTCCACTTCCATGGCCAGCAGGTTGCGGTAGAGCATGGTGGATGGCTTCACCAGCACCTCGCCCAATGAGAGTGCCGGCAGTTCGACAGGGTAGCCGCCGGCTTGCCAGACACCACGCTTCACCGCCTCGGCACGCTCGCGCAGATGGATATGGCAAGGGCTGAGATCGCTCCAGGTATTGATGATGCCGATCACCGGCTTGCCCATGAACTCTTCGCGCCGCAGCCCCATTTGCTGGCTGCGCTGACGGTGCGCGAAACCGCGTATGTCAATACCGGCGTACCAGCGCTGGCTGCGTAACTCCTCCAGCGGGCGCTTCATGGCGACGTCCCGTTCACGCGAGCCGCGCGCCGGTTTCGGGGTCGAACAAATAGGCTTTCCCGGGCGCGACGCTGAGCGGCAGGCGCTCGCCGACATGCGGCCTGGTGTCAGGTGCGACACGGGCGATGCATTTGATATCACCTACCAGGAAATGCACCAGTGTGTCGGAACCGAGCGGCTCCACCAGTGTGACATCAACGGGCATGCCGGTGCCTTCCGGTGCCGGGATGAAATGTTCGGGGCGGATGCCGAGTACAGCAGTACCTCGCAATGCTGTTCCGATGTTGAGTGTTCTGCTATCGGGCAGATGAGCCGCGCCGTCGGCCAAGTTGACTGGCAAAAAATTCATTGAAGGCGAGCCGATGAAACCGGCAACGAAGCGGTTTGCCGGACGTCCGTAAATTTCCTCGGGCGCGCCGACCTGCTGGATCACACCACCGCGCAGGACAACAATACGGTCTGCCATTGTCATGGCTTCGACCTGATCGTGCGTAACAAAAATCATGGTGGTTTTTAGCCGCTGCGAAAGCGCCTTAATCTCGCTGCGAACCTGACCGCGCAATTGGGCATCAAGATTTGAAAGCGGTTCATCGAAGAGGAATACTTTAGGGTCGCGCACGATGGCGCGGCCCATCGCCACGCGCTGGCGCTGGCCGCCGGAAAGCGCGCGCGGCCGGCGTTTGAGCAGCGGCTCGATATCGAGCAGGCGCGCGGCGTTTTGCACCCGCGCGTCGATTTCAGCTTGCGGCGTGTGGCGCATTTGCAGCCCGAAGGCCATATTCTGATAAACTGTCATGTGCGGGTAGAGTGCGTAATCCTGAAACACCATAGCGATGTCGCGCTGCGCGGGCGTGAGGTCGTTGACGCGCTGGTCGCCGATAAAAAGATCACCCTCAGTAATGGGTTCAAGCCCGGCGATGATACGCAACAATGTGGATTTTCCGCAGCCGGAAGGGCCGACAAAAACGACGAATTCATGGTCCGCGATTTCGAGGTCCAGCGAGGGAATGATCTCCATCGTGCCGAAGCGCTTTTTCAAGCCCTGCATTCTTAACGATGCCACACCGTTATCCTTTCACTGCGCCAAGTGTGAGTCCGGCCACCAGCCAGCGCTGTACCGCGATGGCCAGCACCAGCGGCGGCAGCGCGATTAAAGTGGCGGCGGCCATTAGCCCGCCCCAGTCGGTTGAGCCTTCGCCGATGTAGTTGAATGCGGCCACCACCAGCGGTTTGGTGTTTTCGTCTGACAACACCAGTGCGAACAGGAAGTAATTCCAGGAGAATACGAATGCGAGAATGGTGGCGATGACGAGTCCCGAACTGACCAGCGGCAGAGCGACGCGCCACAGGCTGCGCAATATGCCGCAGCCATCGACGCCGGCCGCTTCCAGGATGCTGCGCGGAATAGCATCAAACGCCGGCAGCAAAACCCAAATGACGATCGGCAGGGTGATCGCCGCCTGCGTCAAAATCAAGGCGCCATAGGTGCCGACCATGCCGAGATCGCGAAACACAATGTACCATGGGATCAGGAACAATGTGCCCGGCGCCATGCGGGCGGAGAGTGTAACCAGCGCGGGCCAGCTCGCGCGGGTGATGGATGCGGCATAGGCCGCCGGCACGCCTAGCAGCAAGCCGATCAGGGTTGAACTGCCGCTCTCGATCAGGCTGTTGCGGGCGTAGGAAAAGAACGGTGTTGTTTGCAAAAGCCGCGTGTAATTGTCCAACGTTGGCCTGAACAGCAATGTTGGCGGATAGGCGGTGACATCAGCGGATGATTTGAACGAGGATGTCACCATCCAGGCGATGGGAAATAGAATCCCGATCGCCAAGATGACGAGCTGCGCGATGACGAGCACACGCATCAATTGCTCGCGCCTTGGCTGGGATAATGTGCGATCGCTCATAGGGCCCTCACCAATCCACAGCTTTGCGAAGGCGGTTCAGCGCCAGCACCACGCCGAATACCATCGCGGTCAATGTCATCGCCAATGCGCTGGCATAGCCGAACTGAAATAATTCGAAGCCAATATGGAAGCCATAGATGTTCAATGTGTCTGAGGCGTTCAATGGACCGCCTTGCGTGGTTACATAAATGATATCGAAAAACCGCAGCAGGTCGACGGTTCGTAAAATGGCCGCAGTGGCAAGCGTTGGCAGCAGCAGTGGCAGCGTGATCCGCCAGAACACCAATCTTGAAGGCGCACCATCAATCTTTGCGGCCTCATAGACGCTGGGCGGCAGTGATTGCAACCCACCCAGAACGATCAGCGCGACGAACGGCATCCACTGCCAAGTGTCGATGAGGGCAACAGTGGGAATGACCCATTCCGGCGAGGCGAGCCAGGCTGAAGGGCCGATGCCGAACAGGCTGAGGACCCAGTTGGCAGCACCGAGCGAAGGATCAAGAATGACCAGAAACATCATGCCGACAACCACGGGCGGCACCATGAACGGCGAGATCAGCACTGAACGCAGAATGGCCGGCATGCGCTTGGCCTGGAATAGCAGCACCGCCAGATACGTGCCTCCGGTGAGCTGCAAGGCGAGCGAGATAACATACAGTGTCAGGCTGACCTTGATGCTGTTCCAGAACTGCGGCGCGTGTGCCAATTGCGAATAATTGGCGAGGCCGACAAATTGCGTGGCGTGGCCTAAAGGTGCCGTCCGGAAGCTGAGCCAGATCGTGTATAGGATCGGGAACACTACCATCATGGCGGTAAACAAAACCGCTGGCATAGAGAGCAGAGCGAGTGCGCCGCGGTGGCGCGAGGATGCGGAGAGTTGCATCGTTAGCCTGCCAGGAATCCGCCGTCGGCGGCGAGCACCGTACCGGTAATGTAGGATGCGGCTGGCATACAGAGAAACGCTACCGCGCCGGCGACCTCGTCAGGTTGCCCCCAACGGCCGAAGGCGGTGCGGTCCGCGATGCGCTGGTAATGCGTCGCATCGCTGCGCCCTGCCGCATTCAGCGAGGTTTCAATATAGCCGGGTGCGACGGCATTGATGCGGATGCCCTCTGCCGCCCAGGCCAGCGCTAGCGATTTGGTCAGCATCACCACGCCACCTTTGCTGGCGCAATACGCCGGCATCCGGGGCAGGGCGGCAAAGGCATTCATCGAGGCAATGTTGACGATCGCGCCTGCGCGCCGCGCCAGCCCGGCCCGGAAGGCATTGCAGACGCGAAATGTGCCGGTGAGATTTATGTCCAGCACTTTTTTGAAAACTTCGATCTGGAACTCCTCATCACGGCGCAGGATGCCTGCACAATTTATGACCGCGTCGATCTGTGCGAAACCCGCAGCGAACGCATTGACCTGCTGATCATTTGTGACGTCGAGCACGGCCATTTGCAGGCGGTCATGCGGTTCCAGTAAGGTGGCGTTGACGGAGGCAGCATCAACGCCGGTTGCCGTAACATGGGCACCGAGTTCCAGAAAAAGCTTACTAATTTCCGCACCGATGTCACCGCAGCCGCCGATGACCGCGACGTGAAAATCCTCGTTGAGCTGAAATCGCCCATTCGTCACAATGTCAGCCGCCATCTTTCGCGATCAATGTATTCAGCGAGCCATCGGCGGCGCTGCAGGCGTCAGCCGGCGTTTGCGAACCAAGGATGACGTTATCAACGGCGTCGCCAATATACTGGCGTGATTCCGGATTATCGACGATCGGGTAGCCAACATCAGAATTACCTGACGTGGCGAGCGCGCTGATGGCGTGCTGCCATTGGGTGCGTACGGGTTCTGCCGCCAGCCAGGCCTGCACGGCAGGGTCTTTCGCAATGGCCGCGCGCGGTGCTGCAATGCCGGCCACTTCATTCTGCGCCTGAATCTCCGGGCTGGTGGCCCATTGGATCAAATACCAGGCAGCACCTTTGTGAGTGCTATAGGGAGACATGGCCAAGCCCCAGCCGATGGTCGTCGGGTGGGAGCCGCCGGGTCCTGGTGGCAGCAGTGCGATGCCGGTATCGCCGAGCCGGGTGCCGCCCTGCATCATGTCAGAGAGTTCATTGGATGATTCAAAGGCCATGGCGGCGCGTCCGTCGCGGTACAGCGAGGAAATTTGGTAGAAGCTGTAATTCACGACGCCAAGCGGGCCGTAATTCTTCAGCAATTCGCCGTAAAGTTTGAGTGCCTTAAGGCCTTGCGGAGAGCAGAGCCCGGACTTACCGTTGACGATATATTGGCCGCCCATGTTATGGAAAAATACACTATACGTGTACGGCAAGGCGTCACGCAGGCCGCGTGATACAAACGGCGTGATACTGGGGTCGCAGGCTTTGATCTTCTGCGCGGCCACTTCCAAATCCGCCATCGTGGCGGGCACCGCCACATCGCATTTCTTTAAAATATCCTGCCGGTAGTATAATACCGGCCCTTCGATGTTCATGGGGATGCTGGTGAGCTTGCCATCAATGGTGGCGGCTTTGAGCAGAGCCGGGCTGAGACCCTTGAAGTTGTAGGACGGGCCAGCATCGCTGGTCATCGGTGTCAGGTCGGTGTACCAGCCGGCTTTTGAGAATTGTTCACCCTCGCGCGATGGCAGGGTCATGTACACGTCGATCTGATCGCTGTTGGCATCCAGCACCGTGACGAGGCGCTGGCGCATCTGCTGTTCGGTAAAGATATCAACTTTCAAGGTTATGCCTGTAAGCTTTTCAAAAGCATCAGCATTTTTGGCGATAATCTGGCCAATTGGATTATTATCAACCAGTACCTCGATGGTCTGGCCCTTATATTTTTGCCAGTCGAAACTGGCCGCATGAGCGGTGACCGGCAATAATGCCGAAACCGCCAACACTAAAACGCGCCGCACTGATTGAGCAGTCATGTTTATGTCTCTCCCGAACTAACCGTTTGTAGATCAATCTATTGACCGGTCGTGTATCTTATAGTATATCTACCGAAGTAGCGCCTTACTAGGTCTCTGTCAATCAGGCGCAAATTAAACTGCGGCATCACAATTGCCTAATAATATTTATCAAAGGAGCGGAAAGCCTATGCACGGCCAAACCATTGCGGTGACACGTATGGCGCGTCCCTCAGGCGCCTATGCCATGCTTGCGATCGATCAACGCGAAGGGCTTCGCGTGATGATGGCTGAGCACCAGACCGGCCCGGTGACTGACCAGGCGTTAACAGAATTTAAATTACAGGTTATCGAAGCGTTGTCGCCTTATGCGTCGGCAGTATTAATCGACCGGGAACTGGCGTGGAACCAAACCTTGGCGGCAGGTATTACGGCGCCATCCTGCGCGTTGATCGCGGCGGCAGATACGTTGAACTCTAGTGCTGATGAGCTGGTGGCCTCGGTCGAGATCGACAGGGCCGTAGACCCGGCGCGGGTGCGTGAGCAGGGGGCGGTGGCGCTGAAGTTGCTGGTACTGTGGCGTCCGGATGAACCGGCTGAGCTGCGTATCGCGATGGTGGATGAGTTTGTGGCCATTTGCCGTGCGGCGGGGTTAGCGAGCGTGGTGGAACCGGTGGCACGCCGGCCGCGCGATGGCTCGGCATTCGATCGCGAAACGGCCATTATCGCGGCGGCCAAAGAACTTGGACGGCGGGGGCAGGACCTATACAAATGTGAGATTCCGCTATTTGGCGCGGGGCCGGAGGCCGAGGTACGGCGCGGTTGCGCGGCGATTGCCAAAAATGTAGATGGCGCTTGGGTGGTGCTCTCGTCGGGCGTCAAGCAGGACCAGTTTCCGCAGGCGGTGGAATGGGCGTGCCGCGAGGGGGCTTCAGGCTTCCTAGCCGGGCGCGGTATCTGGTCCGGCGTGATCGGAAAGCCGGATGTGAAGCGCGCCTTGCTAGAGGACGCCGTGCCGCGGCTGGAGCGGCTTTGTGAAGTTGTTGACAGGGTGATCGCGTGAGGTCCGCGCGCTTTCTCGGTGAGGGGCGGATCACCATTGTTGAGACCGAGGCCCCGGTGCCGGGGCCAGATGAAGTCATCGTTGATGTTGCGGCCTGCGCCCTTTGTGGCAGTGATTTCCGTCCGTTACGGCAAGGCTGGCCGCTTACCCCTGGCCATGAGATTTTCGGACATGTTCGTGCGCCTGGTACGGGCGAGCATGGCAAGCGCGTGCTGGTGTATATTCCGACATTTTGCGGGCACTGTACGCAATGCGAGGCCGGACGGACGAATTTGTGCCCGCATGCTGAATTACTGGGCTGGCAACGGCCGGGCGGCTATGCGCAATCACTTGCGGTGCCAAGGCGCTGTCTGTTGGCTGTCCCGGATGATATCCCCGACCGTTTGGCACCGTTGCTGTTGGATGTCATTGGCACTACGGCGCATGGGATTCGTCTTGCCGAACGGATTGTTCAGCCGGGTGCGGCGCTGGTGATTGGCGCCGGCCCAATCGGGTTAGGCTCGCTGCTGGTTTTGCAAGCGTTGAATTGGGGGCCGGTATTTGTGTGCGAACCCAACCCCAAGCGGGCAGCATTTGCGGCGAGTTTGAACGCTACGGTACTTTCGGCAGAGCAGGCGGAGGCGCGGCAATTTCCGTTGGTGATAGAGGCAAGCGGGAAAGATGCCGGGCGGGCATTGGCGCTCACGGCGGTTGCGCAGGAGGGTGCTGCGGTGCAACTCGGCGAGAGCGATCAGTGGAGTATCACCGAAACGCGGGCCTTGCGGCGGAAAGATTATTTTTTGATCAGGTCGTTCTATTTTCCGCTGCACGAGTATGCGGCGAACATTGAATTGTTGCGTGCCAATATGGCGCAATTTGCAAAGCTGGTTGATGCGACGGCGGATCTCGACGGGCTGGAGACGTTATTTGCGGAGTTCGCGCGTGGCGAGCGTTTGAAGCCGCTCCTTTGCCCGGTTTGAAGCGAGTTCTCTGCTTCGGTATCGTCGTGCTCGACCGGATTTATGAGGTCGAGACACTGCCGGAAGGGGATGCAAAATATACCGCCTCCGGCTACCGCGAAAGCGGCGGCGGCGTTGCCGGCACCGCCGCTGTGGCAGTGGCCAAGTTGGGCGGGCATGCTGCTTATATGGGCGCGGTGGGTGACGATACCGCGGGCCGCTGGTTGGCCGCCGAGATGAGCGGGCTTGGCGTTGAGCTTGATTTATTGCAGCAAATTACAAACGCGCGCACGCCGAATGCCTGTGCGCTGGTGGCGCCGGATGGGGCGCGCTGCCTGATTGTGGACCGTGGCACAGTGAAGCCAGCACCCGTGGCGATGGAATTGGCTTTCGCGAAAGCTGACGCACTGCTGGTCGACCATCGGTTTCCCAATTTGGCGGCGGCCTTGCTCGCCGCGGCGCCGCGCGAAATTCCGCGTGTACTGGATGCTGAAGGGGGTGATCCTGATGCGCTGCGTCAACTGGTAGCGCTGGCGCAGTACCCCATTTTTTCAAATTCTGGCCTAAAGCTTTGCACCGGTGAGGATGATCCGCTGGGCGGGCTCAAGCGGGTATCGGCGCCACAAGCGCGGTGTGTCGCGGTGACGCTGGGGGCTGCTGGGAGTTTGTGGCTCGTTGATGGGCAAGCGCATAACGTGCCAACGCCGCATGTGCTGGCGCGTGATACCACCGGTTGCGGCGATGTGTTTCATGGCGCAGTGGCGCTGGCGCTGGCGGAAGGCAAGCAGCCGCTTGAAGCAGCGCGATTTGCCACTGCCGCCGCCGCTCTCAAGGCGCGTAACGGCGGCGGCTGGCGCGGCATGCCGGAGCGTCAGGCCGTTGAGACTCTTATCCTGGAATATGGATCGACGCTGACATAGCACTCCCATGGTAATCCCATCAGAAATTTGCGGCATGCTTTCAGAGGGGTTTTTTATAATGAAGATGGTGGCGGTCAGGCACTCTCCATCCACGACCGAGTCTCCAGGGTCAGCGCCCATGGCAGCGGCCAGTTGCCGGAAAACAGCACAGGTGCGCTGGCCGGCGCGCCTGGTATAATCGCCGACATCGTAATAGATTTGCGGGCAGGGTATGCCGAGAGCATCCTTGCTGCCCGGGTTGAGCGTCAGCTGGTTTTCGGGATTTTGTGGCGGCGACTGCAAGGCTGGATATTGCGGCCCGGAAACCCCGAGGGCAATTTCGGCCTGGGCATAATACGGCTCCAGATCAGCGTAGGAGAGCGGATAATCACGCCCGACACCATAGGTGCTGAAAAGTTTGAAGTCGTTGGGCAAATTGCGCCAAGCGCAACCGGCCCAATGCTATGTTGTACCGATAACATAACGAATATATTGTTGCGCATAAGCACCAGCGTCGGGGCCGCTGAGTGTGGGATAATGATTTGGCGGGTTGTATTGAGGGTGCGGCGCCAGCGGACTGGGCGGGCAAGTTAATTCAAAATCGTCTTTTATCGGGCTATTGCGGTATGGTTCAACAATCGCGCGGCGTGCAACGAACGGACCTGCTTCCAGGACAATCACCGACAATCCGGCCCTCGCCAACTCGTCAGCCACTAGCCCGCCCACCACGCCGGACCCGACGATATAGACGAAAAGATGCGGCATGGCATCGATGGTTTTGATGAGGTTGCGCTGCCGCAGCCACATCAAAGCCCCCATGTCTTCACCTTTGCTGACGGTAGCGCCGCTGGTTGGCTAGCTGAGCGGTACATTACGCATTGCCATCAAAGTTCCCGGATGCGCACCGCAAGGTGTGGCGTGCCAGTTTGTCAAGTACATCGCGCAAGCATCCGGCTTATATTGCATGACATCTTGTAATACCGTGGCCTCGTAAGCGCCTTCCATCAAGGCTCGCAACTGCGTGGATAGCCGCAGCGGATGATAGAGATCGTCATCATCCCATTGACACGTCACCTCGCCGGAGGCGGCTTCACGGGCAATGTTACGCAGTTGCCCGAGATTAAGACATCCCGCTGGTTGAATGATTTTGATATCGCTACGATTGAGTGAGCCAAATAGGCCGCCACGCTTTTTTGGATAAAACCAAAACGCTCGGCGCGGGCCGAGGTCACCATCAGGCAACTAATCAGTATGTGATCATACATGCCAGACGCTGCCTCTGTACTTCGGTTCATGTGATACTGTCATCCTGCGGAACCGCGTTAAGATGAACGCATTCAATCTGATCTTCATAGATCAACGATCCGTCCACGGCGTCATGAAAACTGCAGACCATACCATTGCCAAGGCGGCGTTGCAGTAAATGCCAGGTGGGCGGCAGTTGCGCCGTCATCGGCCCGGTGAAGTGTGCAGGAAAAATTTGCGTCACCATGCGGGCATCACATCGCCCGGCGAAAACATGCCGCCAGGCTGCATCACGCCCCGCCGCGGAAAGGTCCCAGGTCAGCAGGTCAAACGCCAGCCAGCCGGCGCCGTCGATCCAGATTTCCGCCCAGTAATGATTTGTAGGCGCTAGCGGGTATAAAAAATATCCGCCGAGGAGCCGCGCTGGAATTCCATGTGCCCGGCAAAGTGCTACGAAAACAGCAGAACCGAGCAGGCAGTCACACCAGCCATGGTCGAGCATCCAGCCGCCAGGGTCGTCAGCCGGAATATCGCTGTAGCGGATCATGCCCATCATCAAATGTTCCAGCATGAAGTCAAAGAATTTGGTGGCAGCGTTGTGCGGGCTGGTCGTATCGCCAGCAAGGGCGGTGGCCAGGCTTTGGATGCGCGGCGTCACACGGATCAAACCCTCGGCGTGCCGCAAATATAAAGCCAGTTCATCCGGCGTCGGGCGTTGCTGATCGGGACCGGTCAATGCAGTGAAATTAAACTCTGCGGCCAGCGTGACCGGCGGGGGCGGCGCGGCAGCGATACGAATATCGAGGCAAGTGTCGCGCAGCACGCCTTGCGTGGCAGGGTATGGCATCGGGTCCCAGCTGACTTTGCAGCCGCGCCCATAGGAACAAGTGATCGGCACCGGCAAGGTGAGCCGCAACCGGCTGCCGGTGGCTATGCCGTGCAGGCTGAAGATGCGGCTGAACCTGACATGAGCCCGCAGCTGCGTGTTGCCCCCGGTTAACGCGGCGAGGCTTTGATACTGGGCACGGGCGGTGGGGATGAAATGATCCGTCCAGATATGGCTGCGCCCCGCCAGACCTTCCGCCTTGACGAAATTGAGCACTTCCGCCGGGTCAAAGCAACGCTCACCATTCGCCCTCGCGCAATATCCGAGGCCCGCCCCAATCAGGCTTTCAAGCGCTTCGGCGCATTGCAATTCGGCGGCCGCGCGGGCGCCTGCAGCCACCTCGAACGCCCAGCCCAAGAGCAGCAGCATATCCAAAATACGCGCTTGCGGGATGCTGCGGTAGCGCTCGTTCACATGCGGCCAGATTTTTACACGGGTCATACGGCCTGTTTGTCTTTCGGCGGAAATCCATTTAACTCTTTGACACTCGTCAAGATTCTATTCCAATTCTGAAGGCAGGCAATAGATTGACCCAATACTTGCTGCGATCCGGGGCGGCGCTGCCGTGAGACGCCTTAATTTGTTCGTCAAGGGCAATGTCGATGTGCACGATTCCCTGCATTCCTGCATGATCGGGGGCACGCTGCGCTGGAACGGGATTAATGAAGTGCTGCGCCAGCATCATCCCGGCACGCTGGCCCGCATCAAGCACGAGACATGGACTCGCTCGGACGCTTTGCTGACAGCGGATGGCGTGATTGACGCTGAACTTGCGGCCCGCTCCTTCAAGCTGGGGCCATTCTCGCTCGCCAGCCAATTCAGCCAGGCGCTGTTCGAGACCCCAGCGGACGCCATAATTTTAACCATCCAGCCGGATATGGCCACCCAACTCCTGCGCCATCGCGCCACCGGGCAATTTTTTTATCCTTACGAAATGATGGCACAGGAGCCCGAGCACCGGAATTGGCTCGCGGCGCATTACGAACCCGCCGGGCTGCTGACGGCTGAGCAATCAATGGCAAATTTTGAACAAATCATCGGCCGGATACGAAGCCGCACGGACGCGCCGATTCTGATTTACAATGTTTCGGTAACCATCCCCGGCGAAACCGTGCATTGTTTGCAGGGGCTCGGCGAGACTTTTACCACCAGGGCACGGCGGTTCACGCTCGGGCTGGCTGAATTATCGGAAAAAACGGGCATATCGGTGATCGATGTTGATGGCCTGCTGGCCCGCTCGGGTGTGGACAGGATGAAGCTGAATGCGCTTCATATAACGCCTGAAGCCCATGAGCTGGTGGCACGGGAGGTGGTAAGGGTGCTGGACGATCTTGGACTCATTGGGCCTTAGGAACGCGGACATGCAGGCCAGCGTTGTCATCCGCTCCAAAGATGAAGCCGGCCGGCTGCGGCTGACGCTGGCATCGCTGGCGCGCCAGACCGTGCCAGCGGAAATTATCGTGGTGAATGATGGTTCACGCGACCATACGGCAGCGGTGGTGGCTGCCGCACCATTGCCTTGCCCGGTGATTTATGTGGAGCATGGCCAGGCGCAGGGCCGGTCCGCCGCTTCCAATGCCGGGGCGGCGCGGGCCAGCGGGGACGTGCTGATTTTTCTCGATGGCGATACGCTGGCGGCACCGGATCTGGTTGAACGTCATTTACAATGCCACCGGCAGCACACGGATGCGATTATTCGTGGCGAAACCCGCCATTTGCGTTGCACACGCTATCTGGCGGACCCCGAGACCGGTTTGCCGATGCCGGGCGAAGCGTCGCGGATCGCCCGGCTGCCGCCGTATGAGCTGGCCCGGATGCGGATCACACAGGCCGATATTCTGCATAATTTTGATGGGATTCTGGCGCGCTCGTTGGAGGGGATTTATCCCGGCACCGGCCCCAGGAAACTTTATGAGCTTGAAATGGATGCGTTACAAAATCATCCCGGTTGCAATGTATTATGGGCAGCGGCAGCGGGGGCCAATTTATCGGTCACCACGGCCATTTTCCGCGCTACAGGCGGCTTTGATAGGGCGCTGACCATCAATGAACATCGTGAGCTGGCGCTGCGTCTCTGCCAGGCGGGTGGGCGAATGCTGCCACTGGCGGGCGCATGCAGCTTCCACATGACCCACCGGGCGGGCTGGCGCGACCCGCTGGTTGAAGCCGGCTGGGAGCAGATATTTTACCAAAAGCACCCCATAGCGGCGGTGGCGCTGTTAGCGGTGCTGTGGCGCAGCCTGGCACAACCGCCGCAGTTGCCGGTGGCAGCGAGGATTGAATCGCTGCCTGCCCTTGAGGCGGCGGCGCTTCGTTGCGCGGGCATTTATGGGATTGAGGCGATCCGCAATGCGCATTTGCAATTCCATATCATGGCAGACGCTAGCTGATGGCCGAATTTAACCGATTCAAGGTGCAGGCTTTGGTGACGCCCGATGAGCGGGCCGCGGTCTGCAACGCCGTCGAATTGCTGGCACGCGGTCTTACCTTGGTGGACAAGGTGCCGTGGACTCTCGAATATGCGTTCCCCGCCGCACCCGCCGGCCTCGATCAATCGCCGGGACCATCGATTGTCATCACCTCGCTCATCGACGAAGTTGGG
Source organism: Acidocella sp. (assembly GCA_031291755.1). Taxonomy (GTDB): domain Bacteria; phylum Pseudomonadota; class Alphaproteobacteria; order Acetobacterales; family Acetobacteraceae; genus Acidocella. The sequence continues at coordinate 36,132 of JARLIK010000028.1, read as the reverse complement.
CGCGTCGAAGAACCCTGGCCGGATTGTGAAGCGCGCTTGCGGCTAAGATACCAGGAATTAACCGCCCACCCGGAACGTGCGGTGTATATTGGCACGCTGCTGCGTTACGTGCAGCCGGATTTGCCTTCGGCGCCAGCGCGGTTGACGCGGATTCGCCGGTTGAACTTGCTGGCCTTGAATCTATCACGCGAGATGGGCGTGCTGGTCGCCGATATTGACCGTGATCTCGCTGATATTGGTGCCCGGAATTTACAAACCGACTATCGGCTGCAAGGCCCTTACGCGTCGCAGGCCGCCGGAAAATCCCTGGCCATGACCATGCTGCTGGTTGGTTTGGACGATCTGGTGCCGTTTGAGTTGCAAGAGGCCGCGCGGCGTCTCGTAAAAACATTTCTCCCGCCGCAAGTGCCGGTCAGCCGGCATAAGCCCGACATCATTGGCAATTTTGGATATAGGGTAACCGCCGGCGGACTCAGCCAGATCGTGATGAAATGACGCGCCACGAAATGCTGTACAGCATGAAGTTGATCCGGGCGTTTGAAAACGCCCTGGCGGCGCACCCCGACCATGGGTTTCAATTGCTGTCTGCGGGCGAGGAGGCCGTCGCCGTGGGTGTTTGCGCGGCGCTGGCACCGCAGGATCAGTTATTAACAGGCGGGCGCTCCATCGGCTTTGCCTTGGCACGCGGCCTGACCCCGGCAGAGGTGATGGCTGAGTTGCTTGGCAAGTCAACCGGAACCAATCGAGGCAAGGGCGGGCGCGGGCATTTGAGCGCACCAGCGCAGGGGTTTTTTGGTGCCCATGCGGTGGTGGCAGGCAATATCAGCATCGCCGCGGGTGTAGCGCTGGCGCGGCTGATGACGGGCGACCCTGGTATTGCGGTGGTGGTGTTCGGTGACGGCGCGAGCGGCGCAGGCATTCTGCATGAGACCTTGAACATCGCCGCATTGTGGCGTCTGCCGGTCTTATTTATCTGCAACAATAATCAGCTCTCAGTCTCAACGCCCCGTCAGGCCGTTTTGGCTCCCAAAATGATTTCCGATTTGGCACTGGCGTACGGAATAACGGCGCGAACATTTGATGGGATGCAGGTGGATATCGTGGCCGAAGCCGTTGCGAATGCGGTTCAGGCCATTCGCTCTGGTGCTGGCCCGGCGTTTCTCGAATTCACCTCCTGCCGGTTTGCAGCGCATTCCACGGCAGCACGCGAGACGCGATCGCGCGATGAGTTGCAGCGGTTGCGCTTGGCTTGTCCGATCATGGATTTGACAGCAGCACTATTGACGACGGGGCAGATAAATCATGAGGCGCTTGCCACGATGGATTCGGATGTTTCCGATAAAGTTGCGGCAGCATTGAACTTTGCCGACGCCAGCCCCTTTCCCGACGCGGCTGAAGCTTTATCTGATGTCTTCTGAAATGCCTCCCACACACCAGCGGCTTTTCTACCGGGAGGCGATCGTCCGGGCATTGCGGGAGACAATGGCTGACGACCCGCGGGTATTTGTCATGGGCCAGGATGTTGGTGCGTTTGGCGGTGCCTACCGTGAATTTGACGGGCTGTTCGCGGCCTTTGGCCCGGCACGGGTACGCGACACGCCGGTCGCCGAAGCAGCGATGATCGGCATCGGGGTGGGTGCCGCGGCGGCGGGTCTGCGGCCGGTGGTCAGCATTACCTATATGGATTTCTTGATGCTGGGCCTTGACCCGTTGGTGAATTACGCCGCGAAGTTAAGTTACAAAACCGGCGGCCAGTTGCACGCGCCGATTGTTATTAAAACCACCGCCGGTGCCAAAGGACAGGGGGTTGCACATTCGCAATGCATTGAATCTTGGCTGATGGGTGTGCCTGGTTTGAAGCTGGTTTGCCCGTCCAATCCGGCCGATGCCTACGGCCTTATGGTTGCCGCGCTCGAAGACCCCGGGCCGGTGATTTTTGTTGACCATAAAAAACTCTTTCCGGTTCCTGGTGACGTGCCGGTGGCGCGGTACAGAACCCCGATTGGCACCGCTAAAATAATCCGGGCCGGCAGCGATATCACAATTGCCACATATTCCTACATGACCCGCGTCGCTCACCAAGCCGCTGATCTTTTAATAAATGAAGGAATATCCTGCGAGGTTATAGATTTACGCAGTCTGATTCCGTTGGATGCTGCACTGGTGGCGCAATCGGTGGCGCGGACGAAAAACCTCCTCACGCTGGAAGAAGGCCAGGTAACATGCGGCGTGGGAAGCGAAGTTGCAGCGCAGGTACAGCGGCGGCTGGGGCCGGTGCGCGTGCATCGCGTCGGCGCACTGCCGGCTCCGGTATCGTCAAACCCGGTGCTGGAGGCCGCCTGCATCCCCAACGCACAGCGCCTTGTGGACGAGATAAAATTCTTTATAAACGCAACAAATCCGGAATGTTTGCACCCGTAATCAAATGAGGTTTGTTGGATGATCTATAAATTATCGGTGCCAGCCATTGCCGAGGACATCGAGGAATTCCGCGTTCTGGAATGGCATGGCGGCATCGGCACGCCGTTCAATACGGGTGACATGGTTGTCGAGTTGGAAACCCATAAGGCGATTATCGAAATGCGGGCTGGGCAAGCCGGAATTTTGCGCGTTATAAGCGTTCCTGACGGCGCATGGTGCAAGATCGGTGTGCCGCTCGGTCTTTGCAGCGACTCATTGGATGAAACTCTGCCGGAGCAGACCGAAGCTACGGCAGATATGCTAGTAGAGTTTGAAATCGCATAATTCATCTAGTACATAAGTTTTAAAAGTTCCGTGCGTATGCGCTTCTGCATGACGCCGCTCTGGTGAATACCGTCAGGCAAATGATGCCCGCCACCCAACTCGGCTGCAATCGCATCGACATCAATCACCGAGATACCGGCTTGCTCTTGCAGTTCGTCGAGCATCAGATTCATTTCCTTGGCCGCAACATGCACAAGGATATTGCCCATGGGTGCATCAAACGGCGTGTAAAATGCCAAATCCTCGCGTCCCGATGTCGACATCTGATTCAGGATGATGAATTGCGCCTTGGTATGCGAACGGAAAGCGCTGAAAAGCCGGATGTAATCGGATTTGATATCAGCAATCGTGCGTGGGATTATTTCAAATGCCTGATTCAGCCAAGCCCGGCTGGCGGCCCCCATCTGTTCGATGCGGAACTGGTAAATCCGAAGGTGATAGCCAAGCTTTTTATGACGCAAAATCTGCAATGGCTCAGCATGAGAGGACAGCAAAATATACGATGGCGCCGGACTTCTTTGATAGCCACCATCAACGACAATATCGTAGCTGCGCCGCACAGGCGAATCTTGCAGCGCCGTTAACAGGCAGCCCGCAAAAAAATAATCCTCGACTGTTGGTTTAACCATGCCGTGAAAAATATGCTGCCTGATATCGTCGGCGATAGAATTGAAATCATCCTCGGTACGGAAAAACTGCTCGATCAGGCATTGTGCGCAGGGCACCATAAGCTCATTTTGGACATTTACGAGATGGCATGGAAAGTCAGCGTCTTCGAAAAATTCCAGGAACGCCCCCTGATCGCCAAGCACCGGTCCTTGCGCATCGCAAATCCCAAGTGTCAGGAGAGTCTTTGTCAGCTTCGCCGGGCCCTTCCACCAGGCGCGCACTTGGCTATGCCAGCCTGGGAGCATCGAGGTTCCGTAATTTGCGAGACCGGTCATTAATTTTCCAGCCAGCATCAGGAGATTCATCTCCATCAGATTTGCGGGCATCAGGCCAGGAATGGCTTCTGAAGGTGTCAGGTAAGCGATAACCGTGCGCGAGTCCCAAAGTTGGGACCCTAGAAAATTCAAGTAGCCGCCAAAGGACGTCTCATGATCAATACGCAAACGGCCATCCACCGGTGCGGCGAAAGCGACCTGCAGATCGGCTTCACCCGCAAAAGGCGGCTGAGCCACTGCGTTGCCCGGCATAGACTCCAGGCTGATGTTGCAAAAGCCGACCACCTGATTTTTGCGGCATAAATAATTATCTGGATAAAGCCAATAGATACCGGATTTTTTGACAACATGTCCGGGTACCGGAAGGGTGCCTAAGATAAGTGGAATTTCGCTCAAGCGTGAGACCCCGACCACATTTCAGGATGATAAACGATCCCCGCAACCATGATCCGGGCCGGACGGGCGATGGCCTGATCCAAAGCCTCCGTCGGCTCACTGCTCAACAACGCGATGCAATCATCTGGATTACAATAAGACCCAGGTTGTATCAGAAGTTTTCGTACCCAAAGTTTTTCCCGCAATACCACGCGATGATAAGAAATAGGCGGACAATTCTGCGCAAAGACGTTCGAAAGATCGACGCTCATGTCCAAAACCTTACTACCTGACAATAATTGTTCGCCTATTGTAACATAAAGAGCTTCAATGCGAGCCGACTTCATATATTCATTTAGCTTTGGAATGATAAGATTGAAAATCAATGCATATTCCTATTGATGTCTGAAGTAGACACATTTTAGCATCAGCTCGCTTTGTTGTACAATATACAAATCGTTTCGGAGCCAATTTTCCCCGCAATTAGGGGTATTGATAAATGGAGTTTTCTCGGCGGTCTGCGGAAGAAAATTTTGATAGGGAGGCTTTATAAGCCTGAAGAGATTATCACGAAACTGCGCACGGGGCCCATTAGGTTTACCCCTGCAAGTCTATGAGTAATGACGGCAAAGAGTACCACTGAACCGGCTGGTTTGCGGCTTGATTGACGCCACCAGCATTTCCAAACGGCGGTAGTCATTATGGCCACCGATGTTGAGTGGGTTTGCCATCTTGAGACGCATTGTCCCCAGAAACTTAGTAAGCAACAAAAAAATCTTAGATTTAATTTTAGCGATGCGCTGATCGGCCATACCAAGTGCGGCGGCGACGTGCGTTTGCTCAGTAACAACCACAAAATCGAGCGGAATTCGCATCCGGAAATAGTACCGGTTACCCCGCCTTTCGACAAAAGAACAACCCGGCATTTGGCTTCCCGCTATGACACAAGACAATGACGCATATGCGGGACAACACCAAAATTATCAAGCAATATCAATGAATTGACGGCGCTGGCGTGCCACAGGTGATGAAACTGGGCAGTGGAAGCTATTGATTTTACTGAATTCACCATGAAGCACTCAGCCTTGAAGGTTCAAAGCGGGGGCACAGTACCAGCTTAATTTACTCCTTTCCGGCTAATAGCCACCGTACCCGTCTGCATCGCCAAAATCCACCAGGGCGTGGCCGGACTGGTGACACAATGGCACGAACGTCCTACGTGAACGCAACATCTCTTAAGCTGCATCCGACACAATTGTTTAGCTGCAGGTATAGCTCTCCTCGACCAGTAGACCGTCTATCATCCACTATGCCGCGTGGCCGCTCCTTGGCGCCAACTCGTGATCAGCCTCAAGCATCGCAACGGTCTGGGCGGCTTTTTATGGGCCGGTGCTTTCAGTGCCTCGCTAAATATGCAGCACCAGCCAACAGGCAAAGCGGCAGCAACGCTCCCGCCAGAACCGGCAAAGGTGAATGCAGCACCAGCACCGCCGCAAGAATAGCACCGGCAACAACCACCAGTGTGTTTTTGTCGCCAAACAGAGTCTTGATGAAGCCTTGCATCAGATCACCTTCGCCGTTGCAGTTTTCGGGGTGTAGAGCCGGACCAGCGCCAACCCGCCGAGACCATAGAAACCAAATAACGCCAGCAACGTCACGTCGCCCAGCAGCCAATGATAGCCAAGCGATTCCAGCACCCAGAACGTGCCAAAACTCAAAATGCCAGCGCCCACCACGAATTTGATGGTATTCTCCGGCACGCGGGATAGCGGCTTGCGCGCCAGCGCTCCGGCAGTGGCCACCACGGCTAAGGCCAGAATCGCCGCACCGGCGGCGGCTAAGGTATGGTGCGTTTGCACCCCCAACGCCACGACGATTAGCCAAACCTCCAATCCTTCCAATAGCATACCGTTGAAGGCGATCAACCACGCGGCACGTGCTTCATGAATCTCCTTGCTGGCCCTTAAGGCGACGAACTCAGCGTCCTCGTCGTGCAGCTTCTTCAGCCCGGCACCACGCGCCACCGCCTTGCCCAGCCAGCGCACACCGAACAAAGTCAAAAACACCCCAACGATGAATTGCAAAATGGCAAAATCGCCAATTCGTGTCAGAACAAAGCTGCCGATTCCGGTGAGCAGCGCCAGCACCGCCAAGGCGGTGGCCGCGGCCCCCAGAGCGCGGCGCCAGCCAATCGAAAGCGCAACTGCCAGAATAATTGTATAAGCTTCCACCCATTCGACCGAAGCGGTAAGAAACGTGGTGATCACGGCGGCTATCATGGTCAAAACTCTCCATCGTCATGAAATAAAAACAGCTTGCCGGCATCGATACCAATACGCATCGGCCCCAATGGCGGCGGTATTGGCACGTAGCCGGTGAGTGGCTGCGGCAGCCCTGCGACGCGCCAGCGTACCCGGAATCGCCCAGCCTCAAAATCGGCTGATAATGCCTCGGCGGTAACACCTGTGTCTGCGGCTGCCGGAGTCACCGCATCCTCACGCCAAAACAGGCGGGCATGCGGCGTGGTGGGGGCCGGTCCTGGCAAAACCAGCGTCACGCCTGGCAGGTCAAGTACCGCTTTGCCATCGCGAATAACCACCGGCACCACCATGCCGCCCAGCGCACCGGTGAAGCGGGCGATGTAGGCCGTCTGCGGTGCCTCCCATAGTGACCTTGGGCTGCCCTGCTGGCGAATGACACCTTGTTCGAGCACCGCCACATAGTCTGCCAGCGACCAGCAATCCGCCGGATCGTGGCTGACCAGCACCGCTGAAACCCCCGCCGCCCGCACGCTATCTCGTATCTCTTCACGCAAACGGTCCCGTGTCTCCATGTCCAGGCTGGATAGCGGCTCGTCCAGCAGCAGCAATTTTGGTTGCGCGGCCAGGGCGCGGGCGATGCCGACGCGCTGCTGCTGGCCACCGGAAAGCTGTGCGGGCCGCCGCCCTGCCGCCGCGGCAACCCCCATCCGGGCCAGCAGGTCCAGCGCCACGCTGTTGCGCTTCGGCGTTTGTGCAGGCACCGCCAGAGCCACGTTTTCCAGGCAGCTCAAATGCGGCCAGAGCGCGAACTCCTGAAACACCATACCCAGCCCACGCCGCTCGGCGGGAATAAAAATCCGCCCCGCATCATCAACAATTTCACCATTAATGCTGATCCGGCCGCTATCAGCCCGGTCCAGCCCGGCGATCATCCGCAGCGCGGTGGTTTTACCCGAGCCGGATTCCCCCGCCAGCACCATAAAGCTGCCCTGCGCCAGGCTGAGATGAATGTCGCGCAGCACCACCCGGTTACCCAGCCGGCGGCTCGCCGCTTCGATCTGCAAACTCAGGCTCATGGTGCCACGGACTTTTCAGCGGGCCAGTTTGTCAGCAGCCGCAACCCCGCTGTTAGCACTGCAGCCAGCCCCACCAGCATCGCCATGCCGAGCAAAGCCAGCCGTGCCGCCTCGCCGTAGCGGGCCATCATATCGGCGGACACAATGGCGACGCCAAGCGGCATCTGGCCAGGCACATACAGCAATTCCGAAACCGGCAGCTCAAACATCACAGCCGCGACGACCAGCAGCCAAGCGTACAGACCCGGCTGAATCAGCAAGGCGGCTTCAATATCGATGGCACGGGTGGCAAGCGGCAGCGCAAAAATCCGTGCCGCCTCGCTCAGTTTGCTATCAAGCTGCGCCAGCGCCGTGCCCAGCAGGCGGATGGCAACCGGTAGAGCGCCCGCGGTATAAGCAATGATCAGCAGCAACGCCGTGCCATAAAGCGGCAAATAATCATTGTTAAAGGCAATGACATAGCCCGCCCCCAGAATTAAACCCGGCACCGCCATATTGGCCGCCAGCAGCCCTTGCAACGCGGCGGCAAACCAAAATGAACGCCCTTGCTGCAGCTTCAGCACCGTAATGGCGACCATCAGCGCCAGGCTGGCGGCCAGCACGCCATAGCCGAGCGAGCGCGCCAGCGCGTCCAGATTTCGCATATCGGGGACAGGGCTCAACGCCACGCCGCATAATGCGAAAAGCGGGGCGGCAATGCCGAGCCCGCCGAGCAAGACCACAGTAAAAGTCAACGCGGTATATTGCAGCCTGCCAGGCGCACGCTTGGCACCATGCCGGGCCCGGCCATGGGTCAGTGCCGCTTGATAGCGGCGCTGCACGGCCATTTGCAACAGTGCCAACAGCACCGCACTCAATATCAGCCACCAGCACAGCAGCGCCGCACCGGTAAAATCCGTCGGCGTGGTGTTGAGGCGCTGATAGATAGCGTAGGTGAGGATGGGTATTTTGGCGGTCACACCCAAGGTCGCGGGAATACCAAACTCTTGCATCGTTTCGATGGCCGCAATTGTGAAGGCCGCCGCCATCGCCGGCAGCGCCAGACGCAGATTCAACCCCAGCCGGCGCCAAGGGCTAACCCCCAGCACCAGTGCCGCCTCGCTCAACGCCGTGCTGGCCTGCGCGAAGGTGGCGCGGGCGACGAAGACCGCAAACGGCAGGGCCTTCATGCTGTAGAGAAACACCAGCCCGGCGGCTCCCAGAAACCAATGCCCGAACAGGCTGTTGCGCACCGCCGGACTGGTAAAAATAATCAGCCAGCCGGTGGTGAGCACATAGCCGGGGGTGAGAAATAACAGCCACAACACCAGCCCAAGTGCACGAACCGCAAAGCCGCTCCTGGTCTCCAGCGCCTGCGCCATGGCCGCCCCGGCCGGTGCTGCAATGGCACCCACCACCAGCGCAAAAGCCACCGAATTACCCAGCGCCAGCCAATTACCGCTGACCCCGCCACCCGCCGCCAGCAGCGGCAGGCTGAGCAGCCGGGCCAGCGGATAGATGAACAAAAAAGCCAGCAGCGCCAGCAGCAGCCCGCGCAGCAGCCTCATGCGCCGGACATCAACTTGGCGAACCAGCTATTGATCTGGTCCTCTAAACTGCCCCAAAGCGCAGGATCGAGCGTGGCGGTTTTGATCTGGCTGAGATCAGGCATGCCGGGCAGCGGGGCTGGGGCATCCTGGGTAACTGGCCAGTAGTCGCCATCCGCCTCGCCTTGCGCCTGCCGCAGCTTCTGGATGTCCGGGCGCATCACAAAGGCCATGAAGCGGGCGGCATCGCTACGCTGGCGCTCTGAAAGTCCAGTGGCCTCCACCATCACATTTGGCAGCACATAGGCTGGTGCAGGCACGGCAATTTTGTATCCCTCATGATGCATGGCGAAATACACCGCAGCAGAGGATTGCACGATCGCGAGGCTGATCGCCTGCGCTTGCAGCGCCGCCAGCGTGGCGTCATTTTTGGCGAACATATGCAAGCCATTGGCTTTCAGCGATTGCACAAACCCTTGGCCCTGCGGCCAGCCGCCCGCATTGCTCAGCATACCGGCCAGCATCGGATAGGTGGGGCCGGAAATTGACGGATCGTTCATTCCCACCACGCCTTTGAAAGCTGCATCCGGCAGATTGCTCCAGCCGGCGGGCGGCGCGGCCAGGCGCGCCGGATCGTAGATAAACACGCCCGCCAAGGTGAAGCCGGTCGGGATATAAGCACCATCGGCGCTCAGCATGGATTGCCCCGCCGGGGTGAGATTTTGCGGCGCCGGCAGGCCGTGCGCCAGCAGCCCGTCAGCATCCAGCGCAGCGGCGGCGGTGGCACCGTCGAACCAGGCGATCTGCCAATCCGGATGCTGGCCCTGGGCAACGATCCGCGCCAGCAGGCTGCCGGTGGCGAGGTCAACGCTGTTCACCTTGATCCCGGTTTCCTTGGTGAAGGCCGCGGCGACAGCGGGGCCGTAATCGACCCCTGAATACAGCACCAGCCCGCTATCGGGCGCCGGCCACAGCACAAAAACGGCGATACCGGCGATCACGGCAAAAAAAAGCCCGGCGAAGATTTTACGCATATTGATCCACCTTTCAGTCAGCGCGGCGCGCCATAAAAATATTTCACCAGCAAGCTCATCCTGCCTGCCGGTTAGTCGGAATCCACACTGGTTTCGACAGGGTGGAAAATCACATCTACCAACACACTATCGGCGTGACCGGCCATGTCGGGCGGCACCGGCGGGTAATGCGCGTCGCGCACTGCCTGCATGGCGGCCTCGTCGAGCATCGGGTAGCCACTGGAATTCACCACCGCGATGTTCGAAACCACACCGTCCAGGAAGGTGAAGCTGACCCTGGTGACGCCGAACTGATGCGCCATGGCAGCGGCGGGCGGGGTACGGGCGGCTTGCCGGACCGCAACGCGCATGGCGGTGCGGAATAAGTCCAGCTCGCCGGCACTGGGGGCCGCCGGAGCAGGTGGCGGCGGCGGCGTGGGCGTGGGCGGTGTTTGCTCGACCGGCGGCGGCGTAACCGGCGGCGGGGTGACCACATGCTTGGGCGGCGGCGGCTTGGTGACGGCATGATGCTGCGGCACCGGCGGCGGCGGTGGCGGCGGGGTGACCGGCACCGGCACCGGCGGCGGGGGGATAGGCTTGGGCGGCACCACCGGCGGCGGTGGCGGGGGTTTTGGCACGGGCGGGGCCGGGGCGATGATCGAGAGTTTCACGATGGTCGGCTTATCTGTCGGCGGCGGCTGCATTTTATCAACCACCAGCACCGAGCCCAGCACGGCAGCTTCGATCAGCAGGCCGATGACCAGCGCCATGAAAAACCGGCGGCTGCCGGAGTCATTATCGGTCCAGGATTCATAATTCACGGTACGCGCCATTAGCTCAACTTTGCGGTTTTGGGGCTTATGTAACGCAACAGGGTCCGGCTTGCGCCGGACCCTGCCTGCAGGCGGTTTGGTTTCTCTAAACTGTCATGTTCAGAAGGTCAGCGGAATCGAAGCCGAGAAAAAGGCCGAGACGCCGGTGAGTTTGACATAAAGCGGGTTGCCGCTGCCATCACTGCCCAGGTCGGTGATGAACTGATTCTGGTTGGTGAGGTTATCCACGTTCAGCTTCACGCTTAAATGCTTCATATGCGGCATTGCGTTGTTGAAGGTGTAACCCAGCGTCAGATTCACGACATTATAGGGATTATACCAGCCGCCGGGGGATTTGCCGGTCGCCGGGCTCTGGCTCGAATTGCCACTATATTCACCGCCGGTCCATTCATCGATGAGCGAGGCATAGAAGCCGTCTTTATCATAAATCAGGCCGGCATTGGTGGTGAATTGCGGCGCCATTTGAACATATGTGCCGCCTGCCGTCTGATAGGCTTGGTTATAACCGCCATTGCCGAACAGGCTGATGCCGGAATCGAACGTATAGGTCGCTTCGCCTTCGACGCCGCGATAGATCACACCGCCGATATTCGAATATGTCTTATTCGGATTTTTGCCGGTTGATTGGATGAAGTTCTGGAAATGAATGTCATAGACGTCGGCACCGAGCGCCAGGTGCCGGTTTTGATACGCCGTGCCGAGCTGGAAGTTCAGCGTGGATTCCGGCGTGATGCTCTGCTGGGTGATATTGGTGGTGTAATAGGTGTTCAGGTTCGGGGCCAGGAAGCCTTCAGCGGCTTGCGCATAGGCTGACAGGTTCGGGGTGAACTTGTAACGGGCTTCGAACGACGGCAGCAGCTTGCCGTAATTATGCTCGTAACCTTGGGTCAGGCCCGTGGTCTGGTTGACATAGCCGGCGAGCTGGCGGCGAAAGAAGGCATATTTCACGCCGGCCGTCAGGGTCAGGTTGTCAATCGGCTTGTAGTCGAACTGCAAATAAGGCTGGAAAGTGTAAAGCTGGTTATGCTGCAGACGGGCGATGGTGCCATTGGCATTGTCGGCGGTTACGGTGCTGACGCCGCTGGTGCTTGTATCATAGTTGGGCGCGTTACCGTTGGTCAGGCTGACCTCATACACATAACGCTGGTCGGACATCCGGTCGAACCAGACGCCGGCTTTGATGTCACCAAAGCTGAAATCCTTTTGCAAACGCTGAATGGTGCCGAAGGAGCGATAGGTCATGCCGAAGGTTTCACCCGGAATGCCAGGGACAGGCGTGCCATTCACGGTCAATTGCACTTCGTTCGCCGTGCCCGCGCCTGATTGGCCGCCAGGCAGGGAGTCGAACGGATCGATCGTGTTCAGGTCGTGATGGTAATAGCCATAGGTATAAATTTTACCGTCATAAAGCCAGCCATTGCCGAGATTCGAGGTCAGGTCGGCATAGTTCATATCGGTCGTAATATAGTCGGCGTTATATTTGTAGTATTCCTGGCTATTCGGATTATTGTTGTAGGCATAGTTGCTGTTGCCAAAAGCCTGCATCTGCGCGACCGAAGCGCCGTAATTAGGCGGATTCTGGTAAAGCTTTTGATAGCTGCTGAACAATGTCAGCGTGGTGTTGGAACTTAAAGGCACTACCACCTTGCCAAGAAAATTGGAGCGTTCCTGATGCGCATAGGTCAACGCGCCATCTGATTTCATATGCTCGGCATCAAAGAAAGCCGAGGCGCCGTTCAACTGCGAAATCGAACCGGTATCAAACTGCAGACCTTCCTGCGCGGTATTATAGCTGCCGTAGGAGCCATAGGGCGTGAGGGTCATATTCGGCAGCGGGTCCTTGCTGCGGATGGAGATCGTGCCGCCGAAAGTGGCGTCGCCCACCGTTTCAGCCGTGCCGGGGCCACGGTCAACAATGGTCTGGCCGATATCGTGGTCAGCAAAGAACGAGGTGGTGTGGTGGGTAAAGTCATTGGCGTCGCCAATGGGAATACCATCAAACGTCACGTTGTACTGGCCGTCCTGCAGGCCGCGAATGGTCGGGCCGATGGCCTCGCCAAGGCCGGGACCATTGGCGTTAATGGAATTCACGGACGGGGTGAGGCGGGCAAAATCGGCATAGCTTTGCGTGCCGCTGAAGTCATTGGCGATCGTCTGCTGCGAGACCAGCGAGGTCGGCTGGTTGGAGTTCAGCGGCGTGACGGAAGGCGCTTCATACGGCGCCGTGCCTGGTGTGTCCTGATAGTCAGTGCTGCCGCTGCTGGCGCTGGCGGCCAGCACCGAGCCGAGATCAAGATTGACTGGCGCGTTAGAGGCAGTTTGTGCTTGCGCGGAAGCCGCACCCAGCATCGCAAAACTGGCAATCGCCAGATAGATCACCGGACGCGAGCACGACCGGCTCAGCGCATGGCGCAGAGACACATTATCACCCATGGTTAAAATCCCCTGTTGTATATAATACTCTTAGGTCTGCGACATTCAGCATCGCAGCATGGAGCGGACGTAATACACAAACCGCCAAATTACAGTTACAGTTCGATGATAAAGCCGTGACGATTTGATCTCAAAATAAAAATCCCGCCGGAACACTTCCTCGGCGGGATTTTGACAATCATGTTACAGTTACGGTGTGTTAGTGGCTGGCTGCGCGGCGATGCCGATATCGGTTACACCGGCTTTGCGGGCCGCGTCGATCACGGTCATGAAGTTTTGAAATTGCGAGGTTTTGTCAGTCGCAATCGTCAATTCAGTTTTGCTGGGGTCCCCATCCGCCTGGAACAGAGCTGTCAACTGCGCCGGGGTCATTACCTCGTCCTTCATCTTAATAGTGCCATCCGGCAGCACGTTCACGGTATATTTAGGGTGCGGCAGAGTGTCGGTCTGCGAGGACACCGGCAATTGCAGATTAACGCCCTTATCGGGGATCATCTGCAAGGTCACGATGATAAAAAACACCAGCAGGAACAGCATCACGTCGATCATCGGAATGATCTCGATGCGGGCCTTCTTCTGCTCGAAATAGCGCATTTTCATCGGGCGATCCTAAGCGTTCTGCATTTCAACAGCCAGCGGGCGCACCACGGCACCCTGGCGGGCGGACACCACCGGCGAACCATCAGTGCGGTTGATGATCATCAGCTTCATAGAATCAAGCTGATGCAGGATAATGCGCACCTGATTATTCAAGGCGTTAAAGGCTGAAAGCCCCAGCATGGCGATGAAAATACCGCAGGCGGTGGCCACCAGCGCATCGGCCACACCGGCGGTCACATCAGCCGGCGCATGGCCTGGGGAGGCCAGCACCGAGAACGCATGGAACATACCTATAATAGTGCCAAACAGCCCCAGCAGCGGTGCCAGCGTGACCACCGTATCCAGCACCCAGAGCCGTTCATCCAGCTTCGGGGCAATCAGCATGATCGATTCGTCCAGCCGGTTGGCCAGTGCCTCGCCTTTCGCGATATCAAGATGGCGCAGCGTGGTATCAATCAGGACAGCTTCCGGCAGTGACCCGGCCTTATCAAGCAACACCTGCAAATCGGCCCGGCCTAGCTGCGCCTGGGCGGCGGTGGCGTTGATAATGGCCTTGCCGCGCATCATGGTGATGCGCAGCGACCAGAACCGGTCGACCATCACAGCCAGGGCCACCAGCAGCAGAAAAGCCAGAATATACAGTACGCCGTCTGAATAGTCAGCGAGGTGGATGATGTAATCGAGGGTCAAATCACGGCTCCTAAGGGTTGGGGCCGGGTACATCATATCGTTGGCACGTAGTGTTATAGATTTGTGTCAGTTTGGCGTGACCTGCCTGAATGGCGGCGTGGACGAAGGCGTTATCGGCATAATCCCGGCCCAGACGCTGCACCATCTGATGGTCGAGCCTGCGGGTGCTGAGCGGCAGGCGCTTGAGGGCGGCGAGGCTGGCGCAGCCACTCGGCAATCCGGCTGCGTTCGCTGACATCACGCCTCGCCGTGCGGGCACGTAACTCACGAGATTCGGAGTTACCTGCTATGTCCAGGAAAGCCGGCGGCGGGATGTAATCCCACCACCGGCTTTCCTGGTATTAAAGCGAATTAGAAGGCCAGCGGGATGCTGACATTCAGGAAGATCGAACGGCCCGGGATGGTGAGGAATATCGCGGTACCTTTGGCGTCGCCTGGCTGGGTTGGCGTCAGAGATGCCAACGTTCCGTTATAGTCATAGATTTGCGTCTGGTTGGTCAAATTGTCGAGGTTCAGCGATAATTTGATCGGCGGGGCGTTGTGATAACCATGCGGCAGGTCGAGACCGGCGGAGACGTTTACAAGATTATACGGGTTCATCCAATAAATGTCCGGGCTATCACCGCCGTATTTACCGCCGGTCCATTTGTCGGAGATCGAGGCATTGAAGGTCCCGTCGTCATAAATCAAAGCGGCCGCCCAGGTGGCTTGCGGCGTTTCAGCCACGTGGTTGGCAGTTTTACCATGATCGCCGGCGTAATTGGCTGAGTTCAGGCTGCCGTTGGCATAGATGTCAAGGTGATGGCCTAGAGCGTAGGTACCTTCAGCTTCAACGCCTTCATAAATCGCACCGCCGCCGTTGATATAGGCTGTGGCACCATTGATGGTGGTCTTGGAAGCCAGATTGCTGAACGGGATATAATAAACGTCGGCGTCGCCTGCGAACTTGTTTGACTGATACACCACGCCGGCCTGATAATTTTGGGTGGTTTGCGGCTGCAGATTATTGCTGACCGACGGGTTGGTGGAATACAGAACGTTCAAATTAGGCGCCAAAAACCCTTCGGCATATTGCGCATACACCGACATTACCGGGCTGATCTGATAATTGACTTCAACCGACGGTACGGGCTGCGCGTAAACCGCCTCGTAGCCAAGCGGCTTGAAGGTCTTCTGGTCGATCGGCGCATTAATGCCACGCTTGAAATAATCATACTTCACACCTGGCGAGATGGTTAGACCTGGGAAGGGATGAAAATCAATCTGGACATAAGGCTGGAAGGTATCAAGCGTGTCATGCATCAAGCGGTTATAAGGCTCCACGCTGGTACCGGTTCCCGGCAGCAAATTGATGCCGGTGACTAGGTTTTGGTCAGTCAGGTAGCGGGAGTTCTCCTGATGGTCATACCAGACACCAAACTTCAAATCGCCTGACATGTTAAGGACGCTGAAATCTTTCTGGACACGCGAGATGGTGCCAACCGAACGATAAGTATTGTTGCTGAACTGGCCAGGTACAATCGTGCCGTTAGCGGGGCTCAAGGTGTTGCCACCGGCCAGTTTGCCAAGATCAAGATTATTTATATTCACGCAATTGCTCTGGTCAGTCGAGCAAGCCAGCGTGTCTTCGCCGTTCAACGAGTGGTGGTAATAGGCGTAAGTGTAAATCTTGGAATCAACCGTCCAGCCATCACCCAGCACCCCACGCAAATCGATATAGCTGAAGTCAGTCTTGTAATGGTCGGTGTTATACTTACTGTAATTCTGGTCCAGCGGATTATTCGAAAGACCGAAGGTCGGGCCATAGGCGGCGAGATCAGCCAGGGTGCCGCCGCCGGGAATTTGCTGATAGGTGTCGTTATACATGCTCACCACCGTCAGCACAAAATTATGCGCCAGCGGCTGCACGACCTTACCGAACACATTGCTGCGGGCAATTTTAGAATTCTGGTCATAGGTGTTGGAACCGGCATACTCGCCGTCAACAAAGGCCGAAGTGCCATAGGGGCCGAAGACGCCGGTATCAAGTTCAGTGCCCGCAACATAGGTCTCATACGAGCCATAGGTGGCATAAGGCGTAATCGTGCGTTGCGCGAGCGGGTCCTTCGAAACGATAGCCACCGTGCCGCCGAAGGTCGCGTTGCCGACGGTGGAGGCAGTGCCGGGACCACGGTCAACGATGGTTTCGCCGATATCGTTTTCCATGAAGAACGAGGTGGTGTGATGGGTAAAGTCGTTGGAGTCGCCGTAAGGAATACCATCGAACGTGACGTTGAACTGGCCGTCCTGAAAGCCGCGCATTTCGGTGTGCTTGCTCTCATACAGGCCAGGACCGGCCTGGTTGGTGCTGGATGCTGATGGCGCGATATTCATGATATCGGAATAATTCACCGTCGGCGGCATGGTGTCCTGCACGTACTTCTGGCTGATCACCGAGGTCGGCTGAGTCTCTTTCAGCGAACCATGGGTCGGCGCCTCATTGGCGGGCGTGCCGGGGGTGCTGGCGTCACCATCGTCATTATCGGCGCCCTGTGCCAGCACCGAGCCGAGGTCGAGATTGATGGTGGAATTGGTCGACGTGCTTACGGCGTTCTGCGCCAATGCCGGAGCCGTAACGAGCAGACCGCTGACAGCACCGACGATCAAGGCACGCGTTGACACCTTGGCCCGCAGCGCACTGCGGAGAGCCATATGATTATAATTTAACACCTAGCACTCCTGTTTTTTTATAAAACGCGGACAACCTGAAGATTACCCATCGCCGGGTGTGTTACGGTATGTTGCGAAAAATTGCTGTTGCGCTTTAGCGAAACATTTATGACTGTTTTGCGGCACCGCAACAACGCGGCCTTATCTCAAAACCTTCAGCATAATGCGGTTCTGAAAAACTTCAGTCTGTTGAGTGCCACTCAGAATTGACCCTCGGGGGTCCCGTTTGCGTGCCGTTTGACAATCAGTTACCGAGACCTTGAGGAGTTAATGGCTGAGCGCGGGGTGCAAGTGGACCGCACCACGCTCTACCGCTGGGTGCAGCGCTACGCACCGATGCTGGAAAAGCGCATCCGCCGGTGTCAGGGAAATACTGGCCTGTCTTGGCGGGTGGATGAAACCTACATCAAGGTTGCGGGCGAGTGGGCCTATCTCTATCGCGCCCTCGATTTTGACGGCGACGTGATCGACTTCATGCTTTCATCTCGCCGGACAGCAAAAGCCGCGGCCCGCCTTCATGGCAACGCGCTGCAAAACCATGCGAATTGCCCACCAGAAACAATCAACACGGATCAGAATGAGACTTACGGAAACTGAAGGCAATCAGACGGTTGAAGCAGGAAGGCAAGATCGAAGCCGGACTTCAGCACCGGCAGATCAAATACCTCAACAATCGGGGGGAGGGTGACCATTCAGCGCTCAAGTGCGTGATACGGCCCATACGTGGCTTCAAATCCATGCCAACGGCGTATGCCGCCATCAAGGGGATAGAGGTTATGCGGATGATCAGAAAAGGCAATTGCGTGATGCTCGATCCAGGCATGGCAGACGAAGTGCGCTTTGTGAACCGGCTCTTCTATCTGCCAGCTTGATCGGCAACGACGGGCAGGGCATTCTGCCGACGTACTGAGTTAATGCAACAGAACCATAAAACCAGGATGTGAATCCTGAATCTCAACAGACCCTAGCTAGGATTAGCCACCCATCGGGATCTCATCAAAATCCCGGACGGTTTCTTCCTGCACAGATTGGCTTTCGACCCGAAGTGCTTGAACTTCATTTTCCAAAGTTTGAACCTGACCCTTTAAATGGGCGACAGTATAAGGAAGTTCAGTCGCAGAAACGGTTGAACTTTGTACTACGGGTTGGCCGTAGGTGGCACTAGCCGTTGTATCGGCCAAAGCGGAAGAAAAGTTGCCGCCGAGAGCCACAATCACTGTACATGCGATAAGAACTTTATTCATTGCCTGTCTCCTGAAAAATCCTTCGCTTCGCGACGAAGTCGAATGGATTGCAAACAAGACAGGCTGGAGAGGCAATTTATTCGATGGATCATGTTGTGCGGATTGCAATGCAGCCAATCCTTCAAGGATTTCACAAAAGAAAGCCTGGTTTATAAGGACTTGAGCGTACCGCTAGTCTTAAAACTGGTGTCTTCACAAAAATTTGAATTTTTTCGAGGAATAACGAGCTGCCATTCTGGTCTTGTATTTGGCCTGTCATAAGGCAAGGCGGCGATATTGATGGAGATTCAAAATGAAGAAGTTCGTAGCTCTCATAGGCCTTGCGGTATCGGCGGCGGTTTGTGCGCATGCGGCCGCAGTGCCGACTATCTATACCTCCCAACAGGCGGCGAATGGGCAGGCCGTATTCACGCAAAACTGTGCATCCTGCCATGGCAGTGATTTGCAAGGCGGCGTTGGTCCTATGCTTATCGGGCAAGATTTTGCCGCAGCTTCCGCCAATAATACGATCGGCAAAATATTTACCTTTCTGTCCACGCAGATGCCGGAAGGTAACGGCGGCAGCCTAACGCATACCCAATACGAGGATGCAATGGCATATATTCTCAGCAAGAACGGCTATCCGGCAGGAACAGCGAAGCTGGACTATGCAAAGGCCAAGGCCTCGACCATACCGCTTATCTCGCAAGTCAAATGATCGGAATTACGCTATCTTCGACTGACAAACGAAGGCTGCTTTCTGACAAAAGCTCGATGAGTTAAACAAGATTTTTTTTAGTAAAGAAAGAAATGCTCTGATTTGTACGTGCCTCGAAGTCTCAGCTTAGGCATTTTATGTCTGACCGATGGCGCTGACGAATTCATCCAGCGTTGCGGCCGGTCCTGCCGTTGCCGCCCAATATTCTTGTTTGCCATCGTTCCAATAGCTGATTGCCATGCCCTTATAGACCGCATTACGCACACCATGCGCGGGCTCGCCATTAGCGGACCAGACACACAAGGTGATCGTCTGCCCGCTCCTGGTATATGCGAGGACTTGGGCGGGATGTCCAGCCACAATATCTGACCGCGCGGACGCGAGATAAAACCCTGCTACCGCTGAGCCGGAGTTGACGGCAACATTTTGCGAGATGTTGCCGCGGAGTGCTGCATCGTGAACACTCATCAAGTCCCTAGTTTCATCATGACGAGGCATAAACGTAATGGAGAGCATCGCTGCGATCGCCGCGCCCGCAGCAAGCCATACCAAGTGTTGGCGCTTTGAAGGCGCCTTGAACGTGATGACTTTAGTCTCTCCGGCTGCGCCTACTGGCTCGCTATCAAGCATTCCGGCGATTTTATCGTAGAATTCAGGAGATACTTCTTCTTCAGGAATTGCCCGCTGTAAACAAACGCGCAATTCAGCCAATTCCGAAACATGCTGCAAGCATTCGGGGCAACTTGCAAGATGCACTGCAACGACAACCAGGTCTGAAGGCGAGAGTTCGCCGTCCAGCATCGCGTTCAGCCGCTCACTATAATCAGGGCAACTCATGACGCGTATCCATCTTGATTACCGAACCAGGCGGCCCGCAGGCTGTCCCGCGCCCTGGATAGCCTGGACATGACAGTTCCAACTGGCAAGTCCAAGGTTATGGCGATCTGCGTGTAGGAGAGATCGCCGTATTCACGAAGGATTAATACTTCACGTAGACTATCAGGCAATTGGGCAACTAGTCCACGCAGCCGCAAGGCATTGCTTTTGTGGACTGAGCATTCTTCCGGGCTAGGCGCAGAATCAGGGATGGCATGAAGCCACTCATCCTCCGCCGAAACCGGAAGAACTTTCGGCCGGTCACGATGTACATTTCGCATAATTGCCGCCATCCAGGATTTGAAGCCATCACCGCTATAACTTTCAAAGTACCGCAAGCCGCGTAATACGCTTTCCTGCACAAGGTCATCGCAGGCAGAATTGCTGCCCGTTAATGACATGCCGACGCGGCGTAAATATGCAAGTTCCGGCAAAAGAAGCGCCCTGAACCGGACTGCATGATCACCCTCTGCCACCGCGTTACAACCCCTGGAAACGGAAGCCCAAATAATCAGAACGCTGATCGTAGCCAAAACCGTTGGCGCTCGCAAATACCGTATTGCTGATAACGGACATTTTGGAGTGCATTAAGTTTGGGCTGGGTATTTTCAACTCCTCAGCCGAGCGTGACGTCAGTGATTGCCAGGGGACTTGCCGTGCTTTGAACGGTTGCGGTGGTGATGCCGAGATATTCACCCACCTCGCCTGCCGCCACGGTCATGATCGGCCCCGGCGACGGCGCGGTGCCTGCTACCGCCTGCGGAAATGCCGTTGAACGCGCTGTGTGAAATTTGATGTTGCCCTCAACCTTCTGGACAATCTGATGGATATGACCATTCAACAAGGTTACGGACCCGAACCGGCGTAACAGCGCGAGTGCCGCCGGCCCGTCGCTCGTGCCCCAGCCCCATTTGGCGTAGATCGTCCAAAGCGGCACATGCGCAAAAACCACAATAGGGGTCGATGAGCTGACGCTACGCAAATCATCGGCGAGCCACGCGATCTGATCCGAACCCAGCATCCATTGATGATCCGGCGCCTGATTTCTAACGTTCGACAACCCAATGAAATGCACGCCGTGGTCATCGAAACTATACCAGCCATCACCTTTGGTGCCTTTGCCGTAGCGCGAGAGGTAAAGGCTTTTTTCCGGATCAAGCATGTCATGCTCACCGGGCACATGATGAATATCCAGCCCTGCCGTGGCGTTGATCTGGTCGGCGGTGTCAAATTCATCTGGCTTCGAGAAATTGCTGATATCGCCAGTATGTAACATGAAGGCCGGTTTCACCTTTAAAGCCCGGACATGGCCGATGGCACTTTGCAGTGTGCCCGCGACATTCTGGTAAGGACCGGCTTTGAAACCGATGTGGTTGTCGCTCATCTGCACGAAGCTGAAGCCCTCGGTGACGGCGGCCTGCGCGTCACCGATCATCCCGATGGTGCGCGGGACGCCGCCCACCATGGTAAACAGCATGCCGGTGCCGATCCAGCCAACGCAGGCCATCAGGCCTCGGCGGGAAGAATTTTCAAGCGCTTCAACGGTATCGTGTTCGTCGTTCATGGCGAGCTCCTCAAGTTCATCACCACAAGACCGGCACAGCGCAGATTTATTCCGCCGCACTCATCACAAAACCGTGATTTTTGGTCGGAATGAGTAACTAAGAATAGCCGCAAACAAGAGGCTACTGCCTTTCCTTGACCACGCCGAAGTAGCCTGACCGGTGGGGTCGTGAGCAGACAGCCGGCTTCGGCTCATGGTGGACATTACCGGGCGCAATGCAAGCGGCTGAAAGCGGACTTTGGCCGATGCATAAAGTGGATAGTGAGTATCGTAGATAAAAAACCTGCCGTCAAAGCGTGAATCAAACCCGCATCAAATTTCAAGTCTTATAGCCCCTCGCGGACTCTATTCTTTCACTGAGCGTCGCCAGGGAATCAGATCCTCCTCAACAGCCCCTGCGCGCTGGGAACGACCCGCTGCGCTTACACGGAGCAGCCGGTGAATGAGATCATCTTGGCCGCACGATTCTGACTTAGCCATCGAGGAGGGCCACGAACTCAGCCTCCGGCGTCGGGCGGCCAAAAAAATAGCCCTGGGCATACTTGCATCCCAGAGCTCGTAGTACCGAAACCTCGTCCTTAGTTTCGACGCCTTCGGCGACTACCGAAATTTGAAGTTCCTCCCCAAGGCGGATCATGGCGCCAACGATGACGTGCTTGGAGCGGTTCTGGTCGACCTGGGAGACAAAGCTTCTGTCGATCTTGAATTCGCTTACCGGGAAAACGTTCAGGTGGCCGAGGCTTGAATATCCTGTACCGAAATCGTCGACCGACAGCCCAACGCCCATTGATCGAAGGTCTTGGAGTGTTCCTATCATGGCTGGGGAATCGTCAGCGAGCAGACTTTCCGTCAATTCGAGCATCAGCCAGGAAGAATCAGCGTCTGTCTGTTCAAGAATGGCTCGAAGAAGTTGAGGCAGATCGTTACGGCGAAACTGGAGTTGAGATACGTTGACGGAGAACCTCAGCGGAGTCGCGCGGCCCCGGTTGACCAGGACGGCGAACTCCACGACGTGCCGCAACACCCATGCACCGATCTCGACGATTAATCCTGAGTCTTCAGCGATCGGAATAAAGCGATTTGGCGGCTGCGTTCCATACACGGTGTGCTCCCAGCGCAGAAGCGCTTCTGCGCCGACGATTTTGCCCGTGGCCAGCTCTACCTCGGGCTGATAGTGGATCAGGAATTCGCCGTTTTCGAGGGCGTGCTGCAAATCGCTGGTCAGGCGGACTCGGCTTTCAATCCTGATCGCCGCATTCCGGTCGAACTCTATCGGATCGAGGAACGGCGACCGCTTCGATTCGTGCAGCGCGATGCCCGCCTTCCGAAGCAGCCCAATACTGTTATCCCCGGCCCTACCGAGGGCGTAGCCGATCGAAAACCGGACATCGATTGTGGCCCCAGGCAACAGGAATTTCTTGGTAAGCAGGTCTCGAATCAGGAGAATTGTTGCCTTGGCTGCTCCCGGATCAGTCAATACCAATGTCACGGCAAATTCGTCGCCGCTCAGGCGTCCTACAGCGGCACCGGACAAGCTGCGAAGGCGCTGTCCGACCTGGACCAGGAGTGCGTCGCCCGCGTCATAGCCGAAACTGGTATTGATATCATGTAACCGGCTGACATTACATTTCGTGAGCAGGACATAATCCCCGGCCTCACGCAGCAACATCTGTTCGAGATGACGATGGAAGTGATTTCGGTTCGCGACGCCGGTTAAAAGGTCTTGGTGGTCGGAGTCGTCCAACCTGGAAGCAACCCCTGCGAGTTGGCCGCCAAGGCAAATCATTCCGGGCTTGGCATGGTTCGTTGCCTTGCGTGGATCGACGTCAGCCGCGGCGAAGACGGCTGATACCCGTTGCCTCAGACGAAACATGCAAGACCGGGCGGCTTTGCGCTTCAAGTTAGCCATTCGCTGTCCTCAATTAACTCTCTGAAAGCAAAGGATGGACCGCAGAGGCCATCGCTCCTGCAACGCCGCTTCAGGCCTAAGCGCGATGATTCGCGGATCGTATCTGGGGTGCTTACGGGAATTACTATCACTTCAATGTGCGCCGGCAGCGCTACTTGCTCCTTTCTTCAGAAAGGCGACTGATATAACTGCGCCGACCAACATGGCGCCCAACAGACCAAAACAATCAGCATATCCCATAATTGTCGCCTGGGCTCTGATCGCTTTGCCAAGCGTATTTACCGACCGTGCCATTGCAGCGCTAGGATCCGAAATGCCGGCTGACATGAAATGATGTTGCAGTGCCGATAGTCTTGTCTGCGTGGCCGGATCATAAAGCGAAGCATGGGCATTTATCATGAATGAATGATATTGCTCGCGTTTGGTAAAGAAGGTTTCGATTGCAGCGGTACCAACTGCCCCCCCGAGATTGCGCATCATATTGAATAAGCCCGAGGCATCTCCCGCCTCCTCGTGTGAGATTCCCACCATTGCCACAGCGGAAAGCGGCGTCATCACCAATGCTTGGCCAATCGCCCTGGCTATATCGGGTACCAAAAGCTGAGGTGCTGCCACGTCTGGATCGATGGTCAGGTTCGTGAAACAACTGGCTGCGAAGATGGCAAGTCCCGTGCCGACCAAAAGGCGCGAATCGAACCTCCGCATTAAATATGGCACAAAGGGGATAACCAGAAGCTGCGGCAAACCGGTCCAGGCAATCACATTGCCGCTCTGTTGCGCATCGAAACCCTGCGAGACCTCAAGATATTGAGGCAGCAAGTACGCTGAACCATAAAGCCCAAATCCGAGCAGAAAATTACCCAGCGTCGCGAAACCAAAATTACGCCGGCTCAGCAGCCGCAATCGGATCAGCGGGTTTTTCTCGAATAGTTCCACGATAATGAATGCACCCAGGGCCAAAGCCGAGACAAGGCTGAGCTTGACGATAAAAGGCGAGCCGAACCAGTCGTCCACATTACCGTCATCCAGAATGGTCTGGAATGCTGCAAGACCGATCGCCATCAATGCGATACCGAGCCAATCGCCTTGCCGAAGCAAGCCAAGCTGCGGCCGCGAGCGAGGCAGTGAATAGATCAGCCCTGCCAGCATGATGATGCCTGGAACCAGGTTCAGATAGAAAATCGTCTGCCAGCCGTAGGTATCAGTCAGCCAGCCGCCAATTGTCGGCCCGATTGCAGGTGCAAATGTCGCGGTTATTGCAAATCCGGCGAATCCGGCAGGCCGCTTGGCGGGTGGCAGCATTGAAACGATAATGGTGAAGGCAAGCGGAATGAGTACGCCGCCGAAAAACCCCTGCAGGCCGCGCAGCGCGATCATCTCAGGCAGACTCACGGCTTGTGCGCAGCCTACGGACAACAGCAAAAATAAAGCCGTGCAGGCGATCATAAAGCGGCGCAACGAGAAAACGCGGGTCAAGAAAGCCGTCATCGGGATCACGATGATCTCACCAATCAGATAAGACGTGCTGATCCATGTGCCATTCACGCCGCCGGTACCGATCCCGCCTTCAATATCTGGCAATGAGGCGCTGGTCACCAGAATGTTGAGCACCGCCATAAAAGCGCCCATCAGCGCCGCGCCCACGGCGATCCATGTTTTCAGTGAAACCGCTTGCACGCCGCCAGTATTGCCGGCCGCCGGCGCGTTCATGAGTTTGTCCCCTTGGTATCGATGTCCGGCTCGACCGACATGCCGGGGCGCAACTCACCCAGCAGTGGGTCATGTGGATCGATGGTGATTTTCACCGCCACACGCTGCACGATTTTCGTAAAATTGCCGGTGGCGTTGTCGGGCGGCAGGAGCGCGAATTCTTCACCGCTCGCAGGGGATATGCTGTTCACTACGCCATGAACCACCGCGCCCGGAAACGTATCCACGCTGATTGAAACCGGCTGTCCGGGCCGCACGTCGGTGAGCTGCGTTTCTTTGTAATTGGCGATGATATAAACCGCCCGCAGGGGTACCACGGCCATTAACTGTGTCGCAGCCTGCACATATTGCCCAACCCGCAGGGTACGTTCTCCGACGACACCTGCGATCGGCGAAGTGATCGTGGTGTAGCCGACATTTAATTCAGCGCGGCGGAGTGCCGCTTGAGACAAAGCGAGATCAGCACGCGCTTTGTCCAGTTGGGCGCCAAGCACCTGCATCTGGGTCTGGGCGACACCGACGGCCGCCATGTCACGCTGCAGGCTGGCTTGCTGGTCCCGTACGCTGGTGGAGGATTGCTGCGCCTGCTGCACCGTCCCAGCCCCGCTTTGCGCCAAGGTGGCATACCGGCCCAAATCCTGACGGGCAAAGGCGAGAGATGCCTGATCTCCAATAACCGCCGCCTGGGCCTCAGCGATGACATATTTCTGCTGCGCGATTTGCTTGGTAATATTATCAACTCCCGCAGCGGCGGCGTCAGCATTGGCCTGAGCAGAGGCAAGAGCGGTGCGATAATCACGGTCATCAATCCGCGCCAGCAGCTGCCCAGGTGCCACCTGCTCGTTATCCTGCACCGGTACCGCGGCAATATAGCCAGAGACTTCAGGGCTGATCGTCACGTTGTCAGCCTGCAAATAGGCGTCATCCGTCGAC
The DNA here is from genome assembly GCA_031291755.1 of Acidocella sp. Taxonomy (GTDB): domain Bacteria; phylum Pseudomonadota; class Alphaproteobacteria; order Acetobacterales; family Acetobacteraceae; genus Acidocella. The sequence continues at coordinate 9,994 of JARLIK010000028.1, read as the reverse complement.
ACCATGAAACGGCCAGTGGTCCACCATTCATGGCCATAGATGCCAGCCGCGAGCAAAACTGCCACGCCCGCGCCGGAGAATAGAGCCGGGCGAAGATAGCGTTTAACGCGCCCGGCCATGCCTGACTTAGCGCGCGGCGTACCCTTTAAAATCGAGCCAACGGGCTCGTTTGCAACATTCTGATCCATCTCAAGCCTCTTCGAGGTTTTTGGCTCAGCGGAAGCGTCCACACTTGCCAAGTTAAGTACTGTACGGTACAGTACAGTTATTTGGAGAGACTGTCAATCAGAAAGAAATCAGTTACGATGCCCCTAATGACGACAAAAACCGTAATCGCCGCGCATTCGCGGTTGGACGCGCGGCGGCGCGCCTTTCTGGATGCCGCCAGTATTGTCTTTTTGGAAAAGGGCTACGCGAACGCCACGCTTGGCGACATCATCGAAAAATCCGGTGGCTCCAGGCAGACACTCTACGCGCTTTTCGGGGGTAAGCAGGGGCTATTTGAAGCGATTATTGCTGAACGCAATGCAGAAATCTTCCGGCCGCTACGGGCAGATGATCTGCACAACCGGCCCCCTGAAGATGTTCTGGTGGAAATTGGCACGCGCTTTCTCCACAGGGTTTTGACGCCGGAAGCGTTGGGAGCCTTCCGGCTGGTTCTGGCTGAAGGGCCGGCAATGAAGGAACTTTCGGAACGATTCTGGGTGGTGGGGCCAGGCCGCACCGTTACGGCTTTCGCCGGCTATCTTGAGGAATTGGCCGACCGGGGTGCGCTTCGACTGCAGGATGCGAGCCTGGCTGCGCGACAGTTTCAAGGCATGCTTTTGGGCAATTTTCAGATCGACTGCATGCTTGGCGTACGCGAATTGCCATCACCGGGAGAGGTTGAAACATTCGTTAAAAGTGCGGTCGCCCGGTTCTTAGATGGCTGCCGAGCAAGATGAGGTGAATGTTCGCAGCACGGCGATCAATGTGTTTTTGACCTATCACGTTCGTTGCATTTCTTGAATAAGCGCCGCCATGAGCTTCCCGGCAGGCATTGATCGGGCGCGTGGTGCAGCCTGGCCAGCCCAGTAGGCGCCATAGCCGAAATCGCCGCCCGCCTTCGCTAAGGCATGCAGAGCTTTCGCGGCCGAATAGGCAATAGGATAGGCCGGAACTTCTTCGGCTGGAATGGACGCGCCAAGTGCTGTGAAGCTGTTTGCCAAACAGCGCGCTGGCCGCCCGGAGATAGCGCGCGTCATGACAGTGTGCTGCGCGGCATCGCTAAATAAAGTTGCCCGGTAGCCCGCATCGGCCGCGGATTCGTCGGTGGCAATGAATGCAGTGCCAAGCTGCGCGGCCGCAGCCCCCGTGCGCAAGGAAGCTGAGATGCCTGCGCCATCCATGATACCGCCGGCGGCGATGATGGGAATATCCAATGCCTTTACCAATTGCCGCACGAGCACAGCGGTTCCGAGCTGGTCGTCAGGGCCATCGGCGTTGAACATGCCGCGATGGCCGCCGGCCTCAAATCCCTGCGCTACGATGGCGTTTACACCTGCATCCACCGCCAGCCTTGCTTCTCGCTCGTTCGTGGCGGTGCTGAACAGAACAATGCCGGCGTCACGCAACTGCGCGATCCAGCCTGCCTCGGGCAATCCAAAATGAAAGCTAACTACTTTGGGTCTGGTTTCGAGCAGAGCCGCCAGCGTGTCCGGATCTTTAAGGAAACTCCGATAGGCTTCATGGATTTCAGCCGGCGGTACTGCGCCGAAACGCGCGAATTCCGGGCGTAACTGCTCCAACCAAGCCCGTTCACGAGCCTCATCCCTTCCCGCGGGCTGGTGGCAAAAGACGTTCACGTTGAATGGCCGTGCCGTGCGCTCGCGGATGGCGGCGATCGCGGCACGCGCTTCTGGCGCCGTCATCGCGCCGATGCCGATAGACCCCAGGCCGCCTGCATTGGAAACAGCGGCAGCCAGGGCTGGTGTCGAGGTTCCCGCCATCGGCGCTTGGATGATAGGCACGTCGATGCCCAGCAGCTTCAGGATGCTCATGCTTTCCTCCTCCCGACCGTCAGATCGATGATAAAGGCCAGCATCATGGCAATAGCGCCGATGACGAAGAGCTGCCGGTAATCATCGGTCCACGCCAGGATATACGAAAAGCCGTAGGCTGAAACGGCTTGGACGACCGCGAAACTCACTGTCGCTTTACTCCAGGCGGATTTTTGTCCGGCGGGATGATGTGCCAGCAACTCATTCACACGCCCCAACACCAGCGGCACAATGCCTGGTGTGAACGCGCCGATGACAACGCTGGAGAGCATAAGGCAGGCAGGCCCGCCGCCTAAGGCGGGCAACAGCACGGCGCCGGCCTCGATGAGGTAGGATATTCGCAACACGCGCGCGAACCCCAGCCGGTCCGCCACATGCCCATTAATTATCGGACCGGCCACGGCGCCCAAACCGAACAGCACCCAGTATTCCGCGCCGTCGTGCAAGCCTTGCCCCAGCCCGCGCGCGATAAAATCAACCAGAAACAGCATGTGCGGCACCAGCCCGGCGGCATTGAGCGCATATTCAGCATATAGCGCCCGCAATGGCAGACTCTCGGATATTTTATGGTGTTTCACTTGCGGCGCAGCGTCTTCTGCGGGCCACCCGCGCCACGAGACCAAGGTGAGCATCATGGCGATGGCGCCAAGGCCAATCCAACTCTGCCGCAGCCCCTGGCTCAACAGCAGCGGCACCAGCGTGCCAGAAGCCGCGATGCCGGCGCCGACTCCCATGAAGATAATGCCGCCGGCCAACCCGCGCCGGGACGGCGGCAGATGAGGCAGGACAGTAGGCGCTGCCAGAACCATCAGCACGCCGCCGGCAAAACCCGAGAAGAAACGCCAGACAAAGAACCATGAAAAGCCAAGAGGGTCAGCGCAGGCGAAGAAGGACAATGTGGCCAGCACCATCATCATTCTAAGTGCCGCCGTGGCGGTCAGCCGCGCCGCAACTGACCTCCCAGCCAGGGCACCACCCAAATAGCCGGCGAGATTGGCCGCCCCCAAATACACGGCCGCCGAGGGCTGAAACCAATGCGCCTCGATGATGGCGGGCAGCAAGGGGGTATAAGCGAAGCGCGCCATGCCGATGCCGACAAGGCTTGCGCAAAATCCAGATAAAATACCCTTCCAAGCGCGGTCGGTTGCGTCCACGACTCGTGGTGCGATGGTGGATCCGCTCATGACCGATCTCCTGATGGCTGAAATGTATGAAGATGGTCTTCTTGCTTCTGACGGCGGTATTGCATCACCGGCAGGCCGCCCCAACCCCAATTATCTGGTTCGACTTCCTCGATCACGACGTAAGTTGAATCCAGTGGCTTGTTGAGGACGTCAAGAAGGAGCTGGCTGACGCCTTTGATGATGGCGGCCTTCTCGTCGCGCGTAACGGATTGGCGGGTGGCAGCGGTTCCCTCACGGGTGATCTGAACGGTGACGAATGGCATGTCGCTTTCCTTTGCAAAACATGGAAGGGGGGCCGATGCAGCCCCGCACCGGCCGAACTAGAATGAAGGGATTTACCAGCGTCCGGCGTTCTGGCCGCCATCGACGTGAAGGATCTCGCCAGTCACAAAACTTGCATTCTCGAGGAACAGTACGGCTTCCACGATGTCACGAATCTCCCCCATCCTGCCAAGGGGATGCAGAGCTGACAGTGCCGTGTGTGTCTCCACAGGATGCATCGGCGTTTTGATGATACCCGGCGCCACGGCGTTCACGCGCACGCCGCTTTTCGCAAATTCGATGGCCAAAGATTTGGTCACGGCATTGAGAGCGCCCTTGGTGAGGGAGGCGAGTGCGGCCGGCACGCCAGCGATCGGCTGATCAACGATGCTGGTCGTGATGCTGGCGATATGGCCGGAACCCTGTTTCAACATCTCCGCTGCGGCACGCTGGGTAATATGAAAAAATCCAGCGACATTGACACTCATATTGGCGTCGTAATCCTCCTGCGTGAAGTCGATAAACGGCTTGGCGAGGAAAATGCCAGCGTTGTTCACGAGAGAATCGATCCTCCCGAACCGCGCCAGCCCCTCACGCACAATCCGCTCAGCGGTTGCGGGCTCGCTGATATCGCCTGGCACGGCGAGAATATCGGCGTCCGCGCTGGGCTTGATTGAGCGTGAATTGGCGATGACGCGGTAGTTTTGGTTGCGATAGGCGAGTACCAGGCTAGCGCCGATGCCCTGTGACGCGCCGGTGATGATGACAGTTTTTTGGTCTGCGCTCATAATGGATTTCCGTCTCGAAGGTTGCGGGAACCCTATGGTGCCCGCCCGACGCCAAAGCGTTGGTGAAGCCTATTTACGGAAAACCGATATTCGATAGAATTGATGTTGTTTGAACGACAATCAACCGATATTCGGCATAATCAACTCAGCGTAGCGGCCTCGGTGGCCATCCGGGCAAAAGCGGCCCGCAGCCGCGGCGCCGCGAAATCAACAAAAGCCCGTACCTTGGGCACGGATGTCCGGCCAGGCGGTGCCAGCAGATGCACCGGCAGCGGCGCATGTTCTGCGTCGGCCAGAACCACCCGCAGGCGGCCATCCCGCACATATTCGGCAACATGATAGGAATATAGCCGCGTCAGACCCCTGCCCGCCAAAGTTGAGGCGATGGCGGCACGCACGGTATTGACCGAGAAGCGTGGTGCGAAATGTACGGTACGCGGAATCGCCGAACCCACCGACGGCGTAAAGCTCCAGGATTCCAGACCAAAGTTGGTAAAGGCCACGATTTGGTGCTTGGCGAGATCCGTGGGTTCGTCAATGCGCGGGTGGGCCGCGAGATACCGCGGCGCGGCCACAACAACACGCCGGACGTCGCCGCCGACTTGCACAGAAATCAGCGAAGAATCCGGCAGGTTGCCAACACGCAGCGCAATATCGACACCTTCATCGACGAGGTTGACCGGGCGGTCCAGCAGCAGCAGCCGCACCGAGACCGCCGGGTGGAGGTCGAGAAAATCATCAAGGATCGGCCGCAGCACCTCCTCGCCGCTGATCGGTGGTGCGGAGATGGTCAGCATGCCGCGCGGCGCCGAGAGGTCGCCCGCCGCTAGCATGTCGGCCTCTTCGAGATCGACCAGTATCCGCCGGCAGGCCACCACATAGCGTTCGCCAGCCTCGCTGAGCTTGATGGAGCGCGTCGTGCGATGCAGCAGCTCGGCACCGGCATGTGCTTCAAGAAAGGCCAACGCGCGGCTGATAGCGGTGGCCGAACGCTTCAGGCGCCGGCTGGCCCCGGCAAGGCTGCCCTCATCGACCGCCGTGACAAACACCTTCATTGCATCGATGCGGTCCACGATTATGCTGGCCTTCGGAAGAATATATTAGTTTGGCAGTTATTTATCCGAATATGGCAGAAGTAAATATCGCGGCAGGTGCAACAGAATGCCCTATTCACGTCCGTCGTTGCGCACGAAGCTTACGCCAGATCACCTAGCCCTCACCAGCACGAGGTATGAAGCCAGGCACGCCGGTCTTCACCACCGCGTTAAATCTGATGTTCGCCGTGATGCCCTCCTGAATTTCCTGAATGGCATCTTCCGGCAATGACGATATCTCGAAATTCTCCCGGATATGGCTGGGGCTGGTCGAGGTTGTGAGAAAGGCTGTGCCGCGTTGCGCGGCCCAGGCCAGCACCACTTGCGCGGGCGTCTTGTGTATGCGCTGCGCGATGCTGGTGATCACCGGATTGTCCACCAATTTCGGATTCATGCCATGGCCCAGAGGTGCAAATGCCAGAAGCACAATCCCGTGCTGACGGCAGAAATCCAGCAATTCCCACTCAGGTAAATAGGGATGGGATTCAACCTGCACCACCGCCGGTTTGATCCGTGCCATCGCAACAATATCTCGCAGAGTCGGCAATGTAACATCTGACAGCCCGATCGCCTTACAGTCGCCATCATCGACGAGCCGCTCGAGCGCCTGCCAGGTCTCCGCCAAGGTCACGCCAAAATCATAGATGACTTTACCATGCTCATCCCTTGGGTCCTGTTCATCGCCGGGTTGAAAGGCAAACGGAGTATGAATGAGATAAGCATCAACATAATCAACCTGCAGCCGCCGACGGCTGGCATCGAACGCGGGACGGACCCGTTCGGGACGATGATTGGTATTCCATAATTTTGTGGTGATGAAGAGATCCTCGCGCCGGATTTTCCCCGCCCCCAACACGGTCTGCAATGCCGCGCCAACCGCCTCTTCGTTGCGGTATCGTTCGGCGGCATCAAGATGCCGGAATCCCGTTTCAAGCGCGGCGATTGTCGCTCTTGTGGTTGCCGCCGGGTCCGGTATCAGCGTGCCAAACCCGACGGCGGGGATCGCGCCAGATCCATTGTTGAGCGGGATCCTCTTGTCGCGAAGCGCGTCTGCAATTGCCATGGCTATGCTCCTTTGTGTGTACCAGGTCTCGTAGGGGTTGAATTTTATACTGAACAGTATAAATATCCCGAAACTAGATCGCCGTCAAGGATTTTATTCGAAATGGTACAAAATAACGGTTCAGCGCCCACCCGCCGCGGCAGACCACGCGCCTACAACCCGCAGACCGCGTTGCAGCTTGCCACCGACAGGTTTTGGAGAGGCGGCTATTCGGGTACGTCGCTCGACCAGCTCTGCGCCGAGACGGGCATGAACCGGCCCAGCCTCTATGCTGCGTTCGGCGACAAGCACACGCTCTATCTCAAGGCATTAGAAGGGTACTGGCAGCTTAGCCTGAAGGCGATACGCGAGGCACTCGCGGACGACGGCAAGCCCCTGAAAGAAGCATTGCTGCGCGCTTACGACGCGCAGCTGGCCATCTATTTCGCTGGCGATGAATCGCCACGCGGCTGCTTCGTGATCGGAACCGCGATCACCGAGGCGGTAGAAGACGTGGAGATACGAAACTCTCTGGCCGCCGGCTTGGCTATGCTCGATGCTGATTTTGAAGTGCGTCTCCAAGTGGCGCATGAGAGGGGCGAGTTGCAAGCTGGCGCCGATCCTACAGCGCTCGCAACGCTCGCCTCCGCCGTGTTGCATACCATCGCCATCCGCGCCCGCGCCGGTATCCCGCGCGTGGAATTGAGAGAGATTGCTCGCAAGGCCGTGAACGTGATCTGCGGACTTCAAAGTTAGAGCGCACACGGTGACCGAAACGCTGTCTGACATTATTGACGAGCATCTCGCGGTCGTTTTCTGCGGAATCAATCCCGGGCTGGCAGCAGCTACAGCAGGCCATCACTTCGTCGGCAGGGGTAATCGTTTTTGGCGTGTGATTTACCTCGCTGGCTTTACGCCAGCGGAAATTCCCGCCCGGAATGATCGCTCGATCCTACAATATTGTTGTGGTTTAACAACGGTAGTTGACCGGCCGACCGCGCGGGCCGATCAATTGTCGGCACAAGAATTCGTCGCGTCCGCCGCAGCTCTGGAACAAAAGATCACGCGGCACGCACCACGATTCGTCGCGTTTCTCGGCAAGGCGGCCTACGCCGCCCTGTCAGGGGAAAGAAATATAACATGGGGAGCTCAGCCGGTCACCTTCGGCGGCGCTGCGGTATGGGTACTACCGAATCCAAGTGGGCGGAATCGGGCATTCAATCTCGATCAGCTCACCGATAACTATCGTCAATTATGTCTAGCAGCAGGTCTAAGCAAACAGTCAACATGAATCCTCGACTTCGCTCGGGCACAAGTCAAAGTCGCAGCCAAAGTGTGAATGCGGTAGTGGTGCACGTCGCCGCCGGGTGAAAACTCAAACAATGTCTGCTATATCGTCTTTCACAGGATAAGCAGACAGGCAGCTCCCGGCCCGAAGCAGCCGATCTGGTTTAGGCTTAACCTGACGCCCCGATCGCTCACGCGGTTGGGGCGTCTGGCGTTTCGGATATCTGCTCAAGCTGCGCGGCCCAATTTGGTCGCCCAGTCCAGTACAAATAAAATCAACAACTTACAGCCGGTCATTTTGAGTCCGGTGCGACCGGCACCTTGGCGACCAAAAAATCATCCTTGGCCTGTCCCACTGTTCGGAGACATGCCATGGCACGCAAAGCCAATAAATTTGCAGACGATACACCTGGTGACGCCCAATATCGACATGAACCGGCACGGCCGGTCGAGCACAATCTGCCCCCGATCACTGAAACAGAGCGCAAGCTGTTCGCCCTCTGCTTTGGGTCTTTGATTGAGGATATCCTGGCGGAGCCTGACGAATGAGACACAAACACCATCCCCTCGCTGTCGATCCATTCGCGCCCAAACGCGTCGCCGTTTACGCCGCGTGTCCACCACCCGCCAAGCCGAAGCTGATCTTTCAATCCCTGATCAGGTGAAGCAGGCTGAGGACTGGTGCAGCCGGCACGGCCACAGGCTGGTCAAGCAATATATCGAGCCAGGCGCCTCCGGCACGGATGATTCACGCCCGGTCTTCTCCGAGATGTTGGAGGATGCGAAAGCCGCCCCCAAGCAGTTTGATATTGTTTTGGTTCACAGCCTCAGCCGCTTTGCGCGCGATGGACTTATTTACGCTCTTGCCAAAAGAGCTTTGAGCAAGTCCGGCATCAGTATTCAATCAATCAGCCAGCCTTTGAACGATGACTCAACCGGTGAGATGGTGGAAAGCATCATCGTGGCGTTCGACAGTTTTACCTCCAAGGAAATCGGCAAGCACACCTCGCGTGCCATGAAGGAAAATGCTCGCCAGGGTTTCTGGAACGGCAGCCGCCCGCCATTTGGTTATGATGCGATCGAAGCCGAACGGCGCGGTGACAAGGTCAAAAAAAAGCTGGCCATCAATGAAGCTGAGGCCATCATCGTACGCCGGGTCTTTGATTTATATCGCGGGATCGAAGGGCCGCAATACGGCGTAAAGGCCATCGCCTCAAAACTGAACGGTGAGGGTGTTACGTTCCGCGGCAAACCGTTCATGATCTCCAACATCCATCGCATCCTAACGGCTGAGACCTATGCCGGGCGGCATTGGTTCAATGTGACTGACACCAAGACTGGCGCAACCCGGCCGCAGGCTGAGTGGATTGCCGTCGATGTGCCACCGATCATCACGCGCGACACATTTGAACTCGTTCAAACCCAGCTAGCCGACCGTGCCCCGCAGAAAATCGCTGCCCGCATTGTCAGCAGCCCCACCTTACTCACCGGCATCGCCGAATGCGCCCATTGTGGTGCCGGCATGACGCTGCGGACTGGTAAAGGGTATCGCTATTACGCCTGCGCTGGCCGTGCTCAGAAAGGTCCAACACGCTGCGGGGGTTGCGCTGTGCCCATGCCGAAGGTCGATGCCGCTGTGCTCGACACCCTCGCCCACCAAATTTTTGCCCCAGACCGGCTGGTTGATCTGGTCTCTAGCTACCTTGAGCAGGCCAAAGCTGAGGCACACCGTAACCGTACCCAACTTGGCCAGTTGAAGGCTGACCTCACTGAGACTGAAGGTGCTCTCAATCGATTGGTCAGTATGGTTGAGAAAGGGCTGATGGACGTCGACGACCCAACCTTGGCCGAGCGATTGAAAGCGCTGAAAGCCAAGCGCCGCGATCTTTAAAATCAGATCGAGACAACCTCAACCTCGCAGCCAGCCCAGCAGGCCCGTCTCACGGAAGCAAAACTCGCCAAACTCTCAACTGCGATAAGAACTGGGCTCGCAAATTCCGACCCAGACATGCGGAAAGCGTACATCAAGCTGTTCGTGGACAAAGTGATCGTGAGCAAGACCGAAATCCGCCTCAGCGGGCCAAAAGGCGTGCTCGCAAAAGCGGCACTGGAAACCCTACCCAACACACCGGGGGAAGTTATTACTTTTGTTCGGAAGTGGCGTCCCGTAGGGGATTCGAACCCCTGTTACCGCCGTGAGAGGGCAGCGTCCTGGGCCTCTAGACGAACGGGACGAGGCACGCCCTGCCTACCCCCAGCCCTGGCAGGGGTCAAGCCGGGGCGGCGTCGGTGATGAAGA
>JARLIK010000027.1 GCA_031291755.1 Acidocella sp. | reverse complement strand
TTTGATTGACCGCCGAAGGTGACATCATTGATCATGCGGACGGCGGCCCGCATCATGGCTTTGACATGCGGCGGGGCCGGCATGGTTTCGTAATTGGCCATCACCACCGCGATGGTGGCGGAGAAACTGTGCCACCAGTCATCCTCGGGGCGGGTGGTGTGGATGATTTTGGCGGTGGGGTAGGCCGCCGCCAGCTCGCGCCAGACATGCGCACCCGGCCAGTCAACCTGTGAACGATAGCCTTTGAAAACATCCTCCCATGGCACCGGCTCGCCGGCGGCGATGGCCTGCCAATGCGCAACTTGCGCCGGGTTATGCAGCACTTCCTCCATATGGTGGCAGGGACCAAAGCCCAGCGTTTCGAGCGCGGTTTTCAGCGAGAGGGTGCCGGTGCGGCCAAAGCCGGAGCCGATGATGGTGAGGGTCATGCAGTTTGCCTGTTATTTTGTTACGCTCGGGAGCAGGTTGCCGGAATGGTGGGGGCCTCGCAAGGGTGGGCCTTCGTTCTTATACTGGGTTGTCAAGAAGAAGGATGAGGTTTTAATTGTGCGTCCGAGGCTTGTTGCTAGCTTAGACACGGCCGGCAATATGGAATAAAGTTGTCCAAGACTTACGCCGAATAGCCACGCTTCTGTTTGTTAGACAAAATGGAAAGAATTCAGTCATGTACGGCGTGGTCGAAGATTTGCCGTCCACGAGCATCTCAATTTGGTGTATTTTGTTTTCGAGGTGTTCGATCAATCGATAAATAGGCTCTAATATCTGAATGATAGTCCAAACACAGTGGCCACGACTAACACGGGCGATCTCAAGCTGATATATTACGTCAACATTGAGGTCCCATTGCCCTGTAGGCCCCATCTCCCAGCCGAGCAGGCCGTGAGCCTCACAATGGTTGCGCGCTCGCTCCATAATGCCGTTAAGTTGCGCTTTACTTATCGTAGCATAAGCAATTTTCATGTGGACAGAAAACCAGCGGGTTAATGGGTCGGGACTATCACGTCCGCTCACCAGTTGATCTAGATTGTAGTATCGTGAAAAGCGAGCAAATTCGGAAAGCGTTCTAAGAACCTCGCAATGCTCGGTGTGTTCTGTAAACCACCCATTGGTAATGGAGTAAGTTCCTGCGATCGTATGCAGAGTGGTATAGATGTCCGTTATTGAATGTCCCAATTCCTTAAGCTGTCGATCTGATGGGCTTGCAAGGCGATTTTTCGCTTTATAGTCAAGAACGAATGCGATTTTCAAAATTCGTTCAAGCCCCGTCGCCAAATGAAACAATGATAAATAAACCGTTCCCGGTTTGTCATAATTAAGCTTCGTGAGAGCTTCAAAGCCCGCGAGAAGCGATGCGCTTGCGAGGTGACCTTCCTGAGCCATCATGCGGAATTCGCGTGAAAAAATCATGTATACAGACCATTCTTCGCTACAGGTGTTAAAAGCAGTATCACCGCGGCTTTGTCGCCTAATACTCTTCTTACCGAGTCGTTACAGCTTAATAACCCAGGGCGAAGTAGCGTATAGCCATGTGAACGGGCTGGTGGTGGCGGTAAGAAGGTTCCCGCTTTCGCGGGAATGACGAGGGAGGGCAGGAGTGCGCAGTGTTTAGTCGTTAACTGAAAGCACCATGATCGGATCGGCGATTTTTTCGGGGGCGATTTCCTGATCGAGCGGTAAAACTGCTGTGCCGATGGCGAAGAATTCGATGACGTGGGTTTGCCAGCCGTGGCTGCCCTCGTGGATATCGACGCCGACCACGCCTTCGGCTTTGGCGGCGGCGGCTTCGAACTGCATGCGCTCGATGGCGATTTCGCGGGCCTCATACATGGCGGCGGTGAAATTTTCCATTTCCACATTGCGCCCGACAGTGCCGAAGCCTGACATCATGCCGCGGTGCGCGACGTGATACACGCAACTGCCCATCACCATTTCAACCGGGCGGTAACCCGAGTGCAGCAGCGACCAGAAATCCTGGCCGGAAAGGTCGGAAGTAAACGGCCCGCCATCATGGGCGCGGAAACCCTTGTGGCCTTCGCCATGCACCACGCCGGTACCGATGGCGATGAATTCCAGCAGATGCTCATCCCATTCCAGGCGTTTGATGGTGAGTTTGACACCAACAATGCCATCAGCCCCCATCGCGGCGGCTTCGGCGCGCATGCGTGACATGGCGAGTTCGCGGGCGTGGTACATGGCTTTGGAGAGCACATCGAGCTCCTGGCTTTTGCTCCAGGAGCCGTATTGGATGCCGACATGATAGACGCAGGTGCCGACGCACAGGCCAATAGGCTCGAAGCCGGCTTTGCGCACCAGCAAAAATTCATTGACTGAGAAATCCGAGGTGAAAACACCGGTGGAATGCAGCGAGGTGCGCAGGCCCTTGAGGCGCGCCTGGGCGTGGGTGGGGATGTCGGATGGCATGTTAGATGGCTCCCTCGGAATCGTTGCTGGCGTAGGATTGATGGTGGCGGGTGGTGCCGGTAAGCGGCGTGCCACCGTCATGGATATCGACCAGCATTTTGATATCATGCTGAAAGGGCGTGCCACGGCGGGCATCAACCACGGTGGCGACGACGATGTGGCGGGCCAGGTACTCCTTGGTCTCGTTGGCTTCACGCTCAAACATCTGGGAGAAATTGAGGTGCGCTAACACGCCGTTACCTTGCGGCATGGCGTGCTGGCGCAGATTGGCGTGCGCCTGCTGGCGGACACTCTCCCACAGGCGGCTTAAGGCCCAGGATTCGGTATTGCCTTGCCACATCTGGTTGGTGGCGCCGCGCCAGTCATTCAGCCATTCATAATGCGCGCCAACCGCAATGCCGGTGGGGACCACATCGGCCTCCAGTAATTTAACGAATTCCAAGGCGGGCACTGTGGCGACGATTGGGTCAGGGCTGGGGGGCAGGCCTTCGACATGCACCGCCGTGCCGATGAGGGTGAAGTCCATCGAGTTTTCAACGGCGAGCGGGATGGTGCGCATTTTCACATCGAGCACGGCGTTGGCACCGGCGGCTTTGGCTTCTTCCTTGAGGCGGGCGAGGGCGAGGTCCCAGCCTTGGGCGTGGCCGAGAGTCCAGGACCAGCCGTAATGCAGCCAGCAGGTGGCGGAGACGGTGGAGATGGGGCGCAAGCCATGGCTGCGCACCACCATGAGTTCAGCCGGGGTGAGGGTAGCGATCCAGGGCAGGGTGCCGGCGCGGGCTTGTTGCAGGCGGGCCATGGTGCCCGATGGCGGGCGGTTGGCGCGGATATTCATCATGATATCCGCTTGCCTGCGGGCACTCTCCTGTTGGGTTTGTTGCTGCTCGGGGCTGGGGCCCTTGAGGAAATCGAACAGGCCCATCAGCTGGCCATGAAGTTTTGCAAGGATTGGCTGAGCGCTTGCGCGTGCGCGGTGGCTTTTTGGGTTTCCTCGCCCAACTTGGTAAACCACGCGGCGGGGTCGAGGGTTTTGGTGTTCAGGGTAATGCCGCGCACGACCATGGCGATGGAGGCGGTGAGGCGGGCATTCTCGATGGTGAGGCGGTATTGCTGCTCGCCGAGATTGACGGTGACGCCGGTGATTTTGGCGGACTTGCTGAAAAAGCCTTTGGATTCCTGGATCGTCACAAGCTCCGGCATGGCTTCCTTGAGGCGCAGCGCGAAGGCGCTGAGGTTGCTTTCAGCGTCGGCTGAGAAGCGGCGCAGCCAGGCGGCCTGCGTGTCAAAATCGAAGCTCATGGCTGCACCGCGCGGGCGTTGACGCCTTGCATACCGATGACGAGTTTGTCGCGGATGGCGGCGAGCTTGGCTTCGCGTTCGCGGTCGCCGGCGGCGATTTCGCGTTCGATGTCCATCACCTCGTTCATGGTCTTGATGGTCTCATCAGCAACTTGCGCCAGCACGTCGATGTTGCGCTGATCGCCGCCGAGGCTGCGGGCGGCGGAAGTGGCGGCGTCATGCGCACCCTTTGAGGCGAGTAAGGTGATCTGGCGGGCGGCATCGTCAAGTTTTTCGCTCTCGGCGGCGGCGCGGGCGATGTCCACCTGCACCACCGCCTGGGAGGCCACCGCCATCAGGCGCGGGATGACCACGAGCATGCCGTTGGAGATTTTCATCAGGCGGGTTTCGGCGGCTTGTTTGTTTTGCGCGATGATCGGGATGAGGAGTGCCGAGCCGACCAGGGATTCGCGCATCTCGGCGACTTTGCCACGGAAGTTGGCGAGGGTGGCGCGGAATACCATGACATCGGCGGCGTCATCAGGCGCACCGGTGGCCAGCGCGTGCTGGCGCAGGGATTCCAGCTCGTCGAGCCCGCGGTCAAGCGCGATCTGGCCGGCGGCGATTTCGATTTTCAGGCCATGCAGCGATTGGCGGATAGCGAGGGCTTGTTGGTCAAGCAGTTGGATGGCGACCGCGAGATCGGCTTTGGTTTTGCGGGCTTTGGCTTGTTCGGCATCCATGAGGTCGAGGAATTTTTTGCGGTTTTCGGCGAAGGCTTTGAAGGCGGTGTGGGCGTCAGCCGCCATGCCCATGAGCTTGCCGAACACGCCGCTGCGGGGGGTGAGTTTGCCGGATGCGGATTCCGATTGCAGGTCAGAGATGCGCAGGATTTTCACGCCATCGATCACGGCGGCGGCGATGCGGCCCACTTCGCCCGCATCACCCAGCCGCACGCCTGAGAGGAGCTGGCGGGAGGCTGCCGCGATGCCGGCCAGCACGCCGTCGCCATGCGCGAGCAGGCTGGTGGAGTCGCGGAAGTTCAGCCGGGCGGCGGAGGCGTTAGCCGCGGCGAGGTCCTCCGGGCTGAGGTTGGCGATTTCGACCAGACGCGCGGGCGGCGGTTCGGGGGCCAGGCGCGGGTCAGTTATCGCTTGGGTGGGGGCCACCACCAAAGGCTGCGCGGCAACCGGCGGCGCGGGTGGTGGCTCCAGATTGTCGAAGATGGAGAGGTCAAGCGGTGTGGCTGGCTTTTCGTCCGGCAATTTGTCGCCCTCGGGTTGGTGTCTGCGGCGAGGTTAATGCGGATGATGAGCGGCGTATAGCCGGGGGCTAACCGGCTTTGGGGGTGAAGTTCATTGCCACGCCGTTCATGCAGTAGCGCTGGCCGGTGGGGGGCGGGCCGTCCTCGAACACATGGCCGAGATGGCCGCCGCAGCGGCTGCAATGGGCTTCGATGCGGATCATGCCGTGGCTACGGTCAATGGTGGTGCCGATGGCGCCGGGCAGCGGGTCGTTGAAGGAGGGCCAGCCGGTGCGGCTGTCAAACTTGGTGCCGGAGGTGAAGAGATCCTGGCCGCAGCCCGCGCAGGAGAAGGTGCCGGGGCGCTTTTCATGGTTGAGGGCGCAGGTGCCAGGGCGCTCGGTGCCATGGTCGCGCAGCACATGATATTGCTCGGGGGTGAGTAACTGGCGCCATTCGGCATCGGTGTGGGTGACGCGGAATTCGGTGTCGGTGGTGCTGGACATAATATTCGCTCCCTTGAAGTCGCTCGCGCAGAGGTGACTGCGATTGGTCTTACAGGCGTCTATATAAGGGGCGGTGAACGGCAACCCAAGTTAAGGTGATGTAGGATGAAAAAATTCATGAGCGTGCAGCGCCTGGCCAGATGGGGCCTGGCGGCGGTGCTGCTGGGCGGGGTCAGCCTGGCGGCGCTGCGGATGTCTCCGGCGCAGGCCGATGTCGGCGTGGTGGTGCCAGCGCCTGCGTTAAACCCGCCGGATACTGCGGCGAGCGAGACGGCGCTACTGTCAGGCGGCTGCTTTTGGGGGTTGCAGGGGGTTTATGAGCATGTGAAGGGCGTGACCAAGGTTTATGCCGGTTACGCGGGCGGGGCGGCGGATACCGCGCAGTATGAGGTGGTGAGCACCGGCAGCACCGGGCATGCGGAAACCGTGCAGATTATGTTTGACCCGAAAGTGATATCCTACGCGCAGATTCTGCAGATTTATTTCTCAGTGGCGACCGACCCGACCGAGCTGAATTATCAGGGGCCCGATACCGGCACCCAATACCGGGGCGAGATTTGGTATGAAAGCCCTGAGCAGGCGCAGGTGGCGAAGGCCTATATTGCGCAGTTAAGTGCGGCGCATGTGTTCAGCCAGCCGATTGTAACGAAGGTGGACCCGGCGGTGCCGTTTTACCAGGCTGAGACGTATCATCAGGATTTTCTGGTGCGGCACCCGGATTATCCGTACATTGTTTACAACGACATTCCCAAGGTGGAGGCGTTGCAGCGGCTGTTTGCCGGGCTGTACCGCGCCACGCCGGTCACGGTATTAGGGGCGAGTTAGGCCGCCTGGCTGCTTTGCCGGGCGATGGATTTTTCGATCGCCTGGGCGCGCCAGCGTTCCAGCGTGGCTTCGCGGGCGGGGGTGGCATCGCGCAGGCTGGCGGCGATCAAACGGTCGATGACAGCGTGGCGAAGCTCGGTCTCGGTGGTCTGGTTGGTATTCATGGGGAGGCTCCGACGCGAAAGTGAGAGGGATAGGCTTGAATGAGGGCCACTATCGCCGCCGAGAAAGGCAAGATTAGGGCGGGAATGGTGTTTCATTGTGGTTTTGAAAAATTTTTTGCGCCGCAAGGTAAAAATTAAGGGTCCAGCCGGGGAATCGGTCTTTCAAAAAAATCACGGCGGCGTATAGATCGGCTCAAGGTAAATTTTAACGATCTGGGGCCGGGTGGCACGAATTTATGTGTCTGTTGCAATGCCAATTCTGGCCCTTGCGGGGCTGGTTGGATGCGCGCCGGTGCCCGCCCAAACCTCTGATAATGCCAGCTTCATTCAGGCGCCGTCGGACCCGCAGGCTTTGGTGGGGGCGACCCCGGCGGTATTGAGCGCCGAGTTTGGCCAGCCGGCGCTGCGCCGGGTGGATGGCAATGCGCAGGTGTGGCTGTATCATTCCACCGCCTGCGGGCTGAATTTGGTGCTGTACCCGGATGCCACCGGTACCCCGCGGGTGGCGATGGTGGAGCCGACCGCCGATAGCGGCACGGCTTCCGGCTGCACCACGGCGCTGCAACATGCGCATATTGATGCGGCACTGGAGCACCCCTCCTCCTCCTGATAGGCTGCCCTCAACTGATTGATTGAGGGGCAAATGCCGAAGCTGAATGTGGCGGTCCAGATGGACCCGATGACGACCGTGGATATTCATGCGGATTCGACCTTTGCCTTGATGCTGGAGGCGCAGGCCCGCGGGCATGCGCTGTGGCATTATGAGGTGCCGCAGATGTGGCTGGAGGGCGCTGTGCTGAAGGCGCGGGTGCATCCGGTGCGGGTGCAGAAGGTGGCGGGGGATTTTTATAGTTTCGGGCCGCTGGAGACGGTGGATTTAGGCAGCATGGATGTGGTGCTGATGCGCCAGGACCCGCCGTTTGATATGGGCTACATCACCGCCACGCATTTGCTGGAGCATATCCACCCCAAGACCCTGGTGGTGAACAACCCGGCTGCCGTGCGTAATTCACCGGAGAAACTGCTGGTGGCGCATTTTCCGCAATTGATGCCGCCGACGATGATCGGGCGGGATCGCGCGGCGATTAAGGAATTTCGGGCGCGGCACAAGGATATTATTGTAAAGCCGCTGTTTGGGAATGGCGGGGTTGGGGTGTTCAGGGTGAAGCCTGATGATGAGAATCTGGGTTCGCTGCTGGATATGTTTTTTGCGGCCTCGCGCGAGCCGCTGATGATCCAGCGCTATGAGCCGGCGGTGCGGGCTGGCGATAAGCGGATTATATTGATTGATGGCGAGCCGCTGGGGGCGCTGAACCGGGTGCCGGCCGAGGGGGATAGCCGCTCCAACATGCATGCGGGCGGGCGGCCGGAGCCGACCAAGCTGACAAGCCGCGAGTTGGAGATTTGCGCGGCGATCGGGCCGGTGTTGAAGGCGCAGGGACTGCTGTTTACCGGGATTGATGTGATCGGGGATTATCTGACCGAGATTAACGTGACCTCACCGACTGGGCTGCAACAGATTGAGCGGTTTGATGGGGTGAATTTGGCGAAGGTGATTTGGCAGAAAATTGAGGGGATGCGCGGGTAAGGGGTGGTCTGCTCTGGATTGAATGACTCGGAGAGCGGACATGGACTTGCCAAATTGACAAAACTGGGTCGCCAGGATTAGCGCCTGTGTTTATGGATAATTTACTCTCACAGACAGATATCCAATCAGCCGCAGCCTCAAAGCAAACCGAAAATCGCCCCTTGGCGCTGGGCTACTTGTCGTTGCTGGCGCTGATTGTTGGTGTCGTTACCGGTTTTGGCGCGGTTGTTTTTCGAGCCCTTATCGGGTTGATTCATAACATATTTTTCCTTGGACGATTTGAGGTTGGATATGATTCCTCGCAATTTACCACCGTGGGGCACTGGGGCGCGCTGGTCATCCTGGTGCCGGTAATCGGCGGGTTAGGGGTGACCTTCCTGGTCTCGAATTTTGCGCCTGAGGCCAAAGGCCATGGCGTGCCCGAGGTAATGGATGCGATCTATTACAAAGGCGGCAAAATCCGCCCGGTGGTCGCGGTGGTGAAATCCCTGGCCTCGGCGCTGTCGATTGGCTCAGGCGCCGCTGTGGGGCGGGAGGGGCCGATCATTCAGATTGGCTCGGCGCTTGGGTCTACTCTGGGGCAGATCATTAAAATGCCTGCCGCGAGCCGGATTATTTTGGTTGCCGCCGGGGCGGGTGCAGGCATTGCCGCGACGTTTAATACGCCGATTGGCGGGGTGATGTTTGCCATCGAGTTGATGCTGCCGGAGGTTAGTGTCACGAGCTTCCTGCCCGTGGCGCTGGCGACCGGGGCTGCCACCTTTGTCGGGCGGTATTTTTTTGGGCCCGCAGCTGCCTTCGTGGTGCCGCCGCTCGGTTCCACCAGCGCTGACCCGCAGGCTGCCGTCTCGCTATTGCTGTTTGTGGTGCTTGGCGCCCTGACTGGAGCTGCTGCGGCTTTGTTCGTGCGCAGCCTGCATTGGATGGAGGATTGGTTCGAGCTGATCCCAGGACGTTATACGCGCCATGCTGCCGGCATGGTGCTGGTAGGCATGCTGATTTACGCGTTGCAACTCAGCTTCGGGCATTATTATGTGGAAGGCGTGGGATATGCCGCCATCGAGGCAATCCTGAATGGGCAACTTTCCGTTTGGCCGCTGCTGCTTCTGCTTTTTGTGGCCAAACTAGCGGCCACGACCACGAGTCTTGGTTCAGGTGCCTCGGGAGGGATTTTTTCACCTTCGTTGTTCATGGGGGCAACCATCGGCGGTGGCTTTGCTGCACTGTTGCAAGCGTTGCATCTGCCGCTGCCGATCAGTGTGCCGGTATTTGCCATGGTCGGCATGGCGGCGATGGTGGGTGGCGGCACGGGCGCTGTGATGACCGCTGTAACCATGATTTTTGAAATGACGCGTGATTATAACATCGTCATGCCAATGATTGTCGCTGTAGCTGTGAGCGTGCAGGTTCGCCGGATGTTGTCGCCTGAGACGATGTACACACTCAAGCTGGTGCGGCGCGGTCATCCCATTCCGAAGGCGCTGCATGCCAATATGTTTTTGGTGAAACGTGCCGCTGAAGTGATGAACAGGGCCATTACCGTACTGCCAGCAGACATGAGCCTCGATGTTTTCCTGCAACAGGTGGCAGATGATGAGGCCGTGCAGCATGTGGTGGTGACGCGTGATGACCATATTGCTGGTGTCATGCGCCTTAATCCCGGTATGCGCCGCGGCCTGGCGCAGACCGATACGGGTTTGACGCTGGGTGAGGCAGCAGGGTTAAAATTTACCATTGTACGCGATACAACGTTAGTGTTCGACGTTATCCGCCGCATCTGGGCGAAGGATGCGGTAATGGCTGTAGTCGTGAGGGGGCGCGGCGCGCCGCGTGGGGGCGATGTGTGCGGCATTATCGGCAAAGAGCAGGTAGCTGATTCAGTTGCCGATAGCGTGCAGAATTATCCTGATTAGGACAGTTGGCGTGGCGGTTAGCTTACGTGCGATGGCGTAATGTTTCGACCACGAGGGCGAAGCCGGCTGACTGTTGGCGGCGGCTGGGATAATACAGGTGATAGCCGGGGAACGGGGGGCACCAGTCGGCAAGCAGGCGTACGAGCTTGCCGCTGGCGATATCTGCTGTCACCAAATCTTCCAGCACGCAGGCTAGACCCATGCCGTCCAGCGCGGCGCGGACCACCATGCGCGGGTTGTTGAAGATAAGCTGGCCGTCGACCCGCACATGTAACTCGCGTGCGCCCTTCTGCAACTCCCATACATAAAGCCCACCGGCGGTGGGCAGGCGCAGGTTGATGCAATGGTGCTGGGCCAGGTCCTGCGGGGTTTTTGGTTTGGGGTGTTTGGCAAAATATGAAGGCGCGCCGACGACGGCCATGCGAAGGTCAGGGCTGATCCGTACCGCGATCATGTCTTTCGCGACCGATTCTCCGAGGCGCACGCCCGCATCGAACCGCTCGGTGACGATATCGACCATCCCGGAATCGATAACCAGCTCCACATGAAGATCAGGGTAGAGACGGACCAAAGGGGCCAAGGCGGGCCATAGCACCGCGTGGGCGGCGTGCTCGGAGGTTGTGATTCTGACGGTGCCGGCAGGCTTGTCGCGCAGCTCGCTGAGGGCGGCGACGCCGCTGTCGATCTCCCGGAAGGCGGGGGCAATGGAGCGCAGCAGCCGTTCACCGGCTTCAGTCAGGGCCACGCTGCGGGTGGTGCGGGCTAAAAGCCGCAGTCCGAGCCTGGTTTCCAGCCGGCGTACCGTGTGGCTTAAGGCTGACTGTGAGGTGGCCAGTTTGGCGGCGGCCCGGGTAAAGCTGCCTTCCTGCGCCACCGCCATGAAGGCCAGCAGGTCGCCGGCTTCCTCGCGCTGCATTGATGATCCTAAAATATAACTGCATGCCGAATATAGCCGATTATCATTGTAATTGTCAGGCGCTATTTGCATCCTGCACGAGCCCTTCAGTGCCCGGTTGCGGGCAGGCTCAAGTTTTTGCCAGCGGAGATAGATATGCAAACGCGTCGTTTAGGACATAACGGTCCAGAAGTTTCAGCCATTGGCCTGGGCTGCATGGGGATTAGTTTTAGTTACGCCACCAAATTATCGAAGGATGAGGGCGTTGCCTTGATCCGCGCGGCGGTGGAGCGTGGTGTTAGCTTTTTTGATACCGCCGAGGTTTACGGCCCGTTTGAGAATGAAGATGTGGTTGGCGAGGCGCTGCGGCCGGTGCGTGATAAAGTGGTGATCGCGACGAAGTTTGGTTTCGATATCGACTTCAAAACCGGCGAGAACCGGGGTCTCAACAGCCGTCCCGAGCATATCCAGCAGGCGGTTGAGGGGTCGTTGAAGCGGCTTGGTATTGATACGATTGATCTGCTCTACCAGCACCGCGTCGACCCGGCTGTGCCGATTGAGGATGTGGCGGGTGCTGTGAAAGAGTTGATCGCGGCGGGTAAGGTGAAGCATTTTGGCATGTCGGAGCCGGGCGTGCAGACGCTTCGCCGCGCTCATGCGGTGCAGCCGGTGACAGCACTGCAAAATGAATATTCGCTGTGGTGGCGGGCCCCCGAGACCAACGGTATTCTGGCAGCGTGTGATGAGCTTGGTATTGGCTTTGTACCCTACAGCCCGCTCGGCAAGGGGTTCCTGACCGGTGCCATGAATAAGGATACCAAGCTGGGTGACGGTGACTTCCGGGCCTCGGTGCCACGGTTTGCCCCCGAGGCGATGGCGAAGAACCAGGCGCTGGTGGATTTGCTGAAGCGTGTGGCGGTTGAGAAGAATGCCACACCGGCGCAAATCGCGCTGGCCTGGTTGTTGGCGCAACGGCGCACTATTATCCCGATCCCTGGCACCACCAAGCTGCACCGGCTGGAGGAAAATATTGGCGCGGCGGCGGTGCTGTTGAGCCAGGCTGAGCTTGCCAGCATCGAGGCTGCGGCTTCACACATCGCCATCGCGGGCGACCGCTACGCGCCGCAGCATTTAGCGATGGTGGGGCGTGAGGCGCCGCTGGTTGGGAATAGCAAAGAAAAGCTGGGCTAAAACAAATCCTTGGCTTTGCGCAGGGTGGCGAAATCTTGCGGGGTTTTGGCGCGCAGGAAAGGGTTGGTTTGGCGTTCCTGACCTAATGTGACGGGCAGGGTGGCTTTGCCGGCGGCGCGGAGGGCTGAAACTTCGGTCGCGCGGGCTTGCAGGGCGGTGTTGTTGGGGTCCTGCGCCAGCGCGAATTTGGCGTTGGCGGCGGTGTATTCGTGGCCTGCGCAGATCAAAGTGGCGTCGGGCAGGGGAGCAAATTTTTGCAAAGCGGCGAACATGTCAGCGGCGGTGCCCTCGAATAACCGGCCGCAGCCGAGCGAGAAGAGCGTGTCGCCGGGGAGGAGGATGCCGCCGTCCGGGAAATAATAGGCGATGTGGCCGATGGTGTGGCCGGGCGTGTCGAATACCTGGGCCTGGGCGGCGCCGAAATTTACGAGATCGCCCTCGCGCACGGCGATGTCGAGTTTGGGCAGGCGCTGGGCGTCGGCGGCGTTGCCGATGACTTGGGGGTGGTAGCGTTCCACCAGGGCCGGGACGCCGTCGATATGGTCACCGTGATGGTGCGTGATGAAGATGGCATCGAGCTTGCCGCCGGCGGCTTCGATGGCGGCAATGGCAGGGGCGGCCTCGGCGGGGTCGACGATGGCGGTGGCGCCGGTGATGGAATCGTGCAGCAGCCAGGAATAATTGTCGGTAAGCATGGGGATGGCGATGGCGGTCACGGTCACGTTGGGTGCTCCTGGCAGGGTTTGGTGATATATAGGGTGCATGGCGATTGATGCGCGAGATGCGGCGGCATTTTATGAAACTCCTCTGGGCGGCCTGACGGCTAAGCTGCTGCGGCGGATTTTGCTGGATATCTGGCCGGGGTGCGCTGGGCTTTCGGTGCTGGGGTTGGGGTATGTGGGGCCGTATTTGCAGTTGTGGCGCGCGCAGTCGGCGCGCTGCATTGCGCTGTCGCCCGCGCATATGGGGTGCATAGCGTGGCCGGAGGGGCGGGCCTCGCTGGCCTGTTGCGCCGAGGAGGAGGCGCTGCCGTTTGCGGATTTGTCGTTTGACCGGATTTTGCTGGTGCATGGGCTGGAGCAGGCGGACAACGCGAGGCGGACTTTACGGGAAGCCTGGCGGCTGCTCAAGGATGACGGGCGGATGGTGATTGTGGTGCCGAACCGCCGCGGCATGTGGGCCTATGCGGAGAGCACGCCGTTTGGGCATGGCCAGCCTTATAGCCAGGGTCAGTTGGTGCGGCTGCTGACGGGGCTGTTTTTCACGGTGGAGCGCCAGCAACCCGCGCTGTTTGCGCCGCCGGTGCAGTGGCGGGTGAATTTGCGGATGTTCGAGCGGCTGGAGCGGGCCGGGCAGGCGCTGATTCCGCAATTCGCCGGGCTGACGATCATCGAGGCGACCAAGGACGTGGCGGCGGTGATGCCGTTGAAGCGTAAGCCGGCGCAGCGGCGGGTGCTGGTGGACGCCGGGCGGTAGCCAGCAAACTTTATATTGGCAAGAAAAAAAATTGCTTGCAAAGTATAAAAACTACCCTTAAGGAAACTTTTATAAGCAACGGGAAACCTGTTTCAGGTTCATTCTGGCGCAAAAACGGACGCCGTTCAATCGGTATCCACAGGGGACTATGCAGGCGCGCGGTGGTTTTTCCAAATCACCACGGGGAATTTTCATGTCGGAGTTACGCAAGGATAGTCTGTCGTTTTTTGAGGCGTTGGGTCAATCGGTCGCCAATGTTTCGCCTACCCTAACACCGGCTCTGGCGGTGGCGGTGGTCGCCGGGATGGCGGGCACGGCTTCGTGGCTGGTTTATGTGATCGCCACGGTCGCCCTGGTGATCGTGGCTTTGAGCATTGCCAAGCTGGCCGGACGGATTCCCGCGGCGGGTTCTTATTTTATTTATATCTCGCGCAGCCTCGGGCCATCGTACGGGATGCTGGCCGGTTGGGCGATGCTGGCGGCGTATATTTTCACCGCGATGGCGCTGACGGTTTCGACATCATTGTTCATCAAGACATTTTTCTCATCGCTCGGGATTAATTTCGCGCCGCCGAATTTTGTGCTGTATATTGTTATCTCCTTGGCGATCTGGTTGTTCGCGACACGTGATATCCGGATCTCTTCGCGCATCGGCCTCACGCTGGAGGTGATTTCGGTGTTGATTATTGCGGCGGTGGTGGTGGTGACCATGTCGCATTATGGCTTCCAGCCGGACATGAAACAAATCACCTTGCAAGGCTCGAGTTTTGGTTCGATCGCACAGGCGATTGTGTTTGCAATCTTCTCGTTCGTGGGGTTTGAGAGTGCGGCCTCATTAGGCAAGGAAACCCGCAACCCGAAGGTGACGATTCCGAGAGCAATTTTATCGACGGCGATTTTCTCCGGGTTCTTTTTTGTGATCACTACCTATGTGATTACGCAAGGCTTCGGCGATGATGCCACCAAGCTGGGGAATAGTGCGGCACCGCTCGGCGATATTACCAATGCGATCGGCAAATGGATGACGGCGCCGGTGTATTTTGGCGCTACCATCAGTTCGTTTGCCTGTGCGCTGGCCTCATTGAATGCGTTTGGGCGGATGCTGTTTTCGCTAGGGCGGTATCAGTTTGTGCATAGTTCGATGGGCATTGTGCATGACAAGCGCAAGACGCCATTTTTTGCGCTCACCCTGGGTGCGATTTTGAACGTGCTGGTGTGCTGTGCGTTTGCAAGCCATCCGAATGAGACTGATACGTTTGGCTGGTATGGTACGCTGGCATCGTTCGGGTTCATTATTGTGTATCTGCTGGTGTCGGTGAGCGCACCGTTCTTCCTGAAGAAGACTGGTGAGTTGAAGATAGGCGATGTGGTCATTGGCGGGCTTGGTGCAGTGCTGATGTTTCTCTCGCTGGTGGGCAGCGTTTACCCGGTGCCGTCAGCGCCGTATAACTACTTCCCCTATGCGTTTGCGGCGTACATGCTGGTGGGTGCGGCTTGGTTCTTTATTATCAAGGCGAAAAACCCGCAGGTGCTGACCGGGATTGCGCATGATATGGAAAGCACGACGGTTGCGAATATGAAGTAAGCGCGTTTACGGCGTAGCTTTTGAGGCCGGATCGCCTGGTGGTCCGGCCTCAATTTGTTTTTGCGATTTGTGTGGCAGGCTGGCTAGCGCATCAGAGCGCATGTAGGTGTAGTAGGGCATTTCGATATGTTCGTCTTCGAAACGTTGTTTCAGGCGGGCGTAATATTCGCGGCGCACCGCCCAATGCTGGCCGGGGCCGGTGCGGATCTGGCCGGTGATGACCAAAGCGGAGGCACCGAAGGCATCGAGGCCGAAGAGTTGTAAATCGTCGCGCATCATGGCGCCCCAGCGCGGTTCGGCGCGCATGGTTTTGGCGATGTCGGTCATCACGGCATACACGCGGGGGAGGTCTTCGTCGTAGGCGACCTGGATGGAGATTTGGGCGTAGCCGAAGTCGCGCGTCATGTTGGTGACGGTGGTGACCGCAGAGAAGGGGATGATGTTGAGCGAGCCGTCGCCGCCGCGCAGGCGGATGGTGCGGATCGAGAGGCGCTCGACGGTGCCGGTCATGCCGGCGAGCGAGATGGTGTCGCCCACCTGCATGGCGTCTTCGAGCAGCAGGAAGAGGCCGGTGATGATGTCCTGCACCAGTTTTTGGGAACCAAAGCCGATGGCGATGCCGAGCACGCCGGCGCCGGCCAGCAGAGGGGCTGCGTTGACGCCGATTTTGGATAGGCTGATCAGCCCCGCGACCAGCCCGATGGAGACGCCGATGGTGGCTTTGAGCATCGGCAGCAGCGTGTGCAGGCGTGAGGCCTGGCGGATGCGGCCGCTGGCGGAGAGGCGGTCGATGCGGGCGGTGAGGTAGGCGTTGGCGACTTCCCAGAGCAGCAGCGCGATGGCGATGGTGATGATGATGGAAATGGCAGCCGAGATGAGGATAACACTGAGCGGATTGGCCATCAGCCAGGGCAGCACGTTGACGCCCCAGCCTTCCAGGATGAACACCACCACCATCACCCCGATGAACAGCCGGACCAGCAGTTTGAGCAGCGGGCTGTAGGATTTGGCACGGGCCCGGAACACCGGCAGGCGGGTGGCTTCGGCGTCGGGTTTGTTGAGCAGCAGGTCGAGCCCGTGGACCGTGCCCAGCCAGAGCAGGCGGGCGGCGATGAGGGTGCCGAGGAATACGCCGACGATGCGCAGCAGCACCACGAAGGCATTTTGCACGCCGCCCGCGTAGGCGATCCACAAGGCCAGAATATAGAACAGCGCCACGATGTGCCAGATGGCGGCGAGGCGGGGGCGCAGGCCGAAGTTTTTGGCGGCGGAGTCCGGGTTGCCGCGAATCCAGCCGGCGACGATGGCGCGGCTTTGCCAGACCAGGATGGCGAGTTCGATATGACCGGCCAGCGCGAAGAGGCGGCCCAGAACCTCAGCGCCGTCACGCGAGAGGCCGAGGATTTCCGAACTGGTGATGGCGACGTAGCCGAGCGCGATGGTGACGATGATGACCATCAGCCAGCGCACCAGCCAGCGGGCGCGTTCGTCGGTGGTGTGGATGAGGCGTAAATCGGTGGTGTTGGGGGCCATGACGAACAGCAGGGCCTCGTTGCACAGGCGGCAGAACAAATAGGCGTTGCCGGTGCCCACCACGATCAGGCGGGCGGCAGGGATGGTGATGAGACCGGCACCGATGAGGAGGCCGGAGGTGATGGCGAACCCGGCGATGGGGAGCAGGGCCAGCAATATGTAACCGAAGGCCAGGCCGAAGCGGGCGATCCAGCCGCGCAGGGTGAGCCAGCGTTCGGGTGGCTTTTCGGTCTCACCGGCTTCGGCGTCGGCCAGCCCCTCGGTATGCGCGTTGTGGGGTAAATCCAGCAGGCGGCGGGCGAGGGCGTGGCGGATGATGGCGGCGCGGGGGCGGCGCAGCAGGGTGCGCAGCAGTACTTCGAGGACGATCGCGGGAACGATGGTTTCCATTAGCCCGAGCAGGGCGGCGCGGGCGTGGGCGGCGCGCGAGGGGATGGTGGCGAAGGTTTTCAGCCAGCCGGTGACCGGGGTGAGGCGGGTGGATTGGCGGACCGCGTTGGCAAATTCGGCGATGCTG
This sequence comes from Acidocella sp., assembly GCA_031291755.1. Taxonomy (GTDB): domain Bacteria; phylum Pseudomonadota; class Alphaproteobacteria; order Acetobacterales; family Acetobacteraceae; genus Acidocella. The sequence continues at coordinate 5,926 of JARLIK010000027.1, read as the reverse complement.
CTGGTGGCGTCATCGGCGATATGACCGATGATGGAGAGGCCCAGCGTGTCGGTGCCGAAGGGGGGCGGGGAGGTGTTGTCAGTGTCGGCTGGGGCGGCACCGGTGAGGGCGGCCAAGGGGGAGCCGGGAATGATGGCGCCGGCCAGGGCTTTGGCCGGTGAGGTCAGGGGGCTGGCGGCGGGCGCCGCAGGGGCGGGCGTGCTGGCGGGTGTACTGGCGGCGGCGGGGTGGGCTGCGGCAGTGGCTGGCTGCGTGGACTGGGCAGCGGCCAGACCCGGTGTGGCGGTGAGGATCAGGGCCAGGAGGCTGAAGCGGAGGAAAATTGAGCGCATGGGCGGCAGCCAGAGGGTGGATTGGCGGGTAAGTCAATTGTTGGGCGGGTTACGGGACAGTTAGCTGATGCCGGCAGGTGCACAAATCTGCCGGGCAATCTATATCATGCCGCATGAAAACTTTCCTGATGGTCTTGCTGGCGATCGATATGCTGGCGGTGGTGATTGTGATGCTGGTGGGGGCAATCGGGCTGGTGGATGCCAACCGCTCGGGCAAGACCTCGAACCGGCTGATGCGGCTCAGGGTGGCGTTGCAGGCGGTGGCGATTGGGCTGGTGGTGCTGCTGCTGATGACGGGGCGCTGAATATGACCAAGCCGCGGGCGGTGCTGTTTGATGTGTTCGGCACGCTGGTGGATTGGCGGGGAAGTATTCATGCGGGACTGGCGGCGTTTGGCGCGGCGCAGGGGATTACGGCGGATTGGCTGGGAATCACTGATGCGTGGCGCGGGGCCTACAAGCCTTCGATGAACGCGGTGCGGACCGGAGCGCTGCCCTGGACCAATTTGGATGATCTGCATCGCGGGGCGCTGGTTGAATTGCTGCCGGAGTTTGGGGTGCGGGCGTTAGCGGCTGCGCAGATCGATGAGTTGGTAGGGTTGTGGCACAAGCTGACGCCGTGGCCGGATAGTGTGGCGGGGCTGAACGCGCTGAAAAGCCAGGTGGTGGTTGGTTCGCTCTCGAATGGCCACGTGGCGTTGCAGGTGGCGCTGGCGAAACATACCGGGTTTGCCTGGGATATGATTTTTGGTGCGGATATTTTTGGGCATTACAAGCCTGACCCGCAAGTTTATCTGGGCGCCTGCAAATTTTTAGGATTAGTGCCGGGGCAGGTGATGCTGGTGGCGGCGCATAATGAGGATTTGGCGGCGGCGCGGGCGCTGGGGCTGCAGACCGGGTTTATTAAGCGGCCGATGGAGTTTGGCAGCCCCGATGAGCGGGCGCGTCCGAACCAGGATTGGGAAGTGGTGGCGGATTCTGTGTTGGATTTGGCGGGGAAATTATAACACCCGGATTTCGTCGCCGGGCTTGATGCTGCCGCCTTCCAGCACTTCGGCGAAGATGCCCAGTTCGATGTGGCCGAAATTGCGTTTTAACTCCAGCACCGGGTTGGCGTCGCGCTCGGCGGTGTCGGGGTTGACGGTGGTGGCGCCGCAGCGGTCGATGCGCTCCTGCACCACCAGGCGGGTGGCGCCGATGGTGATTTCGCGCCCAAGCCAAGTGAATTCCTCCCAGGGGGCGATGGCCTCGATATAGATGTTGGCGCGGAACCGGCGCTTGTCGCGCGGGGCCTGGGCGGCGGCTTCGAGGGCGCGCAGGGAGCCGAGGCCGATCAGGCTGATGACCTGGGTTTTATGGTCGCAGAAGCTGTGGTCGGGGACATGGTGGAAGCTGGGTGGTTTTTGCGCGGCGCCGTAGCGGGCTTCATCGCCGAGGTAGTAGGTGAAGAAGCGCGTGAGTTCGGCCTGACCTTCAGGGGTGAAGGGCGAGGCATCGAAGCCGCCGCCATCGGGGGCGGCGACGCTGAGCAGGCCGGTGGCTTCATTGAAGCGGGTTTGCAGCAGCGCGATATGGGCGTTTTTCAGCAGGCACATGAAATTGGATTTTGAGACCCAGGTGGGGTTGGCGGCGTCGAACGCGCCATCGCCTTGGGCGAGCGCGAAGGCGCGGTCCCATGGGATGCAGCGGCCTGGGGAGAGGGCGGCGCTGGCGAGGGGTTCGGGGGTCAGACCTTTGACCGGGTAGCGGTACAGGGACTCGATATGCATAGGTAAAAATTCCTCTTGAGCCAAATCATGGCATTGCCCATATTTGCGGTGCAAGCTTTTACCGTCGCCTATTGAGGGGCGGTGGGAGTGGTTGCCGAACGAAAGGAACCAAAATGGACTTTGAAAAATTCACCGAGCGTGCGCGTGGGTTCATCCAGGCGGCGCAGACGATTGCGATGCGTGAGTATAACCAGCAGATCACGCCCGAGCATTTGTTGAAGGCGCTGCTGGATGATGAAGAAGGGGCGGCGAGCGGGTTGATCCGCGCGGCGGGGGGAGACCCCTCGGCGGCGAAGCTGGCGGTGGATGCGGCGGTGAACCGGGTGCCGAAGGTGCAGGGCGCTGGGGCGGGGCAGCCGAATATCACGCCGGAGCTGGTGCGGGTGCTGGATGCGGCACAGCAGCAGGCCACCAAGGCGGGCGATGAATATGTGGCGCAGGACCGGTTGCTGATCGCGCTGGCCGCCAGCGATAACGCGGCGGGCCGGGCGTTGAAGGCCGGCGGCGTGACCGCGCAGGCGATCGAGCGGGCGGTGAATGATATTCGCAAGGGCCGCAAGGTGGATAGTGCCACGGCGGAGCAGCAGTTTGATGCTTTGAAGAAATATGCACGCGATGTGACGCAACTGGCGCGTGACCAGAAGCTGGACCCGGTGATTGGCCGCGATGAGGAAATTCGGCGCACTATTCAGGTGCTGGCACGGCGGACCAAGAATAATCCGGTGCTGATCGGTGAGCCCGGCGTGGGCAAGACCGCGATTGTGGAAGGCTTGGCGCTGCGCATTGTGAATGGCGACGTGCCGGAGAGTTTGCGCAACAAGCGGGTGATGGCGCTGGATTTGGGCGCGCTGGTGGCGGGTGCAAAATATCGTGGTGAATTTGAGGAACGTTTGAAAGCGGTGCTGAAGGAGATCGAGGCCGCTGAGGGCGAGGTGATCTTGTTCATCGATGAGATGCACACGCTGATCGGCGCGGGCAAGGGTGATGGCGCGATGGATGCCTCGAACTTGCTGAAGCCGGAATTGGCGCGTGGCGCGTTGCATTGCGTGGGTGCCACGACATTGGATGAATACCGCAAGCATGTTGAGAAAGATGCAGCGCTGGCGAGGCGGTTTCAGCCGGTGTTTGTGGATGAGCCAAGCGTGGCGGATACCATTTCAATTCTGCGTGGCATTAAAGAGAAGTATGAGCTGCATCATGGCGTGCGGATTGCTGATGCTGCGTTGGTGGCGGCGGCGACGCTCTCCAACCGGTATATTACGGATCGGTTTTTGCCTGATAAAGCCATCGATCTGATGGATGAGGCGGCCTCGCGCCTGCGGATGCAGGTGGATAGCAAGCCGGAGGAATTGGATGAGCTGGACCGGCGGTTGATTCAGTTGAAGATTGAGCGCGAAGCGCTGCGCAAGGAGGATGATGCGGCCTCACGCGAGCGGCTGGGCAAGCTGGAGCATGAGTTGGCGGCACTTGAGGAGAAGTCTGATGTGCTGACCACCAAATGGAAGGCTGAGAAGGACCAGTTGACCGAGACGCAGAAGCTGAAGGAGCGGCTGGATCAGGCGCGGAATGATGTGGAGCTGGCGCAGCGCAAGGGCGATTTGGCGCGGGCTTCGGAGCTGATGTACGGCACCATTCCAGCACTTGAGAAGCAACTGGCCGAGCATAATGAAGGAAGGCTGGTGAATGATGCGGTGACGGAGGAGAGCATCGCGGCGGTGGTGTCACGCTGGACCGGCGTGCCGGTGGAGAAAATGCTCGAAGGTGAGCGCGGCAAGCTGCTCAGGATGGAAGATAATCTGCGCAAGCGGGTGGTGGGGCAGGAGGCAGCGCTGCTGGCGGTGTCCAACGCGGTGCGCCGCGCCCGGGCTGGGTTGCAGGACCCGGGGCGGCCAATTGGCAGCTTTTTGTTCCTCGGGCCAACCGGTGTCGGCAAGACCGAGCTGACCAAGGCGCTGGCGGAGTTTTTGTTCGATGATGAGCGGGCGATGGTGCGCATCGACATGAGTGAGTTCATGGAGAAGCACGCGGTCTCGCGGTTGATCGGCGCTCCGCCGGGCTATGTGGGGTATGATGAAGGTGGTGTGCTGACCGAAGCGGTGCGCCGGCGGCCTTATCAGGTGATTTTATTTGATGAGGTCGAGAAGGCGCATGAGGATGTGTTCAATATTCTGCTGCAGGTTCTTGATGATGGGCGGTTGACCGATGGTCAGGGCAGGACGGTGGATTTCCGCAATACCATCATCGTGCTGACCTCGAATCTGGGCAGCGATATTCTGGCGGCGCAGCCTGAGGGCGAGGATGTGCGGATGGCGGAAGCCGGGGTGATGGCGCGGGTGCGTGAGCATTTCCGGCCGGAGTTTTTGAACCGGCTGGATGAGATTGTGCTGTTCCGGCGGCTGCAGCGCTCTGACATGGGGACGATTGTGACCATTCAGTTGAAGCATCTGGAGGCGTTGCTGGCGGATCGGAATATCAAGATTACGCTGAACCAGGCGGCGCGGGATTGGCTGGCTGAGGCGGGGTACGACCCGGTGTATGGGGCGCGGCCGTTGAAGCGGGTGATCCAGCGTAATTTGCAGAATCCGCTGGCCGGGCTGATTCTGGAAGGCGCTGTGAAGGATGGCGAGAGCGTGGAGGTGAGTGCCTCGGACTCTGGGCTGGTGATCGCCGGGCATCTGGCGGAAGCGGCCTAGGGTCGGATGATATTTTGGTGAATCGCAAAGCGATTTAACAAAATATCTGAATCCGCCCCTGAAACATAATGACCACGCGCTACATTAAGGTCCGGGTGGCAACGCCCGGACCTTAATTTTAGCAACGAGGACTTGGGCATGACAAAGACGGCTTTATTGGTGATTGATGTGCAGAATATTTATGCGGCGCCGGACTCACCGCTGTATGTGAGCTCGATTACGCATTCGCTGGCGAATATCAATTTATTGGTCGAGGCTTTCTCGAAGGCCGGGAAGCCGGTGATTTATGTGCGTCATGTGCATCGGGCGGATGGGCGCGATGCGGGACGGATGTTCGATTTTGGCGGGGTGGCGGAGCCGGTGAGCTTTGTAGAAGGGGCGGAGGAAGCCGCTTACGTGCCGCAACTTCACGTTGTTGATACGGGCATTCATATCACCAAACGGCGGTATTCGAGCTTTGAGGGTACTGAACTGGACGGGATTTTGCGGACTCTGGGCTGCAGCCGCGTGGCGATTTGCGGCTATATGACCAATTTTTGCTGTGATTCCACGGCCCGGGCGGCGCACGACAAGGACTATTTCGTGGATTTTATTGCCGATGCCACGGGCGCGCCGGCTTTGAGCGAAAGCTTTACGGAGGCTCATATTATTGCGGCTGTGACCACCACTTTGGCGGCTGGTTTTGCGAAGATTCATGGCACGGCGGCGTATATCGACAGCTTGGCTTGAAGCGGCGGCATGCGTTTGGCGCATGACCGCTGTGCTGATACGAAATTTCTATGGTTTGCTGCACTGCGGCGGGGCGGTTTTTGAAAAAACCCCGCTAGATAAAGGGTTTTTCAAGGTTTCAAAAAGGATTGTCATAGCGTTGACATACGGCCTCGGTGAGGCGTAGAACCCGCTCCTCGCTGCAGTCCAGCGGTCGGCACAAGGTACCGGAAACGGTGCCTTTTATGTTGGCTAAAAGCCTGAAGCGGAAAAGTTTTACGACCGTTCTTTGACAATTGAATAGGCTGGGAAGGGATACGTTGGTGGCGTTGTTTTGTGTTGGCTTAGGCTGATGCGGATGGCCTGAACTTTGGTTTGGGTTGTGATGATTGGTTGGTTTTGGATTGGGTTTGCCTGGTTCATGG
>JARLIK010000026.1 GCA_031291755.1 Acidocella sp. | reverse complement strand
GAACACGCCGCCGGCTAGACGGTGCCAAAATCTCGACCTTCTTCAAAACGCCTCCTTCTGGAGACCAGAGACAGCCTCCAGAGATCAGCAAATGCACCCACAGCGTCATACCCCGCTACACGCCGAAGGCCGGACGCTTACAACCATTGCCCGGCCGCGTCATGCCATTCGCAAGCAAAGCGCACGGCCACGCGGTTTTCATGGCAGTTCCAAACCTCCATGATTAGCCGGTATTCCTGCTCGTGCTCCCATTTGCGGGTGAGAAGGGAGATGATCTCGGCACGGCCATTGATGATTTCGGAGCGGTTTCGTCACTGGCTTTCCGGCGTGTAGGCCAATGCAACCTGGGCTGGATTGCGGCTGTTCCAGGAATCTTCAGCCATGTGGGCTTTGCGTGTGGTGCTTTCTACGGTGAAGGGCGGTACAGGTGGCTTGGTCATGCGAATCTTCTGCTCAGCGCTGAACGGCGAGGCGGGCGGCAAAAGTTTGCAACTGACTTATAGTCCAAATTCTGCCAAATCTCTGTACCGTTGCTCATCGTCCTGCGTCACTTCTCGCAAAGTTCTCTGTCCTAACGAGATGTAAATTTGTTTCATAACCGCGTGAGCTTCGTCACTGTATGTATCATGGCGTGAGTGCAGCGCATTCATGTAGGTGAGAAAGTTCTTAAGGTACAGAGCTGGATTGGTAAGATCTTGGATCTCCTCCCAAGATGTCATAAATCCATTTGCGCCCAACCGGCCTTGTAACGTTGTGTCGCATTGTCCTTTGCAGGAGATGAAAAGTTTCTCGTAATGATTAGGCTTACTTTTAGGCATTGCCCACACAAGTATAGCGTCGGCGTACTCTCTCGCACTCCTCTTGAGTACGTCCACGCCACATATCTCGCAATGCATACCTTTATATTGACCAAACAATTTCTGAATTGGCCTGATACGAGCGTAGCTTAGCGGGATATATCGCATAGCAAGCTTTGATAATCCCGTGGTCACAAAATGACCTTCAATCTTTTTTCGGTCAAATACTTCCCAGGCCCCGACTTTGGCCTCTTCTTCGAGCGCACTCAAACGATCAACCAGACCGCTGGTGGGCATGGTCGAGTAGAAGCCCATAAAGCCATCAACCTTATGTTGGGTTATTCGATCCATGATGTTGGATTCGAGATCGGGGCCAATCGCTTTGTCGCTCGCAGCATAGTGCTTGCAACTCACGAGCCAGGAGAATTTTCTCCCTCGAAGTTTGCCGCGCAGCTGCTCGCTGACAATGAGGTCCTTGCCCGCATCGGGTCCCCTGCCAGGTCCGACGTCGATAACAAAACCAAGTTCGGCAAGAAAATCGCGAGCGAACAGTTCCCAGCTATCCCCGTCGGGTATCTCAGTCCAGTCGATCAGTCCGCTCATGCTTTCCCCGCGTCACTTTGTAGTTACACTATGTCAGAATCCCTTCGCGTTGCCGAGTGCTAAGAGTTGGCCAGACTTACTTCCCACCCACTTCAGTTATCGGTGGGGTGTAGTATTAGACTATAACCGACCGTTGGCCCATGCCTGCGCTTGGCCCGTGAACCAGAAAGCATTCAAAACGTGGCTTATTCCCGTCGCTCTTGCCACAGGGCCAGCGAGAGTTGCTACATGCGCCTCCCAGCTATTATTGAGTTCCGCTAAAGAGACGGTCGCGGTCGAAACCCGTCGCTCGTCTTCTGAAGGGTGCCCGCTAAGAAACCAGCGGGCTTGTGGATCGAACGGGCGGCGTCCTTTAAGGCCGGTCCACTCGCATCTGAATGTCACGGCAGTTGCCGTTGCGAACGTGCTTGCAAGAGCGCGTGCGAAGAGTACGAAACCGCCAAGTTCTCGCGCAAGCCAATTCGGGCTGAAACAGGTTTGTGGTGGCTCTCTAAAATGTGGAGTATCCTCCCACCAGTTTTTGATGAGCGAAACCAATCCGTCGCCAGAAATGCGCCACATATCAGATGTACCTATGGCACTGTCCGGCTCAATCAAGGCGGCCTCTACGAAATCTAGCTCGCCATTATTGATGTCTGCGTCGGTTCGAGACCGTGGTGTAAATGGGTCCCGATGGATCATAACTAGGGGACCCCAGTGCATTCTGGTGATGGCGTCCGACTCAGCATTGCACCGTTCGACAACCCGCAACAGTTCGTTATATTCGATGTTCTCTCCGTTCTGATGTATAGCGAACGAGAATTGAATGTAGCCATGCGAAAGAATGCCCTGCGTCCCGACAGTTGTTAGTCGGTCACGGTAACCTCTTGCGAGGGCCTCATGCCATTGGCGCAGGCGGGGCTCGAAATCCCCTTCAGAGTCCCCGCCCTTCAGAGCAATGTCGATTGCTCCGAGGATCGCGGCACGTTCAGACAGGGCACACCTTCGTATAATCGGCTGCCAATCTGCTGGGGTGGTGATCGGTTCACTCTTTGGCCCGGGCTTTCTGGTGTAGTAGGTGCTAACCAAAATACCTTGTGGACGTCCATTGGCATCTTGGGGGCCACCTCGCTTAGAGCAAACCGGGCTAGGTCCATGCGACGGCACTACGATGACGGTGTGACGTGCGCCGCTCCGGGAGGTAACGACACGGACATCACATTGAAACGGGGGCTCCAAATAGGCGCTGATGACTCCTGCAACCGAGTCGTGGTTTACGGCTGGATATTCCGTTGCAGCTGCAACAGACAAATCATCGTTGAAACCATAGACAAGGTGACCGCCCCCGTGATTGGCTAATGCCGCAAGATGTCGAGCCAGACTCGCCTTCGAGGCGGTTTCCGAGATGTCGATAGAGGATTTGTATTCCACCGCGAGGGTTTCGGTGGGGTTGTCAACGAGGTCTGTCAGGTCATCGGCTGTCGGCATGTGGTGGAGCCTCTCCTTGTTCGGTGCAGCTAATAAGCCTCATGCGGCCATGTCCAGGGCCCCCTTCCTGGCATCTGACGTACACTTTTGCCATGGCTGGAATTTGGCAGCTTTTTCCAATCGGAGCGGTTTTGGGAGGGGTTCCGAAGATCCGTCAGGCCGGTGGTTCGGCTGTACGCCCCACGAAGGGTGGCGCTTTGCTCCAACAGGAAATCCAGATTCCTATGTCCGCTCTTGGGAGGCAGTTCGGGGGTAGGAATGACCGGGATGGGCGTTCTCTGCCAAAAGGGCTGGGCCTTCGGAGGAAATAGGCGGCAGTGGCTCCACAGCCGCAGGTAGTGGCTAGGGTGGCGCCCATGGAATAGTATCGGTGGCCGACTTCCCATCATTTTGGGTGGCTGGATTGCGACTGGAATTGCCGGCTGGATTGGGTGGAATACGCAAAGAAACGCTGTGCTGTCAGCGCGCTGAAGTCTTCTTTCAGAGCGGGCCCTAGTTCGAAAGAGAAGGATCAACATGAGCGATAGAAGGGCCTCCTATCGCTCATGAAGTCGCCTATTCGCCGCAGAATTTGCGGTGAATAGGGTCCACAATCGTCGCACGGCGTATCTCCACAGTGCCAATATGGTGAAACCATCGTATGTAGATAATCGCATAAGCGCTTATCTACAGGAGTGGCCATGCCCAACGACACCACGACCCGTTGGACGGTACCCGCCCATGATGCTGTCGCCCGTTATTTAAGAGCGCTTACCATAGCTCAACCACTATTTAAACCAAACGTCAATTGATTAAATAACGCAGCGCCCGCATAGTGAGGCATGTCCGAATCGGCTTCCAATCTCAGGCTAGGCCGCTTTGTCGAAACCCCGGTAGCGGGTGAGATCGTGCGTGCCTTCGTGCCGCCCCCACTGCCGCCGGAGCCGCAGATCGACGTGCTGGCCCTTTTGGAGCGGCTAAGTCTGGCGGAACGCGCCTTGGGGCGTCTGGACGGCATTACCATGCTGCTGCCGCGCCAAGAGCTATTCCTCTACATGTATGTGAGGAAGGAAGCGGTCCTTTCATCTCAGATCGAGGGCACGCAATCGACCCTTTCGGACCTGCTCCGCTTCGAGACCGAAGCGCAAACCGGGCAGCCGATCGACGACATCCGCGAAGTCTCGAATTATGTCGATGCGATGATGTACGGGCTGGAGCGGCTGGAAGACCTGCCTCTGTCGCTGCGGCTGATCCGCGAGATGCACCAACGGCTATTACAAAGCGGGCGTGGCGGCACGAAAAATCCCGGAGAATTTCGGCGGTCTCAGAACTGGGTCGGCGGCTCACGTCCAGGTAATGCGCTGTTCGTGCCGCCGCCGCCGACCGAGATGGATGGCTGTCTCGATGCGCTTGAACGCTTCATGCACGAGGACGGCTCGCGTCTACCCGCCCTCATCAAGGCCGGCCTGCTGCATGTTCAGTTTGAAACCATCCACCCGTTCCTTGATGGCAACGGCAGGATCGGCCGCTTGCTGGTGACGTTGTATCTTTGCGTCAACGGTGTGCTGCGCAAGCCGCTACTCTATTTGAGCCTCTACTTAAAAACCCATCGGTCCGACTATTATCGTCTGCTTCAAGAGGTACGCGAGCACGGGGCATGGGAAGCTTGGCTCGATTTCTTCCTCACCGGCGTTGCGGATACGGCTAATCAAGCCTTCGAGGCTGCGACCCGGATCGTCGATCTGTTCAAGGAAGACCGCGAAAGAATTACAGCACAGAGCGACCGTGCAGGCTCCGCGCTGCGCATCCACGATCTGTTTCAGCAAAACCCTTTCCTGACGGCAAACCAGCTCGTTCAGAAAACAGGTCTCTCAGCTCCCACGGTCAATGCCGCACTCGCCGATCTGGAACGGTTCGGCATCGTCGAGGAGATCACCGGACGCAAACGGGGACGCGTGTTCAGTTACCGGCAATATCTCGCCATCTTGAGCGAGGGAACCGACCCGCTCCCCACTTCGGCCTAAAGGAGGCGGCTATAACGGGCACTACCGGAAATCAGCGCCGTCGCCATTCGCGCGAGACGCGCAAGACAAAGCGCGTGCGGCTTTTCACCGAGTTCATATCCCGCAGGCTTGCCGCCTACGCGCCGCGTCTCGCGGGAGGGTTAACATCGCACGACTGAAGCGCGGCGGATCACTGGCGGCACTTGCAATAATCTGGCATGACGCCGACCTACGATCGGTCCAGGCGAAATCGCGGTCACTTCCTCGCGCTGCTGACGGCCAAACCCGAAACGTCTAACCATAGCGCCCCACCTGCAAGCAGGCGGGAAGATTCACCCAGAACGGCAACCGACACCAGGCCGAGTGGCTGGTAGCTTGCAAGAACATATGGGCCGCTTGCGGCCCGGCAGGTCTTAGCAACGAAGCCGGTGAACGGGACATTCATCGACGCGGCGTGCGACCTCGCCACCGGCCCATTGCGGACCTTCGTCGACATCATCGACTTCGCACCTGCGAGACACCAGACCGGCCATTCGCCGCAGTTCCTAATAAGGTAGCCTCGAAGACCGAACTCCTATGATGTTGACTATACGATCGTAACGCGTCCGTATGCCGCCGAAGAAATGTAGTGGCGATTTCTGGTCAACCACTAGAGTTTGATAGTTTCAGGAAAGAAGGATGCAATCTGATCCGCCTCTTCCTGACTTTTCATTAGACGGACACATACGAGGTTCTTCTTTGTTCGTGAACACGCAACATAAATAAGTTTCTTTGATGCAATTTCCCGCCTTGACTCTGGAATTTCTTTCGTAAAGCAGCTCACGAAATCATACTCTGTCGTCCAGCCATACTCGTCGATAATGAGAAGCACATTCTCGATGCCCGTTCCCTTCGTCTTGTGCATCGTGGAAAACTGGCCTTCGCTGTCCTCATACTCATAGAACGCCCTTATCTCGCCAAGCGCGAGTTCCGCGGAAAATAAGGAGTCAAGAAAATTCTTCTGTTTGAGATCATTTAATCTGTCGTCGTATTCCTGATCCAGCATCTCAACGCTGATGTGCTTCATACTCCTGGCGGCCACCTCGTTTGACATTTGGAGTTTGGTACGGTGGCCGTTCCGGTGTAGCTCTTCAAACTCGGCAAAGACAGGATCAGCCGCGAGCTTTGCCAAAAGCTCTTTGCGCCGATCAACAAATGCCTTGTGGCTGTCTGAAACTCTTATCAAGCCACATTCGGCGGCATACTCTATGGCCTCATAGGCGGCGCGATCCTGCGACCCGAACGAGTGAAGCATTTTATCGAGCTTGGCCTTATCTGCCACTGACGTAATAGAAAATCCGCGCTTCCGTAATTTCGCGATCAAACGGTTATATGAACGCCTGTCGCCCGGCAAACTCCTGTACAGAGCAACCAAGTCAATCAGTTCGCCAAACTGCAACCTGTCAAGCGTCTTGCGCATGCGGTCCCGTGGCTCTGAATATCGATCATCAAAGGTCTGATATAGCCTTCCAAATCCGACATCGTTCGCAACAGACTTATTCGTCAGTTTCAACTGAACGTAGCCCGGATAATCAGAGGCGGCCTTTTCAACCAACGCATCAAGTGCACTTCTGAACAATGCCGAATTTGTCTTCCGGTCTTCCGCCTTATCTCCCGTATCAACCTCCGCAGGAGCCAAGTCGTAAACCAGCTTCACGCTGCCCTGGCGGCTTTCAAGGGTTTCAAGAGTTCCGTTGTCAAGCGATTTTAGCGCTACATCCTGCTTTAGGCCGTCCGTCCGAAATTTATTGCTCAAGTCAATGACCTGGGGGGAGCACCGATAATTGTCCTCCTTCATGACAAGAATGAGCTCTTTGGCATCGATATGTGATTGAGCACTTCCGATGCCATCCGAATAGATGGCCTGTTCGGAGTCGCCGAACAACCCGATGACGGTCTTCGCGTCTTCTGGCAAACAGCGCAGAAGGACGCGAACGACATCTGCACTTGTGTCCTGATACTCATCAATAAAGATGCAGTCATACCGATCTGATACGATCCTGCCCAGCAACGGGAAGCCTTCAAGAATATGGCAGGCCAACGCGATCAGACCATCGTGCCCGTATGAAGGGTCATTGAAGTTGTCAAAGGCAGTATCATTGTAGAAAAACTCATTCGGCTGTCTCGACGCCAGCTTGTCGCGGATTTCCTTGTTGACCTCGCCTATCAACCCATTCAGCTGCACATTGTATGTGTCGGGTTCCTTGTCGTATTCTCGTTTTCCGGTGACCTTCGCTGTATCTTCACCGAGCACCGTCCTGCGGCGGTTCTCGAGCTGGCCGTGCGCCTTCTTGAATCGGTCGTGCTCCTCCTTCTTCCTCAGCTTTTCGTCACCGTTATAGTGATCATCTCCAAGGGCAACAAACTCGGGTAATTCGAAGAGGTTCGGAAAAACCTGTTGGACGTTCTTCCTGAACGGCGAAATAATCTCGCCCAAGAACGAGTGAATTGTCGAAACCAAGATATCGCCAGACACACGATCAGCAATTTCGTCTGCCGCTTTGTTCGTATGAGTGATGCACGCAATACGAAGGGTTGGGTTGGCCTTCAGAAGCTTTTGAATTACCCTTTTGAGGCTCTCTGTCTTTCCGCTTCCGGCGCCGCCTTGAAGAACGAAGTTCTCGCCGCGGGACACAAGCTCCGTAATCCGATCTACCGGATTCAGTTTTTGTGAATCCATTTCAAACCATCCATGATATATTTTGGTGTACGCCAGCTTTCGCCTTCTACAAGCGCCACGTATAAAACCGATCCGGCAAAATCGGATTTTTTTTCGAGTATTTGATTTGTAAGAGAATAAAAATCATCGCCGCTGAATTTATTCAGCGTGTCCCTCTGCTTCAAACCCGCTAACGTATCCTTGCGGGCCTTGACTTTATCCAGGTTGATCGAAATGAAAGCGTCTTCAAAACTTCTTGCGTGGTAGCCGTCCTCCGCAAGCTGGTAGGCAAGCACTATCTGCCCCTCGCCCGAAGAGGCAGCTCCATCAACCAGACGCTTATGCCAGTCCGAGAATTTCTGTTCGTCCTTCGGATCAGGGGCTTTGAGGAAGTGCTTGAGGGTTTCATTTGAGGTGTGGCTAGACTCTGCAACAGAACAGGCAATATAGCTGGTCTTTCCGGTCTTCTCACTTACATCAGCTTTGGTTGTGTCGATATCGGTGATGACCAATGTGCGAACGCCAATGAATTCAAGGAACGGAGCAAACGCACGAGCATTGGCGCCGACTTCAAGAACGGATATGTTCTGCGAAGACAGCCCGCTCTCCGCCGTTTCATTGGCATTTTCCCGGTCATGCATCTCAATAAATAGGGGAAGCAGGATGCGTTCCGTGGTTCCCTCAATGAAGATCGCTTTACTTGCGAAGAACAGTTCAGCAGAGTTGATTGTGAGGTAGTGCTTAAGAAACTTAAAAAGCGCCGCTCCGTCCACTCCAAGCTTTTCATACCTGGCACTCAGATCGGTGTGAAAGTTTTTGATCGTGACAGGCCCTGTCGGGGACAGCCGCGAAAGATACCTGATGTCCTCAAAGTTTGATTTAGAAACGATGTGGGACGAATGGGTTGTCAGCAAAGCTTGCAAGTTTGGAATTTTCGAGATCAATCCATGGATTTTGTCCGCGAAGACATACTGCATCTGCGGATGCGTGTGTGCTTCGGGTTCTTCGATAAGCAGGAGGTTCAGCGGGGCGTTTCGTCTGGCAAAGTCGTCGCGGCACAACTCGATCTGCAACAGAAGATAAAGGATGTTCAGGTATCCGAGCCCGCTATGGTGCTCAGGAAGAAAGTTGTCGGTCTCGCCGTAAATAACCTGCGATGATGTTTCGATGAGAGATTGCGATTGGATGTTGGAGACGACCTTCAAATCGCCCAGCTCCAGAAAGTCGCGTGAGCTTTTCAGAAAGCCCTCGAAAACATGCGCATACTGCTCTCCAAGCTGATCATCGATGGTGGCAAGCATTGATCTGAGCTTTTCAATGCTTTCACCGTCTGTCCCGACAGTCTCGGCATCATTATTATCAGCGTCAGCCTCAATGTCACGCTTTCGAAAGAATTTAGTAGATATTGCCGACAGAGGCTTCGCTCCGCGTCCGGCGTCTTCCGAACTCGCAACATTTCTGCGGGCATGAATGACCTGAAAATTCAACAGCGCCCGTACCTCGGATCGCTCCTTCTCCTCCAGTTGATCGCGGTGTGCCAGGTAGTAGGGTGTTTCCTCGGCGTGCCCGAAATCATCAAAGGCATAAACTTTGATGTCCAGAAACTTTCCGCTGAGGTTGTTCTCAATGAACTTCTTTCGCTCTTTCGGATCGTTCGGCAAAACGCGAAGAAGTTTCTTTTTGTCTATGCAGCATTCGAAAAGGATGTTGGCATGTCGCCGCGTCGGATCAAGGTCCAGCATGAACTCAGAGAGTATCGCAAGATTATCAGTCTCGTCGTAAGCTATGCGGAGAACCAGTCTGATTGCGAGTTTCTCGATATCCGTCTCATCATCAATACCGAGCACTTTCTCCCTTATTGGGATTGGAAAGTCAGTGTAGGTGAAATGGTCGGGTTTTTCCAGAAACCTTTCCAGCAGAACAGCAAAGGATGTTTTCCCGGTGTTGTTTTTACCTACAAGAAGCGTTGTATGTTCCCGCATGTCCAGGCAGCAATTTTGTAGGAGCCGAAAGTTTTCAATTTTGATCTGTTCAATATGCATGTCGAGAATACGCCTGATTGTGCTGCCCGTTTCTGGAGCCGACACTTACTCATTAATATATCACGCGGCAGTACGGCGCGCAAAGTGTAGTTTCGGCTCGAAGTCGATTTGCAGCGCAGCAGGGCAACGCTCGGCATCGAGATCGCCTGAATGTCGGTTTCCGACATCGTTGCCTAACTGGCTCGCACGAGCAGTGAAAGTCCGGTTCCCACCTTTCTTGGCCGTTTCTGCTGCCCGTATCGAACGGCAGCTGACGGGCGCTGCTCGGGAGGGGCCGAGCATCGGACTTGGGCGCGAGCCGCCGAGGAGCCAGACTGAGAACGAGGGAGCTAGAAAACCGGCAAATCAATCCTCCGGCATCTTGGGGCGATATTCAGATTTCAAACGGGCATTACCGGGAATCGTCACCCTAGCCGTCAGCGCGACTCGTCTGTGAAAGCCTGACGCGATCAAATTCTCGAAGGCGAGGGCGATTTACACTTTGACGGGGCTCCAAATCGGAGATTCGCGAAAATTTGCAGTAAAAACAATCCCTTGCCGAATCGCCGCAATAATGCTGAAAGCGAGTAGAAGTCGTCAAAACTTACACATTATCTTACACAAAAAAGTCGTGAAGGTAATTTTTACAAACTATATCAATAACTTATTTTATGACGCACCGGACTTAAAATCCGTTGGGCCCTAGGCCCGTGGGGGTTCAACTCCCCCCACCCGCACCAATAATCTTTATATCCTCTTTATTTGTTGCAGCGCGAATTCGTCTCGCGGCCTTATGCCGTTACGCGCAAACCGACCTCCTGAAAGGCGGTGCGCGATGGGCGATATAATTGCCGTTGGATACGGAATTTTCGTGTTTGTTTTGCTGATGGCCTACGTCATCGGCTGCGAGAAGGTGTGAGACATGTTTGACCTGATTTTTGCAGGGGCCATCTCGGCTGCGCTGCTGGTTTATCTCGTGTGGGCGATGCTGCGCCCGGAAGATTTCTGAAGGCTGAAACAATGACAATGCAAGGGATGCTTTATATCGCGCTGGTGTTTGCGCTGGTGCTGGGCTGTGCCTTCCCGATGGGAAGCTATATGGCGGCTATTTTTGAAGGGCGGGTGACTTACCTAGGCCCGGTAGAAAACGGCTTTTATAAACTGGCCGGCGTGGACCCCAAGCGCCAAATGCGCTGGACCGATTATGCTGTTACACTGCTGCTGCTCAGCTTGATCCACTTTTTACTGCTGTATGCGATTTTGCGGCTGCAATATTATCTGCCGATGAATCCGCTGCATATCACTGGCATGTCGCCGCGCCTCGCGTTTAATACCGCCGCCAGTTTCACCACCAATACCAACTGGCAGGCATACTCACCGGAATCACAGATTTCCAATGGCGCGCAAGTGTTTGGCTTGGTAGTGCACATGTTCATCTCCGCCGCCGCCGGGATTTCAGTGGCCGCCGCAGTAATGCGGGCTTTTACAACAGGTGGGATGCAAACCCTCGGAAATTTCTATGTCGATTTGACACGGATCACTTTATATCTGTTGCTTCCGGTCACCATCATTGCCGCGACTTTGCTTGTAGTTGCTGGCGCACCACAAACCTTTGTGCAAACTTTAACCGCCCATACGCTTGATGCCGGGTCACAGACCATTGCCATCGGGCCAGTGGCATTCCAGGAGGCGATCAAGGAATTCGGCACCAATGGTGGTGGGTTCTTTAACGCCAATTCGGCGCATCCGTTTGAGAACCCGAATGCCTGGACTAATTTGCTCGAAAATTGGCTTGATCTGGTGATCGGGTTCGGGTTGCCGATTGCATTCGGGATTATGCTGAAGGACAAAGCGCAGGGCCGCGCTTTGATGTTTGCGATGGCAATTATTCTGGCGCTGGGTTGCGTGGGTACCTATGCCGCCGAAGCTGGAGGCAATCCACTGCACATTGCCGCTGGTGTTTCCGCGACCGATGGAAATATGGAAGGTAAGGATGTGCGATTTGGCATCCCCGCTTCCACGACGTTTAACGTCTCTGCCACCGGCACCTCAACAGGCGCTGTGGACAGCTTCACTGATAGCTACATGCCACTCGGCGGCGCCATTCCGCTGTTTTTAATGCAGCTTGGTGAAGTGACACCTGGTGGTGTCGGCTCGGGCTTTTATACCATCATCGTGTTCGCGTTACTCTCGGTGTTTGTGGCCGGACTGATGGTGGGACGAACGCCAGAATACCTGGGCAAGAAGGTGCAGGCCAAGGAGGTCAAGCTCGCCATGCTCGGTGTGCTGATCCTGACCATCTTCATTCTGGTAGGTGCTGGCTTCTCGCTGATGACCAAATCAGGTTTAGGCTCGCTTGCCAATGCCGGGCCGCATGGTTTGACCGAGATGCTGTATGCGTGGTCGTCAGCCACCGAGAATAACGGCAGCGCGTTTGCCGGTGTTTCCGCCGACACGCCGCTGCTGGATTATGGGCTTGGCTCGGCCATGCTGTTCGGCCGTTTCGCCTTTCTCATTCCCATCCTCGCCATCGCGGGCTCGCTGGCCGCCAAGCCAAAACTGAGCACCAGCGCTGGCACGTTTCCAACCACGGGGCCGCTGTTCATTGGGCTGCTGATCGGCGTGATTATCATCCTGGGCGGCCTGCAATATCTGCCTGCCGACACGCTGGGGCCGCTGGCTGACCAGTATCTGCTCGCCGCCGGCAAAACTTTTTAAGGATACGTTATCATGACAACTGCCAATGCCGAGATGATCTCGCTGTTCGACAAACGGATCATTTCCCGCGCTGCCCTTGATTCCTTCGCGAAACTCAACCCCGTCACGCTGGCCCGCAATCCGGTCATTTTCGTCACCGAAGTGGTGGCGGTGATGACCAGTGCGGTGGGTGTGGAGGATTTGTTCACCGGCAGACCCACCGCCTTCCCGATCGTGATTGCGCTCTGGCTGTGGCTCACTGTTTTATTTGCCACCTTCGCTGAAGCGGTGGCGGAAGGCCGTGGCCGCGCACGCGCTGAAAGCATGAAGCGGGCACGTTCGGACACCATGGCGAAGCTGATCCTTGACCCGCGCGAGCGCAATATCTTCAAGCCCACACCAGCGCCGGATTTACGCAAAGGTGATCTGGTGCTCGTGGAATCCGGCGATATCATGCCCTCTGACGGCGAGATTATCGAAGGTATCGCCAGCGTGAATGAAAGCGCCATCACCGGCGAATCAGCACCAGTGGTGCGCGAAGCTGGCGGCGACCGCTCGGCGGTAACCGGCGGCACGCAAGTGGTGTCCGACTGGCTGGTGGTGCGCATCACCGCCAACCCAGGAGCCACCTTCCTCGACCGCATGATCGCACTGGTTGAAGGTGCTGAACGGCGCAAGACACCAAACGAGATCGCACTGAATATTCTGCTCGCGGGGCTGACGCTGATCTTCCTGCTGGCGGTGGTCACGCTGGTTGGGTTCGGCAGCTATTCGCAAACCAACTTCTCCATCCCTGTGCTGGCGGCTTTACTGGTGTGTTTAATTCCCACCACCATCGGCGGCCTGCTTTCCGCCATCGGTATTGCGGGCATGGATCGGTTGATCCGCTTCAACGTGGTTGCCACCTCGGGCCGCGCGGTGGAGGCAGCGGGCGACGTGGACGCTCTGCTGCTTGATAAAACCGGCACCATCACCTTTGGTAACCGCATGGCCTCGGGCTTTTACCCGGTCGCCGGCGTGCCAGAGCGCGCTCTGGCCGAAGCCTGCGCCATCGCCAGCCTGGGTGACGACACGCCAGAAGGCCGCTCGATTATCGCCCTGGCGCGCGACCGCTATCAGATATCACCAGCCACGCCGCCGGACGCGCAGTTCATTGCGTTCAGCGCAAATACTCGGATGTCAGGGCTGGATTTCGCCGGCCAGCAATATCGCAAAGGTGCGGTGGATTCAGTGTTGAAAACCTACGGGCTGACCGCGGATGCGGCATTTGATGAAGCGGTGAACCGGATTGGCCGGGCAGGCTCCACACCGCTGGCGGTCACCGCCAATGGCCGGTTGCTCGGCGTGATCGAGTTGAAGGATATTGTAAAGCCTGGCATCCGTGACCGTTTCGCCGCCTTGCGACAAATGGGCATTCGCACTGTAATGGTGACCGGCGACAACCGCGTAACTGCCGCTGCCATCGCTGCTGAAGCGGGCGTGGATGACTTCATTGCGGAAGCCACGCCGCAGGATAAACTTGACTACATCCGCAAGGTGCAAGCTGATGGCCGTCTTGTAGCGATGTGCGGCGATGGCACCAACGACGCCCCTGCCCTGGCGCAGGCCGATGTGGGTGTGGCGATGCAAACCGGCACCCAGGCCGCACGTGAAGCCGGCAACATGGTGGATTTGGACAGCGACCCCACCAAGCTGATCGAGATTGTCGAAATCGGCAAGCAGCTTCTGATTACCCGTGGCGCTCTCACCACCTTCTCGATCGCCAACGACATCTCGAAATATTTCGCCATTCTCCCGGCGATTTTCGTGGCCACCTATCCGCAGTTGGAGGCTCTGAACATCATGCGTCTGAAAACACCCGAGAGCGCCATCCTCTCGGCGGTGATTTTCAATGCGCTGATCATTGTGGTGCTGGTACCGCTGGCTCTGCGTGGCGTGCAGTTCCGCCCGATTGGGGCGGCTGCCTTATTGCGGCGTAATCTGCTGATCTATGGCGTCGGCGGCATCGTGGCACCCTTCATCGGCATCAAGGCCATCGATATGGTCCTTGGCGCTTTTCATATTTTCTCTTGATAGGAACAACCATGTCTATCACCCGCGAAATACGCCCCGCTTTATCGCTGGTCGTGCTGTTCACCATCCTCACCGGGTTTATCCTGCCTGAAGTCTTCACCGGTGCCATACAACTTGCCCTGCCGTTCCAGGCCAATGGCAGCCTGCTGACCGTCAACGGCCAGGTGGTCGGCTCCGCGCTGATCGGCCAGAACTTCACCTCGGCAAAATATTTTCAGCCGAGGCCATCGGCCCTGACCGGCACCGACGCCAAAGGCAACAGCATCAATACGCCGTATGATGCGAGTGAATCCGGCGCTTCCAATCTTGGCCCCGCCAGTGCATCGTTATTGCAATCGGTGCAGCAGCGGGTGGCGGCGTATCAGAAGGCGTTTGGCCCAGGGCCGGTTCCGGCTGATGCCGTGACGACCTCCGGTTCAGGCATCGACCCGGACATTTCGCTTGAGAACGCACTGCGCCAAGCCCCTGCGGTTGCGGCAGTACGGCATTTGGATGCTGCAAAGGTGACCGCATTGGTCAACCAGATGGCGCACGGCTCGGTTCTGGGCATTGTGGGCACCCAGCATGTGAACGTGCTGCAACTGAACCTTGCCCTGGACCGCATGGGCGCGCCATAACCTTGGGGAATGGCGGTTGATAAATATGACTCCCGGCCGGACCCCGATGCGCTGCTCGCGGATTTGCACCGTGAGCAGCGCGGCCGGCTTAAGATATTCTTGGGGGCGGCACCCGGCGTCGGTAAGACCTGGGAAATGCTGGTGGCCGCCAACCATAAGCGCGAGGCCGGGATTGATGTCGTTGCGGGTCTGATCGAGACCCACGGGCGCAGCGATACCGCCGAGGAAATTGGCGGCCTTGAAATCCTGCCGCGCATCAAGGTGCCGTATCGCGGCCAGAGCCTTGAAGAATTTGACCTGGACGGCGCATTGAAACGCCGTCCAGCTTTGCTGTTGGTCGACGAACTGGCGCACACCAACGCACCCGGCCTGCGCCACCAGAAGCGCTGGCAGGATGTGCAGGAAATTCTCGAAGCCGGCATCGATGTCTGGACCACACTCAATGTGCAGCATCTGGAGAGCCTGAACGACCCGGTGGCGCGGATTACCGGCGTGCGGGTGGCCGAGACCATTCCTGATACCGTGCTCGACCTTGCCGATGAAATCGAGCTGATCGACTTAACGCCCGCCGAGCTGCGCACCCGGCTGGTGGATGGCAAAATATACCGGCCCGATGTGGCGAACCGCGCACTGGAGGGGTTCTTCCGGGAAGGTAATTTGGGGGCGCTGCGCGAGATGGCGCTGCGGCGCGTAGCCCAGCGGGTGGATAAGGATGTCACCTCCTACATGCGTGCGCGGGCTATTCCAGGCCCCTGGCCTGCCAGCGAGAAGGTTCTGGCCCTGATTGGCCCCGATGCCTCGGCTGACAATGTGGTGCGGCACGCGGCCCGGCTGGCTGACACGCTGCGGGCACCGCTGGTGGCGTTTCATGCCGAGCGTGCTGATGAACATGGCGATGCTCAGCACGCGCTGGACCTCGCCATACAACTCGGCGCCACCGTTGAAACCACCACGATGTCGGATATCGTGGGCACCGTGCTTGATTACGCGACCAAAAATAACATCACCCATATTGTGGTAGGCCGCACTGCGACGCGGCCCTGGTGGCGGCGAATTGGGCGGCGGCGATTGGGCGAGGTGCTGAGCAACCAGGCCAGCGCCTTCACCCTGCATTTCGTTCCGGTGCCGGCGGCTCTACCAATGCGGCCCAAGCCTGCCGCACCACCGATAAAATTGCACCCCTACGTCATCATGGCGGTTATTCTCGGCGCCGTAACGCTGGCGGGCATGAGCCTGCGCAGCTTGATTCCGCAAGAAGCGATGGGGTTGATTTTTACCGCAGTCATCGCCGGGGCCGCCAGTATCTATGGCCGCAACGTCGGGCTTGCCACCGCCTCAGCCGGGTTTTTACTATGGAATTTCTTTTTCCTGCCACCGATTTATACATTTTCGGTATCTGATCCGCGCGATGTTGTAGCACTCATCGTATTCCTGATTGTCGGCATCGTTACCGGCACGCTGGCCGGCCGGGTACGCCTGGAAGCCCAGACCGCCAGTGCGCGAGTTGAGGCGTTACGCAGAATTTCAAGGTTTGGCCAACGTTTTTCGCTTGCCACGACGCAAACCAACTTACTGCTTGAAACCGCAACCCAGGCCGCCAGCATTACCACCGCCGGGATTGTGATGCTGGCCGAAAATGGCGCTCTTACAACCCCTGTCGCCGCACCAGCTGGAATTACCTTAGACGCTGCCGCCTTTGCCGCCGCCAACTGGGCATTCAAGAACAACATCGAAACCGGCATTGGCACCGCCACGCTGCCTACCGTGCCATGGCGATTTATCCCGTTACGATCCAACAATATTTCAATCGGCATCCTCGGCGCCCTGCCCAGCACCATGCCGCCTGAACCGCTGACGCAAACCTTGGCCGCCTTGGCGAATCAGGCGGCAATGGCGCTGGAGAGGGTTCGCTTAACCGTAGCCGCCGCGCAAACCGAGGCGCGGGAGGGCAGCCAGAAACTGCGCACGGCATTGCTCTCATCGCTCTCACATGATTTGCGCACCCCGCTCACCGCCATCCGTGGTGCGTCTGAAACACTATCCAGCGCGGGCGATGCGCTGGATGGGGCCACGCGGGCTGATTTATTAGACAGCATCGCGCAGAACACCGAACGCATGGCGAAATTCCTCTCCAACATTACCGAAATGGCGCGAGTGGAAACCGGTGAAATCAATGCCCGAAAGGACCGCCTGCAACTCGCCGATGTTTTTGAAGGTGCCATCGCCCGCGTGTCCGGCGCTATTTATACCGGCGTGAATATCGCCAAAGACGCAACCCAGGTGATTGCCGATTCCGCTTTGCTGGAGCAGATTATTGTGAATTGCCTGGATAACGCCGTGAAATACGCCCCGCCAGACAGCCGCATCGCCATTTCAACACAACGCCAAGGTGATAAAATAACCATTGCCATCGCCGACGAAGGTGTCGGAATTCCTGCGGTCGACTTACCTCATATATTCGATAGTTTTTTCCGGGCCACGCGGGGTGACCGGATTGCGCCTGGAACTGGCTTAGGTCTGGCCATCGCTAAGGCTTTCACCGAAGCAATGGGCGGAAAAATTTCCGCTCGCAGCCCACGGCTGGACTTGCCGGCGGACGGCTTGCCCGGCACCGTCATAACCATCGAACTGCCCGCCGGATGACCCCCACGCAAGGCAGAATTTTGGTGGTCGATGATGAGCCGCAAATTCACCGGTTCCTCAACCCGGCTTTGAGCGCCTCAAATTACGAGTATCTGCGAGCCGAGCGCGGCGATGAAGCCTTGCGGCTGGCAGCATCACGCGCACCTGATGCTATCTTGCTTGATCTTGGCTTACCGGACATGGACGGCCATGAAGTTTTAAAACGGCTGCGGGAATTTTCCGATGTGCCCGTCATCATTTTATCGGCACGCGACCGTGAGGCAGAAAAAATCGCCGCTCTCGATGGCGGCGCCGATGACTATGTTGAAAAACCCTTTGCGCTTGGGGAACTATTGGCCCGGCTTCGCACCGCACTGCGCCATCATCTGCGCAAGAATTATGCTGAAAAGCCCGTTATCGTCGGTGATATGATCATCGACCCGCTACTGCATAAAATCACCCTTAACAACGCGCCTCTGCCGTTGACCAAGCGTGAACACGCACTACTACTGCTGCTGGCACGCAACCAGGGCCGGGTTTTAACCCACCGGCAAATTTTAACCGCCATCTGGGGCGCTGCACATACTGAAGACGTTGCTTACCTGCGCGTCTATGTCGGTCAGATCCGCAAAAAACTCGGGCCCAAAACCGCTGCCATGATCATTACAGAACCCGGGATCGGCTACCGTCTGGCCGAGGCTCAGCCGGAGGCGTAAGGCTATTTTAGCAATCTACGGCCAAATGACCGGACCGTAGACGAAATAATATGCTTTACCGGCCGGATAAAAATCGAATAAAAATAGAGCTATCGGAAACGCTGCTGACCCAAAGGTGAGACTAATGAAAGCCATTCGGAACATGCTAATTGGCGCCGTCATCCTGAGCGTTATAACATTGCCTGCTTACGCGCAGGACACCTCGCTCTTCGGCGTCTGGCGCGGCCAGGTTACAATGCCCGGCGCCGGGGGGCTCCAGGTTCTGATTTCAATGGAACAGATTTTTCAGCCCAACGGCCAGTTCAGCTCAATCACCGAGAGCCGATACGGCAACGGTCCTGCCGCCGGACGCATGATCGGTGCATTACAAGAACAGGGGACCTATCAGGCCGACCCCAACCAAGGCGTGCTTTCATTACATATCATGAAACACACCGCCACTAGCAAAACCACTGTGCCCACGGATGAATATGACCATTATCACTTCTCCTCACCGGACAGCTTCGTCATGCAATCGTTGGATGGCGGTCCGTTGATTACCTTCGTTCGCGCCCAGCAATAGATTTTTCGTTATAACTTCAGCATGATATGAATGGTTTTATTTTGGGTGTAGCTATATAGTTCCTCAATACCTTCCTCATTGCCCAGACCACTGTTCTTGTGGCCTCCAAACGGCGTGCCATAGAAATGTCCAGAAGCTCCATTGATCCACACATAGCCTGACTGCACGGCGCGGGCGGCGCGTAGGGCAGTGTTTAGATCATTGGTTAATATCGAGGCGGTCAATCCGTAGTCGGTACTGTTGGCAATGGCGAAGGCTTCGGCTTCATCTTTCCATTTGAATACCGACAATACCGGGCCAAAAATCTCCTCACGGGCGATGCGCATGGATGGCATCACGTCGGCGAATACCGTCGGCTGCAGCCAATAGCCACGCTCAAACAACTTACCCGGTGGCCGCTTGCCACCAGCCATCAGCTTGGCACCGTCAGCATTGCCAAAGCCTATATAGCGGCAAACGCGCTCATAATGACGCTCGGAATTCACTGGTCCCATCTGGGCCTGTGGATCCAATGGATCACCCAAACGTAGGGCAGCGACACGTTCGACGATGCGCTTGAGCACAGCATCGTACAGTGATTCATGCACCAAAATCCGGCTCGACGAACCGCATGACTGACCGGCCCACGCGAAGTTCATACCGCCGACCGCAGTTTGCGCGGCCAGGTCAGGGTCGATATCAGGATACACAATCATCGGGTTTTTACCGCCAAGTTCCAATGATACATGCTTCACGCATGTTTCGGCGGCGGCTCGTTGAATCGCCATGCCTGTTGTCACAGAGCCGGTGAATCCGATACGCTTGATCGCCGGATGGCGGACGATCACGTCGCCGGTCGCTGACCCCAACCCTGTCACGATATTGGCCACCCCACGCGGCAGCACCTCGCGGCAGATTTCCGCCAGAACGCCGGCTGAAAGCGGGCTTTGCTCAGGCGGCTTCAGCACCACGCAGTTTCCCGCCATCAGCGGAGCGGCCAGGCTGTTGGCAGCAAATTTAATGGGATGATTGAACGGAATAATGCGCCCCACAACGCCGTAAGGCTCACGCAGCGTTATATGCAAATTATTGGCGCTGGCAGGAATCGTCTCGCCTTTCAACTCCAACCCGAGGCCGGCATAATATTCCAGCGCTTCACCAGCCGAACTGATATCGCCCCAGGCCTTGTTGATGGTGTTGCCTGTGTCCAGCACCTCGATTTTCAGCAACTCATCAGCCCGCGCCTGTAACCCGGCAGCGATGGCGCGCACATATTTTATCCGCTCCCGAACCGATAAGGTGGCCCAGAGCGGCGCTGCTTTCTGCGCCGCCGCCACCGCACGCTCAACATCGGCTTTACCGGCAGACGGGGACGAGCCGATGATCTCTTCGTTGGCAGGATTTACCGAGGGCAGACGCTCATTGCCGGTGGCCTCCACCAGTTCACCATCAATCAGCAGCTTGGTTGCGATATTGTCGTTTGGCATGTTTTGCCTTCCCTCATTTTATGTCCCGGCGGGCTTTTTTGTGCGACGCGAATCCAGATAGATGTTACACAGAAAACCATCATGACGACCATCACTCATCCGATACAACGCCCGCCGTCTAAACCAAACAACAGGCCATTTAAGCGCAGCGTCGGCGCCACGTTGCGCGGTGCATTGCGCGCCTATAACCAGGCGCTGCAGCAGCAATTGATTCCTTTTAAACTCAACTTGCAGCAATTTTTGCATTTGCGATTCATTTGGGAAATTGAAGGGCTGACACAGAACGAAATTTCGCAACTTGTGGGTGTTGAAAAAGCCTCCTCGACGGTTGTCTTCAATACGCTCGAAGCGAAAAAGCTGATCACCCGAACCCGCAGCGCGGCCGACCGGCGCAAGGTTCATATCACGTTAACTGCCGCTGGCCGGGCGTTACAAGACGCAGTACGGCCCTCAGCCCAGCGTGTTGCACAAATTGCCCTCGCGGATGTTGATAAGACGCATGTCGATATATTTATCAATGTCCTCGAAAAAATAATCACCAATCTGAGCCCGCCCACTACCGCCATCGTGAAAAAAAAAATAACACCGTAACAAACTTTCAGGTTTTAGCCCGGGCGGCCAGCTTGGTTTCCGAAAAAATCGGCTCCAACTTGAATAATTTGCGGGCATTTTCACCCAGTATATTGCGCTTCGCTGTTTCACTGAGGAACGGCAGATCATAGATCGTGCTCGGCAAATCCATATCCCAATGCGGATAATCCGATGAATAAAGCAATTGCGTTTCGGCGTTTATCATTTTGAAGGTTTCCTCCAGCATGGATTTATTATTCACCATTTCCATCGGCTGGGATGAATAGAACATCTCCCGCATATAATCACTCGGCTTGCGTTTGAGCAAAGGCGCTTCAGAGGAGCGCATCATATATTCATTATCTAAGCGCTGCATAACAAACGGTATCCAGGCAAGGCCGCTTTCAATCCACATCACCTTGAGCTTTGGGAATAACTCCGGCAGACCATTTACAATCCAGTTGGTCATATGGATTATGTTGAAGAAGGTAAAGCCCAGCGCGTGAATGGAAATAAATCGGTTGAGCTGCGACATCGCCTGGTCGTTCCAATTATAACCCGCATGGAATGATAGCGGCAGGTTACGCTCTTCCAATTCAGCATAAACCTTCATGAACGCGTTATCGAACACAGGACGGTACCGGCTGGCGGTAACCATGAGGCCGGTCACGCCTTTCTTATCGCCAAAATCCTTGATCATTTGTAGCGCATCATCTGGCGAGTTCAACGGAAGATACAGCATCGAACATAGGCGCGGCTCGTTGCATAAAACCCGCTCCACCATCCAGCGGTTATAGGCCCGTGCCAAAGCCACTTCCATTTCTACCTGCGGGTGCATGCCCAAATGCAGCATCTGATTTGGAAAAAGGCAGGCAATATCGACACCCATCGCATCCATCCAGTATTTGGCCAGCGAAACATCGCGGTGCGGACCTTCGGGCGTTTTTTCATTCCGGCGTTTCACATAGCGCGGAATACGGCCTCCCATGTCCTGAAACCCGAGTTGGGTTGGCGATAGGCTGGAACGCCCAATTGAGGCTTTACCGCTCGCGAGTTGCCGGATGGTTGGATCATCGCAATATTTTAATATCTCGCTAAGATGCTCGGTTTCATAATGATGCGAGTCGACATCGACGATAAGAAAATCCTTGTAATTTCTTACCTCAGCTTGTTTTTTTGCATTGCGCAGCAACGTGGAGGTTGTAAATTCTTCCCGTGCGGGCTCACGATATTGAGGGGGAAAGTTTCCGGTCAGTTGATCCATCATATGATCCTTTGAAAGCCCTAAGCTGCGCCTTGCCAGGACTGCCAGAGCCCCAACTCAAATAGCTGGATGTTCACGGCTTCCAGCATAGCCGTGCAGGTAATGGCCACCTCGGTGGCGGTAACGTTGGTGACATTCGCAAATGGCGTGTCGATCTCGCTAGCCTGGAATCGCTGGGCAAACAATTTAACCGCTGCTTGAAAAATGCGGGCAAGATCGTCATTTAAAATCTTATCAATCTCACCTGCCGCTAAAGCTTGTTGCAGGGACTGCGTATCAAAGCTCGACATAAACAGCGCCTTCGCGCTCTACCACATTATATTTTTGCAGACGCAATGCCGGATCAGCAGCGCAAACGCCGGTCTCGAGTTGATATTCATAGCCATGCCATGGGCAGACGAAATGCATCTTGCTCTCATCGTAGCTGTTGCCGTGAAATTTCTTATCTGGCCCGATCACCGCAAGAACTTTTGGGATGACCAGACCTTCGCATACCGGCCCGCCCTGGTGCGGACAGATATTCCGATATGCAAAATACTGACCATTATGGCGGAATACTCCCGCTTCTTTCGGTCCCGCAGCTACAATCCTAACATCACCGTCGGCCATCTCGCCATGCCGGCATACTAGAACATCGACCATATCCACCCGCTTATAAACAGTATTATTCAATTTAGTATTGATCTATACCAATTTACCAGATCTTGCAAGCGCCCCATTTTGACAACAGACTTCCGCAATACACGTTAAGCACCCGCCAAAGCAGACAACCAGTGCGCTGGTCGCACAGGTTTATAGAAGGAGCGATCTGATATGACTTTGATTCTCTCAAACGACGATATCGCAAAGTTGCTGACAGTGCCTGAATGTATGGAGGCTCTCGAGGATGCCTATCGTGAACTTGCAAATGGCCGGGCTGTCACCGGTGCCGGCATTGATATGCAGACGCCGACCAGCAAGGCGGATCATTTATATAGTTTGAAATGTATGGATGGCATTTTACCGAATCGCAGCATCGCCGCCGTACGCATTAAGTCCGATATCGTAACGTGGCCAAAAGTCGGCAACACCAAGCGGCGCGTCAAAGTTCCGGCAGCGCCCGGCGGGCGCTACGTTGGTTTGGTTCTGCTATTCTCCAGTGAAACCGGTGAGCCTTTGGCGATATTTCCGGATGGGGTCATGCAGCGCATCCGGGTAGGCGCCACCAACGGGCTGGGGGTAAAATACATGGCGCGGCAGAACGCCACCTCAGTTGGTATTCTGGGTAGCGGCTGGCAAGCGGGCACGCAACTTGCCGCCGCCGCCGCCGCCCGCAGCATCTCAAAAGTGCTCTGTTTCAGCCCGAACGCGCAAAACCGCCGGATATTTGCCGCGGAAATGACAGCAGCTCTGGGCATCGCCGTTACTGCGGTTAATACACCTGAAGAGGCCGTCAGCGGCGCCGATATTGTGCTCTGCGCCACCAGCGCCATCGAACCAGTATTTTTTGAACGCTGGGTTGAGCCGGGTATGCATATCAGCTCCATTAAGGGTCCTGAAATCGAACCTACGGTTTTTCGCCGCGCCGATCGTATCGCCGTGCATTCACATGATGGCACCCCACAGCACGCTGTTACCAAGGGTCTGGACGTCCCTGGCAAAAGCGGCAAACATTCCTACGATGTTTCCAGCCTGCCGACGCTGCCGGAGCTGATCACTGGAACTGCGGTTGGCCGTTCCGGAGACGCACAGGTCACATGTTTTTTGAACGCCGTCGGACTGGGGTTTCAGTTCGCGGCAGCCGGGGCAGTGGTTTATGCCAAAGCCCGGGCCGCTAAGCTTGGCCATGAGTTGCCAACCGACTGGTTCACCGAACTTGAACACCCCTAAGCCAAGGCATCAACCCTTTTTGTAACAGAAAGCAACTGCTGCCAGTAGGCAGCATTGCACCGTAGAGACCTGATGGCGCGTTACGTCTGCAATGGCAACGTCGTCGCTTGATCGTATCGCCAGTACCAGCTATCTTAATATCTTATCAAAAGAGCGTGTTAACGCCGGAATTGGTATTTTCATATGGGGGGAAGTTTCGTCATGCCGACATCATCATCTAAAGTAGCCGTCAGCGGCAATCCAACTGATGCTCAGATTTTCAAAGTCGCTTTCGCCAGCATCATCGGCTCGATCATTGAGCAGTACGACTTCCTGGTAACCGGCGTCATCGCCGCCACTGTATGGGGTGGGGTGTTCTTCAAACTGCCCGGCCTGGCCGCCGTTGCCGCCGCCATCGGCGTGTATGGCCTGGGCATCATCATCCGCCCGCTTGGCGCCTATATTTTTGGCAATATCGCCGACCGCCATGGCCGCAAAAACGCCATGGTCTATGCCTTGATGCTGATGGGTGTTGCAACACTCCTGATCGGCCTGACCCCAACCTACGACAGCATCGGCGTTCTGGCACCTGTTTTACTCATCTTCTTCCGTCTCGCGCAGGGCATCAGCTTTGGCGGCGAATTCGGCACCGCCTCCACCTGGGTTGTTGAGCAAGCAGCGCATTCCAAATACCGTGCCTTCTGGGGCGCCTGGGTCGGCTTTGCCATCCCCCTTGGGCTGCTGCTGGGCTTCGGATCGGTTATTTTCGTTAAATCCTTGATGTCACCAGCAGATTTTATCGCCTGGGGCTGGCGAATTTTCTTTTATATTGGCTTTCTGGTCGCCATCGTCGGTATCATCATCCGGAACCGCACCGAGGAAAGCTTCGTGTTTGAGAAATTCACCGCGGGCGGCGCCACGCTCGAGTTTCCGGCCAATGCGGTCTGGCGGGAAATGCCACTACGGATCCTGCGTACCTCGGTCGTCAACGCCATGTTCGGCGGCGCGTTTTTTCTCTCCTTCGTGTTCGGCACCGGCTATATGAAAGCCGTCGGCTTCCCGGCCGAGCAAGCCCTTGAAATCGGGTTGATCGCGGCCGCCTTCATGCTGGTGTTCATGATCATCGGCTCGTTTTTGGCCGACTATATCAACCGCCGCACCGTGCTGCTGATCTCTGCTGTCACGTTTTTTATCTTCGCGATCCCATATTTTTACCTCATCAATACAGGTAACTTCTGGCTCGCGGTATTGGCTGACGTCATCGGTTTCGGCTTTGTATTCGGCTTCGGCTATGGTGCCATTCCCACCTTCTACACCGAAAACTTCCCCACCCGTTACCGTGCTTCCGGTGCCAGCGCCGCCTACCAGATCAGCCAGGTGTACGGCGGAGGGCTGATTCCGATCGTTGCCGGTCTGATCCTGCACGCTGTGGGCATACAACACGCCTACATCTACATCGGCCTGATGGTGATGGGATACGCAGCCATGGCGATGGTCGCCATCCTGACCACCAAAGATACCACCGGTATCGATCTCGAAAAATCAGCCGGACGTACTATGTAGCCTTCATGACTGTAAAAATGTCGGCCTTATCCGGAATCGAAGGCCGGAAGGTCGATGTACTGGTGGTGGGTGGTGGCAATGCGGCGTTATGCGCTGCCATCGCGGCCCGCGAGGCCGGTGCGTCGGTTATCCTGCTGGAACATGCGCCGCGCGAGCTGCGCGGCGGCAATTCACGGCACACCCGCAACCTGCGAGCCATGCACGACAGGCCCGAAGGCGTGCTGGTCGAAACCTATGGCGAGGCCGAATACTGGGACGATCTGCTGCGAGTCACCGGCGGCGAAACCAATGAAGAGCTGGCCCGCATGACCATCCGCGCCTCCGCAGGATTGCCGGCCTGGATGGAAGCGCATGGGGTGCATTTCCAACCCTCGCTCACCGGCACGCTTAGCCTTGGCCGTACCAATGCTTTTTTCCTGGGCGGCGGTAAAGCGCTGGTCAACGCCTATTACCAGGCGGCGGCAAAGCTCGGCGTTGAAATAA
This sequence comes from Acidocella sp., assembly GCA_031291755.1. Classification (GTDB taxonomy): domain Bacteria; phylum Pseudomonadota; class Alphaproteobacteria; order Acetobacterales; family Acetobacteraceae; genus Acidocella. The sequence goes on along the minus strand of JARLIK010000026.1, from coordinate 65,739 downwards.
TTTACGATACCGAAGTCACAGATCTGCAGCTTGAGGATGGGACCGTGCGCCGTGTCACCGCCGTCAGCCGGGGGTTTCCGCTCACCTTGCTGCCAAGGTCGGTCGTGGTCGCCAGTGGCGGCTTCCAGGCAAATGTCGACTGGCTGAAGGAATACTGGGGTGAAGCCGCCGAAAACTTCATCATCCGCGGCACCCCCTACGCGCAAGGCACCATTTTGCGCAATTTACTCGGCCAGGGCGTGCAGCAAATTGGCGATCCGATGCAGTGCCACGCCGTCGCCATCGACGCCCGTGCGCCAAAATTCGACGGCGGTATCGTGACAAGACTTGATTGCGTGCCGTTCAGCATTGTCGTCGACCGTGATGGTAAGCGCTTTTACGATGAGGGCGAGGATGTATGGCCAAAACGCTATGCCATATGGGGCCGCCTGGTGGCACAGCGGCCCGGCCAGATCGCCTACGCGATTGTTGATGCCAAAGCCGCTAAACTTTTCATGCCCTCAGTGTTTCCGGCCATCACCGGCGCTACCATCAGTGAGTTGGCCAACAAACTTGGCCTCGCCCCCTCCACTCTGGAAACCACAATCAGCACCTACAACAAAGCCGTGCAGCCCGGAAATTTCGATGGCTCGAAGCTGGATGATTGCAAAACCATGGGCCTCGAGCCGCCGAAAACCCACTGGGCGCAAACCATCGAGACACCACCCTTCATCGGCTACCCACTCAGCCCCGGCATCACCTTCACCTATCTCGGCGTGCAGGTGAACGAGCGCGCCGAGGTGCTGATGCAGGATGGTAAGCCAGCCAGCAACCTATGGGCCAGCGGTGAGATCATGGCCGGCAATATTCTCGGCCGTGGCTATCTCGCCGGCTTTGGCATGACCATCGGCACTGTGTTCGGGCGCATCGCCGGTGCCCAAGCCGCCCGCCACGCCCGCAACTGACCAGGAACAATGATGCCGGACTCACAAATTCTGGTCGAAGCTCGCCGCGAGATGGAAATCTGCAACGCCTGCCGCTACTGCGAAGGATTTTGCGCGGTGTTTCCCGCGATGGCGCTGGAGCGGGAATTTTCCACTCCTGACCTCACCTACCTCGCCAACCTCTGCCATAATTGCCAGGGCTGCTATTACGCTTGCCAATACGCGCCACCACACCCGTTTGGCGTCAACGTTCCGCAAACCTTCGCGCTGCTGCGCGAGGAGAGCTACCGCCAGTACGCCTGGCCAGCGCCCCTCGCCCGCGCCTTCGAGAAAAACGGGCTGGTGGTCGCTCTCACCACTGCCGGGACACTCGCATTGGTGTTGTTGCTTATCGGTACCCTTACATCACCCGGAACCCTCACCAGCGCCTACAGCGGCCCCGGTTCATTTTATAACGTCGTCCCCTGGGCCGCGATGACCATTGTGGCCTTACTTACTTTGTTGTTTTCGCTCAGCGCCTTGACCATCGGCGGGCTGAATTTTTGGCGCGATGCCGGGAAAAATTTAAGCCTGCGCTCGCGCGACATTGCCCTCGGGCTACTCGATGCTCTGACCTTAAAAAACCTCGGTGGCGGCGGCCATGGCTGCAACAATAGTGACGAAAGCTTCTCGCAAAGCCGCCGCTATTTGCATCACGCCATGGCCTACGGGTTTATGGCCTGCTTTGCCGCCACCTGCAGCGCAGCGTTTGAAGCCTACGCGCTCAATTTGCCAGCGCCCTACCCGCTGCTCAGCGTGCCTGTCGTGCTGGGCATTATTGGTGGCGCTGGCCTTATCATCGGTACTTCCGGTCTGATCCGACTTAAAATCATCACCAGCCGTGCGCCGGCAGCCACGGAATTATTTGGTGCTGACTTCGCCCTGCTGGCCCTGCTCTGGCTGGCTGCCGCCTCGGGACTAATGCTGCTGGCTTTTCGCGCCACCGATGCCATGGGCACACTGCTGGCACTTCACCTTGGTTTGATTCTGTCGCTTTTCGTGCTGCTGCCCTACAGTAAATTCGTCCATGGTATTTACCGCACCCTGGCGCTGGTCAGGAACGCCGCGGAGGGCTCGAACTGACACCAACAAGGCTGCAACTATTCCGTGGTTTTGCGCTGATCGGCCTGCTGGGCTTCGGCGGCGTGCTGCCGTGGGCACGCTATATTCTGGTCGACCAGCAAAACTGGATGGATGATGCCAGCTTCACCGAACTTTTGACCCTCGGGCAATTTTTCCCGGGTCCGAATATCGCCAATGTCGGAGTCATCTACGGCCGCCGCACCAACGGCTTTGCGGGTGCCTGCCTCAGCGTCACCGGACTGTATCTGTTCCCCACCATCATCACCATCATCGCCGGACTGCTGATCGACCGCTGGTGGGGCAACGCGCATGTGCAGCAGATTTTCGGCGCGGTGATGCCGGTGGCCTCCGGCCTGATGCTCGGTACCGTCAGCCGTCTTATCAAAGGCGTGCCAAAAGCATTTGGCGCCTTTCTGGTTCTGGTGGTCACATTTATTCTGATGGCGATCGTCAAGCTGCCGCTGTGGATCGTGTTGCTAATCTGCCTGCCGCTGACCATGGCCAACAGTTTCGGCAGCGCCAGGCTGCGCCGTGACGCTTAATCTCTTCAGGCTGTTCTGGCATTCCGCGCTCTGGTCGATCCTATCGGTCGGCGGCATGTCGGTCACACTGAGCGATATTTTCCGCTACACAGTTGATGACATGCACTGGATCACCAGTGCACAGTTTGTTGCCTATTTCGCCATTTCGCAGGCGCTGCCAGGGCCTAACGGCATGGCGTTGATCCTGATCGGGCAAAAGGTGGCGGGCCTGCCGGGCGCTCTCGTCACGCTCGTCTCCAAGCTGGTTCCCTCATCTCTCATGGCGTATGCCGGCGCCTCCTGGTACGAGAGTAACCAAAAGACCGCCTATGTAAAAACCGCCGCAGCCGGACTGATCCCTATCACGGTCGGACTGACCCTGGCGTCCAGTTTCGTTCTCACCGTGGCCGTTGATACCAAAATCTCACGCATCATCCTCTCGGTGATCACCGCCTGGGTCGTTTATCGTTACAAATCAAATCCCATCTGGTTGATCCTGGGCGCTGGTGTTCTGGGGGCCATCAGCACCGCCACAGGCATCAATATTTTTTAAACGGCAGGTTTAATCCTGGCTAGCCAACAACGCGTCAATGGGATTCCAGCCAAAGGCCGTCTGCGGTGTTTGATTACCGCCAACGCGGGTGAAGCTGCTGGCGATGCGCTTGCCACCCAGATGCTCGTAGAAAAAACTCGCCGGGTTGTCGCGCAATACCCATACGAACAACGAATTACAACCCAGTTCCGCCAAATAACCCGCCGAGGCTTGCAGCAGACTGCGGCCAAAGCCGTTACCCTGGTAGTCATCAAGCACGTATAACGTTTCGACTTCGCCGTCACCTAACGGATTGCCACGAGTTCTCCGGGCGGTGGAAAACCCTACCACATGCTGGTTTTGTGTCAGCACATGCACACCGGCACCCATACGGATCGCACGTTCATAAAACGCCGCCTGCCGGGATGCCGAGAGCTTGGCAAGATACTGGTCCGGCAGCAAACCCGGATACGCACTGCGCCAGGCAGAGACATGCACGGCGCCAATATCAGAAGCATCTGCCGGGGTGGCAAAACGTACTTCACTCATGCGGTGCGCTCTAGCACCGCGCCGAAAAATCCATCGGTGCCATTGGCCCGCGGCGTTAAGCGCAAAGCCGGGCCATGCAGGGCTTCCGGCACCGGATCGCTCAGCGCGACGCGGCCGAAATTCGGGTGGCGTTCCAAAAATGCGGTTACCTGCATTTCATTTTCTTCCTGCAATAGCGAGCAGGTTGCGTAAACCAACCGGCCTCCAACCTTCAACAGCCTTTGCGCCTGGTCGAGAATCATCGCCTGCTTCGGCAGAATTTCCGCTAGGTCGTTTTCCTTCAAGCGCAGCCGCGCATCCGGGTTACGGCGCCAAGTGCCGGTGCCGGTGCATGGTGCATCGATCAACACGCGATCGAATTTTTTTTCCTGCCGCTTCACCCATTTATCACCGGGCTCCAGCAGATGCCGCTCGGCATTATGCACCCCGGCACGGCGCAAGCGCTTGATAGCGCCTTCCAGACGCGGCGCGGAAACATCGCAGGCCACGATATGACCTTTGTTTTCCATGGTCATCGCAATCGCCAGAGTTTTGCCGCCGGCACCGGCGCAAAAATCCACCACGCGCATGCCGGGTTTGGCATCCACTAACAAGGCCACCAACTGGCTGCCTTCATCTTGGATTTCCACAATCCCGTCCTGAAACGCCTTGCCCTGGGTGATTGATTGCCGCCCCGCGAGGCGCAAGCCCCACGGGCTATACGGGGTGGGGCGGGCATCAAGTTGTTCTGCCGCCAAAGCCAGTATGGCTTGGTCGCGCGTCGCTTTCAGAGCGTTCACCCGCAAATCCAGCGGCGCGGTCTGCGCCATCGCGTCCATCTCAGCCTTCAACGCAGGGCCAAACTGCGCTTCCAGGCGCGGCATGATCCAGTCCGGCACCTCATACTTCACAGCATCCGGCATGTTGGGGTGCTCAAGTGTATGGCCGGCGAATTTTTCCAGCACGATGGTCTCAAGCTCGGTCAATGGCGGGGGGCCATAACGCCCGGCGGTGAAGGCCAAAGCGATTTTATTCACGGTCATGCCGGTGAAAATGGCCTGGGCACCAAGCAGCAAGCGCGGCGTGGGTTCAGCGCCAAATTTCTCCAGCCACCAGCCTAAATGCCGGCGGGCACGCAGAACACCCCACACCAGGGTACTCACCTCGCGCCGGTCCCCCGCCCCGATGAAGCGGCGGTTGCGGAAAAACGAATTGGCCACGGCGTCAGCCGGGCGGGCATCGGCTTCAATATCCGCCAATAAATCAATGGCGGCGGCAAGTTGCCCAGCGGGGGTCATAATTATTCCTGATTATTCTTGGCGGTAGTTCGGGGCTTCACGGGTGATCGCGACATCATGCACATGGCTCTCACGCAAGCCAGCGCCAGTAATGCGGCGGAATTTGGTTTCGGTTTGCAAGGCGTTGATGTCGCTGGAGCCGGTATAGCCCATGCCAGCCCGCAAACCGCCGACCAGCTGGTGTACCACGGCGGCCATCGGGCCTTTATAGCCAACCCGGCCTTCAATGCCTTCCGGCACCAGCTTCAGCGTGTCCTTGATCTCCTGCTGGAAATACCGGTCCGCCGAGCCACGCGCCATGGCCCCCAGGCTGCCCATGCCGCGATAGGATTTGTACGAGCGCCCCTGATAGAGGAACACCTCGCCAGGAGCTTCATCGGTCCCGGCCAGCATCGAGCCGACCATCACCGCATCCGCCCCCGCCGCCAGCGCCTTCACCAAATCACCCGAGGCGCGGATGCCGCCATCAGCGATGGCGGGAACCCCCCGCGCCCGGCAAGCGGCGGCGGTTTCCAATACTGCGGAGAACTGCGGCACACCCACACCCGCCACAATCCGGGTGGTGCAAATGCTGCCTGGGCCGATGCCGATTTTAATGGCGTCAGCCCCGGCATCGATCAACGCGGCGGCGCCATCAGCGGTGGCGACGTTTCCGGCAATAATCTGTACCGCGTTGGAGGATTTTTTAATGCGGGCAACCGCCGTCAGCACACCTTGGGAATGGCCATGCGCGGTGTCGATCACCACCACATCCACCCCGGCTTCGATCAAAGCCGCGGCACGTTCAGCACCGTCATCGCCCACGCCGGTGGCGGCGGCCACGCGCAGGCGGCCCAGCTCGTCCTTGTTCGCCAGCGGGTGCGCTTCGGCTTTGTCCATGTCCTTGACGGTCATCAACCCGATGCAGCGGTACTCATCGTCAACCACCAGCAATTTTTCCAGCCGGCGCTTATGCAGCAGCGCCCGGGCTTCCTCGGCCCCCACGCCCGCCGAAACCGTCGCCAAATTCTCGCGGGTCATCAGCTCGTAGATTTTCGCACTCGGGTCGGTGGCGAACCGCACATCGCGGTGGGTGAGGATGCCGACCAGACGGCCATCACGCTCCACCACCGGGAACCCGCTGATTTTATGCAGTTCCATCAGGGCGCGGGCATCAGCCAGGGTTTGGTCCGGGTGGATGGTCAGCGGATTCACCACCATGCCGCTCTCGAACTTCTTGACCCGTTTCACCTGCGCGGCCTGCTCGGCGATGGTGAAATTTTTATGAATCACACCAATGCCGCCCTGCTGGGCCATCGCAATCGCCATCGCGGCCTCGGTCACCGTGTCCATGGCGGCGGAAACCAGCGGGATATTGAGGGAGATGGTCCGGGTGAGCTTGGTGGCGGTTTGCACCAGCGTGGGCAGAACTTGCGAATAGGCCGGGACCAGCAGCACGTCGTCAAACGCAAACGCCTCGGCGATGCGAGAACTAGGGTCTTGGGTTGATAAAATTTCGGGAGCCATGGCCGCTTGCTTTCAGTGGAAACCTTGGCGGCTCTTAGTAAGGGGGGCCGGGATGCGGCGCAATAGGCGCGGCCCGGTTACCTGCCGCGCCTATTGTGCCTAGCGCCCGCCCGAAACGTCCAGGATGGCGCCGGTGACATATGAAGCCGCATCACTGAGTAAAAACATGATCGCCTCGGCGATTTCCTCCGGCTGCGCGGCCCGGCCGACGGGAGTGCTGGCGCCAAGGCGGTTGGCGCGGTCGGGGTCGCCCGAAGCGGCCTGCATTTCGGTATTGGTCAGACCGGGGCGAATGGCGTTGACCCGCACGCTTTGCTTGGCCAATTCCTTGGCCAGCCCCACGGTCAGGCTATCCACAGCACCCTTGGACCCCGCATAATCGACAAAATCGAACGGTGCGCCGAGTTTGGCAGCGATCGAGGACAATAAAACCACCGAGCCGCCACGCCCGCCTTTATCCAGCGGCAGCCGTCGGGCGGCCTCGCGGGCGCATAAATACGCACCCAAAATGTTGGTGTCGAACATCCGGCGCAGCCGCTCGGCGGTCATTTCGGCCAATTGCAGGCTCGGTGCTGCTACGCCCGCGTTAATCACCACCCCGTCAATCCTGCCAAACGCCGTGGCGGTGGCGTCGAACATGTTGATCACATCCGCCTCGACCGAAACATCGCCTTTGATAACCACCGCCCGCCCGCCGGCCGCCCGCACGGCAGCCGCGGTGGCCTCGGCGGCGGCGAGGTTGGCCATGTAATTAACCCCCACCGACCAGCCCTTGCCGCCGGCCAATATAGCGGTGGCGCGGCCAATGCCGCGGCTGGCACCCGTGATCAGAACCGATTTCATTATCATTACCTTTTCATGTTAGGCAGGGCGGCGATACAGGAAGGCTTAGGCATTGAGTTACACAAAAAAACGTATTCTTGTCACCGGCGGCGCCGGGTTCCTCGGCTCGCATCTGTGCGAAAAGCTGCTGGCGGCGGGGCATAACGTGCTGGCGGTGGACAATTACTTCACTGGCCGGCGCGACAATGTGGCGCATCTGCTGGACCACTCCAGCTTCGAGATCATGCGCCACGACGTCACTTTCCCGCTGTATGTTGAGGTGGACGAGATTTATAACCTCGCCTGCCCGGCCTCGCCGGTGCATTACCAGTTCGACCCGGTGCAGACCACCAAGGTGAGCGTGGTGGGCGCCATCAACATGCTGGGCCTGGCCAAGCGGGTGAAGGCGAAAGTATTCCAGGCTTCCACCTCAGAGGTGTACGGCGACCCGACCGTACACCCGCAAACTGAGGATTACCGCGGCAGCGTGAACCCCATCGGCCCGCGCGCCTGCTACGATGAAGGCAAGCGCTGCGCCGAGACGCTGTTTTTTGACTACCGCCGCCAGCATAATTTGCGCATCAAGGTGGCGCGGATATTCAACACCTATGGCCCGCGCATGCACCCTAATGACGGTCGGGTGGTCTCCAACTTCATTGTGCAGGCGCTGCGAGGGCAGGATATCACCATTTTTGGCGACGGCATGCAGACCCGCGCCTTTTGTTACGTGGATGATCTGATCGAAGGTTTTGTGCGGCTGATGGCCACCGGCGATGACATCACCGGCCCGATCAACCTGGGCAACCCGGTGGAACTGCCGATGCTGCAACTGGCCGAGCGAGTGATCGGGCTGACCGGCGCTAAATCCAAACTGGTCTTCCGCCCCCTGCCGGTGGACGACCCGATGCAGCGCTGCCCGGATATTGCTAAGGCCAAGGAACTGCTGGGCTGGGAGCCGGTGGTGGGGCTGGATGAGGGGCTGGGGAAGACGATTGCGTATTTTGATGAATTATTTAAACAAAACTTACATGGTTAATTTTTTATCGACCTCATACATTAGATAAAAAATACACGAATTTTTCTTCATCACCCTGATACCAGAAAATATAGCTGCCCGACAAACAGAACGGCGGTGCGCTCAGATCAATGGGACGAAAATCACCAGTCCGGATATTTCGATTAATTGGATTTTGTGCACGGCCAGGAGCACCATTAGTTATCAGCACTCTCGGGTATTTTTTCAGCTTCGGAAGAAAATTAAGAATATCCTCGTTGCTCCAGTGTTGCAAAACATCCTTTATGATAACCATGTCCGCCGATGGTAATTCATCAAACAAAACGTTCCTCTCTAAAAATTCTATTCCTTGCTTAGAAAAGCGCTTTGTATTTTCCAAAACAACATTTGAAACGTCAATCCCGGTGTAGTAAACACCTTGCCAATTAATGTGTTGCGAAAATTGCCAATCACCACAGCCTATATCAACAACACTTTTAATATGATTGGTTTTGATGAAAGCCTGCAAAAATTCAATGTACTTAATTGAATTCTCAAATTTTGAGCCAGGACCAGACCCACAATCCCAAATATTTTTTTCATATATTTTATTGAAAATATTCTTATGATCTAAACCGTCATCACGAAAAGATTGCTTACCAGATTCGTCAACATTTAAAATAACCGGCTCTTGAATTTCAGAATAATGATTATCAAACAGCAATCTATGAAGCGTCAAATTATTTTTATCTTCTAAAACTGAATATCGAAAACCCAACTCTTCGATATCCACCAAACGAGACTTAAACTTATTCTCAACACCTAAAATTGCGGAACTATAAGCTACAGGGCCTGTACATTTTATCACTCCAAGCCTTCCCCGCTCGCCAAACACATGATCATAATTAATAATGTTGGCAATAACTTTTTCGATAACAGCCAAGAGAAAATTATGTTGTTTTTCAGCAATGATATGCCATTGCTGATATTCACCACGAGGACCACATCCAGGATGCATCCCCCAGCCCTCAAAGGCTTCGCCAGGCTGATTACGCCAGTGCGACAACAGATATGTGTCTTCTGGCCGCAACTTACCATCGAGATTATGAATGATCGTTGATTTAGCATCCAAATAGATGCCGCCCATTTTATACAGTAAAAGATACCGAAAAAAATCAGCCCTCGCGGCTCCATACACAGGATTTATTCGCTCATATAATTTTAAGATTTCAGAGCCGTAAGCTCTCTGAATAAATTCAATAATGTCAGCATCATCATATAGACAATGCTCATAGGCTGGGTTTAGCGCCCTAATTTTAGAAAAATTCTCTTGCAATAGAGGATGGACGTTATTTTTATCTGCAACTGTCTGATGAATTATCTTCGGGATACTCATACAAAACTCTTTCCCCTAAAGCTTCGTCCGCCAAAAAATTCCATTATCATTCCCGAAAGAGTAAGTGGTTTACCCTGACCTAAACCCGGTGGCGACCACATACATTTCCTTAGAATCCTTCCGGCTCGCCGGCGGCTTAGCGTGGCGGACCGTGCGGAAGCGCAGTTTCAGGGTGTTCAGCATCTCGCGCTCAGCACCCCCCTGAAAAAGTTTCGCCACAAACCCGCCGCCCGGCACCAGCACCTGCACGGCGAAATCCAGCGCCAGGCCGGCCAAGGCCATGATGCGGATATGATCGGTGGCGACATGGCCGGTGGTGTTGGGCGCCATGTCCGATAGCACCAAATCAGCCGGGCCGCCGAGCAGTTCGATCAGCCGGGCTTCCATGCCCTCAGCCATGAAATCCCCCTCAATCAGGTCGGCCCCCGCCACCGGGATGATGGGGAGCAAATCAATCCCCACCACTTTCGCCGCACCGCGGGCCAGCGCCACCTGGCTCCAGCCACCAGGGGCAGCGCCTAAATCCACCACACGGGCGCCCTTGGTGATAAGTTGGTATTTATCGTCCAATTCCAGCAGCTTGAATGCGGCGCGCGAGCGGAAGCCTTGGATTTTGGCGGCCTGCACATAGGGGTCGTTAAGTTGGCGTGAGAGCCAGCGTTGCGAGGAGGGGGCGAGTTTGCGTGCGTTTTTAAGCCGCACCGCCTCACGGCGCGGCGGTACTATATTCTCTTCGGTCATAGCGGTCCGTAGCCCCGCCTCGCCGGTTGGGCAACACGCATCAAGCGCATCAGCATCCCTTCGCGCAGACCACGGTCCGCCACGGTCAGCTCGGGCACCTGCCAAAGCTCGTGAATGGCGGCGAATATGGCGCAGCCGGGCAGGACAAAATCCACCCGGTCGGCGCCGATGCAGCCATGCCGGCTTAGGCCATCGCGGCCAAGCTCCCGCGCCTCATTCAGCGCGGCGTCCACCTGGCCACGGTCCAGCGCCACTCCATCGACCAACCCGCGGCGGTAACGCTCCAACCGCAGCGATACCCCGGCCAGGGTGGTGACGGTGCCGCTGGTGCCCACCATCAGCACGCCACCTTGGGCAATTTCCTTGCCAATCCGGTGCACCGCCTCGAACGGCCGCAGCATGTTCGCCACATCAGCCACCACCGAGCTGAATCCATACTCGGAGTAACAGGCATTGGCGCAACGCTCGGAGAGGGTGACAACGCCGACAGGGATGGAAATATAGCCAATCAACTCGGGCGGTGAACCGTCGCAATTCACCCGGACCCAGGCAATTTCGGTTGAACCACCACCAATGTCGAACAGCAACGCCCGGCGGCCGGCCTTACAGATCAGCGAGGCGCAGCTTTCCACCGCCAGTTCGGCTTCCTCACGCGGGCCGATGATTTCCAGCGGCAATCCGGTGGCTTCCCGTGCCTGGCGGATGAACGCACTGCCATTTTCGGCCTGCCGGCAGGCTTCAGTGGCGATGGCGCGAAGCACAATCCTGCCGCCCTCAGCCTCGTTGCCCCAGCGGCGCACGCGGTCAGCGCAGATGGACAATGCCGCCAGGGCACGCTCCATCGCGACCGGGGATAGCTTGCCGGTGTCGTAAAGACCTTCGCCCAGCCGCACCACCCGGCTGAAGCTGTCCAGCACCTGAAAGCCGGAACCACTCGGGGTGCCTACCAGCATACGGCAATTGTTGGTTCCCAGGTCGATACCCGCGAACACCGGGCGACGGCCCGCACGGCGTTGTTCCGCGCCGCGACGATTCGGGGTGTTGAGGCTGACGGCAGCAGAGTAAACCATTTCAACTGCATAGTCGCGCTATTTGGTGGCCGAGAGCAAGTTGCAAATAGCGGCAAAGGGGTGCTTGAGTATTAAAAATGCGCACAGGAGTTGCCGAACGCCGCGGCTGGTGCTACCGGGGGCCTCGCGCATAGCGCTTTGCCGTTGGGGGATAGTTTAGCGGTAGAACACCTGGCTCTGACCCGGGTAACCTTGGTTCGAATCCAGGTCCCCCAGCCATTTTTATCACTCAATAGCTAATAAACTTGACGTGCCCGCGCCCTGCCCGCACATGCCGTGCATGATGCCTGCCCCCTATCTGAACCCAGAAGATACCACCGCCGCCGACGCCATTGCCGCCATCGGCGAGGAATTGGGCATGTTTGACGACTGGTTGGACCGCTACCAGTTCATCATCGAGCTGGGCCGCAAACTGCCGGCTTATCCGGCTGGCTGGCAGACCGAGGAATACCGGGTAAAAGGCTGCCAGAGTCAGGTCTGGCTGGCCGCCAAGGCTGACGGCGATACGCTATACTTCGCAGGTGCCTCGGATGCCGCCATCGTGTCGGGCTTGGTGGCGCTGGTGCTGCGGGTCTATTCGGGCCGGACACGCCCGGAAATTATGGCCACTTCGGCGCAATTTTTGAAAGACCTGGGGCTGATCGGTGCCCTCTCCACTAACCGCGGCAATGGGGTAGCTGCCATGGTGGAGCGGATTCACGCGATTGCGGCGGCTTAAAAACGCCTGATTTGAGTACGCGAAAGCGCGTAACCGGCAATCCCCAGGATGATCAATACGGGAACGATGAAAATCGCCATCCAGAAGGCGACCGCCGCGACCAGCAACAACACGCCAAACGCTACCAGCCGCGCCAGGATGGTCAGGTAATCCGGCTTCGGCGGCTTAACGAAGTCACCTTCCGGAGTCATATCGATGATCGGGCCATTTTGCTCTGACATGAATCCCATATAGGAGGGCGGCAGTGTCGCAACAAGCAAGGCGGGCAGGATGAGCTTCTGGCACGGCAAGAAAATTCTCGTCACCGGGGCCACCGGCTTTCTGGGGGGCTGGGTGGTACGGCAGCTTCTGGAACAAGGCGCTGATATTGTTGCCATCATCCGCCGCCCCCGGCCAAATTCCCAGTTTGCGCTGACTGGGTTCGAAAAGCGTGTGACGATCATCACAGGGACCGTCGAAGACCCTTCCGTGGTGACTTCAGCATTCGCGGCGCATGAATTTGCAGCCGTATTCCATTTAGCCTCGATGGTGGATGTGAACGCCGCATTGCGCGAGCCGGCGGCGGCGCTGCGGGCCAGTATCGAGAGTACTATCAACCTGCTGGAGCAGATCAGGCTTCATCAGCCCAATGCGCTGATGATCGTGGCATCGTCTGATAAAGCCTACGGCACGCAGCCAACACCCTTCCAGGAAGATAAACCCCTGGAGCCGAAGCACCCGTATGAAATTGCCAAGGCCACCCAGGATTTGATCGCGCAATCGTATGGCCGGCTGTTCAACCTCAACGTTGCCATCACCCGCTGCGGCAATTATTTTGGCGGCTATGATTTCGCTTTCGAGAGGATTATTCCCTACACCATCCGGCAGATTTTACGGGGGCAAGCGCCGGTGCTGCGCTCGGATGGTAATTTCACCCGCGATTTTTTATATGTCGAGGAAGCCGCACGGGTGCATTTGATGCTGGCGGAAAAGCTGGCAGAGGATTCCAATTTACGTGGCCAGGCAGTCAATTTTTCGTATGAGGTTGCTGTCCCCATCATCGGGTTGGTATCGCAAATCGTCCACATGATGGGCTCGGATTTGCAGCCCATCATCGCCTCAACCGCGCAGGCTGAAATTAAACACATGCGGCTAGACACCACCAAAGCCCGTACACAACTGGGCTGGCGACCGGAGATCGATTTTCCGTCTGCTTTGGCGCGGACGGTAGAATGGTATTCTGACAATCAACCATTGGAATTTTGAACCACCCCGCCACATGGGAGTCACGCTATTCAGGGAGCCACCATGCGCACGCCGATCATCGCCTATCTCACCAGCCTGATCGTGATGGGTATTATGGATGGGTGCTGGCTCGGTTTTGCCACGTCCCGCCTGTACCGCCCCGGCATCGGGCATTTGATGAGTGATAAGCCGGTGGTTTGGGCCGCCGTGCTGTTTTACCTGCTGTACGCCGCCGGGGTCACCTACCTCATCACCCTGCCTGCCCTGGCCGGCGGTGATTTTGGCGCGGCGGTCACGCGCGGTGCGGTTCTGGGGTTGATTGCCTATGGCACCTACGACCTCACCTCGCTGGCGATATTGCAGGGCTGGCCGGTGAATGTGACGGCGCTGGACATGATCTGGGGCGGCATCATCACCAGCGTCACCGCCGGGGTGGCGTTTTTGGTCGCACGCAAATTTGGGTAAAGCTATTTGGGTAAAGCTATTTGGGTAACGCGCAACGCGGCGCTACATAGGGCAAATGCCCGCCGACGATGATTTATTCCCGCCCACCGAAATAACAGCCACCCCCACCGCCATACCGCTGGCCGAACGGCTGCGGCCCAAGCATGTGGCCGATATTGTCGGGCAAGACCATCTGCTGGGGCCAGAAGGCAGCCTGACCGGCATGCTAAAGCGCGGCTCGCTGGCGTCCCTCATTTTATGGGGACCACCAGGGGTGGGTAAAACCACCATCGCACGGCTGCTGGCGGCGGAGGCCGGGCTGCATTTCACCCAAATCTCGGCGGTGTTCTCTGGTGTCGCGGATTTGAAGCGGGTGTTTGATGACGCGCTCAAGCTCAAACGCTCCGGCAAAACCACTTTGCTGTTCGTCGATGAAATCCACCGCTTCAACCGCGCCCAGCAGGATGCGTTTTTGCCGGTGGTGGAAGCCGGCACCATCGTGCTGATTGGGGCGACCACCGAAAACCCCTCCTTCGCGCTCAACGGCGCATTGCTCTCGCGCTGCCAAGTGATGGTGCTGCGCCGGCTCGATGACGCCGCCATGGAAAATCTGCTGGTGCGGGCTGAAACCGATGCCAGTGCGCCGCTGCCCCTAACCCCCGAAGGCCGCGCCACTTTGCGGGCGATGGCCGATGGCGATGGCCGCGCCTTGTTGAATCTGGCCGAGCAATTATTCGCCCTGCACGACAGTGCCCCGTTAAATTCCGACCAATTGGCAAACCTGCTCGCCCGCCGCGCCGCCCTGTATGACAAAGACCGCGAGGAGCATTACAACCTCATCTCGGCCCTGCATAAATCCATGCGCGGCTCCGATGCTGACGCCGCCTTATATTGGCTGGCCCGCATGCTGGCCGGCGGCGAGGACCCGCGCTACATCGCACGGCGCATCACCCGCTTTGCCTCGGAGGATATCGGCCTCGCCGACCCGCAGGCTTTGGTGCAGGCGCTGGCCGCCTGGGAAGCCTATGAGCGGCTGGGCTCCCCCGAGGGGGAAATTTGCATCGCACAGGCGGTGATTTACCTCGCCACCGCGCCAAAATCGAACGCCACCTATAAAGCCATCGGTGCCGCCAACCGCGCGGCCAAGGAAACCGGCAGCCTGATGCCGCCCGCGCATATTCTGAACGCCCCTACCAAACTGATGAAAAACCTCGGCTACGGCGCCGGGTACGAATACGACCACAGCACCGAAGCCGCCTTCTCCGGCCAGAATTACTTCCCCGAAGGCATGGGCCGCCCGGATTTATACCGTCCGGTCGAGCGCGGTTTTGAGCGCGAAATTTCCAAGCGCCTCGCCTATTGGGCAAAATTGCGCGAAGAGACCCCATGACTGATATTATTCTTCCCGTCCCCGACACCGAAGCCGACAGCCGGCTTGACCGTTTCCTGCGCCGCAATGTTGAGGGCTTAACGCAAGCCATGATCCAGAAGCTGCTGCGCAACGGCAAAATCCGCGTTGATGGCAAGCGCGCCGAAGCCAGTACCCATGTGGAAACCGGCCAGATTGTGACCGTGCCGCCGATCACCCCGCCCTCCGAGATGCCGAAAGTGCGGCAGCTGATGGTGATGGACCCGCATATGGTTCGCGATCTGGAGGCGATGATTTTGTATCGCGATGACTCGGTGATCGTGCTGAACAAGCCGGCGGGTCTGGCCAGCCAGGGCGGCAGCGGGATTAAAGTGCATCTGGACGGCATGCTGGACGCGCTGCGATTTGACGGCACTGAACGGCCCAAGCTGGTGCATCGTCTGGACCGCGACACCTCCGGTGTGCTGCTCCTCGCCCGCGGGGTGAAGCCCGCCTCACGTCTGGCCGCCGCCTTCCGGGGCCGCGATGTTGAAAAAACCTACTGGGCGCTGTTGTGGGGCGTGCCGCCAGTGCTGGAAGGGCGGATTGATCTGCCGCTGAACCGGGTGGAAGGCGAAGGCTCGTCACGCGCCGCCCCGGCCTCGCGCGAGGATAAGGAAGCACTGCGGGCGGTGACGGAATATAAAATCATCGACTATGCCGGCAAAAAATTCGCCTGGGCGGAGTTGAACCCGTTGACCGGACGGATGCACCAGTTGCGCGTGCACACGTTGGCGCTGGGGACGCCGATTTTAGGTGACGCCGCCTATGGCGCCGCCTTTGCTGATGGTTTTGCGCCGCAACTGCATCTGCACGCAAGGCGGCTGAAAATTCCGCATCCTGATGGTGGGTTTTTAACGGTGGAAGCCCCGCTGCCAAAACATATGAAAGATAGTTTCGAGGCACTGGGTTTTTCCGTGCCGGTGGCAGCAAAGCCGAAGCGCGTGACGCGGGGGTAGCGTAACGCTTCACCCGTTATGGCCGCGAAAGCAACCATCCACGCCTTTAGCCCATAAAACATAGATCGATACTTTCGCGGCCATAACGGGCGGAACGTTTGGGGCGGAATGGCAAAGCGCATTCCGCCTCTTTGGTTTCTTGGACATACCAAAGTAACGCTGCCAAAAAATCCTGGACGAGTAAGCCGCACAAACGATGGCGGATTACGCAGCGCTCACCTGTCCTACACAGGTCGTTGCTAGAGAACGGAGAAGATGGATTGCTTCCCCCCGCTTTCGCGGGGGTCGTAATGATGGAGGCCAAAATACCCGGCGCAAACACCAAGTCCGGAACCTCATCTTCAAACCAAGCTGGACTGGCCATTTAATCGCATCATGATATAATATATCATACGACTAGACGTGCTAATTGATATGTTATATCATCTTACCTATCAAAACCCTCCACGGCGATTTTCCAACTGGAGATGAAAATGAGAGTTTGGTCTGCCTTGCTGCAACATCGTGCGGCGCTTGCCGCCGTAGTGGCCGTGCTGAGCATCTGCGCGACCCATCACCCGGCCTGTGCCCAAACCACAGCGCCTGCGGTGATCAAGGCCATTGGCGTGGAAAATCAATATGCTGACGTGATTTCGCAGGTTGGCGGACAATATGTGCAGGTGAGCGCGATCGAGACCGACCCGAACACCGACCCGCATAGCTTTGAAGCCAGCCCCAAAATCGTGGCGCAGATTGCGGCGGCGGATTTGATGGTGGAAAATGGCCTCGGGTACGACGACTGGGCGGACAAGATGCTCGCTGCCACCCCCAGCGCCAAGCGCCAGGTGATCAATGTTCAGCAGTTGCGCGGGTTGCCTGATTCCACCCCTAACCCGCACCTCTGGTACGACCCGGCGACGATGCCGGCCGTGGCCAAGGCGGTGGCGGCTGATCTTGCCGCCCTGCAGCCCGCGCATGCGACATATTTCCAGGCCAACGCGGCGCAGTTTATCGCCTCGCTCAAACCCTGGCTGACCGCCCTCGCCGCTTTCAAGGCGGATTTTCCCAACACGCAAGTCGCGGTTACCGAGCCGGTGGGCGACTATATGCTGCAAGCTGCAGGCACCAACATCCTCACCCCGTTCAGCCTGCAAGCCGCGATCATGAACGGCACTGACCCCTCGCCGCAGGATGTGACCACGCAGAACGCCTTGTTCACCAGCCATCAAGTGAAAGTGTTCGTGTATAATCAACAGGTCACCGACCCGCTGACAGACTCGTTTCTCAGCCAGGCCCGGCAGAACGGTGTCCCCATCGTGGGGGTGTATGAGACGATGCCAACGCCTGGCTATCATTATCAATCCTGGATGCTGTCCGAGGTGGTTGCATTGCGCAAAGCGGTGACAGACAAGGTTTCGACTGAAACATTATTGGTGAAGCCAAAACCTTGATGCGAAATATCGATGAAATGCTGATTGTTGATCAGCTTAGCGTGGCCTTTCCGGGCCGTCAGGTGCTAACTGATGTCTCGTTCACCCTGCAGCGCGGCGCGTTTTGCGGACTGATCGGTGCCAATGGTTCGGGCAAAACCACATTGCTGCGCAGCATTCTCGGCATCCAGCCGCTCAGCGCCGGGCAGATCCGCATCGACGGCGTATCACGCGGCAACGGCTTCGGTTCGGTTGGCTATGTGCCGCAAAAAATTCAGTTCGACCCGGATATGCCGCTGCGGGCGCTGGATTTAGTGGAACTCGGTTTGACCGGTCACAAGCTGGGCCTGCCGCTGCCCTCCAAGGCGCGGACCAGGCTGGTTGATGAGATGCTGGCCGCCGTGGATGCGCAAAATTTTGCCGATCAGCGGATTGGCAATCTCTCCGGCGGGCAGCAGCAACGGATTTTGATCGCGCATGCTTTGATCCGCCGGCCAAAGCTTTTGCTACTCGATGAACCGCTCGCCAATCTCGACATTCGCGCCACCGCTGAAATCGTTTCGCTGTTACGCAAAGTGGCCTCTGAGCACGACATCACCGTGCTGGTCTCGGCGCATGACATGAATCCGCTGCTGGGGGCGATGGATCGTATCGTCTATCTCGCCAATGGCCGCGCTGCCAGCGGGCGCACCGATGAGGTGGTGCGGACCGAGGTTCTGAGCGCGCTTTATGGCTACCATATCGATGTCATCCGGGTGCACGGGCGCGTACTGGTGATCGCCGCCGGTGCCGCCAATGAAATTCCGGCGGCGATTGAGCAACACACCGCGCACGTCACGGTGATTCCGTGAGCCAGCCATGAATTATTTAATCGCCGTCATTTTCCAGCCTGGCTTCTTTGTCAGCGGCCCGGTGCATACGGCCATGATTATTGGCGGCGGTGCTGCGATTGTTTCCGCTTGGATCGGCGTGTTCACCATCATCCGGGGGCAGTCATTTGCCGGCCATGCTTTGGCCGATGTCAGCAGCGCGGGCGGCGCGGCTTCGTTTCTACTTGGAATCAACCCGATGTTCGGCTTTCTCGGCATGGCGGTGCTGGCGGCCAGTGCGATGGAATTTTTGGGAGTCAGCCGCGCCCGTGAGCGTGACCTGGTCACCGGCATCGTGTTGGGCGCTGGCCTCGGACTCACAGCCTTGCTGCTTTATTTCGATGTCACCACACGCAGCACCACCGGGGCCGCAACTTCGGTGATGTTCGGGTCAATGTTTGCAATTCCGGCTTCCATCATTCCGGCGGTGCTGATCATTGCACTCGCCGTCGTCCTTTTGGTCGCCGCCATTTATCGCCCGCTGCTGCTTAGCTCACTCGATTCCACTCTGGCCGAGGTTCAGGGCATCAATGTCCGGCTGATCGGCCTGCTGCATCTGCTGATGCTCTCGCTTGCGGTGACACTGTCGGCGATGACCATTGGCGCGATTTTATCAACCGCTTTGCTGATTGGCCCGGCGGCGGCGGCGCTGCGCCTGGCGAAGCGTCCCGGCGTGGCGATTTGCCTCGCCGCGCTGATCGGTGTGGGCGCCACTTGGGGCGGCATACTGCTCGCCTATGACAGCTACAACTGGACACCTGGCCATGGCTGGCCTGTGAGCTTTTTCATCGTCACCATCATTTTTGCGGTTTATCTACTCGCCGGTCTGCCGGGACGGCGCGGCAGGCTTGGCATACCGACAACTAACCGCTTGATGAGCACGTAAGCATGTTTTCAAGCTTCATGCTCAATAGTTGGATCGTTGCCACGATGGTTGCGATTGTTGCAGGCGTCACTGGCATGTTCGTGATTATCCGTGGCAACACGTTCGCGGCCCACACGCTGCCGCTCAGCACGTTTCCAGGCGCTGCTGCGGCGAAGCTCATCGGGGTCAACGAGTTTTGGGGTTTGATAACATTCGCCGTGCTCGGCGTTGTTGGCATCAGCCAGCTTAGCCGGCATCAGCGTAACGATGTCGCCACCGCCTTAACACTGATAACTCTGCTCGGTCTCGGCACTCTGTTCCTAAGCCTGTCGAACGAATATTCGCAAGGGGTTTACGCGCTATTGTTCGGGCAAGTGCTGGGCGTCAGCCGCGGCGAGATTGGGCCGGTGGCACTCCTCAGCGTGGTCGCCGTCGGGCTGATGATCCTGTTGTTCCGGCCACTATTGCTGAATTCGGTTTCTCCCGACCTCGGAACGGCCCGGGGCATTTCAAATCAGCGCATTGCATTATTATTCCTGGCCATTCTTGGCCTTGCCACCGCAATGGCGCTGCCGGTGGTTGGGGCGCTGCTGGTGTTCAGCCTGATGCTCGGCCCCGCCTCCGCCGCCCGCCTGTTGACCGACCGGCCAGTGCGCGCCTTGGGTCTCTGCGTCAGCATCGCGCTAGCCACCGTGTGGTTAGCATTGGCGCTTTCCTATACGACCAACTGGCCGGTCGGTTTCTTTGTAGGCGGGTTCGCTGCGCTGTCCTACGGGCTGGGCCGAGGCTGGGCCTGGGCACGAGCGGCGCGTTCAATTCATGAAGTTATAGCCGGGCGCTAGAAGCTTAAGCTCAATGCGCGGACGTTGAACATGCCGCGCATATGCCATCGAGTTCCACCACCGCTTTGCCAGGATGGAAGCCTTGTTTCTCCGCCGCTTTGGCCAAGGCGCGGACAATCGCATGGTCCTCGATCTCAGCCACCGTGCCGCATTTTTCGCAGATAAGAAATTGCACATCGTGATGGTCATGATGCGCATCGCTGCAAGGGATAAAGGCATTCAACTGTTCGATTTTGTGGACCAGCCGGTTTTCCATCAAAAATTCAAGCGTGCGATACACGGTCGGCGGTACCGCAGATTTGCGAATCTCCTTCAATTGATCAAGCAATTGATACGCCGTCAAAGGGCCAGGTGCCTCCAGAATCAGCTGCAGAACGGTGCGGCGCAATTCGGTAAGCTGCGCTCCGTTGGATAAGCAAACCCTCTCCGCTTCCGTCAATGCTTCCGTGAGTGGCCGGCCTCTCTTCTTGCTCATAGACCTGAACTCTTTTCAACCTGAAGAGCTATAGTATAACATCCGTTATACGGCTTGGGTAGCGGCTTCGGCTTGTGCTGAGACCTCGTCAGGCTGCAAACCATTTGCCCCGTGGCGCCGTTTCCAACGTCCAACATCTCAAGTCGTGCGCAATGTCTGTTACCACTGATTCCCAGTCATCCGGGCATGGCTGGCTGTAGATTTGAAGCGTTGGATACCAGGGGCTGTCACGGCGTCCGGCCAGCCAGCGCCAGCATGGATCAAAGCGGTTCAGCATCCAAACAGGCTTGCCAAGCGCGGCGGCCACATGAGCCACGGCGGTATCAACCGAGATCACCAAATCTAAATTCGCGATCAATGCCGCCGTATCGGCGAAGTCGCCGATCTCATCCATGCAGGATATCATTGGAAATTGCGCAGGTGCTGCTGGACCATCTTTTTGCAAATTAAAGAAACAAAAATTTGGAGTCTCGAACAAAGGCGCCAGAAGTTCCGGAGCGATTGAACGCCGCCGGTCAGCAGCCAAGGCGGCAGACCCGGCCCAGACCAAACCAATGCGCCGGCCCTGGCAATCCATCGCGGCCAGGCGCCGCTGCCAGTCTTCGGCCAGGGCTTTATCAGCATACAGGTACGGCACCACGCCGGGAATCGTATCGGCCCTGGTGTCAAACACGCGCGGCAAGCTCAGCATTGGCACATGGTAATCAAATGGCGGCAACGTCTCGCCCCGGCCAACGGCCAGCTCAACGCCTGGCAAATCACGCAGCAATCGAACCAAGGGTTTCTGCACCTCGATGATCACGCGCAGTCCGCGTGCTGCAGCTTGCGTGGCATAGCGGCAAAACTGCAATGTGTCGCCGAATCCCTGCTCGGCATGGATCAGCAAAGTCAGGCCCACCGCTACTTCGCCTTGCCATAGCGGTTGCGCAAAATTCCGCTGCTCGGCGCGCATCTTCGACGTTTGCCAGCGCCACTCGTAATGCTCCCACCCAGCGGCCATATCGCCCTGCGCCAACAGCGCCATGGCCAAATTATTATGCGCCGCCGGCAAATTTGGCTGCAAGCCCAAAGCTTGACGATAACACGCCACCGCCTCATCCAGTTGCCCCAGACGACTGAGCGTAACACCAAGGTTGGAATAGGCCTCAGGAAAATTCGGCGCTAGCTCGACAGCCCGGCGGCAGCAAATGATCGCTTCGTCGAGTTGTCCTAAATCCCTGAGCACGTTCCCAAGACTGGTATGCGCCTCCGCAAAACCTGGTTCAAGTTCGATGGCTTTGCGAAAACAAATCGCCGCCTCGTCCAATTGCTCCAACTCACCAAGCACATTGCCGAGGTTGGCATACACATCCGGGTTGTCTGGCCAGAGCTTGCTGGCTGTGCGGTAACTGCTCACCGCCTCATCTAACCGTCGGGCATCCTCGCAGGCACGGCCAAGGTTGAAATGGTAGGGGGCAATTTTATCATCAAGCTTGATGGCTTTGCCGATCAAATCAATGGCCGAATCAAAATGCCCCATCTGATGTTCGACCACGCCCAGCATATGCAGGCAGTCGGCATGGCGCGGGTGGGCCACCAGTATCTGACGATAGGCCCGTGCGGCCTCATTCAGACGTCCAGCTTGATGAAGCGCAAGTGCTGCACAAAAATCCACCTCGGGAGTTTTTGAAGCAGCTGGCTTCACATTCCCGATTTGCTTCTTTTCCGCTCGGCGTTGCTGACGGTTCACGGGATAGATTGTTTCCGCGCCTCAAACGCCAGCACCACGAGCGAAGCCCCCCCAAACAGCATATCAATACCAACCAGCAGACCAAGCACCCAGACAAGTGTTCCCGGCATGCCGGAGAGCACGATAAAAGCCAGAAGCAAATCAATCAGGCCGTTGATCATGATCCACTCCCATTTTCCGGAAAGCTGCCGGCGATGTGAGAGGGCGAGGATGATCATAAATATGCCATCGGCAATAAAGAAAGCTGTCAGCACAATTGTCAGCGTTACCAAGCCTTGCAGAGGATGCCACAGCAGCAAGCCGCCGGCCAGCAGCGCGGCGATAGCGGAAAGCAGCGACCAGCCAAACCCCGGCGTCCGCCGTGCCCTAAAAGTGGAGATCAGGCCAACGATGCCGGCAATCGCGAACACGTAGCCAAGAACCACCGTGACGGCGATGCCAGCAAATGCTGGCAAGGCAATAGCGGCGAGGCCAAGCAGCAATAATATGATACCTTCGGCCAAAAACAGGCCCCAATGCTCATGCATGGATCGCCTGAAAGCGGCAGATATCTCAGTGTGTATCGACGGCTGCATAGACAACATGTGATTCATTCCCTTAATTTAACCTGAAATCGTAACGTTTTCTAGTCAACGATACTATATGACCCAGCCGGGATTCGACTCACCCGGTAACATCATGAATATGCACATCATGCGCCGAATGCGTGCGCAAAATTTCCAAAGCTTTTGCCTCCTCTTCCGCATTCCGCACATTCACCCACAGCAGCAAACCGCCGCGCGCCAGTTGCTCCTTGATGCGCGTGACATTGTGCTGATGAATAAGCCGGCCCAGACCGGCGCCGATCAAGGCGCCTCCGCCCGCCGCAATGATGGCGGGCAGCGCACCGCCCACCCCGAACAGCATCAGCATACCGATCGCCGCGAGGCCCGGTGCCGGTAAAAACTCCGCTTCAAGCTGCGATACGCGCGAAAAAAACGTCTCCCGCGGCACGTCCGGGTTATCCTCGACCTGCTTGATCAGGTCATACCCGTGCCCAAGTTTTTGCGTGACAGCCGCCTCGCTGGCCAGCAGCGAGAAGGCCGCACGGTCAAAACCCCGGGTTTCCAGCTCAAAAACCGCCGCTTCCAGCGTCTCAGTGGTATCAAATACGGCAACGGCTTCTTTGATGGCTTGGGGCATCACAATTCCTCTCGCGGCTCATTTCAACTCCGGCTAATATGGGGAGGCTTTGCTCTCATTGTAATTGACGCGCATCAACGGCGCAGTGACAATCGCCGCCTCACGGTAGGCGAAACGACAGGATAAGCCCGATGGACATGATTGCCGACCACTCGAAACCCGCCGCTCACGAGCGAATTGCCTCGATATCCCGGCAAATCTGGGCCGATAAATACCGGCTGAAACAGGCTGACGGCACACCGGTTGACCTCACCATCGAGGACACCTGGGCGCGGATTGCCAAGGCTCTCGCCAGCGTCGAGTCGGAGCCCGCACTCTGGGAAGGCCGGTTTTACAAAGCCCTGGAGGATTTCAAATTCCTCCCTGCCGGGCGCATCATTGCCGGTGCGGGCACAGACCGGCGGGTGACCTTGTTCAATTGTTTTGTGATGGGCGACATCGAGGACGACCTCGGCAGCATTTTCACGCATCTGCGGGAAGCCGCGCTGACCATGCAGCAAGGCGGCGGCATCGGCTATGATTTCTCCACTCTACGGCCCAAAGGCGCTGTGGTAAAAGGTGTCAGCGCTGACGCCTCAGGCCCGCTATCGTTCATGGACGTGTGGGATTCCATGTGCCGCACCATCATGTCCGCCGGTGCCAGGCGCGGTGCCATGATGGCGACCATGCGCTGCGACCACCCCGACATCGAAGCCTTCATCGCCGCCAAGCGCGAGCCGGGGCGGCTGCGCAATTTCAATCTTTCGGTCCTGATCACCGATGCCTTCATGGCCGCCGTGGAGGCCGATGCGGACTGGGAGTTGGTATTCAACGGCACCACCTACCGCACCTTACGCGCCCGCGCTTTGTGGGACAGCGTGATGCGCGCCACGTATGATTACGCCGAACCCGGCGTGCTGTTCATCGACCGCATCAACAACCGCAATAATTTGCATTATTGCGAGACCATCCATTCCACCAACCCCTGCGCCGAGCAACCCTTGCCGCCATACGGCGCCTGCCTGCTGGGGTCGATCAATCTGGCGACCCTGGTGCGTGACCCCTTCACCCCGCAAGCCCGTCTCGATGAAGCTGAACTGACCGAGCTTGTCGCCGTCGCAGTGCGCATGATGGACAACACCATCGACGCCTCAGGCTTCCCGCTGGAGGCGCAGCACCAGGAGGCCATGGCCAAGCGCCGCATCGGCTTAGGGCTGACCGGCCTCGCCGATGCGCTGATGATGGTGGGGCTGCGCTATGGCTCCGAACCCGCCGCCGCGATGGCGGAGCGCTGGGCGCGTGAGGTCAACCGCGCCGCCTATATCGCCTCAGCGCATATCGCCGCCGAAAAATCACCGTTCCCACTGTTTGAGCGCAAAGCCTACCTGGCTGGCGAAACCGTGCGCGAGTTGGATGCCGATGTGCGGGCGTTGATCGCTGAGCATGGTATCCGCAACGCGCTGCTGACCTCCGTTGCCCCCACCGGCACCATCTCGCTGCTGGCTGACAATGTATCCTCCGGCGTGGAGCCGGTGTTCGCGCACAGCTTCACCCGCAAAGTCACCGAGCCCGATGGCTCGAAACGTGAAGAATTGGTCGAGGATTACGCGGTGCGCCTATACCGCCATAAATTTGGCCGCGATGTCACGCTGCCGGATTATTTCGTCACCGCGCAAAACCTCACGCCGCTCGACCATATCCGCATGCAGGCAGCCTTGCAGCGGCATGTTGACAGCGCCATTTCAAAAACCGTGAATGTGCCTGAGGATATTGCCTTTGAGGCGTTCCGCGAAGTTTACCTGGAAGCCTACCGCCAGGGCTGCAAAGGCTGCACCACCTACCGCCCCAACGCCATCACCGGCTCCATACTTTCGGTAACACCAGAGCCCGCCAACGCCGCTGAAGCCGTGGCGGCGGCAGCAGCCGTACCGGTGCAACCCAACCACTCGCCCATCCCGCGCCCGCCCAAACTTACCGGCACCACCTACAAATTACGCTGGCTGGATAACGAGCACGCCATGTACATCACCGTCAACGACATCGAAGAAGCCGGGCGGCAACGTCCTTTCGAGGTGTTCATTTCCTCGGCCAACATGGAACATTTCAGTTGGGTGGTCGCCCTCACCCGCATGATCTCGGCGGTATTCCGCCGCGGCGGCGACGTAGGGTTTGTGGCAGAGGAGCTGAAAAGCATCTTTGACCCGCGCGGCGGGCAATGGAGCGGCGGCCGCTATGTGCCTTCGCTGATCGCGGCGATCGGCGGCATTATCGAGCAGCACATGATCGAGATCGGATTTCTCGAATCTCCCGATGCCCCGGCGCATTCCCACGTACCTGACCTGGCAGTGCCCGCCGGTGCGCTGGGTATGCTCTGCCCGCAATGCGGCCAGCCGGGTGTTGCCAAGGAAGGTGCATGCCTGAACTGCCACCATTGCGGCTGGTCGAAATGCAGTTGAGCCGCTTTCCCGACGCTTATGGAATTTCAATTTTTGATCAATATGATACAAAGGTCGGCGAAATTTTAACTGACACTTCTGAATCCGGAAGCATTTGGCGGATGGTAGCGAGCTGAATTTCAATATCGCGGCCAGCATCAACTTGCTTCCAAGTAATCGTGCCAACATCGGCAAACTCTTGCCTGCCTAGAACATTTGCATCGGCGTCCGATGCATCGTTATGGCGCACGGCCAGACGTTGTTCCAGGACAATCCTTGGAGCTTCCAGCCAAAAGCCGGTAAATTTTGCACCGGCATGTTGCGCGACCGCTGCGACCTCATGACGATCGCTCTCAGATAGGAAAGTCGCATCGACGATAGCCGTGTAACCGGCGGCCAACGTCTGCCTGGCCTGATCATACAATTCGGCATAGACCTTATCAGTCACCGCGACTTCATAGGCCGATTGGGGAAGATGGGTTTCGGGCGCGACACCGAACAGGGTTTTACGAACGACATCGCTGCGGATAATCCGCGCACCGGGTGCCGGCAAAAACTCCGGCGCAAGCGCGGCGGCGATGGTGGATTTTCCCGTGCCGCTCAAGCCACCGATGGCAATGAGGCTAGGATTTTTGGCGCACAGCAACTGCCCGCCAAGGGTCAGATAGTTGTTAGCTTGCTCCAGCGCCTGTTGCGAATGATGTTTTTGCTCCTGCGCCACCAATACATGCGCACGGACGCACGCACGGATTGACATGAACAGCGGCAGCGCCGGCAGTCCTTCAATATCACCTGTTCTGTCCAGGTACCGGTTGAATATAACGCTCGCAAGATACGGAAAGCCGTGATGCAAAAGATCCATCAACAAAAAAGCCAGATCATATAACACGTCAATACAGGAGAAATCATCGTTGAACTCAATGCCGTCAAAAATGACCGGATGGCTTTTTATCAAGCATAGATTCCGCAAATGCAGATCACCATGGCAACGCCGGATTTTGCCTTGCGCTTTACGCAGGTCAAGTAAAGTGGCAACCGCGGCGAGTTCCGTCATCGACAAGGCGTTGACGTGATCGACTTTCATCCGGTCAAGTGGCGGGCTTGATCGCATCAAATTCACATTGTTATTGATGACAATTTCCCTGGTCTGCGCACTGCCACCATGATCTGACACGACTTCAGCGGCGCTGTGAAACGCTACGATAGTATCCGTCAGATCGCGCATTATGCTTGGCGTCAGAATTTTTTTCTCGGCTAGACGATCGAACAGATCATCCTGATCAAAACGCCGCATCTCCAGCACCCAGTCGAGAGCTGTACCCTCACCGTCAAAGGCCAGAGACCCGTTGGACTCGCAGGTGATAGCGCGGACCCGCAGGTAGAGTTCAGGGGCCGTCCGGCGGTTAAGCGAAAGCTCCGCACGGCAATATTTTTCACGCAGCGCAACGCTGGAATAATCCAGATAGGAATAGCGGACGGCGCGTTTCAACTTATAAGCAAAATCACCAACCAAAAAGACAATCGAAATATGAGTTTCGATCTGCTCCACGACGACACTTGGTTCGCCGTAGCTCGCGCCATCCGAAAGAAATGCAATAACCGGTTTCTGCACATCAGTACCCGCACGCGCCGACTGGTCGAACGGCAGAGTTGGCGACATCTTGTCACCCCCACCTTGGCGGAGTGTGCTGCAGAAGCCGACAGTCCAGCATGCCCGATGAGGTCAACATCTGCACCACTTCGGATAATAATGTATCAAGGCCGAGTTTCACATCCATTCCCAAGCGTTCAACCTTAGAGCGGGTCATTTTTATGGCACGCACATAATCATCAATGGTACCCAGGGAAACACCGGGTGAACTCACCAGCACAGCCCTTCAGGTTTTTCATCCACAGCAATATCTCACACCTGACTCGCTTACAACTTATAAGAGGCTTTTTCAAAATATTCCTTGATCCGAATTATTATCCTACACTCGCTCGCCATATGAGTTTGGCATTTAACTCTGCGGCTGCAGCATTTTTAACCTTTTCCAGGCAGATGAATTCCTATTTATCTGCCGCTTCCTCGGAAACTTTCTCCTGCGCACGGCCATTTCACCAGGCAATTTTACCACGATCGGTATCGTTCTGTGCCGGCACTTCACCGCCCGATGCTAAATAGCGCGCTTTAATATTGGTAGCATCAATCGTCTGAGTCTGTCTCGACCATCAGTAATTTGCAAGCTGCCGGGATAGCTTTTCCAAAACACCCCGCTTTGCCCGCCAGATGCTGATCATCCGCCGGTCATCAACGCAACCCTTGCGTTGGATTTTAAAGTTCAAGGCGCAAATCTCCGCTGGCGCCAAAAAACTTCCCCGTTACAAGAGTTGCAAGGCGGGCAGCGTCAAGGGTTTCAAAACTTGATACGCAAGCCAACTTCACCGGTTTGGGTTGTCCAGTTGCCGGAGAGGCGGGCGGTATAAGTGGCAAACAAAGACCAGTTGTTTTTGCCGGCCGATAATCCCGCCGAAACCAGTGCATCGCCGCGGTCGAGGTTACTATGCGTGGTCTGGTAAGCAGGGCCACTGGCAAAAGTAACGTTGGTGGCTATGCCATTATCTCCCGCCTCATATTCATAACCAACCAGCGCGTCTGGCGAAATCACGATATTCGAGTCGGTCAGATAGCTCTTGCTCAACCGCAGTGAGAAATATGGCTGAACGCTGGTGTAAGATGGCATTTTACCCGCAACTGCAAAGCCGGTCAGCAGCCCGCTGGCCGGCTCGCTGAAGTTGGTTGCTTCAACGTTTGCAACTTTCAAACCAGCCGCCGGCGCCAGGTCGGCGCCGCCGAGCGAAACATGAGTGCTCAACTGTGCACCGGCATTGATGATGCCGAGGGAATTGTTCTCATTGAAATTACCGACGCCGGAATTGCGGGATGTGCTGTTTGAGGCAAACCCATAGCCGGCGGTGGCAGCCAGCGTGAACGCCCCGAATGATTGCGAGCCATACAGCGCAACCCGGGTGGTGCTCATGGAACCGGACCCTCCAGCTTTGTCGGTCAGGCTGGTTTGATCGAACCCGACGGCCAGGCCAAGCCGGGTGCCAATAGCGTTCAATGGCCGGTCAACCCCTGCCAGGAAGCCCGCGGTGTTGGCATCGAAAGCCGCAGCACCACCCGAGGCATCCACATGATTCAGCGAGCCTGTGGCCTCAACCCAGCCGCCCTCGCCACAGAAGACATTGGCCAGCGTGCTGGCAATCCGCGCACTTTCGGCCATCGCATTGCCCGCGGCGTTGGCAGGCGATAGCGGAGACTGGGCGGCACACGCCGGGTTGGCGTTGCTGCCACCTTCAGTGGCCTTGCCCAGAATATCGCTGGTGGCGTCCTGGGTAGCGGCGGCGAGGGCTTGTGTCTGGTCAGCGAAAATCGATTGGTCAACCGGCTGCACCGAGAACGGTGCATTGATGATGAGGTTTTCGGAAGGGTCCGGGTTGAAATAGGTAGTGTAATCAGCGGCCGGAACATTCACCAGCGTCTCAGAGGTGAAGCCGCCGGAGATCGTGCCGGTGGTGGTGAGGTAGGTATAGGTGCGAGTGCCGTAAATACCGGGGGCCAGGTCATAAGTGACATTGCCATTCAGCGCAGCGTTGCCGGTGATGGCGAACAGCGAACTGGTTTTCGGCGTGACCAGTACAATCAACGAGCCTGTGGCGCTTTGGCTGTAATTGCCCGTTAGATTCAATGACGTGCCGATCAGCCCCGGCGTGAAGCTGCCATTGTTGGTGACGCTGGCGATGCCCCAATTACCGGCGGCGCCCCAGTCAGCACCGCTGGCGATGGTGAGCGAACTGCCCGTGCCAAAATCGGCGATGGGATTGCTCATGAAGTCACTGCCATCCAGCGTGATTGAGCTGGCAGTGCCGCCGCCATAGATCGTGCCAATTATATCCGAACCGGTGCTGAGAACGAGGCTGTTGACGGCCTCGAAATTGATGGCATTGCCACCGGTGCTGCTGGCGATGGTGCCGGTATTGGTGATGGTGGTGCCGGGTGTCACCAGATACAGCCCGGTGGGGCCGGATATCAGTCCGCTATTGCTGACCGTACCGATTGCGCCGCGATTATCAAGCCCAATGGCACCGCCAGAAATGGTGCCGCTGTTGCTGAGCATGCCGATGGTGCCGATATTATAGATGCCGCTTGAACGAACCGCCGTAATGAGGCCGGCGTTGGTAAGACCGCCGATGGTGCCGCTATTGTAACTGCCGTCATCAGTGCCGGCAATCTGGCCGCTCGCAAGGTTGCTGATTGTACCAATGTAGTTTGTCGAAACAATGCCAACATAGGGCGTAACGAGAGGGATATTACTTAGAATAATTGAGCCTGATGTGTAGGTCTGTGACCCTTCGATCAGTCCGCTATTGGTCAGCGCCGTGATAACGCCTGCATTATAAATGCCGCGCGAGACACCAATAATCGTCCCGCTATTTGAAATAGCGCCGATGAAGCCGCGGTTATTGTAAATACCAGCCGTTTTACCCGAGATGGTGCCACCAGCCAGATTACTGATGGTGGTGATGGTGCCGAAAATTCCGTTGCTGATACCGTCAACTTTGCTGAGAATATAACCCTGATTGACGATGCTGCTGATATTATGAAGATTCGAAATACCGACATTGCCTAGCAACATATCATTGTTGGTAATCGTTGCGATACTGGCGAGATTATAGATATCGGTACTGGACACCGAAATTGTGCCCAGGCTGTTATTGACCAGCCAGCCGATGGTGCCCTGATTCTGAACGCCCACAACGCCGCCGGTGAGCGTGCCGCTGTTGGACAGCACTCCAATGGAGCCGAAATTCATGACATCCGTATAAAGCGAGGCTGTAATTACTCCACCGCTGGCATTTGCTAGCGTGCCAATGATGCTGATGTTATCAATGCCGTAAATATGGCCAGAGATGACACCGCTATTGGAAAGCTGGCTAATATTGCCGGTATTATAAATAGCCGTATGAGTCGGGCTGGAGATTGTTCCACCCACCTGGTTGCTGAGTGCGGTGATGGTGGCGTGATTATAAATACCCTGAAGCGTGCCAGTAATAACACCACTGTTTGAAAGCAAGGTGATGGAACCGCTATTGACGACACCTGTCCTGGGGCCGCTGATCGTGCCGTACACAAGATTATCAAGCGTGCCGATGGTCGCCGCATTGCTCACTCCGAACGCGCCGCCAACAATAGTGCCGCTGTTGCTGAGCGTGCCGATGGAGGCGTAAGTGCTTACACCGGTGCCGTTATTCAATCCGGCCTGGCTGCCATAGATATAGCCACCAGCGAGGTTGGACAGGGTGGCGATTTGCCCTTTGCTATCCACCCCATACGTGCCACCGCTGATACGCCCGCTATTACTGAGCAGCGCGATGCTGCCTTGGTTATAAATGTCCGACGCACCACCATAAATCGAGCCACTGGCGCCATTGGTCAGCGTGGCGAGCCAACCGTTATTGTTAATGCCAATCAACCTGCCGCTGATCGTGCCGCTGTTAGAGAGTTGGCTAATGCTGCCACCATTATAAATCCCATCGGTTTGCTGGCCGATGATGGTGTTGGTATTCGAGATTGTACCAATGCTGCCGGTGTTCGATATACCAACACTATGGCCGTTGATGAGCCCGCCATTGAGAAGCTGCGCGATAGTGCCCGAGGAAGAGATCGCATCGGTCGATCCATTGATCGTACCACCACCGATATTATCCAGGACCGCGATGGACCCGTAATTCGAAATCGCCGTAATACCGGTGAGTAATCCGGCATTGCTGATAGAGCCAATTTCGGAGAGGTTAAATATGGCTTGATTGCCCTTGATGGTACCAAGGGCCAAGTTCTCAATGATGCCGATTGTGCCATTGTTACTAATGGCGCTGGAAGCAGCGGTGATGAGACCGTTGTTACTGAGCGTGCCGATTGAGCAGGAATTGGAGATATCAGAGTTACCGATGATAAGGCCGCCATACGCATTCACCAGCGCATCGATCGTTCCCGCGTTGTAAATTGGCGGGAGATATCCGGCACTGGAAATCGTACCGCCGGCATTATTGCTGATTGTTCCAATAGTGCCATCATTTGCGATGGCGTAAGTAATGAAACCGGCACCGGTAATCTGACCGCTATTTGACAAGGTACCTATGGAGCCACTGTTGCTAATAGCGCTGGCAAAGACAAAGCCCGATGGATTGGCGGAAATTTTGCCGCCAGAGAGATTATCAAGCTGGACCAGGCCACCGGTATTATTAATTGCTTCGGTCAGGCCAGTCACCGTGCCGCCATTGGCGAACAAGCTGAGAGCACCGTCATTCTCAACACCCACGGAGGATGTGGCGCCAGCAGCGTTGGTGACTTCACTGAAGCTGGTAATCGAGACGAAAGGTGCAATGGTGCCGATTGGATTCAAAATACCAATGCTGCCCGTCAGCACGACTTCGGGCAATGCATCAGCCGGATTGACCACAAGACCAAACCCCGTCTGCGTTTGTACCGTCGCCGGTGTGCTGCTGACGACATTGATGTTCTGAGCCTGCGCCGCCACAGTTCCGGCCACCACATAGGCAGCGATCAACGAGACACCACTCAGCAGAGTTTTTTGAAATACGCGCGATTGTAAAGCGCGTGACGAAACGTTCTTATGTGAATATAGCATTTTGATCCCTGTTGAACTTACGTTAGACGTAAAATTATTTTGTAGCTATTTTAAAACGAATTTGTGAAGGCCGCGCCGTCTCATGTGGCGCAACTGGCAGCAGCCGCCGCATGGCGGAGACGACCGCTTCTTCACTATAATCACGAGCCATGAAGTGGCGGCCCGCAATACTCATTTCACGATTATATTTTAGATCATCATGCAAACCGCAGATTTGCTCAGCCATCTGCGGCACAGAATCGGCGATCAGCGCTTGCATGGGCGGCGGCAGCAACAGCCCCTCAGCCGCCATCGGTGTCATGATACAAGGCACGCCGCTGGCCAAACTATCAAGCACCTTGCCTTTGATCCCGGCACCAAAGCGCAGCGGTGCCACCGTCAGGCGGACTTCATTGAATATATCTTGTAGGTTGGCAACCGCGCCGGTGAGTTTTATACGGCGGTCAAGCAGCGGAAGAGCTGCCCGCTCCCACCCGCTGCCGATGATCTGACAGGTCATCCCGGAGTCATGCGTCCAGATTGCGGGCATGATCTCATCAAGCAGCCAGCGCACCGCGTCCTGATTTGGCCGATGGTCAAAACCGCCGATAAAGGCGATACCATGCCGCTTGGCGGCATCTGCGATAGCGGGCGTTACCGGCACTTGCCACGGCACCACATGTAGTTTCAAGTCAGGCAGCAGCCGCTTGAGATAAACCGCCTCAGCGGGCGAATGGGTGATGACAGCGTTCATCTGCCGCATGGCAAAAATCTCATCTTCCGCAACATGGCCGGCCAGACTGGCGGTCTGATCTTCACCTTCAATCAAAGCCTGACGGTGCAGCCTGACATGATGCAAATCAGCAACATTATAAATTTTGAACGCACCATTATCTTTCGGGCCGCGGCATAAGGCGCGCACCAGCCCGGCATACACCACCGCAACATCTAGCCGGTGCATATAGACCACAGAATATTTGCTGCCCTGCCGGCGCAGCAGCGCCTCAACATTTTGAAATTCAGGTACCGCACAACAATTGATATTGAGCGCTTCAAGAGCCGCGCGTGGTGGTGGCGCATCGTCTTGCGTTGCATAAAAATCAACCTGATGGCCAAGCCTTTGCAAAGCCGCTGCGTGGCTGAGGATGGCATGCGAACCCGCGTCGCGCCCAGGCGAGGGCCAGCGCACGTCCAGAATCAATGCCCTGGCAGGCTCCAGTGCGCCAGGTTTTTTGGCAATCTGGCGGATAAAGTTAGAGCGATTGGCTGCCGCCGGACGTGCGGACAGGATCATCGGAGACCGGCCCAGCGCCGCCCCACCGCCAGCCTGACGCACATGAATTTCATGCGGTGCGGCTGACAAGCCACCGGCGAAAATTACCTCAAACCCGTGCCGGCCATCACCGATTCCGGCTTTCACCAGATCGGGGCGGAAACGGTCAGCGATGACATGCGCGATGACGCCATCGCCATCGAGAATTTCCAGCTCTACCGGCTCATGGGGAAATTCAGGCATCCAGGCCCAGCCGTAGATACGCTCCGCCTCAAGGTCGTCGATATAGCCGATGAGGTTGCCAGCCACTGTGGCCGCTTCTGGCGCCAGCACCACCCCGGCACGCGCCGCCAGCGACCGCCAAATCCGGCGCAACGTCGGCCCGCTTTCCACCCGTGGCGCGCAGAACGCCCAGGACGGAGATTCATCATGCGGATAGAGCTGCGCAAATTCCGCCGCATTATAAAACATCATGCGTGAGTCACAATCGACGAAGGTCTCCACCGCCGCACCCTCAGCAAAAATTACGTCATGCGCGGCAAGCTCGATATTGATATAGCTGATCTCCGGCATATCCGGGCAGCGGCGGATGGAGTGGCCATTCACCAAATGCCGGGCCGGGATCAGCACCTCGTCGAGATAAATGGCATGCAATGGCGACACGTAGAGATCGCGCTTGGGCCTACCTGCCCCGAGGGCGTTTTTGCAAATCAAAACCGGCATGATGTCAGCATTATTCAGCGCAAAAGGCTGCCGGTAGCTGCGCCGCCCCAGCCATTTCACCGGCTCGGCCACGCCGGACTGGGTGGTGACCAGATCGCCGATTTTCAAGGTCTCAACCGGCACCTCACCTTGCGGGGTACGGATCAGTGTACCCGTCAAAAAGCAGGGAGTCGCACTTAATATAATATTCGTACCCGTCACCGCCGTATCCGCCGAGAGATGAAAATACTCGCCGGCAAAATTTGATGCCACGCCGAAATTCAAGCCATAGATCGTGCCGTTTTCGCTCAGGGTCAGAACATTGCCGCTGCCTAGCGTCGAAAGACCGCTGGTGAAGCTGACGCCGGTCAAGTCAATCGTATCGCCAACACTGAACGAGCCGATGCCGGCGGTGAAAGATGCCGCGTCGCCCAGCATCAGCAGATTGTCCGTGCCCACAAAATCAATATGCTGGGCGGCGGCAACCGCGCCATTCAACGCCAATGCGGTGGCGTCAATGAATATCGTACCGGCGCCGCTCAGGCTGCCGTCAATCGTCAGCCGGTCAGCCAGCGTCTCAAATAGCGTGCCGCTGTTGGTGACATTGATGGTAGAAGCCAGCGCGGTGGTGCCGGTGATGTCCCAGCATGCGCCCGGGTCAACCGACAAGGCAGAGAAGTTGAAAAACTGCGAATCGAAGCCGGCGAGCGTGCCTTCCAAGGTGCCCGCCACCAGTTCCAACGTGTCCGTCCCCAAAGTAGAGGGGCCGATATAGCTGGAGCCGGTGCCATTACCGCCGGTGACCGCGCCGATAAACACCGCACCTGGGACATCCACCAGCAGATTATTACCATCGCCCAGCACCACCGCCTGGCCGGTGCTGCCCAGCGTACTGGCGATGGTGCCGGAATTGATGACCGTGATATTATAAACATACTGTGAAATGACCGCCGAGACGCCAGTTTTGCCTTCAATGACCCCGGCATTATTGACCGTCGCCGCACCAAAACCGCCGACAATCGCACCGGCCCGGCCCGCCAGAATTATGCCGCTGCTCTCATTGGTCAGCGTGCCGCTGGCCATGTAAACGCCGAACACAGTGCCACCCAGCAGCGAGCCGTAATTGATGACGTTCTGGCCGCCGACGACATTCGAAACACCTGTGAGATTTTCAACCAATGCCGTAGTGTCGTTGGCGGAGCCGTTGATGAAAATGCCGGTGCCTAGATTAACCGCATCATGCGCCCCATTCACCCCTTGCGGCGAGGTATAGGTGCTGGAGCTGAGGATGGTGCCAAAATTCTCGATCAGGCCGGAGGACGCGGCCACCCCGCCATTGACCAGCGCCTTGGTGTCAAGGGCGGTGCCGTTGAAGATCGCGCCTATCACAAGCTGCACCCCAGGGTTGGAATAGCCGCTGATGGTTCCGTAATTGGCTACCGTGACGACACTGGTGACGCTGGTAAAACTGCCCCCCGACAAGGTAACGTTTAGCGCATCAATGCCAAAGCCATTACCCGCGATCAGCGCCGTCGTGTCGACGGCTGAGCCGTTGGTCACGTTGCCGGAGCCTGCCAGCACAATGCCATCAATCGCATGAGTGAGTGTCGCTTCGATGGTGCCAGTATTCATGATACTGACCCCTTGTCCGGAATCCCACACACCGGCAAAAGCGCCTTCAATCGTGCCGGCATTATTCAGTGTGGCACCGCCAGATTGTAGATAGACCCCAAAGTTCCCCTCAATAAAGCCATCGGCGGCGTTGGTGATCAGCGCGCCGGTAGCATTATAAATATCCACCCCGTTTTGCGGACTGGCGAGGCCTGACTGAATGACACCGCTGTTGAACACCGTGCCAGGGTTGCGCAAATACACGCCCAAACCACTGGACGCTGTGATCTGACCGGCATTTTGTACATCGCCATTATTGCCGAAAATGCCAATGCCCGCGGTATCGGCGATGGTGCCCGCATTGATGACAGTGCCACCGGAGACCAGAACGATGCCGAAAGCATCAGGCGTAGGCGCCGTCGAGGCCAGCAGGCCAATATTATCAACCGTAAAAACCGTACCCGCCGGACCATAAACCGCCGTGCTGATGGTTGTGGCCACGGTGGTGCCGTTTGATAATGTCTGCGCAATGGTCGCGTAGGCATTTACCGTGCCACTAATTGTTACGTTTGGGTGGCCACTCGAGAACGTTAGGACTGAACCGTAACTACCTGTATACGAACCACTCACCTGAAGCTCCGTCGTCATCCTTATCCGAGGAACTCATCTACTGAGTGCGTGGAGACGCTAACTTGATCAGCGAGTTCATTTTTCCTAATATTTATAGTATCAAATGGTAACGATTTGTCAATGTCTTGACCGAATGCGTAGTTACAGATATTCTGTATATGAACGGCGCATCCTGATAGCTCCGAATTTTCGTTATCGATTTTTTTCCATTATCTTCTTGAATTGCCATTTTGCGCGCTAAAAGTGCCAGTGTCATTTTCAACCGTAAGATGACGTATTGCTGGCATAGCGGACACTTGGCCCCCTCCAGAACTTACCAAGTTAAGCTGGGCGATTGGTATGCCTTCAGAAGCTGAACCTGCTGACCGTAATCCTTCCTGACAAAACCACCTGAACCCAAGACAGCTTCGATCAGTGACCATGCTTTGCGGATCATTTCGAGCCAATCGGCTGAAACCCTCGGCATTTACTAGGTATGAGTAGTTTCCAATGGTTGCTAGCTGGCCAGACGATTGTCACCTCTTCATTTGAATTGGGCGGGGCACGTTTAAGCGTTGCCAAGATTTAGTTCAACAAAGTCAAACTCGGAGATGGGCATATGCTACATGTACTCCGCGTGAATAAAGCCGATATGAATGCCGAAGAAGTTCTAAAGTATGTTGATAAAAATACCATAGGCGTAATGGTAACATTTGGTGTTACGTTTACTTGTCACTATGAACCCGCCGCGGAGATCGCGGCAGCCTTAGACAAATTACAAAAGGAAACAGGGCTCGATATCCCGATCCATGTGGATGCAGCTTCCGGCGGTTTTGTCGCACCTTTTGTCGAACCCGATCTGGTCTGGGATTTCCGCATCCCGCGCGTTCGCTCCATCAACGGGTCGGGTCACAAATATGGCATGGCGCCGCTTGGCGTGGGTTGGGTGGTTTGGCAAGATAAAATCGACCTGCCTGAAGACTTGACTTTTTATGTCAATTATCTCGGTGGCAATATGCCAACTTTTGCGTTGAATTTTTTGTGGCCAGGCGGACAAATCATCTCACAATATTACCTCTTTTTGCGTTTAGGACGGGAGGGATATCGCCGTATCTAGCAGAATTCTTACGATATCGTACAATATATTGGGCGTGAGATACAAAAGCTTGGTCCGTATGAATTATTCTTTGACGGAGACAGTAAAAAAGGCATCCTGGCAATATCCTGGGTGATCAAAGATGGCACAGCGCCAGGCTACTCGCTCTTTGATCACTCAGATCGGCTGAGGACACGTGGCTGGCAAGCAGCGGCATATACGATGCTGCCGAATATAACCCACATCGCCGTCATGAGGCTACTCATTCGGCACGGCTTTAGCCGGGACATGGCCGATATGCTGCTTGAAGATTTCAAGCGCGCAATAGAGCATCCGCAAAAGCATACGCCCAGCACACCATTAACCGCGGCCGAGGGAACGAGTTTTACACATGACGCCGTTCCCGCGAGAAACTCCCGCCAGAAGCAAAAGTCCTTGTCTGATGATAACTGCATCTCCCCCGAAGAAAACTCTTGGTGTTGGCGCGATCGGCTTGATGACGGCAGCAGCCGTTGTCACCAGCCTTCGTGGACTGCCTCTACTGGCTAAGGAGGAAATGACGATGTTCGCCTATCTGGCGTTCACCGTTATCTTCTACCTCACTCCAGCATCGTTGATTTCAGCCGAACTTGGCGGCGCGTTCGCCAACAAAGCCGGCGGCATCTATGCTTGGGTCGGGGCCGCTTTTGGTACACGCTGGGGATTTCTGGCAATTTGGTTACAATGGATTCAAAATGTCGTGTGGTACCCGGTCGCATTGACTTTCGGCGCCGTGGCGCTGGCTTATACGATCGGCCAGCCGCAACTTGCTGAAAATGGTGTCTATGTCGGTGCATTCTGCATTATCGTTTACTGGCTTGCTACGGGTGCTGTTCTGCAGGGGGTCAATGTGTTTGCTAAAGTAGCAAACTCGACATTTATCGTCGGCACAATTTTTCCGGGCATCGTGCTCGTTCTGCTGTTTGCATAGTGGGTATATACCGGGCACCCGCTGCAATGGCAGCACCTTACCGACCCGTCTCTTTCACAAAATGGGCATGCACGATTCTGGCCTGCCATTCAGGGCTTGGGTACAATTGCGTTTCTGGCAGGCATCGTGCTGCTTTTTGCGGGAGTTGAGGCACAAGCTGTTTTTGTTATGAACATGAAAAATCCGAGCCGTGAGTATCCGGCGGCAATCGCTCTGGGTGCCGTTATTGCGCTCTTGATATTTGCCTTGGGTGCAATTCCTGTAGCGGACATTGTGCCTTATGCTAAAATTTCTGTGCAGGCCGGCGTGTTCGATACATTCGCTACCGTTATAAGTAATCTCTGAAAGATGCCCTGGCTTACCTCTTTGCCGTCCCTCTTGGTCGGCATTGGTGCCATTAGTGGGGTATTTGCGTGGCTTGGCAGCCCAAGCAAAGGTTTGCTTGCCACGGGTCACGACGGTGAACTGCCACCGCTTCTGCATGCGGTTAACCGGCACGGGATGCCCACACATATACTTTTGGTGCAGGGAATTGTTGTCACTGTTATGTCCAGCCTTTATTTTTTCATCAAGAACGTGTCGGTGGTTTTTTCTTTGTATCGGCAATGACCGTCGCGCTTTATCTCATTGCTTATATGCTCATGTATGCGGCAGCCATTAAACTGCGTTATAGCAAACCGGCATTGGCGCGGCTTTTCAAAATTCCCGGTGGCATGATTGGCATGTGACTGATTGGAGGAATTGGTTTTGTCGGCGTGCTGTTCAGCTTTCTCGTCGTATTCTTTCCACCTGACCAATTACCGGTGGGTTCACCAACATTGTATGTGGGATTGGTAATAGCTGGCACTGTGGTATTTTGTGCCATCCCACTTATTTTGCACGCTATGCGCCACCCAAACTGGGCGGACGATCAACAGCCTGCCGAGTAGAGGCGGCCCTCATACGCTGCCTGCGCGAGGATCATGTCCCTCGCGTACGGCACTTCTGAACTATATGTTTCGCCTCTCATCCCGAGACTCAGGATCAGTAGCAATTCCTCACAAACAAAGTAAAATCATGATGCCCGGATCATTGCCATCCGAAATTATTATTAAGCAAGGGTCCCACGGTATGCGGACACCCCGACTATCACCCAACCAAGCCCCATTTCACCGCCGGACACCGTGCCGGCACACTTATGTCCGTTGACAGGACTAATTTGGTCCTGTATTTAGCCTATTAATTGCGAATTATTCTCATTTGCAATTAATAGAGGACCATTATGAAGATTTACGCCCCATTATTTGCCGTGGTTTTTGGCTTTGTCACGCCAACAATCACACGAGCCCAGACGCTAACGCTATACAGCGCACAGCACGAGCAGGTGGTGGACATGCTCACATCCGCTTTCACCAAGGAAACCGGCATCAAAGTTCAGGTTCATACCGGCGAAGGTCCTGATATCGCTGCCCAAATTCTCCAGGAGGGCACTGATTCTCCAGCCGATGTGTTTTTTACGGAAAACTCCCCGGAGCTGAACCTGCTGGATGAAAAAGGTCTGCTGGCGCCTGTCAACCCAGCGACGCTGGCGATAATTCCTGCCAAATACAATGCCGCAGACGGCGATTGGCTGGGTGTGCTGGCGCGCGAGAACGTGCTGGACTTCAACCCCTCCATGATCAGCGAGACTGCCTTACCGGCTTCGCTGATGGACCTGGCTAAACCAGAATGGGCCGGCAAGATTGGCATCGCGCCCTCGGATGCGGATTTTCTGCCGCTCGTCAGCGCGGTAATCGAGACCAAAGGCAAGCCGGCGGCGCTGGCCTGGCTCCAGGGGTTAAAGGCCAATGCCAAAATCTATCAGGATGACGAAAGCGTGGTGGCGGCCGTGGCGCGCGGCGATGTCGCGGTTGGGATCGTCAACAACTATTATTGGGCCCGTCTGGAGACTGATCTTGGCCCGCAGAAGATCCATTCCGAAATCTATCATTTCAAACATGGCGATATTGGCGGCCTGATTAACATCTCCGGCGCCGCCGTGTTGAAATCCTCAAAGAACCAGTTGGCGGCGCAGAAATTCCTCGCTTTCCTGGTCAGCCACGAGGCCCAGGTCGCACTCGGCCAAAGTAACGTCGACTTCGAATATCCCCTCGCCGCCGGTGTGGCGCCAAATAAATTACTCGCGCCATTCAATACGCTGCAGCCCCCAGCAATCAGTGCAGCCAAACTGGGCGATGATCGCGATGCCGGCCTGCTGCTGCAACAAGCCGGCCTGATCTGAATGTTTCGCAGGCGTCCTTCTGCCGGCTTGCTGGCGGCATGCTGCGTGGCCTCCGGCCTTGTGCTGCTGCCACTTGGTGTGACCGCCTGGAACGCCGCCAATGTCGGCTGGAGCACAGCATTGGCCTTGCTATGGCGGCCGCTGGTAGGGGAATTATTGACCAACACATTGCGGCTGATCGCCTGCGCCACCATTTGCTGCGGCGTGATCGGCACCGCGATAGCATGGTTTATCGAACGGACTGATCTGCCCGGACGGCGAATTTGGGCGGTGCTAGCGGTGGTGCCGCTCGCCATCCCGCCCTTCATCACCAGCTACGCATGGATTTCGCTGAACCCGAACCTCGCGGATTTCAGTGGTGCGCTGCTAGTTGTTACGGTTTCATATTATCCCCTGGTTTATCTGCCGGTCGCGGCGGCCCTGCGGGAGATGGACCCTGCGCTCGAGGAAACCGCCCGCGCCCTCGGCAATAATCGCCGGACGATGTTTCTGCGGGTGGTTCTGCCACAGCTCCGCCCGGCTTTGCTCGGCGGCATGCTGCTGGTTGCGCTTGATGTACTGGTGGAATTCGGCGCCTTTGCCCTGCTGCGCTTCCGGACATTCACCACCGCAATCTATTCGGCCTATCGCGCCGGGTTCTCCGGCGCAGAACCCGCTTTGCTGGCGATGATCCTGCTTGTGCTTTGCATCGCTTGCCTGATTGCCGAATCATTGGTGCGCGGCGGCGCCCGCTATGGCCGTATTGCGCGCGGCACCAGACGGCGGGCGGTGCAATACCGGCTGGCCGGCTGGCGATGGCCGGTGCAGGCAGGCTTTGCTGGCTGGGTTGTTCTCACTGTCGGCGTCCCGCTGGGGATGATCCTTTACTGGCTGGCGCAGCCGGGAGACGGGGCAACCGCACCTGTGGCGGCATCGTTCGCCGCCGTGGCGCAAGCGGCTTGGGCCTCAGTTTACCTTGGCGGCGCAGGTGCCGCGCTGACCATGGCGCTGGCATTGCCGCTTGGTGTGTTAGCGGTCCGGTATCATGGGTGGATGGTCACCGTGCTGGAACGCGCCGCCTATTTGGCACAGAGCATTCCCGGCATCGTGGTGGCGCTGGCCCTGGTTTCACTGACCGTTCATAGCTTGCGGCCGCTATACCAAAGCACAGTGCTGCTGGTGGCAGCTTATTCAATTTTGTTTTTACCTTTGGCGCTCGTCAGCGTCCGTGCGGCGCTGATGCAGGCCCAGCCTGGCCTG
Organism: Acidocella sp.; assembly: GCA_031291755.1. Taxonomy (GTDB): domain Bacteria; phylum Pseudomonadota; class Alphaproteobacteria; order Acetobacterales; family Acetobacteraceae; genus Acidocella. The sequence continues at coordinate 23,317 of JARLIK010000026.1, read as the reverse complement.
GAGGAAGCCGGGCGCTCGCTTGGCTTGAATCGCCTTGCGGTGATGCTGCGGATTAGCCTGCCGCTCGCAGCACCTGGCCTTGGGGCCGCGGCAGCCTTGGTGTTCATCGCCGTAACGACTGAGTTGACCGCCACGCTGCTGCTGGCGCCAATCGGCACCCAGACCTTGGCAACACAGGTCTGGGCAGACACCTCAACCCTCGCCTTCGCCGCCGCCGCACCCTACGCGGCAGTAATGGCGATCATGTCGATGGCGGCATCCTGGCTGCTCGCAGGGCGCTTCGGAGCCGCCAGCATTCATGCACCGGCTAAGGCAGCATGATGGCCAGACTTGAAATCTCCAACCTCGCAAAAACATTCAACGGCGCCAGTGTGCTGAATGATGTAAGTTTTTCCGTAGCGTCCGGTAGCCTCATCGCGATTCTCGGCGCTTCAGGCAGCGGTAAAACAACCCTGCTGCGGTTGATCGCGGGATTCGAAACGCCCGATGCTGGTGAGATAATACTTGGCGGTATTCTGCTTGCCTCCGGTTCCAAATTCACACCACCGGAACAACGCGGCATTGGATATGTCGCACAGGAAGGCGCGCTATTCCCGCATCTCTGCGTCGCCGACAACATCACCTTCGGGCTGCCGCGGGCGGATCGCCGGACGCGGCATCGTGTTGCCGAATTGCTGGCGATGGTTGATCTGCCGGCATCTTATGCAGATCGCGGGCCGCAGTCATTGTCAGGTGGTGAGCAACAGCGCGTTGCCCTGGCCCGCGCACTGGCGCCCAACCCCAAATTACTGCTGCTCGATGAGCCGTTTTCAGCCCTTGATGCTGGCCTACGCGCGGAGACACGGCAAGCTGTGGCTGCGGCCATTCATGCCGCTGGTGCCACGGCAATTCTGGTGACGCACGATCAGGAGGAGGCTCTTTCCATGGGCGCTGAGGTCGGCGTTTTGCAGCAAGGCCGTCTGGCGCAGATGAGCACGCCGCAGACTCTCTATCGCCAGCCCACCAACGCGGCACTGGCGAATTTTGTCGGTGAAGCCGTGCTGCTGCCAGGTAACGCCAGGGCGGGGCGGGTAAATTGCGCACTCGGCGAGCTATATTTATCCAACAGCAATATAACAGGCACAGTGCAGGTCATGGTGCGGCCTGAACAGATCAAGGTCTACGCTGATCCGGCATTTGGCGGTGTGGCTGCAAGTGTCGAAGAAGTGACGTTTTATGGCCATGACGCAGTCATCCGTTTTGCATTGAGCAGCGAGCCTCCAGGAAGCAGTGTCACGGCCCGCACTTTCAGCCAATCCATGCCTCCCATCGGAAGCCCGGCATGGCTCGGCGTGCAGGGTGAGGTTGTCGCGTTTCCAGCCGCTTTGGAAGGCTGACACCAGATGAAAACCAGGAACTATCGCGCCATGAAATTGAGAATGATTTGCATTAACAGCGGAGAACAGCACATGAAACGTTGCATGATGGGGCTCGCAACTTGCTGCGTGCTGATGGCAACTCCTGCCCTGGCGGAGTCCAATTTTCTGCAAACCATTAAAAAACATCATTTGCTGACATCAACCCAGCCGGGTAAAGGCGATCAAAATCCATACGCGCTGATCATCGCCCCGGTCACCGCCGGGAGTGTACAGAAAAACGATGTGCTGGCCGACAACTTCAACAATAATGCCAACCTGCAAGGCACCGGCAGCACAATCATCGACTACCGGCCCTCAACCGGGCAAATGTCGCTGTTCGCCGCAATCCCACCGAATTTGCCGGGCTGTCCCGGCGGCATCGGCCTGAGCACGGCGATGACGATGTTGAAATCAGGTTGGATTATCGTTGGCAGCGCCCCCAGCACCGACGGCACCACCAAAACGCTCGGCCCTGGCTGCCTGATTATTCTTGATAGTTCCGGCAAAGTGGCGGGCACCATCACCGGCCCGAATATCAATGATCCCTGGGGTAACATGGCGGTGATCGACAACGGCAGCACCGCCACGTTATTCGTCAGCAATGCCGGCTTTGGTATTGCTGCTCCAGGCCAGCCCGTACAGCACCGCGCCACCGTTCTCCGAATCAGCCTCGACATCGCCCCCGGCAAACCGCCCGCCGTAACATCGCAAACCGTGATCGCTGATGGGCTTGGTGCGCAGGCGGATGCCAGCGTGTTTCTAATCGGCCCGACCGGCCTCACCTTGGCCTCCGATGGCACCCTCTATGTTTCTGACGCCATCAACAATCGCATCATCGCAATACCACATGCCGCCACCCAAACGGCTTCCAGCAATGATGCAGCCGTTGTCACCAAGGACGGACTTTTGAACCGGCCGCTGGCAATGGACATGGCGCCGGACGGACATTTATTGGTGGTGAATGGGCTGAATGGCCAGGTCGTCGAAGTTGACCCCACCACCGGCAAGCAAGAGGGCGCCATGTGGATCGACGCCGATGAAGCGCAAACCCCGCCCGGCAGCGGCGATCTGTTCGGTATCACAATGATGCCGGACGGCAAGGGATTCTATTATGTTGAGGATGACGTGAACGCGTTAGTGGAAGCACAATGATGCACGCATCGCGGCGCGGATTTCTTGGCACCGCCGGGCTCGGTGCAGCCACCGGGCTGATCGGTGCAACGAGCAATGCACAAGCGCAAGTTGCCCCGTCGCGGCGGGACATTGCGATAGCGGCGTCCGAGCCATTTTACGGCATCCATCAGGCGGGCATCAGTACGCCCATGCAAGATGCGCTGTACTTCGCCGCGTTCGATCTCAACACAGCAACGCGGGCGGAAGTTGTGGGATTACTGCAGGCCTGGACTAAAGCCGCGGCGCGTCTGACAGCCGGCCTGCCCGCGGAGCCCGGCGTGCAGGAGACCGATAGTCCGCCGCTCGATAGCGGTGAGGCGGCCGGGTTGAACCCATCTCGGCTGACCCTTACCTTTGGCTTTGGCCCGGATCTGTTCAGCCTGGACGGTCATGACCGTTATGATATCGCAGCGAAACGTCCAGCCGCCCTGGTGGATCTGCCGCGTTTTGCCGGCGATGAACTGGTGGCCGGGCAATGCGGCGGCGCTCTATGCGTGCAGGCCTGCGCCAACGACCCGCAAGTGGCGTTTCACGCCGTGCGGCAATTAGCCCGGATAAGCTACGGCACTGCCAGTTTGAGGTGGGTGCAATCGGGATTTTCAACCGCCAATAAAACGCAAGGCACGCCGCGTAATTTGATGGGCTTCAAGGACGGCACCATGAATCCGGCAGGAGAGGCCCTCGCGCCTGTGGTCTGGGCCGGGGCTGAAGGCCCTGCCTGGATGAGCGGGGGCAGTTACATGGTGGCGCGGCGCATCCGCATTGCGCTTGAACATTGGGACCGGATGAAACTCGCTTTCCAGGAACAAACATTCGGGCGCCACAAAGCTTCCGGCGCACCACTCGGTGGCAAAGCTGAATTCGACGCACCGGATTTCCAGGCCACCGATACCGACGGTAATTCGGTGATCCCCGATACGTCGCATGTCCGGCTTGCCGCACCGGTCAATAACGATGGTGCGACGATTTTACGGCGTTCATATTCCTACAATGACGGTGCGAATTTTGTCGCTGAACGCTGGCCACCCTGGCGCCAGGCGATGGAATACGATTCCGGGTTGTTTTTCCAGGCATACCAAAAGGACCCGCGTACCGGATTCATCAAAATCTTCGACCGGATGTCCAAGATCGACGCCCTAAACCAATTCACGACCCATGTCGGCAGCGCGATTTTCGCCTGCCCACCGGGTATTCGCCCTGGCCAATATATCGGTCAAGAATTGTTTGAAGTCGCTTAACGAAACGAAATTCAACAGGAGATCGCAATGGGAGAATCCAGGCCGTTCTGGATCGGGGGAAGCCTTGCTGCCATTTTCGTGGCGGCTGCGTCCCCAGCAACAGCACAGAGCGCCAATACCGGTCTGCTGGGCGATATGGGGGGGCTCCGGACGGTTTTAGGAAACGAAGGCATCACGCTCAGTTTGACGGATAGTGAGAATCTACTCGCCAACCTCACCGGTGGCGTTAAACAAGGCGCTACCATGCAGGGCGTTACCACCGGTACGCTCGAAGTCGACACGGGCAAAGCCTTTGGCCTGCAAGGCGGCACATTTCACATCAGCGCACTGCAAATCCATGGGCAGCCCCTGAGCGCTGCCTATCTCGATGATCTTCAGGCCGCGAACGGCAATGAAGCCGAAGATACAACACGGCTATGGGAATTATGGTACGACCAATCGTTCGACTATGCCCGTGCCGACGTAAAAATTGGCCAGCAAAGCATCGATAACGAGTTTATCGTCAGTAAATATTCCGGCCTGTTTGTGAACACGATGGCCGGGTGGCCACTGATCCCATCCGACGATTTATACGGTGGCGGCCCCGCCTATCCGCTTGCCTCTCTCGGTGCGCGTTTACAATTCAAGCCAACTGATAACGAAACGATCCTGGCGGGCGTGTTCGACGATAATCCCGGAGGTGGTGCCTTTAGTGATGATGCACAAGCGCTGAACAGTAATGGCGCAAAATTCAATCTGAACACAGGTGCCCTTTTCATAGCCGAGTTTCAATATTCAGTAAATGAACCGGCGGTGGGCGACATGGTGCAGACAAGCCAGCCACCATCCACCGGTCTGCCCGGTACATACAAAATCGGTTTTTGGTACGATACCGGGTTTTTCCCTGATCAAAGATTTGGCACTGACGGACTGTCGCTCGCCAATCCAAACAGCAACGGGAATCCGCAGATGCATAAGGGCAATTACAGTATCTACGGTGTTATCGATCAGACCGTTTGGCAATCTGCAGCGGATAGCTCACGAAATTTGAATCTGTTTATCAGAATCATGGGAGCGCCGGGAAACCAGAACCTCATTGATTGCAGCGTTAACGGCGGCGTGATGCTGTCAGCCCCCCTCCCCGGCCGTGATAACGATCTGGTCGGAATGGATTTTGGGCTCGGCAAGGTAAGCGGCCGTGCTGCGGATCTGGACCGTGACGAGGACATCACAGCGCGGGGCTCGGAAGAACTGATTGAGCTGACATATCAGGCACAGGTGACGCCATGGCTAACCCTGCAACCAGACATGCAATATGTGGTAAACCCTGGTGCCGGAATCCTGGACCCCAATAACCCCATCCACAACTTGCGCAACGAATTTGTCGCAGGCGTTCGTGCAAGTATCATTTTTTAAAAAACATACTACGCGGAAAAGCTGGTAAATTTATAAGGCCCAAGCGAACAAAATCTAATTCAGCCTGCCGGGTTTGCGCTCGTTGCCATAACTAGGCACTAATCAATCCTGGTGGCCGGCGGAAACAGCAGCGCCGGGGTTGCTCCGGATACTGCGGGGCCGGCGGCCACCATCCGAAAGGCACCGGTTTTGGGCTTCTCAGGCCTTATTTCCGCCCAACTCGGCCGCTCTACTTGAGTTGTTCCTCACGCCATGGCCACCAGCGGCCATGTTAATATCTCTGGCATGCCGCTATGAATCGCTACGCTCAGCGGTGGCCAGAATGGCTTCCAGATTCTGGGCTGAAATATCGAGCACCGTCGGGTCGCCGCTGACCATCAGGGCGGTGATGGTGCCGTCGATCAGCAGCAACAACTGCCGGGCCAGCAGTCTGGTCTTGGCATAACCGGCCTGTGCGGCCAGCTCGCTCAGTTTGTTGAGGATCTCCTTATGGTGCGCTGCTGCTAGATCGCGCAGCCACGGCTCGTCATTCTGGTGTTCGGCCACCGCCTTCATGAAGGCGCAGCCGTAAAATTTGCCGCCGGTGAACCAGCGGCCCAAAGCCGGGACGATGGCCCGCAGATGCGCCACCGGGGTTGTGCCCTCCGCTTGCAATTGGCCGAAAAAGCGCGTCCGCCAATCTTCCCCCTCTTCCAGAAGGACCGCGCGCAGCAGCGCGGTCTTAGAGCCGAAGCGGTTATATAAGGTCATTTTTGAGACACCGGCCTCGGCCAGGATACGGTCGATACCCGTGGCCCGGATCCCGTCGCGGCAGAATAACTCGCGCGCGACTGAGAGGATTCGCTCCTGTGGCGAAAATTGTTCCGCTTCCTGCGGATTTAAGGGCAGCGCCGACTCTAATTCGCTCATTAATTAATCCCACTGTAAATCAATTGAGTATATTTTAGTCATTGTGTAGGTCAAGCAAGACTTGGACATATATTTTTTAATCAAAATGAATGCGGCCTCGCCAGAACAAATTCAACCAGTTTCTCTCATCGCATACACAGCGCAGTAACTTCCAGCCAGAAAAATGCTGCGTGGCACGCAGCTTGCTTATGTAATTTCAATGTAGACAGACCGTTCTGTCTATGAAGACGGATGCAACGACTTTTTTCTGAAAGATGCAATATGAGCGATTTAGCCCCTCCCTCCATTTCCTGCCTTCAGCCAATTGACCGCACCGGCCTGGATGAGCTTATTGCCAAGGGCAAGGCCAACCCGGCGGCCATCAAAACCCTGAAATGCAAGACCATCGCAGAGGGCCGATTCCGCCATCTGAACATGGTCCGCAATCTGGCGCCACATGTTATTGATGAACCGCCAGCCTTGCTAGGCGATGACACAGCGCCAAACCCTTCAGAGGCGGCTCTGGCGGCGCTGGGTTCCTGCCTGGCAGTAGGCATTCATGCCAACGCCGTGGTGCGCAACATCACCATCCGCTCGCTGGAGCTGGAGCTGGAAGCCGATATCAATATCACCGCCGTCTGGGGCACGGGTGATACCTCGCCCAAACCAGTTGGGTTTGAGGCCGTGCGCGTGAAGGTGCTGCTGGATGCCGACGCGAGTCAGGCGGAAATTGATAGCCTGATTGAGAACGCCACCAAATGGTCGCCGGTGGCCAATACATTTGCGAATCCGGTTGCCCTCGAAGTGAAGGCAGGTTGAGCATGGACGGCGATCATGGACTGGCTGTCGCGTCGCGCCATGGCTTGGGCGCGATCGCCGACGAAACTGCAGCGATAGCCTCGCTGGCGGCGGTTGTTGATAAGGATGGGGTTTACCCGGCGGCCTCGATGCAGCGCCTGGGGGCGGCGGGGGCGTTTGGTTTGCATCTAGCGGCGCATAGCCTGCTGCCCCGGCCTTCGCTTGCCGGGGCCGTCGATGCGATGGCTTCGGTGTCCGCTGAATGCATGTCCACCGGATTTTGCGTCTGGTGCCAGGACAGCGCCGGTTGGTATCTTGAACAATCGGATAACCTTGCTTTGCGCGAAAAATTGCAGCCGGCGGTTGCCAGCGGTGCCGTGATGGCCGGAACCGGCCTGTCCAATCCGGCAAAAGCCATGATGGGAACAGAGGCTTTCCGGCTCCGCGGCAAACGGGTGGCGGGCGGTTATATGGTGTCGGGCATTCTGCCCTGGGTCTCCAACCTTGGAGAAGGCCACTGGTTCGGTACGATCTTCGAGGATGCGGATGACGCCAAACATCATGTAATGGCGATGATCAAAATCGGCCAGCCAGGTGTCTCAATCAAACAAAATGCCAATTTCATCGCGCTTGAAGGCACCGGTACTTTCTCCGTGCTGTTTGCCCGCGCCTTCATCAGTGACGACCAACTGCTGGCTGACCCGCTGGGCGACATGATGGCGCGCATACAGCCCGGCTTTATTCTGCTGCAAACCGGTATGGGGTTAGGCATCATTGACGCGGCGATAAGCCTGATGCGTGAAGCTGATGTTACGCAAGGTCATTGCAATCACCATTTGGATTTGCGGGCCCATGCGGCGGAGGATTACGCTGCCGGACTGCATGCCCGGATTGGCCAGTTGGCAGCAACGCCCCTGGAACGTTCACGCCGTTATCTGCGCGATGTGATGCAGGCCCGGCTTGATGTTTCGCAATTCTGCCTGACGGCGATGCAATCAGCTATGCTGCATTGGGGGGCTTGCGGTTATCTGGAAGGTTCACCCGTGCATCGCCGATTGCGAGAAGCCTGGTTCGTGGCGATTATTACGCCATCAATCCGGCATTTGAAATCCGAGATTGCTGCCTTGGCGGAGGCCTGAGCATGCCGGAGTTAATCGTCATTGACCGTACCGGTACGCGCCATCAGCTTAGTGTCAAGGATGGCGAGAGCGTGATGCAAGCAACGCGCTCAGCCGGGTTGCCGGTGCTGGGCGAATGCAATGGTTCGATGGCGTGCGCGACCTGTCACATCATTGTCGATCCAGCCTGGGCAGACCGGCTGACACCGCCGGTCAGCGATGAGGCAGAGCTCTTGGATTCGCTGTTTGACCTCACCCCAACATCGCGCCTGGGGTGCCAGATCGTGATGACCGCGGCGCTGGATGGGCTAACTGCCAGCCTGCCGGCAGGCAGCTGATCATAAATTTTTCAACTGACATAGAACAAGGAACGGGTTCAATGAATCAAGACAAGGATGCCCTGGGCAAGAAAATTCTTAAACTCAAGCGCGGCAAGGGTTTGAGTTGGGCGCAGATTGCCAGCGCGATCGGCTATTCACCAGTGTGGACCTGTGCGGCTTGCCTCGGCCAGATGTCGATGCCGGTAGAGGCGGCGGAAAAGACCGCAGCTTTGCTCGGGCTGAGTGCCGATGAAACCACGCTGCTGGTTGACATTCCCTATCGCGGATCGCTGCCCACTGCGGTGCCAACAGACCCGTTGATCTACCGGTTTTATGAGCTGATCGCAGTGTACGGCACCACCTGGAAGGAAATGATTCATGAGGAGTTCGGTGACGGAATCATGAGTGCCATTGATTTCGACATGGCGATGGAGCGTCTGCCCGACCCCAAGGGAGACCGCGTGAAAATCACCATGACCGGCAAGTTCCTCCCCTACCGGCGCTACTAACCATGACCGCCGCCACCATTCTCATCGACCGGGTAGGCTTTGCCTATCATGCGCGCGGTGCGCGGGTGTTGGACGATGTGTCCTTCACCATCGCGCCTGGGGCAGTGACGGCGCTGGTGGGACGGTCAGGTTCCGGTAAATCCTCGCTGCTGCATTTGGTGGCGGGGTTGGCAAAGCCGGTCGCTGGTCAGGTGGTCATTGATGGCATCAAGGTGGAAGGCCCATCATCGCGGGCGGTGATGATGTTTCAGTCGCCATCATTGTATCCGTGGTTGACGGTGGCGCGGAACGTGGCGCTGGGGTTGCAGTTTGCCAAGCTGCCACGGGAGGAAATTACGCGGCGGGTGGCAGCGGCGTTGGCGCTGGTCGGGTTGCAGGACAATGCCGGCAGTAAGGCCACGGCCATCTCCGGTGGCCAGGCGCAGCGGGTAGCATTGGCGCGCGCTCTGGTGATGGAGCCAGACGTACTTCTGCTCGACGAACCTTTTGCAGCACTTGACATGTTTACGAGGCTTGGATTGCAAAAAGACATTCGCGAAATCGGCGCGCGGTTGGGCATTACCGTGGTGCTGGTGAGCCACGATATTACTGAAATTGCCCGCATGGCGGATCGCGCTATATTTCTCGCTGGTAGCCCTGGCCGCATTGTCGCCGAGACCGATATCAGTGACGCCGCACGTGGCAGCGATGATGAGGCTGCCCGTGATGAAATCGCCCGGTTAACCGGGATTTATGAGCAGTCAACAGGCACCGCCGGGACAGTGCCGTTGCAAGCTGAACCTGCCGGTCAGCCGGCCATGGCGTTCGCGCATTGAGCGGCGCGGCGAATAGCGGCATGGCGGCGCCGCAACAGCGTGCCGCCGCCTGGCGTTTCAATAATAGCCTGCCAATTGCAGCGGGGTTGGCAGCGCTGATGTTGCTATGGTGGGTGGGTGGTGTGCTGCTGCGTACCGATCCCGCAACGGCGGCCTTTGCCGGCTTTGCGCCCGGACCGGCTTTGGCGAAGTTTTTTCAACTTGGTGCGTCCGGCGATTTGTTTGCAGCGTCGGCAGTGAGTTTAGGACGCGTGATGTCGGGGCTGCTGATGGCCATCGTGATCGGTGTTCCCACGGGCATTGCGATCGGACGCATTCCGGTGCTCAAGCAGGCAACGCTGATCCCATTTCAATTCCTGCGCATGATCAGCCCGCTTTCATGGATGCCGATTGCGGTGCTGGTGTTTCCGGGCTGGAATGGTGCGATTATTTTTCTGATTATCATGGCAGCGGTGTGGCCGGTGATTTTTGCCACTGCCAATGGCGTGGCGAAAATCGACCCCTCCTGGTTAAAGGTAGCCCGCAACCTACGTGCCAGCCCGGTGCAGAGAATCACCGCCGTCATCGTGCCTGCCATCGCTCAGGACGTGCTGACCGGGATTCGATTGGCCCTTGGCGTTGCCTGGATTGTGTTGGTGCCGGCGGAATATCTCGGGGTCTCATCCGGGCTTGGCTATGAAATCAACGATGCGCGAGACTCGCTGGATTATGCCCGGCTGGCCGCGATTGTTCTGACAATCGGTTTGATTGGCTTCACGCTTGATGCGCTGTGTGACCTGGTCATTCGCCGGTTCGGCTGGAAAATAGGAGAGTAAAACATGTGTATGAATTGTATGAATTTCGCCGAAGGCTGGTCACGCGAGCCGGCACTTTCCCATTCCATTCCACGCCGCCGGACGCTGGATTATTTGGCTGGCGGCGGGTTGGCAGCTTGGCTTGCGGCACAACCTGCAGCCGCCCGCGCCGATACGCCTGATGATGAAACCGTGCGGATCGGCTATTTGCCGATCACCGATGCCACTGCGTTACTAACGGCCTATGCCAAAGGTTTTTTTACCGATGAAGGGCTGAAGGCGGAAAAGCCCACCTTGATGCGGGCCTGGGCGCCGATGGTGGAAGCCTTCTCGGCGGGCAAGTTCAATTTGGTGCATTTGCTGATCCCGTTACCGGTATGGATGCGCTATAATAATCACGTACCGGTCAAGCTTGTGGCCTGGGCGCATGTGAATGGTTCGGCCATTACTGTTGGTCCGCATTCCAACATCCATAGTTTCGGTGATTTCGGTGGCAAGCGCGTGGCCGTGCCGTTCTGGTATTCCATTCATAATATCCTGTTGCAAAAAGCTCTGACCAAGGCTGGCATCGAGCCGATTATCGATGGCTCGACCCCAGGCCCGCGCCAGTGTGCACTGGAAATTCTCGGTCCGCCGGATATGCTGCCGGCGCTGGCAGCGCAGAAGATCGACGCCTATGTGGTTGCCGAGCCATTCAATGCCATGGGTGAGGCCACCATCGGGGCGCGAGTGCTGCGTTTTACCGGCGATATGTGGGAGAATCATCCGTGCTGCGTGGCCTGTGTGCCAGAGGCGATGGCTGATAAAAACCCTGTTTGGACACAGAAAGTTGTCAATGCGTTAGTACGTGGCGGGCAATATGCAGAGGCCAACAAGGATGAGGTGGCGCAACTGATATCACGCGATGGGCAAGGATTTTTGCCGATGCCGGCAAAAGTTGTGCAGAAGGCGATGACGCAATATGCAGGATATCAGCCTTACTTACAGGATGGTGCCATTCGCCATGTAGATTGGCATGATCACCGGATTGACTTCCAGCCTTACCCGTATCCCTCGGCGATGAAGTTAATCGTGGAATGGTTGAAGACGACGAAAGTTGCCGGTGACGCTGGGTTTTTGGCAAAGCTTAACCCCGACTTCGTGCAGAGCGATCTGGTCAATGATACATTCGTGCGAGCTGCTTTGGCTAAATACCCTGACGTATCAGGTGCCTTGAAAACCACCCGCACCGAAACCATCGCCATCTGATACCATGATGGCTGATGGTCACGTCGTCATCGTCGGTGGCGGGCAAGCAGGTGGCGAAGCGGCATCTCGGTTACGGGAGGCCGGATTTGGCGGTGCGATCAGCTTGTATGGCGACGAGCCTCATGCTCCCTACACGCGGCCGCCGCTTTCAAAAGCGTTTCTGGCTGGAGAGGCGGATGAAGCCGCGTTACTGACGCGCGCGCCGCATACCTACGCGAATGCTGGTATAAATTTTCATGCCGGGCAGCGGGTAACGGGTATCGACCGGACGGCGCGTACTATTCAGATCGGATCAAGCAAAGCTGAGAGTTACGACAAATTGATTTTGGCCACTGGCGGACGGCCCCGAAAACTGCAGGTGCCAGGAGCTGAATTACGCAACATATATTATCTGCGCAGCATCGCCGATGCGCAAATGCTGCGCGCTGCCATGCATCCGGGGCAGAATTTGGTTATCACCGGCGGCGGTTATATTGGCCTTGAAGTCGCGGCAGTGGCGATCAAACTTGGACTTCGAGTAACGGTCCTGGAAACTGCGCCGCGTCTGCTGGCACGGGTAACGTCGCCCGACATGTCGGATTTTTATACCGGTATCCACTGTGCCCACGGTGTGCAAATTCGCACCTCGGTGACCGTGACGGGCTTTCAAGCCGATGGCAGTGGCGAGGCCGTGGGCAAGGTGCTGGTTGGCGATGGAGCACCCATTCCGGCTGATCTGGTGCTGATCGGTATCGGGCTTGTGCCGAATGTTGAACTGGCCAGTGAGGCCGGTTTGCTGGTTGATAATGGCATTGTCGTTAACGCAGAGGCGCAGACATCCGACCCTGATATTTACGCCATCGGTGACTGCGCGGCCCACGCCCGGCACGGATTTTTACACCGGCCAGTACGGCTGGAGTCGGTGCCGAACGCACTGGAACAAGCGAGATTCGCGGCAGCCTCAATTTGCGGTAAGCCGACTTCCGCCGCCGCTCCTCCCTGGTTCTGGTCGGACCAATATGGGTTGAAACTGCAAATGGCTGGACTGCCGGAAGGTTACGAGACATCCGTATTGCGCGGTACTTATGATAGTATGTCGTTCATCAAATTTTATCTGAAAAATGACGTCGTCATTGCGGCGGATGCGATTAATCGTGCTGGAGATTTTATGATTGCAAAGCATCTCATCGCAACCCGGGCAACGGTTCTGGTGGAGCGCCTGGACGATGAAACGTTACCGCTGAAATCTATTTTGGCTTCAAAATGAAAAAGATCTAATCCGTCAGACTCGCTTGCGGACAGTGCATGGGCCTAATATTTCCATTCCTGGTTATGTTTGTCATCCTATTGGCCGTGATCAAAATCCCTGTGACGCTAAATTGCAGGCCTGATTGTTACTACGGCAGCAATATTATAAATGAGTGGGAGCCTAAACCCTCAAGGATTCTGCTCTGCACTTTGCCGCCTTGGCTATAACATTACCCACCATCGGCTATAACGCGAAGCACAATAGACGCTTCTGCACCTGGTTGAACCAAGCAACGCGCGAAAGTTTCCTGCCGCTGCGCCCAAGCGGGCAGCCTGACCTGAAATAGTATCTTTCGCGTCGGATTTCGGCGTATGAACACAAGCTCACTTACGACGTCCCGTGTGTCACAATCGCGGACGACACCGAAAATATCTAGCGATATCAATGGGTTGTAAGTGATGGCGTCCCGTAGGGGATTCGAACCCCTGTCGCCGCCGTGAAAGGGCAGTGTCCTGGGCCTCTAGACGAACGGGACGAGGCTCACGCCGTCTAGGGCAGACTGAAATTTAATTCAAGCCACCTTGGCTGATTAGTTTCCGGGCGGCATTACGTTTGCCGGTGCGGCAGGCATCCGAGCAATATTTCACCTCAACCCAATTTTTTGCCCATTTACGGCGCCAGGCAAAGAGCCGTCCGCAGGCCTCGCAAATCTTTTCAGGCAGCGCGGCCTTCTTCACTTTACCGGCGCCAGCACTGTATTCAGCGCCCCCGTCTGCGGGTTCAGCAACAGCACCCTATCGCCAGCCGCACCACTCACCCATATCGCCAGCATGCCCCCTGCCCCAGCGATCCCGGCCACATGCTCGCCAGCCGCCAGCGTGCCCACCGGCAAAACCGGCGGTGATTCGCCCGGAATCACCGCACTTACCGGCGCCGTCATCGACGTTACCGCCGGTTTGGCATAAATGCGTTTAATGACCACGCCGATCACCAGCGCCGTGCCCAGCACGATCAACACCCCAAGAATGCCCACCAGCGCCTTCAAGCCGCGCATATCATCGTGTTTCCGTGCCTGACCACTCATCGCCTGTTCCCATCACCGTGCGGGCCGAACCGGCTGATTCCGGGCAGCGGCTCGACATGTTCCTCGGCCGTAGCATCGGCACCATCTCACGCTCACGCGTCAAGGGGCTTATTTTGGAAGGGGCCGTCACCCGCAACGGGGTTGTGACCACCGATGTCTCCGAATCGGTCCAGGCCGGGGCCACCTACGCCCTGAACGTCCCGACCGCCACGCCGGCCATTCCCATCGGCGAGAGCATCCCCTTCCCCATCCTGTACGAGGACAAATACCTGCTGGTGCTGGATAAACCCGCCGGCCTGGTGGTCCACCCCGCCCCCGGCAACCCTGACGGCACCCTAGTGAACGCTCTCATCGCCCATTGCGGTGACAGCCTCACCGGTATTGGCGGTGAACGCCGCCCCGGCATTGTCCACCGGCTTGATAAAGATACCTCGGGCGTGATGGTGGTCGCCAAAACCGAACCTGTTCACACCGCCCTCTCCGCCGCTTTCGCCGCCCGCGACATTGAACGTCTCTATAAAGCCGTCTGCTGGGGCCTACTCAATCCGGCCTCCGGCGTCATCGAAGGCGATATCGGGCGCGACCCGCGCGAACGCAAACGCATGGCCGTGGTGACGCGCAACGGCAAGGCAGCACTAACAAATTATGCCCTTTTAAAGCCGTTTGGAGCCGCCGCCGCGCTAATTTCATGCCAATTAGCCACCGGACGCACCCATCAAATACGGGTGCATTTAGCGCATATCGGCCATCCGCTGGTGGGGGATCCGGTCTATCTGAAGCGCCGGCCGGCCGCTGCAAAAGGGCTAAGTGAGCCTGCCCGCAGCTTCGCGCTGGACTTCCCGCGCCAGGCATTACACGCAGAAACCCTAGGTTTTTTACATCCCATCACGCGCCAGACCCTGCGGTTCGAAACCCCGCCTCCGGCTGACTTCCAACATCTCGTGGAAGTGATTGAAACAGGACTGTAATAGTCCTTTTTTCATTGACGTCAGAGGCCGCCCCTGAGTATCATTCGTTCGACGACAAACTATCGGACTAATGCGGCGTTATTATTACTTTTGGGTTACTGCCTTTTAAGGGGTCTCCCTCGTTCGTGATGATGCTGCGCAAAATTTATCCGGTAGGGTTCAGATACTAAATCTTTCCATATCGCGAACGCCGGGCAATCCGGTGAGCGGTTTGGAAGCAACAAGGAGATTCCACCCTATGGCCTCCACAATGTCCGCAATGGCACCCGACGTCAGTCTGACCCGGTACATGCAGCAAATCCGTAAGTTCCCGATGCTCTCGCACGAGGACGAGGAACGCCTAGCCCGTGCCTGGCGCGATCACGGCGACAATAAAGCCGCCCATACACTGGTGAACGCCCATCTGCGGCTAGTCGCCAAAATCGCCATGGGCTACCGCGGCTACGGATTGCCGGTCGGCGAGCTGATCTCTGAAGGCAACGTCGGTATGATGCAGGCGGTGAAACGCTTCGACCCTGACCGCGGCTTCCGCCTCTCTACCTACGCTATGTGGTGGATCCGCGCCGCCATCCAGGAATATATTCTGCACTCCTGGTCACTGGTGAAAATGGGCACCACCGCTGCGCAGAAAAAACTGTTCTTCAACCTGCGCCGCCTCAAAGGCCAAATGCAGGCCATCGAAGATGGCGACATGCAGCCAGAGCAAGTGGCCAAAATCGCCCATCTGCTCGACGTGCCAGAACAGGACGTGGTGAACATGAACCGCCGCCTCTCCTCGCCCGATAACTCCCTCAATGCCCCCATCAAAATGGATGGCGAAGGCGAGTGGCAGGACTGGCTGGTTGATGACAGCGAATCCCAGGAAACCGAGCTGGCCGACCGTGAAGAACTCACCGGCCGCAAAGCCCTGCTCGCCACCGCGCTGAAAACCCTCTCAGACCGCGAACGCCACATTCTCATCGAACGCCGCCTGAAAGATAACCCCACAACCCTCGAAGACCTCTCACAGCAATACAACATCTCGCGCGAACGCGTGCGCCAGATCGAAGTGCGCGGCTTCGAGAAACTGCAGAAATCCATGAAAGCCCAGGTCGCCGAGCAACGCCTCGCCGTACAAGCCGTCCATGCTCGAATGGCGTGATCTTTGGGGTGTGAAGTAAGGTCAGGGGGCAAAGGCCCCTGGCCTTACTTCACCTCAAGGTCGCACCATATCGAAGCGTGAATCGGGCTTAATTTCGGCGTAGGCTGACAGTCCACCGGCGCGCAGAACAATCCCGGCATTGAACGTGTCAAAAATTCCGTCCTTGAGCATGTGCTTAGCGATGTGAACCGCAATAACTTCCGCCAGCACCAGCCACGTACTTACCAAAACGCCGGTGTGAGATTTAAGCTGAACAATCTCCGTCACTTTACATTCAAAATGCACCGGGCTTTCTGCCACGCGCGGCGGCGCCACATGCCGGGACGGCAAGGTGGTCAAACCGCTCAACTCGATTTCATTCGTGCCATAGGCAACCGCGGCACTCGATTGGTTCATCTGTTCCGCCACCGGGCGGGTGACGAGATTCCAAACCAACTCGCCGGTTTCACGCACATTCCTCAAGCTGTCCTTCGCGCCGTTACTGGAAAACCCGATAATCGGCGGAATATAATTGAAGGCATTGAAGAAACTGTACGGGGCCAGATTAACCGACCCGTCTTTGCCCTTGGTGGAAACCCAGCCGATCGGGCGCGGGCCAATGATGGCGTTGAACGGATCGTGCGGCAGGCCGTGGCCTTTGGCGGGTTCATAATAATATACATCGTCAGTAGTCATGCAGTCCCCGATATTCAAATTATAAAGCTATCGCCTCGATAATCACGTTGGCGTAAGCGTATGGATACTCATCAGTGAGCGACAAAAATATGCTAGGCTTATGATTGGCTGGAGTAATCAACTGCAGCCGCGCCAGCGCCCCGTTGTGCAACGACAGCGTCGGCTGGCCGGAAGGTAAATTAACCACCCGCAAATCTGCAAAAAAAACCGACCGGCGAAAACCTGTCCCCAGCGCTTTGGCGCAAGCCTCCTTGGCAGCAAAGCGCTTGGCAAAGGTTGCAGCGCGGTTCATCGGCCGGCGTTCAGCTTTGGCGCGTTCTTCCGGTGTAAACAGCCGCTCGGTAAAGCGGGTGCCAAAGCGTTCCAGGGATTTTTCAACCCGGCGGATATCGCAAATGTCCGAGCCAAGCCCGATGATCATGCACAACGCATCACGATTTGCCGCGCTCCACCTGCGCAATGCCTGGTGCCCCGCGCAAACCCGCAATCACCTGACCGAGATGACGCACATCGCGCACCTCAACATCCACCAGCACTTCAAAGAAATCCTGCTGACGATGGACAATTTTCAAATTCGCAATGGCCCCGTCCTGCTTGGCGACCGCATTGGTCAAATTCGCCAGCGCCGAGGGGCTGTTGCTGGCGATCACGCTGATCCGTCCGACAAATCCAGCGGCTCCTGGCTTTACGCCCGGGCGGCTGAGATTATCCATATCCCAGTCAACGTCGATAAAGCGCTCCGGCGTGGCAGCAAACGTCTCCAGCGTGGCGCAATCCTTGGTATGCACCGTCACACCTTTGCCGGTGGCCACAATACCGACGATTTTATCGCCCGGCAGCGGATGGCAGCAACCGGCGTAATGCACATCCATGCCCGCCACCAAGCCGGTGAGCGCCATGCCGGTATTATTCTTAGGCGCGGCGTGACGCGGCGAGCGAGCCGTCAGTGCATTGCCCATGAAGCCCGGCAACATGCGCGGTGCCCGCGCCTCGCGCAGTTCCGGATAGGCAGCATACACCACGTCCTTCGGTCCCAGCGCCCCCGTCGCCACCGCCACGTACAAATCATCCAGCGACGCCTGTTTCAGTAACTTCAGCGTCGGCTCCAGCACTTTCTCCGAGCCGTCCACACCTTCCTGGCGGAATGCCTTAGCGAGCGCTGACTTGCCGGAATCGCGGTGCTGCTCGCGCATCTGCTGGGTGAGGAACCGGCGGATCCGTGCCCGCGCCTTGCCGGTGATGACAAACCGCTCCCACGCCGGCGATGGCGTACCGCCGCGCGCCGTAAGAATTTCCACCTGATCGCCATTTTGCAATTCATAACGTAACGGCATCAAACGGCCATTGATGCGCGCGCCCACACAGGTATCGCCAATCTGGCTATGCACAGCGTAAGCAAAATCCACCGAGGTCGCACCGCGCGGTAACTGAATCAACTGGCCTTTCGGCGTGAAGCAAAAAACCTGGTCCTGATAAAGCTCGAGCTTGGTATTCTCAAGAAAATCATCGGGCGCTGCTGAGTCTTCCAGAATTTCCAGCAAATCCTGCACCCAGCGGAACTGCTTCACGTCGGCCTGGCTGGCATCCAACTGCTTGTAAAGCCAATGCGCCGCCACGCCATTTTCTGCGATCATCTGCATCTCGGGGGTACGAATTTGCAGTTCAATCTTCTGGTTACGCGGATGCCGCAGCGTCACGCCGGTATGCAGGGATTGATAGCCGTTGGCCTTGGGGGTGGAGATATAATCCTTGAACCGCCCGGCAATGACCGGAAACGCCGCATGAATGGCGCCTAGCACCATGTAGCAGGCTTCACGCGTCGGCACGATAATCCTGAACGCCATGATGTCAGAGAGCTGTTCAAACGCCACATTGCGGCGCTGCATTTTCTCCCAGATCGAGTAAGGCGATTTCTCCCGCCCCGAAACCTCGATCACCTCAATATCAGCTTCCTTGCAGACCCGTAAAATCTCCTGGCTGACTTCCTCGATAACGTCAGCGCCCTGGCCGCGTAAAAAATTCAACCGCGCCTGGATTGTATCAAACGCCTCGGCATCCAGTTCCGCAAACGACCTCGTCTGCAATTCGGTCTTCACCGATTCCATGCCGATGCGCTCAGCCAGCGGCGCGTAAATCTCCATTGTCTCACGGGCAATGCGCTGACGGCGCTCAGGCTTGGCCACATTACCGATGGTGCGCATATTATGCAGCCGGTCGGCCAGCTTGACGATAAGTACCCTGATGTCCTTGCTCATCGCCAAAACAAGTTTACGGAAATTCTCCGCCTGCTTGGTCCGGTCAGACTGCAATTCAAGCCGGGTGAGCTTGGTCACCCCATCCACCAGCCCGGCCACTTCAGAGCCAAAGCGCTTTTGCACCGAAGCCAGCGTAACCGAAGTATCCTCGATCACATCATGCAGCAGCGCCGTGATGATGGATGATGAGTCCAACCGGTAGCCGGCCAGAATGGTCGCAACCGCCAGCGGGTGGGTGATATAGGGTTCGCCATTATCACGCTTCTGCGCGGCGTGAGCGTCAAACGCGATGCCATAGGCAGCACTGACCGCATCTGGGTCAGCTTTGCTGTCGTAAGCCGCAATCCGGGAAAGCAGCGGTGCCAGTTCCGGATGGGTCAGCGGTGTGGGCACCCCACCCGCCGGTAACCCCTCAGGGGCGCGAACCAGTATCTCTGGTTTCATGCGCCCTCCTTGCTTAACGTCGGGTCTTGCCGCCGAGTTCAGCTTCAATGGCCGCCTGAATATCCTCCGGCGTCATTTCTTCAGATTCAGCCGCCAGAGCTGCCGCTTCTTCCTCGGCAGAAACATCCTGCAACCCAAAGATGTTCTGGTCGGTCGGGATCAAGTCCAGAACTTCCTCATCCACCGGCTCGGGTTCCGGCACGCGCGAGAGGGATTTCACTAGATCCTGCTCCAGATCGCCCAGGTTCAGGGTTTCTTCGGCGATTTCGCGCAGCGCCACCACCGGGTTCTTGTCGTTGTCCCGGTCGATCGTCAGAACCTCGCCCCGGCTGATATTACGGGCACGCTGGGCCCCCAGCAGCACCAGTTCAAACCGGTTCGGCACTTTCAATACGCAATCTTCAACGGTGACGCGGGCCATCCGAGGCTACTCCCAACAAATACAGTCCAAATTTTCAGATACAATGCGCCGGACGGGAATGCAAGGTTTCAGCCATCAGACCAGGGTTGTATCGGCTGCGCCGGTAAATCCACCAGCAAAGAGGTCACCGAACGCCGGAACGCCGGGTGAATCCAGCTGGGCGCCACATCCAGGATCGGCCGCAACACAAACGCCCGCAGATGCGCCCGCGGGTGTGGCAAAATGGGGTTCGGGATGGCCCTGATAGCGCCGTTCAGATCGATGATGTCGATATCCAGGGTCCGGGCCGCATTCTTCACGCTACGGGTCCGGCCATAGGTGTTTTCAATATCCTGCAACGCCGCCAGCAGATCAGCCGGCGCCACCTCCCCCTCCAGCCGCACCACTCCGTTGCAATAATCAGGTTGCTCAGAGGCCGGAATGGCAGCCGTCCTGTACCAAGATGAGAGCGACTTAAACGTCAGGCCCGGAATTTTTTTCAGAGCTTCAACCGCTCGCTCGCATGTTTGCAAGGCCGTCAAGCCGCCTGGCCCCGGCAAGTTGGCGCCAATCGCAATCAGGATCATGAAGAATAAGGCATCATATATAAAAGTCTTTCACTTCCCGCCAAAACTTCTTATTAAGTGTTAACGCTGTAGATAAATTTTAAGTTCCCAAAATAAATTTTTGATAAACAATTTCGGTGAGGAATCCCATATATGCAATTCGTTCAACAAGAAAGAACTGCACTGTTTATTGATGGCGCCAACCTCTATGCCGCAACCAGAAGTTTGGGCTTTGACATTGATTACCGCAGGTTGCTGGATTTTTTCGCTTCCAAAACGACCCTGGTCCGCGCCTATTATTACTCAGCCTTGCTGGAAACCGAAGAATATTCCCCCCTTAAACCGCTAACAGATTGGTTAGCCTATAATGGATACACATTAGTAACCAAGCCTGCAAAGGAATTTACCGATGCGCAAGGCCGCCGCCGTATCAAAGGCAATATGGATATCGAACTTGCGATTGATATGCTGGAACTGGCACCACGGCTTGATCATGCCGTGCTATTCTCGGGCGATTCCGATTTTCGCCGCCTGGTGGAGGCCGTACAGCGGCGCGGCGTGCGGGTTTCAGTGATCTCCTCAATCAAAACCAACCCGCCGATGATCGCCGATGAACTTCGTAGACAAGCAGACCATTACATCGAACTTGCCGATATCGCCCCCGGCTTTACCCGCAAAGCCACCGAAGGCCGGCCGCGCAGCGCAGAGCGGGACTATGACGAAGAATGAAACCCGCCACCCCTGAGCGTGACTGCCCGCTATGCCCCCGTCTGGTTGACTACAGGCTCAGCAATCGCGCCAAGGAGCCCTCATGGCATAATGCACCCGTGCCAAGTTTTGGCGATCTTTCCGCCGCGCTGCTCATCGTCGGGCTGGCACCAGGGGTGAAGGGCGCCAACCGCACAGGCCGGCCTTTCACCGGCGATTATGCCGGGCAGTTGCTCTACACAAGCTTGCTGAAATACGGCTTCGCCACAGGCAGTTATGCCGAGCGCGCTGATGATGGATTGCGTTTGCAAAACTGCCGGATTACCAATGCGGTACGCTGTGTGCCGCCGCAAAACCTGCCGACACCGCTGGAAGATAAAACCTGCAACCCATTTCTGAGCGCGGAAATCGCCGCTATGAAAAATTTAAAGGCCATTTTAACGCTGGGCACCGTCGCCCATAACATGAGTCTGCGCGCTCTCAACATCAAAGCCAGCGCCTTCAAATTTGCCCATGGCGCCATCCACACACTACGCGACGGCCTGATACTCACAAACAGCTACCATGTATCACGCTACAACACGAGCACGAAACGATTAAGCACCGAAATGTTTGAAGAGGTGGTAAGCCATTTGGCGATTTTGATCAGCACATAGCGAAAACGCCAACGGGCTGTATCATTTCAGACTGGTGAAAACGCTAAGCAATAACCTGTCGGACTGATCGGACCGGCGACCACCTTGCAAGTACCATCCGCCCCAGCCGTGGCCCCGGCGATGAAGGATTTGCATTGGCTGCACTGCGACCCGTTGTTCGGGGTGGTCTGGTAACTAACCGAATCTTTTGAAACCAACTCATCGGCCCGTGCCGGCAGAACCGGCAAAGAAGTACCAAAGCTTGCCACGACGGCCACCATGCCAGAGTGTTTCAATACAATGCGACGAGACGGATGTTTCATAACTTTCTCCGATGCTGAGGCCTTGTGGCGTATTTCTACGGCGGAACAATCATTTTAAAACATACTATGGGTCAATAAAACTACTCGTGAGCCGATGTCACAAATCAGCGAGCTTACGAGTAACGCTCCTCAGTCCACGGGTCAGCGTTATTATTATACCCGCGCGTCTCCCAGAACCCTGGCTCATCAGCCACCAAAAATTCCAACCGCTTCACCCATTTGGCCGATTTCCACAAATAGAATTTCGGGATCATCACCCGCAGCGGGCCGCCATGCTCACGCGAAATCGGTTTGTCATTCCACGTATGCACCAGCAAACAATCAGATTGCGCAAACTGCTCCAACCGAACATTGGTGGTATAATCATCATACGAGTGAAAAATAATATGCCTGCAATCGGCACGCGGCTGCACCAAAGTCAGCAGCGCCTCAGCCGAAACCCCGCGCCATTTATTGTCATAGCGCGACCAGGTGGTGACACAATGCATGTCCGAAACACTCTCAGACTGCGGCAGCCCCATCAAATCCGCCCATGAGAGGGTCATCGGGTGTTCAACCGCGCCATCGAGTGTCAGCGAATAACTCGTCGTCGGAATCAGCGGCTGAATCCCCAAATCCAGCACCGGCCAGTCCTTCACCAAATGCTGCCCCGGCGGCAACCGCTGCTCATGCGGCGCTGCTTCACCCGTCAGCCCCCGCCCCTGCGCTGCCCATTCCTGCTTTTTCCCAATCAACTTGTCTTTAATTTTACCAAAAAAAGTCGGTTCGTCAGTCATGCCGATGCCCCCGATGAATTGGATCAATCCATTCCACCGCCTCCGGTTTTTCAATCGGCTCGATATCGAGATTCACCACCACCGCTTCATTATCCGAGCGCACCAGCACACATTCCAACCGCTCATCCGGCGAGGCGTTTATCTCCTGATGCGGCACAAATGGCGGCACAAAAATAAAATCCCCGGCTTCTGCCTCAGCCACATATTGCAGCCGCTCGCCCCAGCGCATCCGCGCCTTGCCACGGATCACAAAAATCACACTTTCCAGCGCGCCATGATGATGCGCGCCGGTTTTCGCATTAGGGTCAATATTCACGGTCCCGGCCCAAATTTTCTGCGCCCCGACCCTTGCGGCGTTAATCGCCGCCGCCCGGCTCATCCCCGGCGTCTGTGCTGTGTTGGAGTCTAAAGTTCCGGCTTT
>JARLIK010000025.1 GCA_031291755.1 Acidocella sp. | reverse complement strand
ATTAAAGCCGCACACCGGCTGCCGGTATTTATGGCGATTTTAGCCTGCATCGCCATCGATGCCTCGGCCTCCGACCCGATGTTTATCTATATTGGTATTCTGCCGATTATGACAGCACTGCTATTGATGCCACAGAGCAAAGTGCCGCGCCGGGATAAATTCATCCTCGTTCTCGTCGCCAGCACCGGGCTGGCACTGTTACTCATTCAACTCAATGGCTGGACCGGCGGCTTCAGGCCTACCTCTCTGTCTATCGTTCTCTCTCCGCTGCACAGGCTGCCTTCTAACATCGCGCTTATGAAAACCTGTCTGCTCTACATCTTGGGCTGCGAGCCGCTGGGGCTGAATAATGCCGACACCATGATGGCTATCATGCGGTTGCCGCTATTGTGGCTCGCTGCACTGCCAATGTATCAAATCATAAGATATCAAATTTTTGGTCTGCGACAATCAAATTCAACACCGGTCAGCCGATCGTTTATTGACATCAGCCTGTGTCTGGTTGCGCTCGCCGATATCGGTTCAACATGCGTGAGCAATATCTTGCTGGACGTTCAAGGCATACGGTTTTTTCTGCCCGCATGGGTAGCTGTGGCGATTTTAGCCGCGCGCTATTTTGGGCAAAATAAAAAAATTGTGTATTATTCAGGAATTATTGCCATCGGCGCGATGGTATCTGACCTCACATTCCTGGCTCGCCATCCGCATCCTTCGGCGTTTGCCCCATCAATCAATGTCTTGGCCAGTGCCCTTGAGCAACATCATCTCGAGTATGGCTACGCGCTATATTCCCAAGCATCGGTATTGGCTGCAGCGAGCGACGAAAAACTGCACGTACGTGCCATCGTGCCAAACCTCTCCGGCGGTGTCTCACCATACGAATGGTTCAGCAAATCGGACTGGTACAAGGGCCAGCCCGCTGCCCGGCAGTTTTTCGTGATCGTCTCGAATGAGCCAAAAATCCTCGATGGCCAAATGCTTTTCAACCAATTCGGCAAACCGGTTTCCAGTTTCACGGTTGAAGATATGACGATCTATGTCTTTCAGGGCGCACTACCGGCCTTAAGCTGAAAATGCCTGGCGGGCGCGGTATGAGGCCCCGACTCTAAGCGCTCAACCGTACTACGTTGGCGCTGACTTTGGTGCGGTAATGCTGCATCACCTTGTCGGCCCCGAGGTCAGATTTACCGCCCAGCACTGCGGTCATCATCATATGGCCGGCTTCCATCAGCGAATGCAGCTTCTCGGCCACCATCAGCTCGGCCTCCTCTTGCACGTCGGCGCCGCCCATGGCGAATTTTGTCAGCCGCATGGAAATCACCTGCTGGGATTCGATCGCGAGCAGAGTGCCTTGAAACGCCATCGCGGCAGTCGAGAAAATCAGATTATTAAACATGCTGGCCCCTTGGTTATAGATGATACATGGGCGCAAACTCAAAAACTTCCTAATGTTATCTTTTACGAAAACGTCAAGGATCCGTGATCAACTCGACCTGCCGGGCCAAACGCACCAGCGCGTCACTGCCGGGGCCGGGCGGCAGCCGGGGCCGGGCCGTTGGCTTTGAGGTCAGGCTTTGGATCAGAAACTCCCGCCATTGCCGCCATAAATCCTGCGATGCCTTGGGGATTTCAGGCCGGTCCACCACCAGCACGGACAGCCGCCCGGCCATTCTGCGCAGCGCTGCATCCACAATCGCACCACGCTCAAGGGTGGCATCGCGGCCCCGGTGCGGCTCCAGCAAGGCGCGGGCCAGCGAGGCTTCGAGGTTGTTGCTGGCCATGCCGGCGCCACGGCGGGCGGAATCAACGCTGACGCCGCCATCCAGCAGCGCCGTGAACACCGCCCGCACATAGGCAGCATGGGCGTTCAAGGCCTGGGTAATGCTGGCCTCGACCCGGAAATGCTCGAAACTGGGCCACAGCAGCAAATTGCCCAGCACCGCCAGCGTGCCGCCCAGCAGCGTGTAGCCGATCCGCGACAGCGCGACCGTCAATTCATTGGTGCCAGGCGCGATCTGTTCGATCAGCAGCACCACCATCGGGGTCAAGGCCGCCTGGAAGGCCGCGAAGCTGACGCCGCGAATCGCAAAGGCAAAGATCGTCAGCGGCAGCATAATGAGCGCCAGGCTGAGCTGGGATTGCGCCAGCAGGCCAATCACTGCCGCCAACGCACCGCCCAGCGCGGTGCCGCCGATACGCTCCGCCGCCCGTACCCAGGTGGCGGAAAAATACGGCTGCAGGCATAAAATCATGGTGATCGTCGCCCAATGCGAGAACGGCTCATGCCAGATCATCGTCACCGCCAGGGCGGGCGTGACAACGCAGGCGGTCCGTAGCGCGTGGCGCATCGGTGCCGCGGCAAAGTTGAAGTTAGAGCGGATCGGCGTGAGGATTCGCACACGCAGCGGCAGCACGGCAACACCCGACATCGCCTGGCCGGCGGGGCTGGAAACGGTCATCATCACTGCAAAATTTTCGGCGATCGCGGTGAGAACATGGGCCGCGGCGGACTCGGGGGGCAATTTTTCAACCGACTCACGCAGCCGGGCCAGGCTGGCCTGCTTTTTCGGCGCATCCAGCCCGGCACCTGACCGGATATCCGGCCCCAATGCCGCCAGCCAGCCGGCGACCAGCCGCAGCGGCCGGGCTGTATGCTCGCGGGAGGTTTCATCCTGCTCAAACACGTCAGACAAAGCGATCAGCCCACCAAATATCTGCTCGAGCGTTTGCAGCCGGACCGTAACCTGCGCCGCCCGCTGGCTGACCAGCCCGCGGCGGCGGAACGTACCCAGCGCCACGCCGCGGGCGGTCTCGATGGCTTCACGCACGCTACGGCGATGCAGGGCGGCGTGCGCCTCAAAAGCCTCGGTGCTGTATCCGGGCTGCGCCAGCGCGGTGAGGTCCTTACTGAACTGGCTGAGCTTCAATGCTACCTCGGCCAACGCGTCACGCGCGGGTTGGTAAGGGTGGATTTGCCAGATCACCAATGTCAGGCTGGCCGCCCAGATGGCCCCGGCAAACAGGTTTAGACCCTGCCCAACCGCGGTGAGCATGGAGGCTGCCGGCGTGTCGAGCGCCAGCACGATGACGACACTGAGTAAATTGCCGACCTGCAGCCCGCCCTGGCCATAGATACGGGCGTAGCTGGTGCAAAAAATGGCGAGAGCCGCCACGGGGACGGCCACCCAGATGCCGGTGCCACGCAGCAGGCCAAAAAACCCGTAAGAAATACCCGCCAGAACGGCGAAGGCCAGCACCGCGGGAACGCGTTGGCGTACCGGGCCGCCGGGGTCAGCAAAGCAGGTGAGCAAGGCACCCAATGCCGCCAGGCCAAAATGTGGCAGACCCAGGATATCACCCGCCAGCACCGTGGCAGCCACCGCCAAGCCAGCCCGCACGCCCTCAGCCAGCGAGACCGCGCCAACATTCCAGTTGATTGGGAGATTTTTAGGAAGGCCCGGCATACGGTGCGTTATGCGTTACGTTGCAAGTTTACGCGACTCTAATTGGTCAACCGGTCACGGACGATAAAGGGCTTCGCCACATCGGGGACATAAAAGTTAATCAATGGCACCGGGGGCGGCTTCGAGACTGTTTGATCATTAAGCCAGACACAGATATCGGCCTGCCGGTCCTGAGTGAACGGATTTGCAGCCTGATGCTCACAAATATCCAAATGATAATGATCCGGCGGCGCGAAACCATCCGCCGGGCTGACAATGGCGCCGGGCCGCAGACGCGCCATACCCTCAAGGGTTAGAGGCATGACCAAGGTATTGTGAATAAATAACATATCGAGGGGCAGGAAATAATAATCCGGCTGGTTGAGCGCCACGAGACCCGAGAATTGGTGCTTGATTTTTTCAAAGATGCTAAACGATACCGTATGGGCCGTTAACATATAATAAAGCCAGGGGCTGCAAAACGGCCCGGCAAGCAGCAACGCCATCAAAGCTAGGCGTGGCAGCCGCGCCATTTGTGCCTGCCGCAAGCCTGTCAGCCAGCCGGCCAAACCCACACCCGCTATCGGCACAAGCAAGGCGATAGCGGGAAATATAAACCGATATTCCTTATGCACGACAAAACTATGTGAGAGCAAAATAATCAGCGCCGCAAAGCCGCTGAGAGGCAACATTTTGGCGCCACGCCAAATGAGGATGGCCATAAAAAATAAAGTCCAAAGCCACATCAACGTCATCATATGCAGGTAATAGCCAAACGGATTGCCGCCGAAGGTCACGCCGAGATTGGTGTTGATATAAATATTCAGCCAAAAGCTCCGAAACGGCTGGCCCCAGCTATACCAATCAAGTATCCCGGCCAGGAGCACGGGCAACGCGGCGGAGGCCAGGGCAACACCCCAGCGGGCCGGTTGACGGCCGCATAAAACAACCCCCGCCAACGCAATGGCGGGGGCCAGCTGCATTCGAAAAACGCAGGCCAAACCAAGCAGAAACCCGGCCAAGCCAACACGGTTCAAGGCTTGCCGGGGAGCTGTTGTTTCAATGATATAAAAGGCCGGAACCAGAACATCGGCCGCCAGAACTTCCTCCAGTGAATGCGGCGCCATCAACCATAGATCCGGCCATGCCGCGGCCAGCAGCCCCGCAATCCACAAGCCGGGAATACCGTAAAACCGCTCACCCCACCTGGCCGCACACCATACGATCGAGAGCGAGGCCAGACACAGCAGGCAACGGATCAAAATCAACCCGGCCAATGGGTCGGCAAACAGCCAATGCGCCAATGCCATCGGCCCTGCCAGCAACAGTGGGATTAACCAGGAGCGCAACCCGACCTGAAATTCCCACGGCACAAAGCCTTGGCCGAACACCAGACGGTGCGCCGGTTCGAGATATTGATAGACCTCATCAAAAGCGATGACATTGGGAAACCACAAGGCCACCGCTAGCCTGATCGCAAACGCGATGGCGAGCACAGAGTAAAGTGCCCGCGCCGCCGTTGAGGGATGGTGCGGCGTGAGAGCCTCGGCGGCGGCCATGCTAGTCGCCGAACTTGCCCGACTTGGGAAAGCCATTCGGTGGCAGACGGCCGGCCTGGGCACGGGCGCCACGCCATTCGGTGAGCTTGGTTTCGGTTCGTGTGTTGGCGCCAAGTTTCCAGGTCAGGCCCGCCGCCAGAGCAAACACTTTCACATCGGCCATGCCGCCGTCTTTGTACTTTTGCAGCGCTACACCAGCGCCCTTGCTCATCTCCGGCAGTTCATTCAACGGAAAAATCAACAATTTACGGTTCTGGCCGATCACCGCCACCTGATCGCCATTGGCCGGCACACAATGTGAGAGTTCTTCACCTGGTTTGAGGTTCAAAATTTGCTTGCCCGCCTTGCGCTCTGAATTCAGTTCTGATCCCGGCAACAAAAACCCGCGCCCGGCAGACGCGGCGATCAGATATTTCTGCGCGGGGTCAGGCAGGAACAAATCCACCACGCCATCTTCATTGGCCAAATCGATCAGCAGCCGAATCGCCTGACCGTCACCGCGGCCGCGCGGTAAATCGGAAACTTTCAAGGTATAAACACGGCCGTTGGTGGCCAGCAAAGCTAGGCGGTCGGTGGACTCGCAGCGGCGCATAATGTGCAGCCGGTCGCCCTCTTTAAATTTCTGTTCAGCATCGGCGGCCAGATGACCCTTAAAGGCACGTATCCAGCCTTTTTGGCTGAGCACCACTGTCACTGGTTCGCGCTCCACGAACGCTTCGGCGACAATCTCCAGCATCGGGGCGGCAGCGCTGATTTGCGTGCGCCGCATGCCGAGCGGACCGGCGCCAAACTTCGTCTGCACCTCGCCGATTTCGGCGATGATTTTCTCCCAGCGCTTACCTTCATCCTTCAGGAGCGCTTGCAGGCCTTTCTGCTCGGTAGTGAGTTTTTTATGCTCCTGGCGGATTTCAATCTCCTCCAGCTTGCGCAGCGAGCGCAGTCGCATATTCAAGATCGCCTCAGCCTGCACCTCGGTAAGTTTAAAAGCCTTGATCAACTTGGCCTTCGGTTCGTCCTCGGTGCGGATAATCCTGATGACCTCATCAAGATTAAGAAACACCGCCAGATAACCTTCAAGAATTTCCAGCCGTTTGGCGATGGCATCGAGCCGGTGGTTCGAGCGGCGGATCAGCACCTCGTGGCGATGATCAATCCAGGCTTTCAACAATTCACGCAGGCCCATCACGCGTGGTATCCGCGCGCCATCAAGCACATTCATGTTCAGTGAGAAGCGCGATTCCAGCGTGGTGGATTTGAACAACGACGCCATCAGCATCTCCGGGTCCACGCTGCGCGAGCGCGGCTCCAGCACAAGGCGGATTTTCTCATCGGACTCATCGCGGATATCGGCCAGCAAGGGGAGCTTTTTATCCTGAAGCAGTAACGCCACCTGTTCAATCAGGCGAGATTTTTGCACCTGATACGGAATTTCCGTCACCACGATGACCCAGGTGCCATGCTTTTGCTCCTCGCGCACCCAGCGGGCGCGCGTCCGCAAACTGCCGCGCCCCGTCTCGTAGGCGGCAAGTAACGTGGCATGATCCTCCACCAGCTCACCGCCGGTCGGAAAATCGGGGCCGCAGACAAATTTTAATAAATCCGCCGTGCTGGCCTTGGGATTTTGAATGAGATGAATGGCGGCGGCGCACACTTCACCAGCATTATGCGGCGGGATCGAGGTTGCCATACCAACCGCGATGCCGCTCGCGCCATTGGCCAGCAGGTTGGGGAAAGCGCCGGGCAGCACCACCGGCTCGCTCTCCTCACCATCGTAAGTGGCACGAAAATCAACAGCGTTTTCGTCGATGCCGCGCAGCAGAAATTCCGCCACCTCAGTCAAACGTGATTCCGTATAGCGCATTGCGGCGGCGTTATCGCCGTCAATGTTACCAAAATTGCCCTGACCTTCAATCAGCGGAAAGCGCGAGGAAAATTCCTGTGCCAGCCGCACCAGCGCCTCGTAAATTGAAGAATCGCCGTGCGGGTGAAACTTACCCATCACATCACCCACCACGCGGGCGCATTTTTTAAAGCCTGAGCGCGGGTCCAGTTTCAACTGATGCATCGCGTAAATCAGGCGGCGATGCACCGGCTTCAGGCCATCACGCGCATCCGGCAGCGAGCGGGACATGATGGTGGAGAGCGCATAAGCGAGGTAGCGTTCAGAAAGCGCTGAGGCCAGCGGGGCGTCTTCAATATGGCCGGTGCTCATGTCGATAGGCATAAATTAGTCCCCTAAGCGTTCAAGCAAGAGGTCATAAAGCCGCTCCCGCGCCGGTGGAAGGGGCTTGTGACGGCTGCCGAACACGTCGCGTGCCAAAAAATGACCGGTCAGTTTCAGCCCGTCCAGACAATCAGCCTCCGTGGCGGTAGCACCGTCCAGCAGAAAGGCCGGCAGCTTCAACAGGCGCGGCGCCCAGTCACCGGCGGCGGAAAGCGAAAGGGCGCGGCCGGATTTGGGCGAGACATAGGCTAGCTGGTCGTTGTCACCCACCACGGCGCGGGCTGAAAAATCCAGCCCGAAGCCTAACTCGCGCAGCAGATCAAGCTCCCACGCCACCAGGGCCGGCAGCGCGATATGGGCAATGTTAATGCCGGCCAGCAGCCGGGCCAGCCCCGCAAAAATACCAGGAGCCGGCTCGCGTTCCGGCAGTGAACCCGCAGCCAGGGCGCAGGCCGCGTTCAAAATGGCGAGGTTGAGGCGGTCATCCATCGCCAGAGCGGCGGCGGGGTGCACCATCTCGCCGGTAAAATGCCCCAGCTGCTCAGGCAGCCGTGCACCCCAGCGCGCGGCAACCAGATTACCAGGCTGCCAGAGCGCGGTTTTGCCACGCGCATTGCCGCCACGCACAAGCGCCTTCCAAGTGCCGCGCCCAACTGTCAACAGCAGCGCCAGCGCATCGCCCTCGCCATAGGGGTGGACCTCCAGGACGATGGCAGGCTCGTCCCATTCGATGCTCACCTCAGGGCCGCTTTGGCAGTGGCTGCCAAATAATGCGCGGCGATCGGTAGAATTTCGTCGTTATAGTCAAAATGCGGGTTGTGCAGCCCGGCGGAATTGCCGTTGCCGATCCAGGCATAGGCGCCTGGAATTTCCAACAGAAACCGGCCGAAATCCTCAGCACCCATGGTGGGTGCCATGTCCCGCCGCACCATAAGCCCCTGCCCAGCCGCCACGGCGGCGGCAAAGTCGGCCTGCGGCTTGTGGTTCACTGTGGGGGGCAGGATGCCGAAAATCTCAACCGTCGCGGTCAGCCCAAAGGCGGCGGCGGTATGCGCCGCCACCTCGCGGATGCGCGCCTCGATCTGCGCCATTACCGGCAGCTTCAACGCCCGGAAGGTGCCGCCGATGCTCGCCGTTTCGGGAATTTGGTTATTGGCGTTGCCGGCTTGCAGCTTGCAGGTGGAAATCACCGCCGTTTCCAACGGGTCGATGTTACGAGCCACCACCGCATTCAACGCGATAATCAGATGCGCCGCCCCCTGCACAGGGTCAGCCCCCAGATGCGGCATGGCGGCGTGGGTGGCGTTGCCATGGAGTGTCACGGTAAAATTAGTGGCCGCCGCCATCATCGGGCCGTCGTGGATCATCACCGTGCCGGTCTCGAGGCCCGGCCAATTATGGTAGCCAAAAATCCGCTCCATCGGGAATTTATGCAGAAGGCCATCCTTCAGCATGGCCTCGGCACCGCCAAAGCCTTCTTCGGCGGGCTGAAACACCAGCTGCACGGTGCCGCTCCAGTCAGCATCCTCCACCAGCAGCTTCGCGGCCCCCAATAATGAAGCGGTGTGGCCATCATGCCCGCAGGCATGCATC
The DNA here is from genome assembly GCA_031291755.1 of Acidocella sp. Classification (GTDB taxonomy): domain Bacteria; phylum Pseudomonadota; class Alphaproteobacteria; order Acetobacterales; family Acetobacteraceae; genus Acidocella. The sequence continues at coordinate 24,937 of JARLIK010000025.1, read as the reverse complement.
ACGCCCGGGGTTTTTGAAGCATAAGGCACGTTGGTAGCCTCCATGATCGGCAACGCATCCATGTCGGCTCGCAGGCCAACCGAGCGATTGGAGCCGGGGCGCGAAATCGTCGCGACGACACCATGACCGCCGATATGGGCAGCAAACGGGATTCCAAGCTTTTCAAGTTCCCGGCAGACAAACGCCGCCGTGGTCGATTCGTGCAGCGAAAGCTCCGGATGAGCATGCAGATGATGCCGCCAATGTCGCAATATATTCACAAAATCCAAGGGCATTGCTGAAACCTTCCGCCGTTACCTGGCGGCAGCATGGCGTTGTGCCTGCTATTTGTCGAGGCAATTGAAAATTCTGCTTTGTTACATTAGGCAATGGATATGCCATGATTCTGGCATGTCTGCGTTACCAAACAAGAATACAACGCCCAACACTGCGAACCTAACAACCAAGGAGTATCACCATGCGGCTGTTTTCACGTTCAAACCTGCGTAAATTTGCTTTCGCCACCGGTTTCATGGTCATCGGCGGGCTGACCACCGGCACTGCCATGGCCTATCAGGGCCACATGGATAACGCGCTGAACGACCTGTACCACGCCCGTTCCGAACTGGTGGCTGCAGCGACCAACAAGGGCGGTCATCGCGATGAGGCGATTCGCCTGGTCAATGAAGCCATTGAGCAGGTGCGCGCCGGAATTGCCTACGCCCACTAAAACGGCGCTTGCGCAGCCGCGATATAGTTAATTCCTGTATCGCGGCTGATACGAAAGTTTAAATGCCGGGCATCGAAGCTCAGGCCCGCAACATCCGCCAGCCGCAAACCAGCGCCCCGGCATAATGCGCCAAGTTCAACCGGAGTGATGAACTGGTGCCAGTCATGGGTGCCCACCGGCAACATCCGCAGCAGATATTCCGCACCGAATTTCGCCACCAGATAGGCGCGTTTTGAGCGGTTCAGCGTTGAGATAAACAACAGACCGCCCGGTTCCAGCAACCCGGCCAACGTAGCCAGGAAAGCCGCCGGGTCCGTGACATGCTCGATAACCTCCAAAGCGGTGATCACCGGGAATTTATGGCCCTCTGCCAATAGTTCCTCCGCCGTGCCGGTGCGGTACTCCAGGCTATAGTCCCGGCCGATGGCGTGGGCGCGGGCGGCCTCGATGGCATGCGGGGCGGCATCCAGGCCCAGCACATCGCATCCCGCTTTGGCGAGGGCTTCCGAGAGCAAACCCGCCCCGCAGCCAATATCCAGCACGCGCACCCCGGCACTGAATTGTTTGAATACCCGCTCCAGCACCCAGCCGGCTCGCACCGGGTTCATCATGTGCAAGGGCCGCATCGGGCCGGTTGGCTCCCACCAATTCGCCGCCAGAGCGTCAAACCGGGCGATTTCGTCGGCTTTGGCTGAACTTTCGATGGCCATCATTGCGGAACCCCTTCTCGACCGTTATGTGACGCTCCGGCCCGGATTGCACAAGGTTCGGGCAGTCTTGGAGCAATAAATACCAAATGGCGCGTATAGTAATGAAATTCGGCGGCACCTCGGTCGCCGACCTGGACCGTATTCGCAGCGTCGCAACCCGCGTGCAGCGTGAAGTAGCCGCCGGGAACGAGGTTGCGGTGGTGGTTTCCGCCATGGCGGGTACCACCAACCAGCTGGTGGCCTGGTGCCAGGGGCTCTCGCCGATGTTCGATGCCCGCGAATATGACACCGTGGTTGCGACCGGCGAGCAGGTCACTGCCGGATTGCTGGCAATTGCTTTGCAAAATCTCGGCCTGGAAGCGCGTTCATGGATGGGCTGGCAGATTGCGGTGGACACCGACGGCCAGCACGGCAAGGCCCGGATCAACGACATTGAGGGCGAGGAACTGATCACCCGCATGCAGGCCGGACAAATTGCGGTGGTGGCTGGTTTCCAGGGCATTGGCCCGGATAACCGCATCACCACGCTTGGCCGGGGCGGGTCCGACACTTCAGCGGTGGCGCTGGCGGCGGCGCTGAAAGCCGACAGATGTGATATCTATACCGATGTGGACGGCGTTTACACCACCGACCCGCGGATCGTCGCAAAAGCACGCAAGCTGGATAAAATCACCTACGAGGAGATGCTCGAACTCGCCTCGGTCGGTGCCAAGGTATTGCAGACCCGCTCGGTTGAGCTGGCGATGAAGGAAAAAGTACGGGTTCAGGTGCTTTCCAGCTTTGTGGACGCGCCGGGAACCCTAGTTGTTGATGAGGATGAGATTGTGGAACAAGAAATTGTCGCCGGTATTGCGTATTCACGGGATGAAGCCAAGGTCACGGTCCGCCGGGTGCCTGATAAACCCGGCGTTGCCGCAGCGATTTTTGTGCCGCTCGCGGAAGCCGGTATCAATGTCGACATGATCGTGCAGAACGTCTCGGCGGACGGCACGACCGACATGACCTTCACCGTGGGCAAGACCGACCTGGCACAGGCGCTGGCCAGCCTGGACGGCGTGAAAAACCGCATCGGCTATGCCGAAATCAGCACTGACAAAGACGTTGCCAAGCTCTCGGTGGTCGGCGTGGGGATGCGCAGCCATGCCGGTGTGGCGGGTACCATGTTCAAAACCCTGGCGGAGAAGGGCATTAATATCCTGGTGATTTCGACCAGTGAGATCAAAGTCAGCGTGCTGATCGCCGCCGAATACACCGAGCTTGCGGTACGCGCCCTGCATACGGCCTACGGATTGGATGCTTGATATGACCATCACCCCCGCGGCGAAATTTGCGGCGTTGCAGGCGCGTGGCACTGAGTTCCTCGGCACCGAAATGGCGATCATGGGCGGGGCGATGAGCTGGGTCTCTGAGCGCCATCTGGTCGCCGCGATTTCGAACGCGGGCGGCTTCGGGGTGATCGCCTGTGGCTCGATGCCACCTTCACTGTTGGAAGCTGAAATTGCCGCCACTCAGGCGCTGACCAATAAGCCGTTCGGGGTGAATTTAATCACCATGCACCCGCAGCTTGACGATTTGGTGCAGGTTTGTTTGCGGGCCAAGGTTGGCCATGTGGTATTGGCGGGCGGTATTCCCCCCGGCCCCGCGGTTCGGGCGGTCAAGGACGGCGGCGCCAAGCTGATTGCGTTTGCGCCCGCCCTGGCATTAGCCAAGAGGTTTGTGAAATCCGGCGTCGATGCGCTGGTGATCGAGGGCTCGGAAGCCGGTGGGCACATCGGGCCGGTGTCTCTGACCGTGCTGGCGCAGGAAATTTTGCCGCATATTCGCGAAATTCCGGTGTTTGTGGCCGGTGGGTTGGGGCGTGGTGAAGCGATTCTTGGGTATCTGGAAATGGGTGCATCTGGTGCGCAACTAGGAACGCGGTTTGCAGCTTCGGTGGAGAGCATCGCGCACGCCAATTTCAAAAACGCGTTTATTCGCGCCAACGCCCGCGATGCCATTCCTTCCATCCAATTGGATGAGCGCTTTCCGGTGATCCCGGTGCGCGGCCTTGTGAATGAGGGCACCAAGCGGTTCCTGACGCATCAGGCCGAGACGCTGAAGAAATTTCAGGACGGTGAATTGGATAAAACCCAGGCGCAGCTTGCCATTGAGCATTTTTGGGCGGGTGCGCTCAGGCGTGCCGTGATTGATGGCGATGTGGAAAATGGCTCGGTGATGGCGGGGCAATCAGTCGGGATGGTCACCTCGATACAAACAGTTGCGGAAATTTTGCAAGAATTAAAGGCGCAAGCGGTTGCGGCATTGGCAGCACGAGAACAAACTCGGGGCTATGCTGAAATCGCCGTCGCCTGACCTAGAGACCAAGCCAGACAATAAGCCAAAGCCCAAACGGCGGCGGCGGATCCGTGATGCCCGCAAATTATTTGCGCGGCTACGGGCGGCACTGGCCTCGGGCGCGGCTAGTTTGCCCGATATCGCGCTGCTGGTGGCACAGGAGTTACCGGCTGACGCGGTAGCCATTTATGTAGCGCGGGCCGGTGAGTTTTTGGAGCTGGCCGCCACCTATGGGCTGAACGTCAACGCCGTGGGACGCACCCGCCTGCGCATTGGCGAGGGGATCATCGGCATGGTGGCGTCATCCGGCGATGCGCTGAACCTGCCGGACGCCCAAAATCATCCGCGCTTTGCTTACAGGTCCGAGATTGGCGAGGAACCGTTTGCCTCAATGCTGGCGATGCCGGTGAAACGGGCAGGCCGGATATTGGGCGTTATCGCCCTGCAAAACCGCCAGCCGCGATTGTTTGCGCCGGTGGAGGTGGAATCGGTCGCCACCGTTGCCATGCTGCTGGCGGAAATTCTCTCCAGTGCTGGAGCCACTGACTTACCTGAAGAAGGTCTGGGAGACGCCCTGCCGCGGCGCTACGCCGGGCATGTGCTCAGCCCCGGCATCGCACGCGGGCCAATTTTGCCCTACGGCGCCGCTCCGCCGATCAAGCAGTTGCTAACCGACGACCCTGACGCCGAGCTGGAACGGCTCGATAAGGCTGTCGATAAAGCTAATAAAAATCTCGATGGCCTGATCTCCGCCTCGCTGCCGGGCGGCAGCGCCCCGCGCGACGTGCTGGAAGCCTACCGGATGGTGGCGCAATCCGCCGGATGGCTGACCCGCGTGCGCGAAGCCATCAACGATGGGCTGACGGCTGAGACCGCCGTCGATAAAATCTCGCGGGATTTGCGGGAGCGCATGCGCAAAATCGCCGACCCTTATTTGCGCGAGCGTCTGGCCGACATCGAGGACATGATCGGCCGGTTGATGGTGGCGCTCGGCGGCGCGGCGGCCAAGCCCGAACGCGCTGATGGCATGCTGCTACTCGTACGCCGCTTAGGCCCGGCGGATTTACTGGATTGGCACGCACGCGGCATCGCGGGCATCGCCATCGAGGAGGCCTCGCCCTCCGGCCACGCGGCCATTTTGGCCCGCGCCCTGGGGCTACCCGCCTTGCAGGTGGACCGGGGCGCTGTGGAGGCTGCCCATCAAGGTGACGAGGCGCTGCTGGACGCCGAGGGTGCCACACTAATTTTGCGGCCCGAGCCGGAGGTGATCCAGGTTTATGACCGCGCCCTGGAGGCCCGCAGTGTGCGGGCGGCGGAGCTGGTGAAATACCGCGATATGCCGGCGGTTACGCTGGATGGCACAGCGGTCAGCCTGATGCTGAATGTCGGTCTGGCGCTTGAGCTTGATCAGTTAGAGCGTACCGGCGCTGATGGCATCGGCCTGTACCGCACTGAAATTGCAGCATTAGCCGCCGGTGGCTTGCCAGACGTGGCCGCCCAGGCGGCGGAATATGCGAGGGTGCTGGATCGCGCCAAGGGACGGCGTGTGCAGTTCCGCACCCTCGACTTGGGTGCTGACAAATTGCTGCCGGGCGAAACTAATGCCGGTGAGGAGAACCCGGCGATGGGCTGGCGCTCACTGCGGGTGGGGCTGGACCGCCCCGCCATATTGCGGCGGCAATTGCGAGCCTTGTTGCTGGGGGCGCAAGGGCGGCCACTCTCGATCATGTTCCCGATGGTAGCGACCGTGGAAGAATTCCGCGCCGCGCGGGATTTGCTGGACGCCGAAGTGGCAAGGGTCCGCCCGGCACCGGAGCATCTGGAATGCGGCTCGATGATCGAGGTGCCGTCGCTGCTGTTCCAACTGCCGGGGCTGCTGGCGGAGGCGGATTTTGTCTCGGTCGGGACCAACGACCTGATGCAGTTCCTGTTCGCCGCCGACCGCGGCACGCCCGAGCTAGCGGACCGCTACGATACGCTGAGCGCACCGGTTCTGGAGTTGCTGGAACGGCTGGCAGCGGCCTGCAGCGAAGCCGGGGTGCCGCTCTCCGTATGCGGCGAGGCCGCGGGCCGGCCCTTGGATGCGTTGGCGTTTACCGCCATCGGGGTGACCACTTTATCAATGTCCGGCAACGCCATATTACCGGTGAAAGCCATGCTGGCGGCGGTGGATTTGAATAATTTCCGGCCGGTTTTACGGGAATTGCGGCGGGCCGGAGCGGCTGGCGGCAGCATCCGGGAGCCTTTGACAAGCTGGGCGCGCGAGCATCATTTGCCGGTTTAGCAAGCCGGTGCTTTATAGCGTCGACCGCAGGATTTTTTTATGGATCAACATCTCGAGACCTTTGTGATGCAGAGCGAGGCTGAGAGCCCGATTGCCGGAACCGCCCGTATTGGAATGGAGTTGCGTCAGGTGCGTGAGCGTTTGGGCTGGCAACTGCCCGATCTGGCCGCTACCTTGCGGATCCGCCTGCCTTACCTGGAAGCCATTGAGCGCGGTGATTTATCGGCGCTGCCGGGTGTTGCGTATCAAACTGGGTTTGTGCGGACCTACGCGCAGGCGCTGGGGCTGGATGGCGATGAGATTTTGCGCCGTTTCCGGGCCGAAGGTTCAAATTTTTCAGCCAAGGCGCATTTGAGCTTCCTGGCGCCGATCCCGGACCGCGCTGTGCCCACGGGTGCGATTGTACTGCTGAGCGTGTTGGTAGTGCTGGCTGGGTACGGGTTGTGGTATCGCCACACCTCCGAACAGGCCAAGCTGGCTGCTGCCGTGCCGAGTGTGCCAGCCGAGCTGGCGCCGCTGGCAGTGCCGCCCAAGCCGCCAGCGGTTGCAGCGGCGGGCGCCATTGCACCTGCTGCCGCTACTCCCAACGCAGCTAACTCTGCGCCTGCCGCCGCACCTGGCACCACAGCAACCAGCCCGGGCGCAACGCCGTCAGCGCCACCCGCCGCTGCACCGCCGGCAGCGAACCTGACGATTCAGGCCAGTGCCGATGATTGGGTGGAAGTGCAGGATGCCAAGGGCACCATCATATTCAGCAAGCTGCTGCATGCCGGAGATAGCTGGCCGGTGCCTGATTTGCCCGGACTGATCATGACCGTCGGCAATGCCGGGGCCACCACCATCAGTCATAATGGCAAAGCCAGCGCCCCCCTGGGTGCTTCCGGCGTACCCTTGCATAATTATGAATTAACCCCTGCGATTGCAGCAGGGACCTCGACAACCGCACCGCCAAAGACCAATTGAGCGGCAGGCATTTAAGGACCGGCAATGAACTACCGTGAATACCAGCAGATCACCCGCCGCAAATCCCGCCAGATCAGCGTGGGTAATGTGAAGGTGGGGGGCGACGCCCCGATTTCCGTGCAAACCATGACCAACACGCTGACCTCCGATGTGGATGCCACGGTGGCGCAAATTCTGCGGGCCGAGGCGGCGGGAGTGGATATCGTGCGGGTAAGTTGCCCGGATGAGGAAAGCACGGCGGCGCTGAAGCATATCGTACGCCAGGTGAACGTGCCGATCGTCGCGGATATTCATTTTCATTATAAACGCGCGATCGAAGCGGCTGATGCCGGTGCAGCTTGTTTGCGGATCAACCCGGGCAATATCGGCAGCGCGCAGCGGGTGCGCGATGTCATCAAGGCGGCGCGGGACCATAATTGCTCGATGCGGATTGGCGTGAATGCCGGCAGCCTTGAGAAACATCTGCTGGAAAAATACGGCGAGCCTAACCCGGAAGCCCTGGTGGAAAGTGCGCTGGAGCACGCCAAGATTTTACAGGACCATGATTTCCATGAATTCAAGGTCTCGGTGAAAGCATCGGACGTTTTCATGGCCGTGGCGGCGTATCAACAACTGGCGGATGTGTGCGACCACCCGCTGCATATCGGCATCACCGAAGCCGGCAGCAAACGGACCGGAACGGTGAAATCCTCCATCGGCCTCGGCTCGCTGCTATGGGCCGGCATTGGCGATACGATGCGAGTTTCGCTGTCGGCCGAGCCTGAGGAAGAAGTGCTGGTGGGCTGGGATATTCTGAAATCGCTCGGCATCCGCCATCGCGGCGTGCGGATTATTTCCTGCCCGTCCTGTGCACGCCAAGGCTTCAACGTGATCAAGACGGTGGAAACCCTTGAAGCCCGGCTTGCCCATATCAAGACCCCCATTACGCTGTCCATCATCGGCTGCGTGGTGAACGGCCCCGGCGAGGCACTGATGACCGACCTTGGCCTGACCGGCGGCGGCGGCGGCAAGCATATGATCTATGCCGCGGGCAAGACCGACCATACGATTGATGGCGGCGATATGGTGGAGCATATCATCGAGCTGGTCGAGAAAAAGGCAGCAGCGCTGGAAGCTGAAAAGACGCTGGAAAAACAAGCCGCCGAGTAGCGAAGTTTCCTGACTGGCCTCCACCGTCATGCCGGCGCAGGCCGGCATCCATGACTTTGTTTTTCTCGTCAGCAATCAAGAAGTATATTTAAACCATGGCCCCTCCTCTGCAACCGGTTCGCGGCACCCGCGATTTAATTGGCGATGACGCGGCGCGCCACGCTTATGTGGTGGACACGGCCCGGCGGATCACCGCGCTGTACGGATTTACCGAATGGCAGACGCCGATTTTTGAAGATACCAAGGTTTTCTCGCGGACTTTGGGTGAGACCTCGGACGTGGTCACCAAGGAGATGTATACCTTTGAGGACCGTGGTGGCGATTCCGTCACACTGCGGCCCGAGGGTACAGCGGGCGTTTGCCGGGCGTTGATCACGGCGGGGCTAACGCAAACCTTGCCGCAGAAGGTATTTTATAACGGCCCGATGTTTCGCTATGAGCGCCCGCAGAAAGGCCGCTACCGGCAGTTTCACCAAATTGGTGTGGAGCTTTTAGGTCCCAGCGTGCCACTGGCCGATGCGGAAGTGATTGCCGCGGGCTGGCAGATTCTGAACGAACTAGGTGTGGTAAAAGATGTTGTGCTGAACATCAATACGCTCGGCGATGCAGAATCGCGCGACAATTACCGCGCGGCGTTGGTGGCGTATTTCACCAACCATGTAGATAGCTTGTCGGCGGACAGCAAAACCCGGCTGGAGAAAAATCCATTACGGATTCTGGATTCCAAAGATGCCGGGGATCAGGCGCTGGTTGCCGATGCGCCGGTGATTTACGATCATTTATCGGAAAAAGCCGCGCAATTTTATGCGGGATTAAAAAGCGCCCTCACTGGCTTCGGCGTGCCCTACACCGAAAATCCCCGCATCGTGCGCGGGCTGGATTATTACAACCACACCGCCTTTGAATTCGTCACTACCGCCTTGGGTGCCCAAGGCACGGTTTTGGCCGGTGGGCGCTATGATGGGTTGGTAGAACAGATGGGCGGCCATCCAGTGCCGGGCGTGGGTTGGGCCGCAGGGATTGAACGTTTGGCCATGCTGCTGGAATCGCCGCCAAATGCCCCGCCGCCGGTGATTGTGATGGGCGAGGAAAAAGCCGTTGAGGTGGCAGCGTATTTGCGGGCGCATGGCGTGAAGGCTGAAATTTCATTTCAGGCGGGTTTCAAAAACGGTTTGAAATACGCCAACCGCCGGGCTGCCAAATGGGCGGTGCTGGCGAACCCCGAAGGGCTGGCGTTGAAAAATCTTGAAGATGGAGCGCAGCGCGATGTCACGCTCGCCGAACTCCTGAGCGGCATCAAATAAGCCGATGAACTTTGAACATAAACTCGACCGCATCCTCAGCCGGGCGGAGGAATTGCGCTTCATGCTGTCAGGCAGTTTGAATGGCGAGGCCTTTGTGAAGGCATCCAAGGAACTCTCGGAAATCGAACCCATTGAAGCGCGCATCTCAGAAATCCGCGAGGTTGAAAAAGCCATGGCGGAGGCTGAGCAAATGCTGAGCGAGCCGGACATGAAATCGCTGGCTGAAACCGAGCTGGAAACCCTCAAGCAGCAGCTCCCTGACCTGGAGATGGCCTTGCGTCTGGCGTTGCTGCCGAAAGACGAGGCCGATGACCGTTCAGCGATTCTGGAAATCCGCCCGGCGGCAGGTGGTGATGAGGCCGGGCTGTTCGCGGCGGAATTATTCCAAGCCTACCAAAAATATTCCGGCTTGCACGGCTGGAAATTTGAAGTGATGGAATATGGCGAGAGCGAACTTGGTGGCCTGAAAGAAGGCATCGCCGAAATTACCGGCAAATCGGTGTTCGCCAAGTTGAAATTTGAATCCGGCGTGCATCGTGTGCAGCGGGTACCCGCCACCGAAACACAAGGGCGAATTCACACCTCCACCGTCACCGTGGCGGTGTTGCCGCAGGCCGAGGAGGTGGATGTGGAGGTCAATGAAGGCGATCTGCGTATCGACGTTTATCGCGCCTCAGGGGCTGGCGGCCAGCACGTGAACAAGACCGAATCGGCTGTGCGCATCACGCATATTCCCACCGGCATCGTAGTGGCGATGCAGGAAGAGCGCAGCCAGCATAAAAACCGCGCGAAGGCGATGAAAATTCTGCGGGCCCGCATGTATGAACAGCAACGCTCCAGCCTGCACGCCACCCGCGCCGCTGACCGTAAATCGCAGGTTGGCACCGGGGATCGCTCCGAGCGCATCCGCACCTATAATTTTCCGCAAGGGCGCGTCACTGACCATCGGATTAACCTGACACTGCATAAAATCGACCGGGTGATGCTGGGTGAAATGGATGACATCATCGACGCGCTGATTGCCGAAGACCAGGCCGCACGGTTGGCCGCTGATACATGAAAACCGCTGAAGCCGTGACGCTGGTGGCAGCACGGCTGGCGGCGGCGGGAATTGAAGAACCGCGACGCGAAGCCAGAATTCTTCTGGCTGCCGCCTTGCAAACCGATGCCGCTGGGCTGCTGGCATGCGATGACATCGATGAGGCAATATTCGCGCCCTTGCTGGCACGGCGTGAGGCCCGCGAGCCGCTGGCTTATATTCTGGGGCAGCGTGAATTCTGGGGGCTAACATTTGCCACCTCCACCGCCACGCTGATCCCCCGCCCCGATTCCGAAACATTGATCGAAGCCGCGATGGCCACATTCCCTGACCCGCGCAAAATACGCCGCATTCTCGATCTCGGCACCGGGACCGGCTGTTTGCTGCTGGCTGCCCTGCATGAGTTTCCCGAAGCGTTTGGAACCGGTGTGGATTTGTCGCCGGCGGCGGCGGCACTCGCACAGACCAACGCTGCACGGCTGGGGTTCTCTCAAAGAGCTGCTTTTCTGACGGGAAGTTGGGCCGATGCGCTGTGCGGGCAGTTTGATCTGATCCTCAGCAATCCACCCTACATTCCTGCCGCCGACCTGATCGGGTTGATGCCTGAGGTGAAAAACTACGAACCGGCCAGCGCCTTGGATGGTGGGGCGGACGGGCTGGCAGCCTATCGGGCGATTATCACCGCCCTGCCCGCGCTGCTGGCACCAAACGGCGCTGCGATTTTAGAGTTTGGCATCGGCCAATTAGACGAAGTGGTTGAACTCATTGAAAATGCTGGTTTTATAGCCACCGCCCGTGCCGATCTTGCAGGCCACCCCCGCGCTCTGATCATCCGGGCCAAATAACATTTGGCAGAATGCCTAGATGAGGCTAAGGAACAGGTGCGCGGCGTGAACGGCCCTCGAGTCCTGGTGTTTTCCGGGGCCAGACCAGGTTCAACGGGAGCAAATCCCCTGGCCGTGCAAGCAATCTGACGAGGATATATTAGAGCATATGAATATGAAGCGCATGCGTGGCCGCAACCATCGCCCTAACAGCGGTGGCGGCGGAGGTGGTGGCAGCGGGTTTCGCAACCAGCAGAACGGTATCCCGCTCAATCGGAACCATGTTTTCGATAGCTCCGGCCCGGAAATGCGGGTTCGAGGCACCGCCCAGCAGCTTTTCGAAAAATACCAGCAATTGGCGCGCGACGCTTCGAGCAACGGCGACCGGGTGCTGGGCGAGGCGTATTACCAGCACGCCGAGCATTACTTCCGGATTATCAGCGCCATTAATCAGGCTCAGGGCCAGCCAAATGGGCAGCCACAAAATGCGCAGCCCAACCCGCAGCAAGGCGGCCAGGAACGCAACGGCAACCAGAATAACGGCGACTATAACCGCCGTCCTGAGACAAATGCCGGTGATGTGAGCACGGAACCACAAAGCGAGGCTCGTTATGAGCAACGCCCACAGGAGCAGCGCCCGCAGGAAAATCGCCAGGAGCCGCGCCGGTTTGAGCAGCGCCCCTACGAGCAACGCAACAAGCCCGATTATCAACCGCGCCATGAACGTAATGAGCGCAACGAGCGTAATGAGCGCCCTGAACGTACCGAGCGTTACCGGCCGGAAGTGCCGGTCGCTGACCCGCGCATTGATATCAGCTCCGCCCTTGAAGCCGAACTCGCCGCCACCGTCGGCGCGATGGCTGAACCGGCAGGATTTGGCGAACAGCCCGTGATTATCCAGGCCGCACCTGTTGAGGCCCGTGCCATCCCGATCATTCCCGACGCCCCGCCACCCGTAACTTTTGTGGCCGAGACGGCGCCCGAAGTGGTACCGGCAAAAGTGGCCCGGCCGCGCGGCAGGCCGCGCGTGGCGAAGCCGGACGCGGCTGAATTAAAACTTGAAGATTAGTTAAAAAGGCCCGGGCAACCGGGCCTTTTTTATTTGACCTCGCCGGGTGCCCAGTTGAGGCAAGCCTCGGCCCAAGCCGCCACCCGCAATAGCTGCTTATCAGCGCCGGCCGCACCGGCAATTTGCAGACCCAGGGGTAGAAGATTGCTGGACCAGCCTGAAGGAATGGAGATCGCGGGAACGCCCAGCAAACTCCAGGCGGCGCAGAATGTCGCATCGCCCGTAAACGCCAAGCCAGATGGCGCCTCTCCAAAAGCCGGGAGCGTTAGCACAGCATGATAAGGTGCCACCAATTTGGCATATTGCTCGCTTAGATGTTTTTGAAACGCCAGAGCTGCATGATAATCTGGCTCCGAAATGGTCAACCCGTCGGCCACCAGTTTTTTAAGAACATCGCTGGCTTGATTGGGATAGTTTTCGGCCATGTGCTGGTGGATCCGGGCCGCTTCATATTGCAGGATTATCAAAGTGACTTCGAATATGGCATCGCTGGTGGCGGGAAGTGCTACCTCGGTCAGCACGGCTCCGGCTTTGCGAAGTGCTGCCAGGGAAGATTCAAAATTGGCCTGCTGCTCGGCATCGGCCCGGCCCCATGCTTCGGTGCGCATCACCGCCAGATGCGGCGGCTCGATGAGCGGGAAATAACCCTGCCAGTCCGTTTCAGTATCAACAGCATCCGGGGCTTGCTCAACAAATAATGCAAAGGCGGCAGCGGCATCAGCCACGTTGCGAGTAAAAAACCCTAAATGGTCGAGCGAACCAGCCAGCGGGTGCACGCCATCAAGGGGTATAGAATCAAAACTTGGCTTGAAGCCTATAACACCGTTGAACGCGGCGGGGCGGATGATCGAACCCAGCGTCTGCGACCCAAATGCCAACGGCACAATACCAGCGGCAACCGAAGCTGCCGACCCGCTGGAGGAACCGCCAGGTGTGTGCAGGCGGCTCCAGGCATTTACGGTGGGACCCGGATGACGCCAGGCAAATTCGGTAGTGACGGTTTTGCCGAAAATCGTGCCACCGTAACTTTTAATTTTCGCGGCAATCCAAGCATCGGCTGCTGGAACATTGCCGGCATAAAACGGTGACCCATTGCAGGTTGGCATGCCGGCGGTGGCAATGATGTCCTTCAGAGCAATCGGAATGCCGGCCAGAACGCCGCTCGATGGCGCGTAAGTGGCGGGCCGGTAGGTGAACGCATGGAGCCAGGGCTCCACGGCATCGGCACGCTGGCGCGCCGCCGCAATCACGGCTGTTCGCGGAATCGCTCCTGTTTGAAGTCCCCAGATTGCTCCAAGCAAAGTTTGCCTGCTGAAATCCATGACCTTTCCCCAATTATTTTTATCCCACAATCAAAAAACTGGCTCAACCAAAATGGTTTAACCAGCTTTCCATAGTCAATTATTTAGGCGACAGCACCATCACCATCTGGCGGTTTTCCATCTTCGGCATCTGCTCGACCTTGGTTTCAACATCCATGTCGCCACGGATGCGCTCCAGCACTTTCACGCCAAGCTCCTGATGAGCCATTTCACGGCCCCGGAACCGCAGCGTAACTTTTACCTTGTCACCCTCGCCGATGAAGTTTTTCATCGCCCGCAGTTTTACCTGGTAATCGTTCTCATCAATGTTAGGACGAACCTTCACTTCCTTGATTTCAACAACCTTCTGCTTTTTACGAGCTTCGTTTTTCTTCTTCTGCTGCTCGTATTTGAATTTGCCGTAATCGAGGATTTTGGCGACCGGCGGTTCGGCATTCGGGCTGATTTCCACCAAATCGAGACCAACAGCGAAGGCACGGGCGATAGCCTCACGGGTGCTGAGCACACCCTGCATTTCACCGTTCTGGTCGATTAAGCGTACCTGTGGGATGCGAATCTCATCATTAACCCGGGGCCCTTCGCGGGAGGGTGGCGTGGGTGGCGCTGGCGGTCTGGCTATGGAAGTCTCCTATGAAGGTTTCGAGAATGACGGCTTAGAGCAAGTTAGTGGCGCAATGCAATCGTTGTGACCGGCCCTGATGGGCTTGGCCACTAGGCTGAGCCTAGAAACCGGCTGTTTTATGTCTGATCAGGCGGCGTGGCTTCAAGTTTAAGCAACGCCACCGCGTCATCCAGCCCCAAAACCTCCTGCGCAGCGCCACCCAAACGGCGGATGGCCACGGTGCGTTCCTCGGCCTCCTTGCGGCCCACCACGATGATATTGGGAACGTGGTGCAAACTATGGTCACGGATTTTGGCGTTGATTTTCTGGTTGGATAAATCCGCCTCGACCGCCAGCCCGGCAGCCTGCAAGGCCGCTACCACTTCCATGGCGTAGTCATCGGCATCCGAAACGATGGTGGCGACCACCACCTGGGTGGGTGCCAGCCATAGCGGGAAGCGGCCGGCGTATTGCTCGATGAGGATGCCAAGGAACCGCTCGAAGCTGCCCAAAATAGCCCGATGCAGCATCACCGGGCGGGCGCGGGAGGAATCGGTGGTGACATATTCGGCGTCCAGCCGTTCGGGGAGCACGAAATCCACCTGCAAGGTGCCGCATTGCCAGTCGCGGCCAATGGCGTCGCGCAGCACGAATTCCAATTTCGGGCCGTAGAATGCCCCCTCACCCGGGTTCAGCACATACTCCACCCCGGCGGTTTCGCAGGCCGATTTCAATGCGGCCTCGGCGCGGTCCCATACTTCATCGGAGCCTGCACGAACCTCCGGACGATCGGAGAATTTGATGGCAAAACTCTCGAACCCGAAATCCTTATAAACCAGCGAGAGCAGCTCCACGAACTTCACCGTCTCCGAGGCAATTTGCTCCTCGGTGCAAAAAATATGCGCGTCATCCTGGGTGAAGGCCCGCACCCGCATGATGCCGTGCAGGGCGCCGGATGGCTCATAACGATGGCAAGCCCCGAACTCTGCCATCCGCAAAGGCAACTGCCGGTAGCTGCGCAGACCCTGCTTGAAAATCTGCACATGGCAAGGGCAGTTCATCGGTTTCAGCGCCAGGGTGGATTCCTCATCGACCACTTCGGCGATGAACATATTCTTGCGGAATTTCTCCCAATGGCCGGATTTTTCCCATAATTTGCGATCCACCAGTTGCGGAGTGCGCACCTCCTCATAGCCAGCGGCCTCCAGCCGGCGGCGCATATAGGCTTCCACCGTGCGGTACAATTTCCAGCCTTTTTGGTGCCAGAATACCGAGCCCACAGCTTCTTCCTGAATGTGGAACAAATCCATATCCTTGCCGATCCGGCGATGATCGCGCCGCTCAGCTTCCTCAAGCTGCAGCAAATACGCATCCAGTTCCTTCTGGTCGCGCCAGGCGGTGCCGTAGATGCGGCTCAGCATCGGGTTGCGATGATCGCCGCGCCAATAAGCACCGGCGGTTTTCAAAAGTTTGAAAGCCCCACCGATATCGCCGGTCGAGCGCATGTGCGGGCCGCGACAAAGGTCAGACCATTCGCCCTGATGATAGATGGTGATATCCTGATCTGCGGGCAAATCACGGATGAGTTGAACCTTGAACTCCTCACCCTTCATCTGGAAATAAGCGATCGCATCGTCGCGCGACACGACCTTGCGCGTGAACGGCGCATTGGCGGCGATGATCTGGCGCATCTTGGCTTCAATGGCCTCAAAATCTGCCGGGGTAAAAGGCTCATTGCGGAAAAAATCGTAATAAAACCCATTCTCGATCGACGGGCCGATGGTGACCTGCGTGCCGGGATAGAGCGCCTGCACAGCCTCGGCCAGCACATGGGCGGCATCGTGGCGGATAAACTCCAGGGCTGCCTCATCCTTGCGGGTGAAAAATTTCACCTTAGCATCAGCGGTGATCTCGCGTGAGATGTCTTGCTGCACCCCATCGACCTCCATCGCCAAAGCCGCTTTGGCGAGGCCAGGGCCGATGGCAGCCGCGATGGCGGTGCCTGTTACGGCGCCATCAAACTGGCGAACGGAACCATCGGGCAGGATAATCGCAACCATCTAAATCAAACTCCAATAATCGTGCAGGGGTTATGGCAGGGCTGCGACAATTTGCGCAACTGATAGCCCAGCCAGATGCGGGGCCTGCAGAATGATCGGCCAACCGCCATCAGGGTAACGGGGTGCGGTCAGCTTAGGGTCACTGGCGGCGGAGAACATCACCAGCGAGGTCACCCCCAAGGCCGCCGCCATATGCATCGGCCCGGTATCATTCCCAACCGCGAGGGTGGCGCGGCTGATCACCGCGATTAGCTCAAGCAAACTCGTCTGGCCTGTCAGATCAATGGCTTGCGGCGCGAAAGAGCGGATGACGGCGGCTAGGGGTGCCTCGCTACGGCTGCCCACCACCACGACGCGCATGGGCAATTGCGCCGCCAAGGCCGCGAATTTAGCTTCCGGCCAACGCTTCTCGGGCCGGTGCAAGGCCGCACCCGGCACCAGCAGAGCAAAGCGCGGCGGCAGCATGAAGCGGGAAATATCAGCCTGCACCCATGAGAAATCCGGCGGTTGCAGGTTTGCTATGCCTGCCGCCGCCAGCTGCCCGGCCAGGCGTTCCCTTGTATGGATGAAATCACGCTGTGGGTCGGTATGGGGCATGGCACAGCCAGGCGCGATGCCGTTCCAGCGCGGTTTGCCGGCCAATTCAAAATAGCGCGTGGAGCGGGACGAGGTTTGCAAATCATAGACCATATCGAAACCGCGTAATTGGCGGCGCAGTTTCATGATGCCAGAAATATTCCAAGGCTCGGGCCTGGCATCGGTGATAATATGGTTGAACCACGGGCTGGCCGACAGAAATCCGGCAAAGGGCGGTGTGGTCATCAAAGTAATCTCGTCATCAGCATGCGCCGCCCGAATCGCCGCAAAGGCCGAAGCGGCGAGGATGATATCCCCCAAGGCGCCATGCTTGATGACGAGAATTTTCAATCCAGCAACTCACCATAAACACGCAAGACGGCATATTGCATCGCTCGCACCGAGAAATTTTCGCCCACTAACTCCCTGGTGTGCTCCCCCCAGGCGAGGCGCTGCTCGGTGGAAAAATCCAGTGCATGATCGAGGGCGTTGGCGAGCGCCTGAGGGTCACCGGGCGGCACCAGAAAGCCGGTTTCGCCATCTAGAATCGTGTCACCTGCGCCACCGTGATCGGTAGCAATCACCACCCGGCCCATTGCCTGAGCTTCCACCACCGTGCGTCCAAAACCTTCAGGGTCGGTTGAGGCATTCACCACAATATCGGCGAGCATCAAGGCCGCTGGCATATCCTCGGTATGGCCCACCATGCGCAGGCGGCCAGAAACACCAAGGGATTCCGCCTGGCTGATCAGGCTTTGGGCATAGGTTTCGCGGCCCTGATCGCTCCCCACCAGCACCGCCACGGCGTTGGCATGACGCATCATCGCCAGCGCCGCGATGAGCACCCGCTGGCCTTTCCATTCAGTCAGCCTGCCGGCCAGCATGATGATGGGGGTATCAACATCCAGCCGCCAATCACGCGCCAGCTTGGCCATCCGGTCACCCTGCACCAGGGCCGGGTCGAATTTATCGGCGTCCACGCCACCCGGGATGATCCGCAGCCGGTCGTCACCCACCTTGTGCCGCTCACGCACCAAGCTGCCTATGAAAGCGCTGACAGCAATCACCCGGTCACCCGAGGCCATCACCGCGTTATAGCGGCGCTTGAAGGGCGCATTCTCATTATAGGTGCCATGATAACTGGTCACGAACGGGGTTTTGGTGCGCCGCGTGGCCCACAGCGCCGACCAGGCCGGGGCGCGGGAATGCGCGTGGACCAGGTCGATAGCCTCACTTTTGATCAGTTTGGCGAGTTGGGCGGCATTCCGGCGCATGGTGAAGGGCGATTTTGACGCCAGCGGTAGATTTACAATTTTGGCACCGGCGCGTGTAGCCGCCGAGGATAGTACCCCGCCATCGCAGGCGATGATGGTGTGGTGCCCAAGCTCGCTCAACGCTTCGGTGATCTCGATCACCACCCGTTCAGCGCCACCGGTATCCAGCCGGGGCAAGACTTGTAATATTGTCCGTGCGTGGTCAGTCATTGTGGAAATTTAATCAAGGCGTTCATGTGCGCCGCGCTAACACGCTTTGCAACGGTTGGGGAGATGAGGCTTTGGGGATAACGACGATCCGCCGTGAAGATGACGTTAAACTGGCCTATGAACTGCTACCCGGCGCTTCGCCGATTGTGGTATTCCTGCCAGGGTTTGCCTCAGACATGGGCGGCACCAAGGCAATGGCGCTGCAAAGCCAGTGCGCGGTACGCGGCCAGGCGATGCTGCGGCTGGATTATTCCGGACATGGCGCCAGTGAGGGTAAAATTGCCGAGGGCAGCATCGGGGAGTGGACCGCCGACGCCGCTTTGGTGATCGTGCATGTTTGCGGCGATAAGCCGGTAATTCTGGTAGGCTCCTCGATGGGCGGCTGGATTGCACTGCTGCTGGCCCGCCGGTTGGGAGCGCAGGTGCGTAATTTACTGCTGATTGCCCCTGCCCCTGATTTTACCGCCGAACTGATTGAACCAGGGCTGACAGAGGAGGGACGGGCCGCTTTAGCGCGGGATGGATTTTTCGCACCGCCCAGCGAATATGGCCCGCCGGTGCCATTTACCGCCAAATTGCTGGCCGATGGGCGTAATCATTTATTGTTAGGCGGCCCGATTCCCATTACCTGCCCGGTGCGGATTCTGCATGGCATGGCTGACCCAGATGTGCCTTGGCGGCTGAGTCTGAAATTGCTTGAAAAACTGCAAAGCCAGGATGTGCAGGTGGTTTTCATCAAGGATGGCGACCACCGGCTCTCACGCGATGCCGATTTACACCTATTACAGCGAACCCTCACCGCGCTCCTCGGCGAGGATGGCGCGTAAACCTTCGCGGTAGGTTGGGTATTTCCAATTTATCCCCAGCTCCGCTTTGGTTTTTTGATTGGCAACCCGGCGGTTTTCGGCCCAGAATGAGCGCGCCATTGGGCTCATCGCCGGGATCGCATCGGCGAATGCCACTGGAGACGGCGGCGCAACACCTAATAGAGTGGCTGCCTCAACCACCACATCGGCGCTGGCAGCCGGTTCGTCATCCGAAAAATTGAAAATACTGACGCCAGGTGACGTTGGGCGGCGCATGGCGGCCAATACGCCCTGCGCGATATCGTCACGATGAATCCGGCCAAACAAATGCCCAGGCTTGACCACGCGCCGCGCCGAACCCTCCCGCAAATCATCAAACATCGAGCGGCCAGGGCCATAAATCCCCGCGAGACGGAAAATATCGACGCAAACATCCGAAAATTTCGACCAAGCCGCCTCTGCCGCTACCCGGCGCCCGGCACGCGGCGATTGCGGGGCTGGCGGCGTATCCTCATCCACCCAGCCGCCGTCACGGTTGCCATAGACGCCGGTGGTGGAAAGATAGCCGATCCAGGTAAGATTCTTGGCGGCTGCAATTTGCGCTGCATAGAGTGCCAGCACCGGATCGCCTTGATCATCCGGAGCGGCGGTGGACAAAATATGTGTGGCCGATCCAATGGCATCGGCTGCGGCATCAAAGCCAATAATACTAATACCAATTGGTTGATTTTGCGCGGATGCGTGGCGGGAGGTAGCGGTGACACGAAAACCCGCGTCACGCGCTGCCAGAGCAACGGCGCGGCCGGAATAGCCGAAGCCGAAAATGAGCAAATCAGGCATGAGGAAACCTATGCCCTCGTCCTTAAAAATCCAAATCCGAATAATGCGGCGGTGGTGCCAGGCCGGTCATACGGTCCGCCAATATGGCGCGGAAAGATGGCCGCGATTTCATCCGCGCATACCAATCCTTCGCCGGGGCAGAGAGCGTCCAATCCACATCGCCCAGAAAATCCAGCGAGGACAGAAACGCCGCTGCGGCAAAATCAGCTACCGAAAGGTTGGCACCCGCCAGCCATTTGCGGTTCTCCGCCAGCCAGCCGATGTAATTCAGATGATTCTTGATATTGGCATAACCGGCCCGCAGCGCACCGGCTTCAGGCGCCCCCAGCCCCAGCGCCTGCTTCATGGATTTTTCCCACAACAGGTTGCGCCCCACCTCATCGGAAAATTTATGGTCAAACCAGGTGGCCAGCCTTCGCACCTCTACCCGCTCGGCAATGGTGCGGCCCATTAGATTCGTATCGGGATAGGCTTCGTCGAGATATTCGCAGATGACAGCGGAGTCAGGGATAACCAAGCCGTTATCCTCGACCAGCGTGGGCACGGTGGCCGCCGGGTTCAGCGCCAGATACTCCGGGCGACGCTGCCAGGATTTCTCCACACGCAGTTCGAATGGCAAACGCTTTTCAGCGAGTACCAAGCGAACTTTACGCGAATACGGCGACAGAGGCAGGTGGTACAGGACTCGCATGCCTCAGTTATGCCATCAGATTAAGCCTGATAAAAGTCCGGCCCTCAGGCGCGCACGGCGGTGATCTCCTCGTTCAGCGGGCTGGCAAGGTATTTCACATATTCGCGCGGCACGATTTGCCAGAAATGCGGCAACACCCGGTCCCAGTCATTCAACAAGGTGGCGGCGTAGCGGCTCTGGGTTTCGGTGACGTGCCTGCCGATGAGATTTTTCAGCACATCTTCCCAGTAGCTGGTAGCCACGCGCTGCCAGTGCAGCGATTCGCCATTCACCCGCTTCTCGAACTTCTCCTCAGGGTCATAAACAAACGCATGACCACCGGTAAACCCAGCGCCAAAGTTTTCGCCAATGTCGCCCAGAATAACCACCGTGCCGCCGGTCATGTACTCGCAACCGTTCGAGCCAATGCCCTCGACGACAGCAATGGCACCAGAGTTACGCACCGCAAAACGCTCACCGGCTTTGCCCGCCGCATAAAGCTCACCGGCGGTGGCACCGTATAACACGGTGTTGCCGATAATGGTGTTCTCGTTACTGACCAGCTTGGACGACGGCGCAGGCCGCACAACGATGGTGCCGCCCGAGAGACCTTTGCCCACGTAGTCGTTCGAGTCGCCAAACACTTCCAACTTCAGGCCAGCCACCGCAAAGGCACCAAGCGACTGCCCGGCTGAACCGCGCAGCCGCACTGTGACATGGTTGGGTTGCAGTTTTATACCTTTGAACTTCCGCACGATCTGCGAGGAGAACTTGGTGCCGATGGCGCGGTGCGTGTTGCGGATGTTATATTGCAACTGCATTTTATCGCCGTGCTCAAAGAAGGCGCTGGCATCCTTGATCATCTGCGCATCGAGGGTTTCAGGCACCTCATTGCGCCCAACACGGGTACAATAGCGTGCATGGCCGCCAGGGTCGGCCTGCGCGAGAATTGGGTTCAAATCGAGATCATCAAGAATATCCGCACCACGGCTGACCTGATGCAGCAAATCGGTGCGACCGATAATGTCCTGAATGCGCTTGAAGCCAAGTGAAGCCAGAATACCGCGCACATCTTCGGCGATGAACGAGAATAGGTTGATAACCTTCTCGGGCGAGCCTTCAAATTTTGCCCGCAGCGCGTCATCCTGCGTACACACGCCAACTGGGCAAGTGTTGGAATGGCACTGACGAACCATGATGCAGCCCATGGCTACCAATGAGGCCGTGCCAATGCCAAATTCCTCGGCACCTAGCATGGCGGCGATCACCACATCGCGGCCGGTTTTGATACCGCCGTCGGTGCGCAATGTTACTGTATGGCGCAGACGGTTCAGCGTGAGCACCTGATGCACTTCCGAGAGACCCATTTCCCATGGCATGCCGGCGTATTTCACCGATGATTGTGGTGAAGCACCCGTACCGCCGACATGACCGGAGATGAGAATCGCATCGGCCTTGGCCTTGGCAACGCCCGCCGCGATGGTACCAATACCTGAACGCGAGACCAGCTTCACGCAAACCGTCGCATCCGGGTTGATCTGCTTGAGGTCATAAATAAGCTGCGCCAAATCCTCGATCGAATAAATATCGTGGTGCGGCGGTGGCGAGATCAGCATCACGCCAGGTGTGGCGTGACGCAGTTTGGCGATGAGTTCCGTCACCTTGAAACCAGGCAACTGCCCGCCCTCACCCGGCTTGGCGCCTTGGGCGATTTTAATTTCAATTTCCTTGCAGTTGTTGAGATACTGCGCGGTGACACCAAACCGGCCCGAGGCAATCTGCTTGATGGCCGATGAGGCATTATCGCCATTTGCACGCGGCTCCGAACGCGCGGGGTCTTCACCACCCTCACCGGAATCGGAACGTGCGCCAATGCGGTTCATCGCAATTGAGAGTGTCTCATGCGCTTCCGGACTCAATGCGCCAAGCGAAATGCCGGGAGCCAGCAGGCGCTTGCGAATTTCAGTGACACTTTCAACATCGTCCACAGGAATTGGCGTGACATTGTCGGTGCGGAAATCAAGCAAATCGCGCAGCGCCACCGGGGCTTGGCGGCGCACCGCATCGGCATAGCGGCGATACAGTTGATAAGAATCCGAGCCCACAGCGGTCTGCAACAAATGCACGACGTTGTTATCAAACGCATGGGTTTCACCGCTACGGCGCAAACGATAAGCGCCACCAATTTCCAGCGGCACAACATTGCCGTGCCACGCCGCTTTATGCAGCTCCAGCACCTTATGCGCGATGCCTTGCAAACCGATTCCGGAAATACGCGAGGCCATACCTGGGAAAAATTCACCAACCAGAGCTCGCGACAAACCAATGGCCTCAAAATTATAGCCGCCGCGATAGGAGGCGACCATCGAGATACCAAGCTTGCTCATCACCTTCAGCAGGCCCTTATCGACCGCCTTTTTATACCGGCCAATGGCTTCTTTTAGAGTAAGCTTACCAAACAGGCCGCGCGCGTGGCGGTCGGCGATACTCTCCTGCGCCAGATAAGCATTCACCGTGGTAGCGCCAACGCCGATCAGCACCGCGAAATAATGCACATCCAGACATTCCGCGCAGCGCACGTTCAGACTGGTGAAAGTGCGCAGCGATTGCCGCACCAGATGCGTATGCACGGCACCGGTGGCCAGAATCATCGGGATCGGCGCGCGTTCCTGGCTCATCGCCTCGTCAGTGAGGATGACATGGGTGCAACCGGCACGAACGCCCTCCTCAGCCTCACGGCGGATACGCTCAATGGCGCGGCGCAAACCACCTTCGCCGTTGATCACCTTGAAGGTGCAATCCACCACGCAGGCGGCATCGCCCATGGTCTTGCGCATCGCATCGAATTCGGCGGTCGACAAAACTGGCGTGTCGAGCTGCAACAAATTGCATTGCTCGGCATCTTCATCGAGCACGTTGCCAAGGTTCCCAAGCCGGGTTTTCAAACTCATCACCCGGGTTTCGCGCAAGCTGTCAATCGCCGGATTGGTGACTTGGCTAAAGCTCTGGCGGAAATAATGATGCAGCCCACGGTATTTTTCCGACAATACAGCAATCGGCGTATCATCGCCCATTGAGCCGACGGCTTCGGAGGCATCATCCACCATCGGCTGCAACAATAGTTCTAACTCTTCGAGTGTGTATCCCACTGCCAACTGGCGGCGACGCAACTCTTCGGCGTCAAAACGCACCGGTTCCGGCGCATCAGTCTTCACGATGTGGTCGATCACCGTGATACCCTTGGTCCATGCGCCAAAATTCTGGCGCGCGGCAAGCATGTCTTTCATTTCAGTATCGTGATAGAATTTCGGTGCGTTCAAATCCACGCCGATCGTCTGGCCTGGGCCAACATGGCCTTTCTCGACGATATGCTCTTCATCGAACTTCACCATACCGGTCTCGGAGCCGACCACCAGCATGTGGTTGGTGGTCACGCAATAACGCAGCGGCCGCAAGCCGTTGCGATCCAGCCCGGCAATGACAAAACGGCCATCGGTGGCGGTGATGGCTGCAGGGCCATCCCAGGGTTCCATCACCACGTTGCAATATAGAAACAAATCCCGATGCGATTTAGGCATTGAGGAATCATTTCCGATCGACGGCGGAATCATCAGGGCTTTTGCCATCGGCGCATCGCGCCCCGCCCGCACCAGCAGTTCAAACACGTTATCAAGCGATGCGGTATCAGAGCCGCCCGCCTGCACCACCGGCTTCACAGCATCGAGGAACTCGTTCAGCCCTTCGGCAGCCAGGCGCGTCTCATGGCTCTTCATCCAGTTGATGTTGCCCGCAACGGTGTTGATTTCACCATTATGCGCCAGCATGCGAAACGGCTGCGCCAGGCGCCAAGTGGGAAACGTATTGGTGGAATAGCGCTGATGATAAATGGCAAAGCGCGAGACAAAGCGTTCATCCATCAAATCAGGATAAAAATCCGTCAGGCTGGCGGCCAGGAACATGCCCTTATAAATAATCGAACGGCAGGACAGCGAACATAGATACAGTTCAGGAATCTGTGCGGCAATCGCAGCCTTCTCGATTTTGCGGCGGATGATGTAAAGCTCGCGCTCGAACACCTCCTCCGAGACATCACGGGCGTTCCACAGCATGATCTGTTCGATTTCAGGCCGCGTGGCATTGGCTTTTTCGCCGATGCACTCAACATTGATCGGCACTTGCCGCCAACCGTAGAT
>JARLIK010000024.1 GCA_031291755.1 Acidocella sp. | reverse complement strand
CGGCGGACATGTGCCTCGCCAACCCGGTCAGGGCCGGAAGGCAGCAGCCGCAACGAGTTTCCACATGGGTCGGTGTTCGGCCTCCCACCTGTTTCACAAAGGTATTTTGGCGCCGCATGGCTGGTTTGTTTGAAGATGACGCCCCGCCACCAGCATTTTCCGGCCCGTCACTATTTGGCGACGAGCCGGAAACCACGCCTGCCGCCGCTGCCTATAGGGTTTTAGCCCGCAAATACCGCCCGACCCATTTTGATGATTTAATCGGCCAGGATGGGCTGGTGCGCACATTGCGCAATGCGTTTGCGATGAACCGGATTGCCCACGCCTTTATGCTGACCGGCGTGCGCGGGGTGGGTAAAACCACCACCGCCCGTATTTTGGCGCGGGCGCTGAATTGCACCGGCCCGGATGGCAATGGTGGCCCAACACCAGACCCGTGCGGCGTGTGTGCCAATTGTGTGGCGATTTTGGCGGACCGGCATCCTGACGTTGTAGAGATGGACGCAGCATCCAACACCGGCGTTGATGATGTGCGCGAGATTATTGAAGCGACACGCTTCAAGCCGCTCTCGGCGCGGATAAAAGTATTCATCATCGACGAAGTGCATATGCTCTCGCGCAATGCCTTCAATGCGCTGTTGAAAACGCTGGAAGAGCCGCCACCGCATGTGAAGTTTGTGTTTGCCACCACTGAAATTCGGAAAGTGCCGGTGACGGTGCTGTCGCGCTGTCAGCGGTTTGACTTGCGCCGGGTGGCGGTGGCGGAACTCTCCGCGCATTTCTCGCGCATTGCGAAGCTCGAAAATATCGCGATTGCGCCGGAAGCGCTCGACCATATTGCCCGTGCCGCCGATGGCTCGGTGCGCGATGGGTTATCATTGCTTGACCAGGCGATTGCGCGTGGTTCGGAAGATGGCACCGAAATTTCCGCTGAAATGGTTGCGGAAATGCTGGGGTTGGCAGACCGCGGCTATGTGTTTGAACTCATGGAAGCGGTGATGGCGGGGGATGCTGCCGCGGCGCTGGCAGTGACCGATACGGCGCATGCGCGGGGTGCTGACCTGGGTGTGCTGATCGCTGATTTGCTTGGCTTGGCGCATTTATTGACGCGGTTAAAATCGGTGCCGGCTTTGGCCACCAGCAGTGCGTTGCCGGAAGCCGAACGCACCCGAGGCCTCGCGCTGGCGTCTGGTTTGTCGATCCCTTGGCTTGGCCGGCTGTGGCAAATGTTGCTGAAAGGTGTTGCGGAAGTTGAAGCTGCGCCGGACCGGCGGGCGGCGGCTGAGATGATCATCATCCGGCTCTGCCATGTGGCTGATATGCCGCCGCCGGGTGATTTGATCAAAAAACTTGAGCAGCAAGCAGCACAAAATTCAATGAGTGGCTCTGCGGGCGGCGGCTCGCCAGGTGGGACCCGCGCGGTTGCCAATGGCGCGCCGATGCAGGCTGTGGCGGTACCGCGGGCGATTACCTTTCAGGATGTGGTGGCGCTCGCCGGCGCTAAGCGCGATGTGATGCTGTATGCGCATCTGCGTCAGTCGGTGCATCTGGTGCGGTTTGCCCCGCCGGTGATTGAGATGCGACTAGAGCCGGATGCGCCGCGCGATGTGTCGCAGCGGCTGGCGGTGTTGCTGGAAGCCGAGACCAACCGGCGTTGGACCATCGTGATCAGTCAGGCTGCTGGAGAGCCGACGATTGCTGATGGTGAACGGCAGGTTGAAAATGCGGCGCGCCAGCACGCCACCGACCACCCGTTGGTCCGTGCCATCATGGAGGCATTTCCCGGGGCGCGGATTGAAAAATTGCATGCGGCACCTGAAGTAACCGCTGATGAGCCGCCGCCTGATTGGACGGAACTCGCCCCGCCTGACGAAGCCTATAGTGAAGAGGAAGATTAAATCATGAAAAACCTTGCCGGATTGATGCAGCAAGCCAAGCAGATGCAGGCCAATATGGAAGCGATGCAGGCGAAGTTGGAAACCGCCCAGATTGAAGGCGTCTCCGGAGCCGGGCTGGTGCGGGTAACGCTCACCGGCAAAGGGGTTCTGAAGGGCATTAAAATTGATTCGAAGCTGGCCGACCCGGCGGAGATTGAAATGCTGGAAGATCTGATTCTCGCTGCCCATGCCGATGCGAAATCGAAGCTTGATGCGTTTACCGAATCTGAGATGAAAAACGCCACCGGTGGGATGCAACTGCCCGCAGGGTTGAAGCTGCCTTTTTAAAAATCCATGGGTGGTCCTGAACTTGAGCGGCTGATCAGCCTGTTTGCCAAACTGCCGGGCCTGGGGCCGCGCAGTGCTCGGCGGATTGTGCTGAAGCTGTTGCGCGAGCGCGAGACTAAATTATTGCCTCTGGCGGATGCGATTCGGGCAGCGGCGGAGACGGTGAGAAATTGTTCCGTCTGCGGAAATCTCGATAGTTGTGATCCGTGCACCATCTGTGCGTCCCCGTCGCGCGATCATGCGATTTGCGTGGTGGAGACGGTGGCGGATTTATGGGCGCTGGAGCGGGCCTTGATTTATCGCGGCCGGTATCATGTGCTGGGCGGGTCGCTCTCGGCGCTGGCGGGGCGTGGGCCGGAGGATATTGCGATTGCGCCGCTATTGGCGAGGCTGAGCGTGGACCCGCCGCAGGAGATTATCCTGGCGATGCCGGCGACAGTGGATGGTGCCGCGACCGGGCATTATCTGGCTGAAAAACTCAAGAGTTTTGGCATCCCTATCTCGCGGCTGGCGCAAGGTGTGCCGATGGGAGGGGCGTTGGAAGTTCTAGATGAAGGCACGCTGGCTACCGCGCTGCGGGCGCGGCGCTAGTTCAAGCGGTGGCGTTATTGCGCCAGTTTGATCATCTGGTCGTAATCATCACAAAGCTGGTTCGGTGGTAGCTTGGCCATCTGGTCAGGCGTGTCGTTTTGGAAACTATCCATGATCGCCTCAATCTTCGGCTCCTGGATTTTTGCTTTGGCCGGGTTGTTGGTTTCCATGGCTTGTACGGATTGCATCAGCGTTTGAGATTTGTTGGCCAAGTCCTGTGCGGTGCAGCTTTGGGCAAACGCGATGCCAGTCTGGCCACATAATATAAGAACAGCGGCGAGCGGCAGGACTATACGCATCGTGAGGGCCTTTTAGAGTCCGAATTTATCGCGCAGCCGGACGGTGCGTGACCGCTCACTGTTTCGAGGGGCCGAGCAGAGCCACGCCGAACAGGGCACCGAGCACGGTCATGGTGATGACCATCAGCCGGATTTTATAGGCCTCATCCCGGGCCTCGGCCACCACTTCCACATGCATATTGGCGCGCGCCGCAGCGACACGCGCGGCGATCGGGCCGGTGCCCTTGGTGACGATGGCGGCGGTGTCATCATCAGTGGCGTTGGGCAGATTATCGATGGCGGTCTGCTGCGCTTGTGGCGTGGCAGCGTTCAGCACGGCATCAAGGGCCGCTTCCTGATGCATCGCATCCACCACCGGCGCGGGGATGGAGAAGCTCGCAAACGTGCCGATGAGCCCGGGGAAAAGAAAACAAGTCAGCAGAAAGCCGATACGGCTGTAGGAGATTTTTGATGCCATGATGCGGTGAGACTTGGCCCGGAAAACGCGCCGGGTCAATTCAGGCTTTCAGCAACTTTAGCCTTCGCGAATATCCTGCCAGGCTTCGGTGAAGGGCTTCTTTCGGAAGGTGGCCCAGAAAAAATTCATCGAGTAGCGCAGCCCGATGGTGAACACGCCCTCGCCCACCAGGCGGCGGCCTGAGGACTCCGCCGGCAGGCGGAAGGTGAATTTGACGCCACCCACCTTGGAGAGGCGGCGGGCCATGTCGGTATCCTCGCCATAGAAAGAGAAGCGCAAATCCGGGCTGCCGAGCTTGAGCATGGCCGAGCGTTTGACGATGAAGTTGCCGCCCTGCAGCATTGAGCCGACATTCAGGACGAAGCGGTTGAACAAATAAACCGAGAACGCCATGCGGTAATAGGCACCCACCACGATGTTCACCCGCCGTGGTACACCATAGTAAATGTAGGGGCCGGAGAGCGCGACGAGTTTTTCAGAGCGGGCAAACTGCTTCATCACCTCGGTCAGCCAACCAGCCGGGATGACGGTATCAGCGTCAATATTCGCGATCAGCTCGCCGGAGGAATGCTCAAACCCGCACCAGCGTGCCTGCACCAGGCCTTTGCGAGGTTCATCAACCACTTGCACCCCCTCAACCGACAGCGCGACCTCGCGGGTATTGTCAGTGCTGGCGTTATTGACGACGATGATCTCGGCATCCTGGCCCAGGACCTGCCCGGCACGGTAGATTTCGTCGCGGATGGCTGTGAGCGAGCGGGTCAGCAGGGCTTGCTCATTATAGGCCGGGACGACAAAGCTGATCTTCATGGAAATGCTCCAGACTCGAAAGCGAATGGGGTGTTAAACGGGCTATCAACAGCGATTGGCCCCACAAAGCGAATGACAAGTTTATGACAGTGCCGGTCAGCTTCCTGGACTTTGGGTTGACATTGGCTAGTCTGGCCTGCATACCGCGCCACCGAATAACCCATTTACCCTGAGAGCCTGTGATGAAGATCCGTAACTCATTGAAATCAGCCAAGACCCGCGACAAGAACTGCCGCGTCGTGCGCCGTCATGGCCGGGTCTATGTCATCAACAAGAAGAACCCGCGGATGAAAGCCCGCCAGGGTTAAGGCGCTTATTTATAAGCCTTTGAAAAAATTCAAAAAAACCCGGTCACTGGCCGGGTTTTTTATTGCCCGAAGTTTCAGGTATTGCGGAGCCAGAATTCGAGATACATTAGATGTCTGGAGGAGTTTCAATTATGTTGCAGCCCAAGCCAAAATCGAATGTCCTGGAAAAACGCGCGGAAATTATCGCCGGTTTGAAGGCGGTTTTGCCGGAGCGGGCGGTGATTGGCGACGATGTTTCGCTGAAACCTTACGAAACTGATGGTCTGACCGCCTATAAACAGATGCCCCTGGCGGTGGTTTTGCCCGAAGATGAGGCGCAGGTGGTGGCGGTGATGAAGTTTTGCCATCTGCATGGGATTCGCATTATTCCGCGCGGGGCCGGCACCTCGCTCTCGGGTGGGGCATTGCCGCTGGCCGATGCGGTGGTAATCGGCATGATGCGGATGAATAAAATCCTCGATATCAACTACGCTGACCGCTACGCCGTGGTGCAGCCGGGCGTGACCAACATTGCCATTACCCAGGCGGTGCAGGACGAGGAATTTTTCTACGCGCCTGACCCCTCCAGCCAGTTGGCCTGCATGATCGGCGGCAATGTGAGCATGAATTCCGGCGGCGCCCATTGCCTGAAATATGGCGTGACGGCCAATAATCTGTTGGGGCTGCGGCTGGTCACGATCGAGGGCGAGGTGCTTGAGATCGGCGGCAAGCAGATGGATGCCGCTGGCTATGACTGGTTGGGGCTGATCACGGGCAGTGAAGGCCAGCTTGGTGTGCTGACCGAGGTGACGGTGCGAATTCTGCACAGCCCGGAAGGGGCGCGTGCGATGCTGGCGGGATTTGCCTCCAATGAGGTGGCCGGTGCTTGTGTGGATGCCATTATTTCATCAGGCATTATTCCGGTGGCTTTGGAGTTCATGGACAAGCCCGCAATTCATGCGTGCGAAGATTTCGCCCATGCTGGCTACCCGCTGGATGCCGAAGCGTTGCTGATTATTGAGGTTGAAGGCTCGGAAACGGAGCAGACCGAGATGCTGGCGCGGATTCGCGATATTTGTGCTGCCTATAACCCAGTTTCGATGCGGGTTTCGCAAACCGCTGAGGAGTCGGCGGCGATCTGGAAAGGCCGCAAAGGCGCGTTTGGGGCGGTGGGCCGGATCAGTCCGGATTATTTATGTATGGATGGCACAATCCCGACCAGTCAGCTGCCGAATGTGCTCAAGCGTATGCAGGCGATGAGCGATGAGTATGGGTTGAAAGTGGCCAATATTTTCCATGCAGGCGATGGCAATTTGCACCCGTTGATCATGTTTGATGCCAATGATGTTGAGAGTTTCCACAAAGCTGAGGCGTTTGGCGCGGATATTTTGAAACTCTGCGTGGAAGTTGGCGGCTGCCTGACGGGTGAGCATGGGGTGGGCATTGAAAAGCGCGATTTGATGAGTGTGCAATTCACCCCGGCGGAACTCGACCAGCAGCGCCGGATTAAAACCGCGTTCGACCCGGATTGGTTGCTTAATCCCTCGAAGGTGTTTCCCCTTAGCGGACTTTCGGCGGCAGCATGATGACGCCTGATACTGAGGAGGCTTTGGCCGCGGCGATTCGTGACGCCAGCGGCCCGCTGCTGGTACAAGGTAATGGCACCAAGTTGAGCATGCTGCGCCCGGTGCAGGCGGCGGCGATGCTGAGCACGGCTAACCTGTCAGGCATTACATTATATGCGCCGAATGAGTTGGTGATGTCCGCTAAGGCCGGGACCAGGTTGAGTGAAATTGAGAAAACCTTGGCAGAGGCGGGTCAGCAGATGATTTGCGAGCCTCCGCATATCCATGGCGAAAACCAGACCATCGGCGGCATTGTGGCCTCCAACCTTTCAGGCCCGCGCCGGGTGACGGGCGGGGCGATTCGCGATCATGTGCTGGGTGTGCGGGCGGTGAACGGCAGTGGTGAGATTTTGAAATTCGGCGGGCGCGTTCTGAAGAATGTGACGGGGCTGGATGTTGCGAAACTGCTGACCGGAAGTTTTGGTACGTTGGCGGTGATGACGGAAGTAACCTTCAAGGTTCTGCCGGTCTCGGAAGCTACTGGCACGATCGTATTGCGCGGGCTGGATGCTGAACAGGGTGTTGCGGCCTTGAGCGCTGGCCTGGGTTCGCCGTTTTTTGTCACCGGTGCAGCTTACTTGCCGGCTGAGCGAAAGGCCTTTCTGCGGATTGAGGATTTTGCAACGTCAGTGAAATATCGTACTGAGAAATTGGCCGGGCAGCTTAGCGAATTTGGTGCGGCGGAGATACTTGGCACTGAAGACAGCATAGCCCTTTGGCGCGATATCCGGGACTGCAAATTTTTAGAAGCCTCGGAAGCTGTATGGCGGCTTTCAGTGGTGCCGTCGGCCGGCCCGGCGATATTGCGGGCACTCGCTCCGCTTGGTGTGACAGGGTTTCTCGATTGGGGTGGCGGGCTGGTGAATTTGACGGGCCCGGCTGATCAGGCGACCCATGATGCCGTGTGTCAGGCGGCCAGCGTTGCTGGCGGCACCTGGTGGCTGATGCAGGCGCCCGAGCCGCTCAGGGCGGTGGTGGATGTGGTGCCGCCGGAACCGGTGGCGTTGGCGGCGATCCGGGCGCGGGTGCAGGCCAGTTTCGACCCGCGTGGAATTTTGAATCCCGGTAGATTGCGAGCCGCTTAAATGCAAACCAACTTCACGGCCGAACAATTGCAAAACCCGGAAATCGCGGTTGCCAATAATATTTTACGGACCTGCGTGCATTGCGGCATGTGCACGGCAACCTGTCCCACGTTTATTACGCTGGGTGACGAACTGGACTCACCGCGCGGCCGGATTTATCTGATCAAGGATATGCTGGAGCATGACCGTCCCGCTTCTGATGAAGAAGTGTTGCATCTGGATCGGTGTCTCTCTTGTCTGTCGTGCATGACAACTTGTCCCTCGGGCGTGGATTATATGCATTTGGTGGATCATGCGCGGGTGCATATCAATGAGACTTACAAACGGCCTTTGACTGACCGTTTGTTGCGGAATGTACTGGCGCATATTTTGCCGTACCCAAAGCGGATGCGGGCGGCACTCAGTTTGGCGCGGCTGGGTAAGCCGTTTGCTGCGGTGCTGCCTGGGCAAAGCATGTTGGCGAAGCGTCTGCGGGCGATGTTGAATTTGGCGCCGGGTAAAATGCCAGAGGCGCAATCACTGGGCGGCACCGTTCATAAAGCCATTGGCGAAACCAAGGGCCGCGTGGCATTGCTGGCCGGTTGCGCCCAGCAGGCCATCGGTCCTTCAATCAATACGGCAACGATTGAATTGCTGAACCGCCTGGGCATTGAAGTGGTGATACCAGCGGCGGCGGGCTGTTGCGGGGCTTTGGTGCATCATATGGGCCGCCATGAGGAAGCGCTGGAAGCAGCGCGGCGCAATGTTGCGGCCTGGAGTGATGGCCCGGAAGTTGATGCGATTATTGTGAATACGTCAGGCTGTGGTACGGTTTTGAAGGATTACGGCTTTATGCTACGCGGTGATGCGCTGGCTGCGAAAGCGGCTGCGGTTTCAGCAAAGAGCCTGGATATTTCGGAATATCTTCTGAAAATATATCAGCCGAGTCAGGCGGCACCCGCCATAACGGTGGCGTATCATGCGGCGTGCTCGTTGCAGCATGGTCAGAAAATTACCAGTGCGCCGAAGACCTTGCTGCGTAAGGCCGGTTTTACTGTGGTGGAGCCGAAGGACCCGCATTTATGCTGTGGCTCAGCCGGAACTTACAATATTATGCAGCCGGATATTGCGGCCAGCCTGCGCCGCCGCAAGCTTGATACGTTGAAAGCAAAATCACCGGATGTGATTGCGGCGGGTAATATTGGTTGCTTAACACAACTGGCCGGGGATGGTGTGCCCACGGTGCATATGGTGGAACTTTTGAATTGGATGGCCGGTGGCAGCAAGCCAGCGGCGCTGAACGGAGTGAACAAATGACCTATTTGCTGGGCCGCGATATTGCACATGTTTCCGCCGGGGCACGTTTTCGGAGTTTGCTGGATCGACCAGGTATTTTGGGGATTCCTGGAACCCATAATGGCATCGCTTCGCAGCAGGCAAAAGCCGCCGGGTTTGAAGCCTGCTATCTCTCTGGTGCTGCGATGACGGCCTCGATGGGATTGCCGGATTTGGGTATCATTACGGTAGACGATGTTTGCTTTTTCATTCGCCAGGTCACGCGTGCCTCTGGCCTGCCGGTGCTGGTGGACGGTGACACTGGTTACGGTGAAGCGCTGAACGTGATGAACATGGTGCGTAGTTTCGAGGATGCCGGTGCTGCTGCAGTGCATCTGGAAGATCAGATTTTACCAAA
Organism: Acidocella sp.; assembly: GCA_031291755.1. GTDB lineage: Bacteria > Pseudomonadota > Alphaproteobacteria > Acetobacterales > Acetobacteraceae > Acidocella. The sequence continues at coordinate 22,445 of JARLIK010000024.1, read as the reverse complement.
AAAATGCGGCCATCTGAATGACAAAAAATTGGCTAGTCCGCAGGACATGGCCAACAAAGTTGCCGCCGCCGCCCATGCGCGCCGCCATCTCTATATTGTTGCCCGTACCGATGCCGCTGCGAGCGAAGGCATGGATGGTGCCGTCGCCCGCGCCAAGCTGTACATGGAAGCGGGTGCCGATGCGATTTTCCCTGAAGCCATGAATGACGAGGGCATGTTCCGTGAATTCGCCCGCCGCATGCCGGGCGTGCCACTGCTCGCTAACATGACCGAATTTGGCCGCACGCCATTCTACACCAAGCAGCAGTTCGAGGATTTTGGGTATAAAATGGTGATCTGGCCGGTGACGTCTCTGCGGGTTACCGCCAAGGCCAGCGAAAAATTATACGCCGCCATCGCGCGCGATGGCGGGGCGCATAATTGCGTGGATCAGATGCTTACCCGTGCAGATTTATATGAAACGATTGGCTACGCGGCGTTCGAGGCCCTGGACGCCAGCATCGTGAAAACTGTGGTTCCCGAACCGATCGCCTGAGATTTCCTCGTTGGTGACGCCCGCGTCCTTGACGTTGTTCTGGATAAATTCATCCAGCACCCGGTTGAAGGCTTCCGGGTATTCCCAGAACATCATACGGCCTCCGAATACAACGGTTTTTGCTTCCGGCAGGATGGTTCGCAGGTAGCGCTGGGCTTTCTCGGCCCAATGTTGCGCAATGATGTACAGAGTTGGCTTATTGCGCGAAAGCGCGATGGCGGACGCCAGATTATCGGAGAACATACAAGATGCAAAAAGCTGCGCTGCCACTAATGGCGGGGTTTTTAGAGCCTGCGCCATAATCCAGCTGAGTTCGTGAAACTCCAAGTTCCGCTGAACCAATATGGTTTCAACATAGTGCCGCAAATACTGAGCCTGACCCCTGACATCGCGCAGATACAGCGTATGCACGGCAGAGACCTCTTCAAGTGAGGCTTCTACCCAAGCGTCCCTCTCAAAGGTCATGCTGCGCGGTGGTGCATCGATCGAGACATGCGCTGCCACCGCGTGGGCACCCTTCAGCTTCACGTAGCCCAGACTGGTGTGACAACCAGCCGCCCATCCGACCAGAACCGGGTTTTTGACGTCCAATGTATCGAGCAGTTTTACCAGGTCGTCGGCGTGCGATAAATAATCATTGCCATCCGGCGACTGGCTAGATCCACCTTGGCTGCGGGGGTCGTAGGTGATGACACGGTACTTTTTGGAAAGCGGTTTGATCTGCTTTTCAAACACGTTCTTTGAGAAGGTCCAGCCGGGAATGAAAACAATCGGCTGCCCGGCTCCTTGATCTACATACGACAGCTCAACACCGGGGGCGACCGCGACGCGGCCATCCTCCTTCAAGGACGATAAATGTCCATACTCTATATTCGCCATGCGCAGTACCTCCTTCTGAGACTATGCGGACCAATAGCTTTGAAAAGTTTATGAAAAGTTTCCGAATAGCCTGTCGGTCTTCATATTTAGATAATTAGTATCATAAATTAGCAGGTTGGGGGAGTCCAAATGTCGCAATATTTTGATTATTCGATAGGTTGTTGGGCCATATAAACGCAATGTAAGTGAAACTCATGGTTCCCTGGTTTATTGGATCGGAAATCTATCGCTTGCCGGTTTTCCAACCGCCCCACCCTTTGGCGGTACCGCGCGCGATGCTGGCTTGCGATGTTTGCTGTGCATTAGATTGGCTTCCTGCCAGGAATTATCTGGAAAGTCCGATAGCAACCTCGGCTGAGCTGGCAGCTTTTCATGCGCCCGATTACATTTCAGCGTTGCAACAAGCGGAGGTTGCACAAAGCCTGCCGGCTGAGTTACGGGCGCGTTATCGAATAGGCATGGAGTCCAACGTCATCCATCCGGCGGTGTTTCGACGGCCCGCAACCTCTGCGGGAGGTATTTTATTTGCGGCGGACCTGACGGCCGATGGTGGGGTTGTGTATGCGCCGGGTGCCGGCAACCATCATGGCATGCCAAACCGCGCCAGCGGCTTTTGTTTTGTAAATGACATCGCTCTGGGCATTTTGCGCTGGCGTGCCATGGGCGTGCGCCGGGTGACCTATCTGGACCTGGATGCCCACCATGGCGACGGGGTGGAGGCAGCGTTTGCCGATGACCCGGATGTTCTCACCATTTCCGTTCATGAAGCGGGCCGCTGGCCTCGAACTGGCACAGCCAGTGTGCCTGAGCGCGGGATATGGAACTTTCCGGTGCCGTCAGAATTGAATGACAGCGAACTGCGATTTTTGCTGGAGGCTAGAATTCTGCCATTGATAGCGGCTCACGCGCCGGAGGCCATTATGGTATTGCCAGGCGCCGACGCCCTGGCCGATGACCCGATGAGCCAACTGTCGCTCTCTAATAACGCGTTGTGGGATGCAGTGCGGGCGGTACGCGGCTTGGCGCCCCGGCTGGTTGTGCTGGGCGGTGGCGGTTATAACCCTTTCACCCTGGCGCGTTGCTGGGCTGGCGTCTGGGCGATTTTGAATGATATTGAAATTCCGGACGCTTTGCCCTTGCCGGCGCAGGACTTGCTGCGGGGTGTGGCGTATTTCCGGGCGGCGGGGCGAAACCCGCCGACTCGCTGGTTTGAACAATTGCGTGACGTGCCGGCTGAAGGGCGGGTGCGCGATGAGGTAAAGGGCTTATGCGTATGAAATTAGCATTGTTGGCGGCTGCTTTGGTGATGGTAACCGGCGTTGCGCGCGCCGATTCCGATGATCCAACAGGCCCGCAGCCAAAATTACCCACCGAACAGCTCACCATCATCTCCGATGACGGCAAAAGCCATGTGTTTAACGTTGAAGTGGCGGCGACCACCCAGCAGCAGGATACTGGCCTGATGTTCCGCCCAGTGGTTCCGGCCGATTCCGGCATGCTGTTCCCCTGGCCGCAACCGCAGGTTTCTGAAATGTGGATGAAAAACACTATCGCGCCGCTGGACATGGTTTTCATCGGCGCTGATGGCACGGTGAAGGCGATTGCCGAGAATACCGTGCCTTACAGCCTGAAAGATATCTCCAGCGGCGTGCCGGTGCTGGCCACTTTAGAGCTGCAGGCGGGACTCACGGCGGCTGAGGATATCAATGTTGGTGACAAGGTGATTGCCAAGCAGTTCCCCGGCGGCTAAGCCGTGCCCCATGGCGGGGCGTGGCGCAGCCTGGTAGCGCGCTTGTTTTGGGTACAAGAGGCCCCCGGTTCGAATCCGGGCGCCCCGACCATATTAAGGCCCGACTTTCTAAGGAACATATGATGCGTGCACGTATTTTTCTGCCTCCCCGGTCGGCCATGCAGTCCGGCACCGCCAAGACCCATCGCTGGGTGCTGGAATTTGAGCCGAACGCCGCCAAAATCCGCGACCCGCTGATGGGCTGGACCGGCAGCGATGACATGCTCTCGCAGGTACGCCTGAGCTTTAATACCAGAGAGGCGGCTATTGCCTATGCGCAAGCGCACGGCATTGCCTATGACCTGGAAATTCCGACGGCGCACGTGATCAAGCCAAAAGCCTATGCTGACAATTTCCGCGCCGACCGCAAGGAAAACTGGACTCATTAATCCGCGTTTTAGCGCCCTTAGCTCAGATGGATAGAGCACGAGACTTCTAATCTTGAGGCCACTGGTTCGACTCCAGTAGGGCGCGCCAGATTACTAAAAGATTCAACGGCCATTTTCCCTCTGTGCGCATGCCGGACGGATGAGCCTTGTTGTACAAATTTACAAATTTTCTTTTGTTCGGAAAAAGTATCTTTGTTAGGGTAAATGTGATATTTGTTATAAAAGTTCGTTATACGAACAGTCCGAAAAAGGGAGGTGGTAGCGTGGTCATAGCGGGTCGTGGGTAGTTTTGGTTGGTGGACCATCATTTAAAGATGCAATAATTATAAAAATTCGGGAACGATTATGCGACAGTTGATGGATTCCGATAGAATTAAGTGGCATTTTTCCGCAATAGAAAATCATTCTGATAAAAGAATGGTATAATAAAAACAAAAGACTGCTTGGCGTCTTGATAATTCAAAATTTTAAGTTGAGGGGATGAAACTTAATATGGTGTTTGATAAATCAAAGAACTCAAAGGATGAGCGGGACGATCAGATCAATCCGGCTCGACGTAAATTTTTTGGAGCCGTTGCAGCCGGTGCTGCGGGTGGCGTTGTTGCGGCAGCCATGCCAAGTGTTGCGCGCGCTAATGACCAAACGGCTGCAAATGCTGTTCCCCTTGATACGGTGCCAGGAAGTCCGGCCACCATTGGGCCGCCTAGCGCCGTGCTGCGGTTGGACGAAATCGGCCCGGTGCCGGCTGATGAGCAGATTTACGTTGGCAAAACCGGCTCAGACTTCATGGTTGATGTCATCGACACACTTGATTTAGATTATTGTGCGGTTCTGCCGGGTTCAACATTTCGTGCCCTGCAAGAGTCTCTTATAAATTATGGCAATAATAAAAAACCGGAATTGATCACTTGCACAAATGAGGACATCGCAGCCAGTTTGGCGCATGGCTATGCCAAGGTGGCGAACAAGCCAATGATGGCGTTGGTGCATGGGGTTGTCGGGCTTCAGCATGCCTCGATGGGTATTTACAATGCATGGTGTGACCGTGCGCCGATGATTGTGGTGGTTGGCAACACGCTTGATGAAGCAGGCAGGGCTCCTGCGGGAGCCGAGTGGGATCATTCGGCACAGGATAATGCCGCTATTGTGCGAGATTACACGAAATGGGACGATCAGCCGACATCGCTTGAGGCGTTTGCAATGTCGATGGTGCGGGCAAAAACGATCAGTACCACCATTCCTTGTGCGCCTACTGTGATTGTTGCTGACAATGAAATGGGTGAGCATGAATTGCCGGGGCCGGAGCCTTACATTCCGTCTCTCACTGTTGATTCCACACCGGTTGGCGACCCGGCATCTCTGGCGGCGGCGGCGAAGATGTTGGTTTCAGCGGAACGGCTTGTTATACTGGCGGATCGTTTGGTCCGCACGCAGGATGGCATGGATACGCTGGTAGCATTGGCCGAGACGCTCGGGGCTCCTGTCATTGATCTGGCATCGCGCTTAAACATGCCAACGCGCCATCCGTTAAACCTCAGTTGGGCTGGTGAGGATTTACTGACAAAGGCCGATGTGGTGCTGGTGCTGGAGCCTGTAAATTTGTTTGGAGCGTTACACAAATACCGTGATTGGCCGGACCGTACTTATTTGCAGGTGGTGAAACCAGGAACAAAACTAATTTCAATCGGTACGCAAAATCTACTCACACACGCCAACTTTCAAGATTCCGGCCGCTATCAACCGGTTGATCTGGCGATTACCGGCGATGGTGAGACCAGCCTTCCATTGCTGCTGGAAGCGGTAAAGCAGGCGGGTCCCAAAGATGCCTCGGCGCGTGCAGCCATGTTGAAGGCTGCGTCGGATAAAATGCATGAAAAGCTGCGCCAGAATGCTACCTATGGTTGGGATGCCAGCCCGATCAGCGTGCCGCGCATTTGTGCGGAGCTTGGCTATCTCATCAAAGATGAAGATTGGGCACTGATTACACCACAGGATTTCCAAAGCTTTTGGCCTTCAAAATTATGGAATTTTACCAAGGCTTATCAATATAAAGGCAACCAAGGCGGCTTTGGTGTTGGCTATGAACCTGGTGCGTCCATTGGCGCAGCTATGGCGCATCGGGATGCGGGTAAGCGACTGTCGGTTGGCATCATTGGTGATGGTTCGCTGATGATGAATCCTGGGGCATTATGGACCGCTGCACACCATAAAATTCCGTTGTTGTGGGTGGTGCATAATAACCGGGCTTGGCATCAGGAGCGTATGCATGTGCAGCGCATGGCGGACCGCCATTCGCGCGGTATCACCCGAACGACCATTGGTACCACCATGACGGATCCGAATATCGATTTTGCGAAACTTGCAGACAGCATGGGGGTGTGGAGTGCTGGGCCCATTACTGACCCGAGCGCTTTAAAGCCAGCGTTGCAACAGGCGTTGGACATGGTCCGGCAGGGGCAGCCAGCCCTGGTGGACGTGGTTGCGCAAGGCCGCTGAGGGGAGATGAAACATATGCTAAAAATAATTTTTGTCACTGTATTCATTGCTGCGCCCTTTACAGCTATGGCGCAGACTTCACCGGAAAATAATGCGCAACCCTCGGGCGATGCTGGACACGGTAAGATACTGTTCATCAGCGATGGTTGTTCGGAATGTCACGGGACAGTTGGTCAGGGTGGTGTCGGGCCACATCTGGCACCAAAGCCGCTGCCGGCTGAGGCGATTGCGTCCTATATCCGCCATCCCGCCGGTGTGATGCCGCCTTACGCTGCAAGCGTTGTGAGTGATGCTGATGTTGCTGACATTGCTTCGTATCTGCGTAGCGTCCCGGCGCAGCCAAAACTTGGTAGTCTTCCAGAGTTGAACGATTAGATATTTTCCGGTGCCGCATTCCGGTTTAAAGACGTTATGTTACAAAATTGATTTTCATGATGAATTTTCGATGCTCCATAATGGTAAACTTCAAAATTTGCCTGATTGGCTAGCTCTGACATCTGAACTACCCTAGCATGATTGTGCGCCAAGTAAGCTATTGTACGCTTGGTGAACTATTGATTGAGACGTCAAATCGTTGGTGTGCTAAAAAGCTGCGAAAAGCAGTTAAACCCCGACGCGGAAACTGGAGGAAAAAAGCGTGAACAGGCGGCCCGGCAAAGTGGTTTTGCTTGCAGCATCTGCTGTGGCGATTTTAGTAATATGCATTATTATTGGCTTGCGGGCGCATGCACAAACAAATGCTGGTAATGGCGGGCAGGGGCACAATGCAGTGCCGGTGCCGGTCTCTCTGGCTATGGCAACGCTGAAGGATGTTCCTGTGTCGCTGAGCAATATCGGCACGGTGCAGGCGTATCAGTCGGTACTGGTTCGCGCCCGGGTTGATGGTACGCTGAATTCGATCAATTTTACCGAAGGCCAGATGGTGCAGCCTGGTGAATTACTGGCGCAGCTCGACCCTCGGCCCTATCAGGCTGCGTTGGATGCTGCGAAGGCAAAGGCTGCGTCAGACGCGGCGGCGTTGCTGAACGATCGTAAAAATGCCGCGCGCGATCAGGCGCTGTTGAAAGACTCATTCGCCTCCCGGCAGACATTTGATAACGATACCGCTGCGGTGGCGCAGATGCAGGCTAATTTACAAGGAGATCAGGCGGCGATTGATGCGGCGCAATTGAACCTCACGTTTACCTCGATTACATCGCCTATCAGCGGCCGGGCCGGGCTGCGGCTGGTTGATCCTGGCAATCAAATTCACGCAACCGATACGGCCGGTATTGTGCAGATTGATCAGATTCAGCCGATCACACTGCTATTTTCGCTGCCGCAGGATAATCTGCCCGCCATACAAAAGGCGATGGCGCATGGGACGCTGAAGGTGTCGGCCTATACTACCGACGGGTCAACGTTGCTTGGCAACGGTCAGCTTCTCACCATCGATAATGAGATCGACCCAGCATCAGGCACTTTCCGCTTGAAGGCGGTATTTCCGAATGCGAATACATCGCTTTGGCCCGGACAGTCTGTGACCGCAACCTTGCAGGTGCAGACCCTGAAGAATGTGGTCACTGTTCCATCTACTGCGATCAACCGTGGACCCGATGGGCTGTATGTATATGTCGCTAAGCCCGACCATAGCGTTGCCATGGTACCGGTGAAGGTCAGTCACGACGATGGACAATCTGCGGTGGTTGGCAAGGGTATTTCTGCGGGTATGCAGGTTGTAACTGACGGCCAGTCCAAGCTGCAGACGGGCTCGAAAATTATTGAACGTAGCACGCCGGCGGGAAGCTGAACCGCATGAGTATCTCATCACCGTTTATTAAACGTCCGGTTGCCACATCGTTGTTGATGGCTGCGATTTTGCTGGCGGGCATTGCCGCCTATCCGCAACTGCCGGTATCACCGCTGCCGCAGGTCGATTTTCCAACCATTCAGGTACAGGCTACACTTCCCGGTGCCAGTCCGGAAACGATGGCGGCAACGGTGGCGCAGCCTCTGGAAACCCAGTTCGCGCAAATTCCCAGCGTGTCGCAAATGACCTCGGTTAGCGTGCTCGGCACCACGCAGGTGACATTGCAATTCAATTTGTCGCGCAATATCGACGCCGCGGCGCAGGATGTGCAGGCGGCCATCACTGCGGCAAGCGGCCAATTGCCTTCCAATTTGCCATCGGCCCCGACCTACCGGAAGGTCAATCCATCTGACGCGCCGATCATGATTTTGGCCGTTCAGTCAGACGCGTTTCCGCTGACCACAGTTGATAATTATGCGGAGACCATTCTAGCTCAGCAGATTTCGCAATTGCCTGGTGTGGGGCTGGTTAATATTGGTGGCCAGCAAAAGCCGGCGATCCGCGTGCAGGTGGACCCGGCGAAGCTGGCGGCCATGGGCCTGACCCTGGAGGATGTACGCAATGTTCTGGTGAACGCGACTGTTGATAATGCCAAAGGGGCGCTCGATGGTCAGCATAATACTTACACTTTGTACGATAACGATCAGATCACCAAGGCTGCTGAGTTCAATAATGTCGTGCTTGCGTATCATAATGGCGCGCCGGTGCGAGTCCGCGATATCGGGCAGGCGATAGACGGACCTGAGAACGCCCGTGTTGCCGGCTGGCAAAATGGCAAGCGAGGCATTCAGCTGATCGTTTATAAGCTGCCAACAGCGAATGTGATTCAGACCGTCGACGCGATCAAGGCGGCGTTGCCGCAAATGGAAGCGGCGATTCCACCTTCAATCAAAACCACGACGGTACTGGACCGGACCTTGACCATCCGCGCTTCGGTAACCTCGGTGCAGGAAACTTTGATGCTCGCCATATTTCTTGTGGTGATGGTGATTTTTTTGTTCTTGCGCAATCTCTGGGCAACCATCATTCCCAGCGTCACGGTGCCGCTGGCGCTGGTTGGTACATTTGCAGTCATGTACGCGCTGAACTTCAGCATCGATAATCTCTCATTAATGGCGCTGACCATTGCGGTTGGGTTTGTTGTCGATGACGCGATCGTGATGCTGGAAAATATTTACCGCCATATCGAAGAGGGCATGACCCCGATGGAAGCGGCCCAGCGCGGCTCTGGTGAAATCGGATTTACAATCATCTCGATCAGCGTCTCCCTGATTGCTGTCTTTATTCCCTTACTGCTGATGAGTGGTATTGTGGGGCGGTTGTTCCGTGAGTTTGCCATGACGGTGACGATCGCCGTTGTAGTCTCGGCGATTACCTCGCTCACCTTAACCCCGATGCTATGCGCGCGATTTTTAAAGCATCAACCTGTGCATGGCAGACTCTACCGCGCAATCGAGGCGATGTTTGAAAGCCTGATTGGCTTTTATGAACGCACGCTTGATATTGTTCTGCGATTTCAATTCGTCACATTGATGGTATTTTTTGCAACCATGGCGTTCAGTGTGTTTCTCTATATCGAAATTCCGAAAGGATTTTTCCCCGAGCAGGATACCGGCGTAATTCAGGGTATTTCTGAGGCGGCACAAAGCTCATCGTTCCAGCAAATGGCAGCGCGTCAGTTGGCCATCAATCGGGTTCTGGGGCAGGACTCTGACATTCAATCGTACTCCTGCAGCATCGGTGCTGGGCTGGGTGGACAGACAGAGAATGACGGCCGCTGTTTTGTGGCTTTAAAGCCGTTCAATGAGCGCCATGATACTGCGCAACAGGTTATTGCCAACTTGCGTCCGAAACTGGCGCGGGTCGAAGGGGTAAATCTGTATTTGCAAGCGGCACAGGATATTCGAGTTGGCGGACGTCTGACCAAAACTGAATATCAATATACGCTGGAAGACGCCGATGCCGATGAGCTATACAGCTGGGCACCAAAAATATTGAAAAAAATGCAAGAGCTGAGCTTAATCAAGGATGTAACTTCAGATCAGCAGGTCAGCGGCGTAACCGCGACACTCACGATTGATCGTGATCGCGCCGCGCAATATGGTATTCAGCCGGCGGTGATTGACAGTACATTATATGACGCTTTTGGTCAGCGTCAGATCGCGCAATATTTTACGCAGGTGAATTCCTATCACTTAATTCTGGAAGTGCCGTCAGCGGAGCAGGGTGATCTCGCTACCTTGAACAAGTTATATGTGCGCTCAGCAACCGGCCAGATGGTGCCGCTATCGACCATCGTCAAGGTTGATACCACCAAAGTGGCGCCGCTTTCGGTTAATCATCAGGGCCAGTTTCCAGCGGTGACGATTTCTTTTAACCTCGCTAGCGGCGCGGCCCTAGGCGAGACAGTTGACGCTATCCAGGCAGCGATGGCTCAGATGAACACACCGCCCACTTTGACTGCCTCATTTCAAGGAACCGCGCAGGCCTTTCAAACTTCGCTCAGCAGCGAGCCTTACCTGATCGCCGCCGCGTTGATGACGGTTTATATTATTTTGGGCATTCTTTATGAAAGCTATATTCTGCCCCTGACAATTCTTTCCACCTTGCCATCTGCCGGTGTGGGTGCCTTGCTGATGTTGATATTGTTCGGCAATGATTTGTCGGTTATTGCGTTGATCGGCGTTATTTTGCTGATCGGCATTGTTAAAAAAAATGGCATTATGATGGTGGATTTTGCCATCAATGCCGAACGGCGTGAGGGGCTGGCGCCGTTAGATGCTATTCGACAAGCATGTTTGTTACGGTTTCGTCCCATTTTCATGACGACGATGGCCGCTCTATTGAGCGGATTGCCACTGATGCTGGAAACCGGCGCTGGCTCTGAATTGCGCAGGCCTCTGGGGATTGCGATGGTAGGGGGGCTGATCCTGAGCCAGATGCTTACACTCTACACCACGCCGGTCGTGTATTTGTATCTCGATAGGCTGCAGCATTTTCTCGCACCGCGGCGGGTGCGTGAATTGCCAACGCTGGCAGCTAAAATGGGAGCTGTTGCCGAGTAACGGCACAGCGCTGGAATTTCAGCGTAAACCGAGATGCCGCGCCGCTTTGGCCACGCAACTCTCAAAAATATCCAAAGCATAAAAATCCCGGTCGAATGTATCTGCAGGCAGAGTGATGGAAAGCCCGTTGCCGGCTTCGACTGCTCCTGGCACCATCAGATTATCCGGCAGCCTGAAATCTTCAATCGCCATGAGACTTGTTTGGTCGGGTATTGCACAAGCTTGCGCTTCGCAGCGTTCTGAAAATAACTTGGCACTGTTGGAGTAGCCAAAAATTGGCCTCCCGCGTCCCAGAAACCAGCCTAATTCTACCAGCGTGCCGGCATCCGCTGAAGCGCCGCGGAAGGGTGTCAGATTGGCGATGATGATATCACATTCTTCCATCATCTCAATGTCTTTTCGAAAAATCGCCCGCCAAACATCAGCTTTTGAACCGGTTGCAATCTCGGCCGGGTCTTCAAGCGGTGCCCGGCCGATGAGACCGTAAGTTGCGCAAATCCTGATTTTTTTTGCGGCGTGTTGCGCGGCGTTGGGAAGAAAAACATCCGGCCCGGCAAGGTAGGCTTTCATGAAAATCCTCTTTGGCTATCTGGCGCCCAGTAAATCAGTTTGCGTAATGTACGATCGACGATGGTGAACAGCAGGACCGCCAACACACACAGCACAAATAACGCTGCAAACATCACATCTGTTTGAATCCGCGCATTTGCGTTGATCATCACATAGCCCAGGCCCGACGAGGCGCCGACCCATTCGCCGATAATGGCGCCGATGGGTGCCAGTGCCGTGGCGACCCGCAAGCCCGATGCGAAGGATGGTAGCGCGGCTGGTAAGCGCACGTGGCAGAGAGTTGAGAAGCGCGAGGCGTTCATGGCGGCCGCCATGTCAAGCCAGCCTGGTTCGGTAAGGCGCAGCCCATCTGCTAGCGAGGCTGTGACGGGAAAAAAAATCACCAGTATTGTCATAATGATTTTGGATGTCATGCCAAAACCAAACCACAGCGCGAGCAATGGGGCGAGGGCGAATACTGGTATGGCCTGGCTAAGCACCAGTACCGGCATCAACCAGCGCTGAACCGGCGGCAAGGCGGCCATGGCTAATGCGGCCAGGGCGCCCATCAGTGTGCCAAAGAACAAGCCGAGTAAAATTTCTGCAAGGGTGACCAGCGTGTTGTCGAACAGCAAATTTCGCTGTGCGACGAGCGCGGTCGCTACTGATTGCGGGGTCGGCAGCATGTAAGGCGGCACCGGGCAGAATTGCGTTACCGCCCACCATACAGCCAGAAAGACGGCGAAGGTGATGATCCCCCTCATTGCGCCAGCATCCGTAAAAGTTCAGCCTGGGTCTGCAACACCAGTAGATTATCGGGTGCACGTGGTGGTATGCCGGGCACTTCAACGGGGGCGCCCAGCCGCGCCGGTGCGCCTGTGAGCACGACCAGATGATGGCTGATCCGGCACGCTTCCATCGGGTCATGCGTAATCAGCAGCGTGGTGCAGCCTGCGAGTAACTCTGCGGCGAGGTCCTGGATTTTGGTGCGGGTGATGGCGTCGAGGGCTGAGAACGGCTCATCCATCAACACAATCGGGCGTTCTTCATACAAAGTTCGGGCGATCGCCACGCGCTGGCGCATGCCGCCGGAAAGCTCCACCGGCAAAGATTTTGCGCGTTCAGCAAGACCAACACGTTCCAATAAATTCATCGCGCGATCGGGGTCGGGTTTCATCCCGCGCAGTTTGGCTCCCAGCATCACGTTATCAATCACTCTGGCCCATGGCAGCAGTAAATCCTGCTGCGCCATATAGGCAATGCGTCCGCTCAGCGGGACATTGTCGGAGGCCGTGACTTGTCCGGCAAACGGCACTTCAAGACCCGCAATAATGCGCAGCAGGCTGGTTTTTCCAACACCGCTTGGTCCCAGAAGAGCCACCAATTGACCAGACTGAATCGTGAGGTTCAGATTCTCAAAGATAATCTGCCCGCCATAATGCAAAGCCAAATTCTGGATATGCAAAGACGGGCAGGGGTTCACGCCGGAATGGTCACCGCATAGGCGGAGACGTCACCTTTATGTTTAATCAGCCCTTTGGCAAACATAAAGTCACGATAGGTGCTGTAACGCTTTACATCCAGATAGAACGGGTTGGCGGCAAAATACGGCACGCTCTGGAACCAGGCGGTTTTGTTCAGCGCATCATTCAAGCTGGTCTGGTCTGCGATGAATTTTTCCCACATGCTGTGCGGGTCTTTACGAAGCGCATCGCCGCCTTTTTTTACGGCGTTTAAAAACTTTGGTAGGCGCGGGTCGTTTAAGGCGCCGGCGTTTGACATCATAATCAGCTCATCGGAAGGCGGTACGCCGTAATCTTCCGGCAAGAATACCACCGGGTTGAAACCCTTTTCCTTCAGCTCGTTTTCCTCAAAGTTCCGGTAGCCACCAATCACCGCATCAACCTCCTTGGAAATCAGCGCGGTGACCAGATTGAAATTCACATTGACCAGCGTGACATCCTGCAGCGTCAGTCCCGCCGAGCCGAGCATTGTGCCAATCAGCACGTCTTCCACGCCCGCGACTGAATAGCCGATCTTGCGGCTTTTCAGGTCGGCTATTTTATTGATGCCGGCTGTGCCCAGCGCCATCAGCGTGTTCAACGGCTGGTTGATCAGCGTGCCGGTGCGGCGTAACGGCAACCCCTGGTCGCACAGTAGGTAAAGCTGGGTTTGATAAGATAGCGCGATATCGGCTTTTTGGGCGGCCACCATCCGGGGCGGAATGTCTGGGTCGGTCGGTGCGATGATGTCCACGTTCAATCCGGCTGCGGCAAAGGCACCAATGTATTTGGCCACAAATAGCGGCGCGTGGTCGGGATTGACGAACCAGTCCAGCAATACAGTGAACTTTGGCGTGTCGGCACGGGCCTGCAGGGCAAATGGCAGGGCGGCGGTGGCGGCCAGAATAGACCGGCGGGATAAGGACATCATACGCTCCAGATATTTTCTTGTGACGACCAATGCCAAACAAGGCGGTCCTCTACAAGCGCAGCCAGGGTTTAGGTGGTTTGCGAATGCGGCCAGCCAGCCTCTGACAAAACTGCCTCGAATTTGACTTTTCGCCCAAAACGACTATGATTACGGACGGTTTTAGGATATTTTCTTTAATGAATTCAGTGTGTTACGCGCCTGTTGGCGACTCTTCTGCCGCCATGCGCGCCCCAGCCTCTCCGAACCTGACCTGATATGAGCGATACAACGGACGAACCCGGCGCCGGGCCCCTGCCACGGGGTGGCTCGGAGCCTGTCTCGATTGAGCAGGAAATGCGTAAATCCTACCTGGATTACGCGATGTCGGTTATTGTTTCGCGTGCTTTGCCAGATGCTCGGGATGGGCTGAAGCCGGTGCATCGGCGGATTTTGTTTGCCATGAACGAATCCGGCAACACGCCGGATAAGCCCTATCGTAAGTCAGCGCGTATGACCGGTGAGGTGATGGGTAAATATCACCCGCATGGCGATAGCGCGATTTATCTGGCGGCGGTGCGGATGGCGCAGGATTTCTCGATGCGGCTGCCGCTGATCGATGGTCAGGGCAATTTTGGCTCGATTGATGGCGATATGCCGGCGGCGATGCGTTATACTGAAATGCGGCTGGGGGCGGCGGCGATGCTGCTGCTCGAGGATATCGACAAGGACACTGTTGATTTCCAGCCCAACTATGATGAGAGCGAGCAGGAGCCAAAAGTGCTGCCTGCGGCATACCCGAACCTGCTGATCAATGGCTCGAACGGCATTGCGGTGGGTATGGCCACCAACATTCCGCCGCATAATCCCACCGAGATTGTGGACGCCACGCTGGCGCTGATTGCGGACCCGGATATTACTTTGGAAGCTTTAATGCAGATTGTGCCGGGGCCCGATTTCCCGACCGCCGGCATTATTCTGGGGCGCTCGGGTATTCGTAATGCGTTTGAGACGGGCCGGGGGTCGATTACGATTCGCGCCCGCGCCACAATTGAGCAAATTCGTAAAGACCGTGATGCGATCATTATTTCCGAAATTCCTTACCAGGTGAATAAATCGGTTTTGCTGGAGCGCATTGCCGAGCTGGTGCGGGCTAAGGATATTGAAGGCATTGCCGATTTGCGCGATGAGAGCGACCGTGAGGGGATGCGCATTGTCGTGGAACTCAAACGCGATGCTACCGGTGAGGTGGTGCTGAACCAGCTTTATCGTTTTACTAATTTACAAACCAGTTTCGGCATCAACATGCTGGCGCTCGATAAAGGCCGGCCGCGCCAGATGGGGCTGAAGGATGCGCTGAACTGCTTCGTGGAATTCCGCGAGGAAGTGATTCTGCGCCGCGCCCGCTTTGAATTGAACAAGGCGCGCGACCGGGCGCATCTGCTGGTCGGTTTGGCCACAGCGGTTGCGAATATTGATGAGGTGATCAGGATCATTCGTGCCAGCCCGGATGCTGCCACCGCCCGTAACGCCCTGATGGACCGTGACTGGCCCGCGGAAGATGTCGCACCTTTGCTGGCGCTGATCGATGATGTTGGCAACACGATTAGAGCCGACAACACCATGCGCTTGACCGAAGCCCAGGCGCGCGGGATTCTGGAGTTGCGCCTTGCCCGCTTGACCGGGCTGGAGCGCGAGAAAATCCAGGCCGAGTTGAGTGAAGTTGCCACCCGCATCGGCGAGCTTTTGGATATTATCGGCTCACGCCTGCGCCGCCTTGAAGTGATGCGTGATGAGTTGCTGGCAGCACGCGCCAAAATCGCCTCGCCTCGCCGCTCCACCATCGAGGACCTTGAGACCGACCAGGATGATGAAAGCCTGATCGAGCCGGGGCAGATGGTCGTCACACTCACCCGCGATGGCTTCATTAAGCGTACCTCACTGGAAACCTTCCGCGCCCAGAATCGCGGTGGCCGTGGCCGGTCAGCCACGTCCACGCGCGGTGATGATGTCGTTACCCGCAGCTTCAACGCGCATACGCATCAGTTTGTGCTTTTCTTCTCCTCGGGCGGCAAAGCTTTCCGCGAAAAAGTCTGGCGTCTGCCGGAAGCCACCACCACCGCCAAGGGCCGCGCCTTGATTAATTTACTGCCGGAGCTTGGCACGGATGAAATTACGGCGGTGTTGCCGTTGCCGCAGGATGAATCGCTGTGGGAAAATCTGCATCTGGTTTTCGCCACCGCCAGCGGCGGCGCGCGGCGTAACAAACTGGCCGATTTCCGCAATGTGCGGGCGGCTGGATTGATTGCCATGAAGCTCGATGAGGGTGACCGTTTGATCGGTGTCGCCACCTGCCGCGATGGTGATGACGTGTTCCTGGCAACCAAACTGGGCCGCTGCATCCGCTTCCAGATCACCGATGATAATCTGCGGGTGTTCTCGGGCCGCGACTCCGCCGGTGTACGTGGCATTAAGCTGGCGAAGGACGATGAGGTTATTAGCCTCTCCGTACTACGCCATGTGGAAGCCACGCCGGATGAGCGGGCGGCGTACCTGAAATATACCGCTGCCCAGCGCCGCAGTGGTGAGGATGAGACGGTGGAAGCGCCTGCCGAGACCGAAGAATCGGTTGCTGAAATTGCCCTTTCCGAAGCCCGTATCAAGGAACTTTCTGAGGGCGAAGAAATTCTGTTGACCGTGACCAATGCGGGTTTTGGCAAGCGTTCCTCGGCCTATGAATATCGCGTGACAGGCCGTGGCGGGCAGGGCATCGCCAATATTACCCTCAGCGCCAAACGCAACGGCACCGCCGTCGCCGCCAGCTTCCAGGTGCGTGAGGGCGATGATGTGATGCTGGTCACCGATGGTGGCCGCCTCATCCGCGTGCCGGTTGACCAGGTGCGCATCACCGGCCGCTCGGTGATGGGTGTGACCTTGTTCCGCCTCGATGATGATGAGCATGTCACCAGCGTGTTTCCGGTGTTGGAACAGGAACAAGAGGCGGACGCCGAGGATGTCTAAGCAACGCATCGGTCTGTATCCGGGCACGTTCGACCCGATCACCAACGGCCATTTGGACATTATCTGCCGTGCCGCCCGACTGGTGGATAAGCTGGTCGTGGGTGTGGCGATGAACGCTGGCAAGGGGCCGATTTTCCCGATCGAGGAGCGTGCCGATCTGGTACGGGCCGAGGTCGATATTATCGCCGAAAAAACCGGCACATTGATTGATGTGCAACCGTTTGAAGCCCTGTTGATCTCGTTTGCCCAACAGGTCGGGGCCAGCATGATCATCCGTGGCTTACGCGCCGTCTCGGACTTTGATTATGAATTTCAGATGGCGGGCATGAATTACCGGCTTGAACCGGGCATCGAGACAGTATTTTTAATGGCCAGTGAGCATCATCAGTTCATTTCATCAAGGTTTGTGAAAGACATCGCCATGTTCGGCGGCGACATCTCATCCTTCGTGCCGCCGCTCACGCACGCACGTACTCTGGCCCGCTTGCAAAAGAAGTAAGGAGACCGACTATGTTAAAACGCCGCACACTCATTACCACCGCCGCTGCAACCCCTTTCATCACGGAAGCCCTCATGACCGACACCGCCCAAGCTGCCGACCTTTCCAACACCGTGCTGATGCAACTCAAATACGGCACCGTGACCATCGCGCTGCGCCCTGATTTGGCGCCGAAGGCGGCCCAGCAGATTAAAACCCTCACCGCGCAGGGCTTCTATGATGGCTGCCAGTTTTTCCGAGTGATCGCCGGTTTCATGGCCCAGACTGGTGATCGTTCTAACACCGGCACACAGGGTTCCTCGCTGCCTGATCTGCCCGCCGAATTCACCAACGATGCCAGCTTCCTCACCGGCACCGTCGGCATGGCCCGCACCCAGGACCCGAATTCAGCCAACAGCCAGTTTTTTATCTGCTTTGCCCCAGCCACCTTCCTGGACGGCCAATACACCATCGTCGGACAGGTAACGGCGGGCATGGATGCCGTGCAGCAGATCAAAAAAGGCGACCCGCAGAGCGGCCGCGTGGTCGATCCAGACAGCATCATTAAAATGACCATGGCAGCCTAATCGCCGCCACCTATTGACGAAACGGGGATAATTCTATTTGTCACCCCCAGGAGAGCCTGTAGCTCAGTGGTAGAGCATTCGACTTTTAATCGAATGGCCGTGGGTTCGACCCCCACCGGGCTCACCAATTTATTTTAGGTTTTATGACTGCAAAGTGCCCGCATCAGCGGGCATTTTTGTAACCGGCGTGCTAAGCCACTGAAAACATCAGGCGGAAAACCTATGGAAATCATTAGCTTCCAATCTCCCCGTATCATGGAAATCGGCGGCGGCACGGTTGCCAAAGTGGCCACCTTGCTGGCCCGGCTGGGCCTGTCCCACCCGTTAATTGTCTCTGACCCGTTCATGGTTTCCTCTGGCCTGATTGAACACCTGACTGGCCCGCTCACCGAGGCTGGTATCAAGTTCGGCATTTTCAGCGACACTATCCCGGAACCTACAGACACCATCATCGACAATGGCGTGGCCCGCATGACCGAGTCGAAATATGACTGCCTGATCGCTTTTGGCGGCGGTTCGCCCATCGATACCGCCAAGGCCATGGTGATTTTAGCGGCTGGCGGCGGTAAAATGCGGGATTATAAAGTTCCGGCGGTGGCCGATGTGGCCGCCGTGCCGGTCATCGCCATCCCCACCACCGCGGGCACCGGCTCCGAATGCACCCGTTTTACTATTATCACCGACCATGAGCACGATGAAAAAATGCTGATCGCGGGCCTTGGCGCCCTGCCGCTGGCCGCGATCGTGGATTACGAACTCACTTTTTCGGTACCACCGCGCATTACCGCCGATACAGGGGTTGATAGCTTTACCCATGCGCTGGAAGCGTTCGTCTCGCGCCGGGCGACACCGTTTTCTGATGCTCTGGCCATTTCCGCGATGTGCCTTATCGGGGCCAATCTGCGCAAAGCCTTCCATGAACCGAAAAGCGCCGAAGCCCGCGCTGCCATGATGCTGGGCGCCACTCAAGCAGGGCTGGCTTTTTCCAATGCCTCGGTCGCGCTGGTGCATGGTATGTCCCGTCCCATCGGCGCGCATTTTCATGTTCCGCATGGGCTCTCCAACGCGATGTTGCTGCCGGCTATCACCCGTTTTTCGTTAAACGCCGCTTTGCCGCGTTACGCCGAAGCCTCCCGGCTTGCTGGTTTTGCAGCGGCTGATGACGCCGACCAGTTGGCAGGAGCCAAATTGGTCAGTGGGCTGGACGAATTGAATGCCGAGCTTGGCGTTCCCACGCCTAGCAAATTTGGCATCAGCGCCGCTGATTGGCACGCCAAAAAATCTCTGATGGCCGAGCAAGCCCTGGCCTCGGGCAGCCCCGGCAACAACCCGCGCGTTCCCACCCATGCCGAGATCGTCGAGCTTTACGATATTGTGTACGGCTAACCGCTAGGTCTCGAACAGCAGCCTCAGGGACACAAGAAATAGCACCAACGCCAGCGCGGGGCGCAGCAGCCCGTCGGCAATGAATCGCGTGGACATACTGCCGATGATAATGCCGGGGACGGACCCGCACAGCAGTGCGGCCAATATGGCAAAATTCACGCCGCCCAGCCACCAATGGCCGATGCCGGCAGCCAGAGTCAGCGGTACGGCATGTGCAATATCAGCGGCGACGATTCTGGCTGTTGATAGGCGCGGGTAGAGAAACATCAGCGCCGTGGAACCTAGCGCGCCCGCGCCGACTGACGAGACTGAGACCAGCACCCCCACAACGAGGCCGGTGATGATGGTTAGGACCATCGAGGAATGCAGCCCAAAATCCGGGTTCCGGCGGATAGCGAAGGCCAATATCTGCTTTTTAAATACCAGTGAGGCCGATGAGAT
The DNA here is from genome assembly GCA_031291755.1 of Acidocella sp. Lineage (GTDB taxonomy): Bacteria > Pseudomonadota > Alphaproteobacteria > Acetobacterales > Acetobacteraceae > Acidocella. The sequence goes on along the minus strand of JARLIK010000024.1, from coordinate 2,572 downwards.
AATTAACGCGATGCCAAGTGTCAGTGAGATCAACTGGGTCGCGCCTTTGCCGGTATCGCCGAAATACCCCATGGCCAGGATGGTTAGAATGGTGGCCGGTAGGCTGCCTGCCGCCAACCGGCCAACTATCCGCCAGTCGATGCTGCGGTTGAAGCCATTGACGCCGGTGCCGACAGATTTGGTGATCGCGGCATACAGCAGGTCAGTACCAACGGCGGTGGCGGGATGGATACCAAAGATCAGGATCAGCAACGGGGTCATGAGCGACCCGCCGCCGACACCTGTCAGGCCAACCAATAATCCCACGCAAAGGCCGGAGACGACATAAAGTGGGTTAATGATCTCCAGCAAGTGCATGGCGCTATTCCTTATCCAGCTGTATCCGAGCAGCGCCGACACAAATCACAAAGTTGTAACTGTGACATTTGCGCCATCGGACACTAGCCGAGCGCTTCACATAGCTGTGATGCTGTTTTGCGGTAAAGATTTTTTTGAGAGATAGGCTTGTCACGCCATGCTTAGGGATTTTGATGAACACAATGCCAGGGCAGAGACAACCAGCCATAAACCCGATAAGGCTCTCAGTCTAACCTTATAAAAGGATGAATGATGCGGGCGGTTGTTTTTGATCTGGATGGAACTTTAATTGACTCGCTGCCGGATATTGCGGCGGCGGCTAATTATGTGCTTGCAGCTCGAGGCTTGCCCCCGGTGGCGGCAGAGAAAGTGCGGTTCATGATCGGTGACGGCGCCAGAGTGCTGGTTGACCGGGCTTTTGCAGCCCATGGCGAGACCGCTGGCGAGGCCGAGTATCACCAGTTCGAGGAATGGTATACGGCTCATGCCTCCGATCTCACCGTGGCTTACCCTGGTATTGCCGAGGCTTTGCAGCATCTGCATGACGCCGGCTATAAATTGGCAGTTTGCACCAACAAGCCGAAGGACGCCACGAGGGAGATATTGTCGGCCCTGAAGCTGGAGCATTATTTCAGCGCCGTTATCGGCGGCAATTCCACACCATATCGCAAGCCGGACCCGCGCCACTTGGCCGCCACACTCACTGAACTTGGGACAGATGACGCCATCATGATCGGTGACCACCATAACGACATGGCCGCCGCCGCTGGGCTTGGATTGCCGACTATTTTTGCGGCCTGGGGCTACGGTGACGCTGCCAGCCCGCTGGTAGCGCAGACCGCCTATGAAATCCCTGGTTTGGTGGCTGGTTTAGCAAAATAACGGGGTTGACGAGGCGGGCAGCATGGCCCATTTCAATCAGGACTGATTTGGTCCACAATTGGAGCCACGATGCTGAGACTGTCTCGTTTAACCGACTATGCTGTTGTGGCGCTGGTGCGCCTCGGCCGCGCTGACGCGGTTGAAACTTCGCCTGGCATCGCGGCGGCCATCGGTTTGCCCGAGCCGACCGTGGCAAAAGTGCTGAAGGCGCTGACGGTCAGCGGATTGGTGATCAGCCAGCGCGGGGCGCATGGCGGCTATCGGCTTAGCCGCCCGCTCACGGCCATTTCAGTCGCTGAGGTGATTTTGGCGATTGATGGGCCGATTGCGCTGGCCTCTTGTGTGGATGGTGCGGTGGGCTGCGAAAGCCAGTCGCTTTGCCCCGTGGCGGGCCGCTGGGACCCGGTGAATGACGCCATTCGTGAGGCGCTGACCGGCATTAGTTTGGCAGACATGGAGGAGGCCGCCATTCCGCGGGCCTTCCGTCTCCCGGTGGAGCTTTCCACCGCAATTGCAGGCGAATGAGGATATAATGGCCGCAGTTACTGAAACTTTGGAAACCGTTGATGCGCTGGCAGCGCAGAAATATAAATACGGTTTTGAGACCAATATTGCGATGGATGCGTTCCCGAAAGGGCTGAACGAAGACATCGTGCGGCTGATTTCGGCAAAAAAAGATGAGCCGGAATGGATGCTGGAATGGCGGCTGAAGGCTTATGCGCTGTGGCGCACGATGGACGAGCCAGATTGGGCACGCATCAAGCATCCGCCAATTGATTATGAAAATCTGTATTACTATGCAGCACCCTCCGGCCCGTCCCCGAAGTCGCTTGAGGATGTGGACCCTGAGCTTCTGAAAATGTACGATAAGCTGGGTATTCCGTTGAACGAGCGCGCCGCGCTGGCGGGTGTTGAGTCGCCCAATGTGGCGGTTGATGCGGTGTTTGATTCCGTCTCGGTGGCGACGACCTTCCGTGAGACACTGTCAAAATCGGGCGTGATTTTCTGCCCGATTTCTGAGGCGGTGCGCGAGCATCCGGAGTTGGTGAAAGAATATCTCGGCAGTGTCGTCCCGATGGGGGATAATTTTTTCTCGGCGCTGAATTCGGCGGTGTTCTCTGATGGCAGCTTCGTGTTCATCCCCAAAGGGGTGCGCTGCCCGATGGAGCTTTCAACCTATTTCCGCATCAACGCCCGCAATACCGGGCAGTTTGAGCGGACCCTGATTATTGCAGCCGAAGGTGCGAGTGTTTCGTACCTCGAAGGCTGCACCGCGCCGATGCGCGATGAAAACCAGTTGCATGCCGCCGTGGTGGAATTGGTGGCGCTGGAT
>JARLIK010000023.1 GCA_031291755.1 Acidocella sp. | reverse complement strand
CGTCCAGGAACCGTCAGCCGCCCAATCGGCACCGGTGGCCACGGTCAGCGTGCTGCCGGTGCCAAAGTCGGCGATGGTGTTGGACATGCTGTCCATACCCTCGAGCGTGATGCTGTTGTCATAGCCGCCGCCGTAGATGGTGCCGAACAGCACCGAGCCGGTGTTCAGGATCAGGCTGTTGTTGTTGTTCTCAAGGTTAATCGCATCACCACCATCAGTGCTGGCGATGGTGCCCATGTTGATGATGGTCGTGCCTTTGTCATCAATGTAAACACCCGTGTTGCCCGAGATGGTGCCGCTGTTGGTCAGCGTGCCAATAGTGTAGTTGCTACTACCATCAGACGTGGCATACACGCCATAGTTACCGCCGGAAATGACGCCGTTATTCATCAACTGCGGCATGTTGCCGTAGTTATAAATACCGTAGGAGCCACCTTCGATTTTTCCACCGGCATTATTGGTCAGACTGAAAATTGTGCCATAGTAGTTATCGACACCACTATCAGGGCCATAGATCAGGCCGCTGTTCGTTAAGGCACCGATGGTGCCTTCGTTTAAGACACCGCTATCATCATTGGCCGTGCTCTGGATGACGCCACTTGCAAGATTATTGATCAGGCCGATGGTACCATAATTCGCGATACCATAATACGCGCCAGTAACCGTGCCGCTGTTGGTGAGCGTCCCGATGGTGCTGCTGTAGTAATTGTAAACGCCAGTATGAGCACCTCTGATGAGGCCAGAATTGTTAAGCACGCCGATCAGATTTTCGTTCGTGATACCGGCGTCATTATAGCCAGTGCCGCCACCATAAATTGTACCGCCGGCGAGATTAGTCAGTATCCCAATCGTGCCATCGTTATAAACGCCATAGCCGTACTGGCCGATAATGAGGCCGCTATTGGCCAGCGTCCCAATGGTGCCATTGTAATTTTCAACACCATAACTGCTGCCGGCGATGACGCCGTTTGTTAGATTGGTAAGTGTGCCTATGTAGGCTATGGTCCCGTCAAAGTTGGCATTCTCAATCCCGGCGTTTGACTCGCCGATGATGGTCCCGCTGTTGGTCAATTGCAGGATCGTGCCGCCATAATTATCAATACCCGAGCTGCCGCCGCCGATCAGGCCGCTATTGGTCAGCGTATTGATAAAGCCCTTATTCTGAATGCCGGAGCTAGACACCCCAATGATCGTCCCGGAATTGCTTAGCGATTGGATATCACCAAAGTTCAAAATGCCGGTCCGGAACGCGATGATGGTTCCATGCGACTGATTGTTAATGACCGCGATTGACCCGTAGTTGCCAATGCCCGCGTGGTCGCCATGTCCGGTGTCGTAGGATTCAATCAACCCGTTATTGGTGATTGTGCCGATGAACCCATTATTTTTAATACCAAAACTCCCCCCGGAAATCGTCCCGCCGGCGAGGTTGGTCAGTGTGTTGATGACGCCGTATTCGCCCTGAGGGCTGTTATAGATACCAGCCACGGAACCGGTAATCAGCCCGCTGTTGGTCAGGACGCCGATCGTTCCTGGGGTTACGCCTGTGGAGACGGGGTAGCTATAATATTTTTCGTAATAACTCGAATTCACAATTCCGTAGTCGCCACCAGAGATGGTGCCGATATTTGTCAATGTATTGATCAGGCCTTCATTCAATATGCCAGTGCTGCCGCCAGTGATCAGGCCGCTATTGGTGAGCGTTCCGATGGTCGCCTGGTAAGCGTGTGAACCGGACTCATAAAAATAAAGATAAGTTCCCTGATTGGCGATCCCGATTGAGCCGCCCATAATTTTTCCGGTATTTGTTAGCACACTGATGGTGCCTGCATTCGTTCCGGAACTGCCGGATTCGTAGAGGCCTTGAAGGCTCAAGCCAGCATTATTAATCCCGATTGTGCCGCCGACGATGGTACCGGAATTGCTGATGGTACCGATCAAACCACCATTTTGAATACCAGTGCTGCCGCCACTAATCAGACCGCTATTAGTGAGCGTTCCGATGGTTGCCTGGTTGGTGTGTGAGCCGTACTCGTAGCTGTAAACATATAAACTCTGATTGGCGATCCCTATCGATCCGCCCATAATCGTTCCAGAGTTTGTCAGCATACCGATAGTGCCGGCGTTTATTCCAAAACTACCCGACCTATCAATAACGTAAATAGATCCGCCAGCGTTATTAATCCCGATTGTTCCACCGATGATGGAGCCAGAATTACTGATGGTGTTAATTAAGCCGTTATTTTGTACGCCCGTGCTGCCGCCGATAATCAATCCGCTATTGGTGAGCGTTCCGATCGTGCCGTGTGAAGAATATGCAAAGCTGGTATCACCATGGTAATAATAATAATGGAAGCCACCGTTAGCGATCCCGACCGAACCACCGGCAATGGTGCCGGAATTTGTCAGCGCACCAATGGTGCCAGGCCCCACGGTGACAATATAAGACGGACCGCCCCCGATAATGGTGCCGCCCACGTTGTTGATCCCGTACTCACCGCCGGAAATCGTGCCACTATTGGTAATGGTGTTGATCAAACCCGCATTGAAAATGCCGGTCCGGCCGCCCGTGATCGTTCCTGAGTTTGTGAGCGTGCCGATGGTGGATTGGTTGGCATAGGATGAACTGGAGTAAGGCCTGCTGTAATAAAAGCCGAAGTTACTTATGCCGACGGAACCACCGGAAATGGCCCCTGCGTTGGAGATCGTGCCGATACTGCCCAAGAAGCTATCAATACCAGTCTCGCCGCCACTGATCAGCCCGCTGTTACTGATGAGGCCAATCGTACCATAGTCATTGTAAATCCCGGTCCGGCTGCTGCTTGAGATGACACCCAGCGAATTATTGATAATCGTCCCAATGGTGCCGTCGTTATAGATGCCTGTTTCGGTTCCGCTTATCGTGCCGTCAGTGAGATTCGTGATGCTGCCGATGGTACCGTCATTGTTAATGCCGTCATAGGTATAGCCGGCAATGGTGCCGCTATTGCTGATCGCCGTGATGGACGATGAATAGGTATTGTAAATACCGGTATGGCCGCCGGTGATGGTGCCGGAATTGCTGAGCGTGCCGATCGTGCCGGTGACGTATCCATGGGTCGTGCTGCCGTTGGCAACGCCGTATTCGTTGCCGTAAATCGTGCCGCCATTGTTGCTCAGCGCACCGATGCCGCCCTTATTATAGACACCGGCGATACTGGTGCCGATGATGGTTCCTGTATTGGTCAGGCCGGTGATCGTATCGTTATTATAAATGCCGCCCGATAGGCCGATGACGGTACCGTCGTTAATCAACGCCGTGACCGTGCCGTCATTTACGATGCCGGCGGACTGCACCAGCGTGTAATCGCTATCAACATCGCCGCCGGCGGAGATGGAAATCAGGGTCGTCGAATTGCCGGTCAGGTTATAGATGCCAGGGGCACCCGTCAGCAGTGCACCGGGGTCAACAATCAGGCCAAAACCTGGGGTGACATCAACCGTCGTGCTGGTCGTACCTGCGACAACATGAATATTTTGCGCCTGGGCCAACCTGGGGCCAACCAGTACACCCGCCGCAATCAGGGAAACGCCGCATAGCAAAGATTTTTGGAAATATGCCAGCCCGGCTTTGTGCGAGGCAGTATTGGCGGCTTCATAAGACATAGTACGCTCCCAGTGCATTAAAGACAGAGAAAGTATAAATGATCCCAGCGGTGCTTAATATGGCAACGTCTTTACCCGATCACCCCGGGTCTTTCAATCAAAACCTGATGTTAAAGGGCGAATCCCAGCCCAGGTTGTGCATTTGCAACAAAAATTGGTGTCAAAACCGAAGAATCAGTAAATTCAATGGGTTTAGGTATCTTTCAAAACCGCCTCTCTGGTGGCTTGCGTGGCCATCTGACCCGCGGATAGTCTCATGAGAACGTAACGGAGACCGATAACGTAACGGAGACCGATAATGTCTGAGCGTCAGCCTGACGAGACGATCCGAATTGCCGTTCATGGCCATGAGGTGATGGTCTACAGCTTTGGCAGCGGGCCGGAGGTGGTGTTTTGCCTGAATGGCGGCCCTGGTCTGCCGTGTGACTATGTGCGGGATTCGCACTCAATGCTGGCGGACCACGGTTACCGGGTGGTGGCATTTGACCAACTTGGCTGCGGCAAGTCCGACCGGCCAAAGGATGCGGCTTTATGGACCCTGGAGCGTTACGTTGAAGAGGTGGAAATAGTTCGTAACGCTCTTGGCCTAGGTGAGGTGCATCTGCTCGGCCAATCCTGGGGTACCTGGCTGGGGATTGAATATGCTCTGACCTACCCGGACGCCTTCAAAACCCTGATTTTGGCCGATGGCGCCGCCAACATCCCGCATCTGGTCACCGAACTGGAGCGGCTGCGTGGCGCCTTGGGGTCTGAGACCGTTGCCATGATGCAGCGGCATGAGGCCGAGGGCACCATTGATCATCCGGAATATAAGGGAGCGGTGGATGTATTGAATTACCGCCATGTCTGCCGTCTGCAAGTATGGCCAGATGCGGTGCAACGCTCATTTAGTGACTGGAACATGGACCCCTACATGGCGATCCAGGGTCCTAACGAATTTTGTTACACCGGCAGCATCAAGGACTGGAACCGGGTGGATGATCTGCATAAAATTACTCAGCCCGCGTTAGTTATGTGCGGGCTGCATGACGAACTCACCCCGGCGTGCTCGCGGCTGATCCATCAGGCATTGCCGGATAGCCGGATCAAGGTATTCCCCAATAGCTCGCATTTGCCGTTCTGGGAGGAGCCAGAGCCGTATTTTGCCACGCTGCGCAACTTCCTGGATTTGCATCGCGGACCCAAATAACTAATGCTTCAACGATACGCCAAGCAGTGCCGTCATGCGACCAGCCAGTTTTTATCACGCCGGGCATGCTAGTTGGGGCGTGGTGAATGGCGATGTTATTTTCGATGCCGGGGCAGTGTTGTTCCGCACCCTGCCGACTCTAAAATCCCTGCTGGCAACGCAAAGTTTTTCTGCCCTGCCGTCGGCGCTGCGCAAGGCGCCGCGGCTGGCCCTGAATGACATTAAGTGGCTGCTGGTGATCCCAGCACCTGGCAAAATCCTGTGCGTCGGGGTGAATTATGAGGAGCACCGGCAGGAAACCGGCCGCGCCGTGGTGGCGTATCCCACCTTGTTTGCCCGTTATGCCTCCAGCCAGACCGGGCATTTACATGACATCTTGCGTCCTAAATCATCCGTCGAGCTGGATTTTGAGGGTGAGTTGGCGGTGATTATCGGCCACGCCGGGCACTATATTCAAGGGCGCGACGCCATTGCCCATATCGCCGGGTTTGCCTGCTACAATGATGTTACGGTACGGGACTTTCAGCGCCATACTTCACAGTTCACCCCCCGGCAAAAATTTTGACGGTACCGGCGCGTTCGGCCCCCGGATGGTTACGCCCGATGAAATGGGCGCCATCGGTCCGCAGCGCCTGCAAACCAGGTTGAACGGGCAAGTGGTGCAGCAGGCCCATCTGGACCAGATGATCTTCGATATTCCCGCCCAGATCGAATATATTTCATCCTTCACCCAGCTTGAGCCGGGCGATGTTATCGTGACCGGCACGCCGGGCGGGGTGGGTGCCCGCCGCACCCCGCCGCTCTGGATGAAACCCGGCGACGTGGTGGAGGTCGAGATCGAAAATGTCGGCGTGCTGCGCAATCAGATCATTGCCGAGGTCTGACCCCGATTACGCCGCAGTCGCCCACCGTACCGCCTGGCCATTAATAGTCAGTTCCAGCACCGCCCGGCCATGATAGGCAGGCAGGGCGATGCGGGTGGTGCCGTTGGTCCAGCGATGCCCGTCCTCCATGGCGTAGAAGCCTTCATGGCGGTCATCATCCAGCGCAATAACATGGCGCGTGCCATTGGCGATCAACGCCATGCCCGTAATCGCCAAGCCAAGTGCCCGCCGATCATCAGGTGAGGCTGAAATTTCCGCCGGTACGCCGGTGGCGCTGATGAGATCGACGCTGGTAGCACCTGCGGGCAGCACGAACAGCAACTCGCCCTCCATCGCCTCGGGTTTGATCAACGCGCCATCCAGTCTCACCGCCACGTCGATGTCGGCGGTGGTGGCAAAGCCAAGCAATTGGGCACGGTCCAGTAATTTCTGGCGGGTGGCGCGTACCAGCTCACCATCGGTGAGCAAAGTTGTGCAAGCCAGGGCGCGTGATTGCGCGGCGAAATCCGGGTGCAAGCAAATCGGCGCGGCATCGGATGCAAAATTACGGCGGTTGGCGGAGTCCAGGTAGGTCTCGGCTTCCAGCCCTTCGGCCAGCACCACGTCGTGCTGAGCCAGTTCGATGTGATGATAGGTTACGAACCGGGTGGTTTTTTCCTGGATGATCGTCACCCCATTCACCAGGGTTTTGGCTTCGATTAAATGGCCGCCGATGAACAACGCATGATCCGGCGAGAGGCGTAGATCATGCTCGGGCAAACCTTCCGCAAACGCACCGGCGCAAATCCGCACCGGCTGCGCCTTTTCAGGGTTGGCGTGGCGGCTGAGGTCAATAGTCCGCTGTCCCACCCAGATGATTTTTTGTGCGCTGCCATCGCGCATCGTCAGCACGCTGTCGCCCACGCCCAAGCTCTCCACGGCGCGATAGCCGTCGCTGGTGAGAATGCGGGTGCCGGCGGCAAAGCAGGGCACATCGGCAATCACAATGCCTGCAGCACTATTGGTGACGGTGAAAACGCCCGGCGGCGCCGAGGCAAAGGTCAGCGCATCCGTATGGATAGTGCCGCTGACCGATGAGGTGACAGTGAGTGTCTCAATGCCGCCGCTGACCAGGGTGCTGAACGAGGTTTCAGTGCCGGGCAGCAAGTTAGTAGAAAGCACGATCGTATCGAAGGTGCCGAAGTTGGCGATGGTGCCGCCAAAGCTGGCGGTGCCGGTGCCGGTTAAATCCAGCAAGTTCGGGTGTAAGCTAGTACCGCCGGTGCCAAAATAGATCAGGTTGGTATCAACGCCGGTAGCGTTGGCCAGGGTGACCTCGCCGCCGGTGGTGATGCTGAGTGTGCCAGTGCCGGTCAGCGCCGCACTATCGATTAACACGCTGCTGGTGCCGGCGATATCGATGCTGCCGCTATTGATCACCGGGCTGGTGCTGGCGATGGAAGCTGTGCCCGTTGCAATGATGACCGTCTCACCCGTAACAATGGATGAGCCGGGTGCGAGGCCGCCGGTATATTTCGTCGGGTCTTCAAAGCTGTTTACAGTTCCGGAGGTACCAACGAAGGTCAGCGGCGATTCAATCACGGTCGCCGGAGTTTCGATGTTTACTCCATTGGTGCCGAGTAACGCCACGAAGGAGCCGAGCGAATAGCCGGTGCCGACATCGAGCGTGGTGGCGGCGGTGACTGACCCGGCGCTGTTAAGCTCTGAAACAGTCAGCAAACTTCCTGTATAGGCCAGCGAAACTTTGGAGCCGAGGGCCACGGTAGGCAGCACCGAACCACCCAGCACGATGTCATCATTTAGCCCAAAGCCGCTGATGGTGCCGCTGAAGCCGAGCGTCGAGCCGCTGAGGTCAAGTGTGTTGAGCGCCAGTGATGTGCCACCGGTGCTGAACAGGACACTTTGTCCGGCATCGGTGCCGGTGCTGTTCGCCAGCGTAACCTGGCCGCCGCTGGCGATGGTGATGAAGCCGGTTCCGGCGATCGAGGCGCTATCAATTAACGAGCTGCCGGAGACGATGATGCTGCCGCTGTTGGTGACTGGGCTGGTGCTGGCAATTGATGCCGTGCCGGAGGCTACGATCACAGTCTCGCCCGTAACAATCGAGCTGCCGGGAGCTAAGAATCCTACGTATTTGGTCGGGTCTTCAAAGCTGCTGAGGGTTCCGGCGGTGCCTGCGAATGTGAGATGTTCCTCCGCGGCGGTGGCAGGCGTGAGGATGTTAACGCCGCTGGTGCCCAGCAACGCCACGAACGAGGAGGTGGAATAACCGGTGCCGACATCGATGGTGGTTGAAGCGGTGAGCGACCCGCCGCTGTTCAGTTCACCAACGGTCAGCAGGCTACCAGTGTAGCTGAGCGTGACTTCGCTGCCGGTTGCCACGCTGGGCAGCACCGATGGCCCAAGGATAATATCGTCGTTCAACCCAAAGCCGGAAATGGTGCCGGTGTAGGGCGAATTGGTGCCGGTGACGGTACCGTTGATGTCCAGAATATTCAGCCCGGCGATCGAACCATGCGAGCCGAAGGTGACTGGGATCGTATCCACAGCTGATGTGTTGGTAAGCGTCGCCTGCTCACCGTAATCAATGAACAGCGAACCGGAATTGCTGAGCGGCGTGCTGCCAAGTTCGATGGTCACGCCGTTCGCCCCGATGATGTCGACGAACGAGCCGCTGGTGAGCGAGCCGGTATTGGCGATGGTCAGCGTGGCGGTGCCCACCACCAACCCGGCGGCGCTGAGTTCCTTGGTGGTCAGAACGCCGGTGGCGGTATTGTAGCTCTCGGTGTAGCTTTCGCCGGCGGTTGCGGCTGGCAATACGCTGGTGCCGATGGTAATGGCGTCATAGGTGCCGAAGCCTGCGATGGTGCCGCCAAAACCGCCGGAATTATCGTTGATATCAAGCCCGTTCAGCGCCGTTGCCGAACCAGCGCCGAACAGAATGGTCTGCGCGGTATCCGTGCCGGAAGCGTTGGCCAGGGTGACATGGCCACCTGTGCCAATCGCAACGGTGCCACCGCCGCTTAAGGTCGCGGCATCGATGAACGCCGTGCTGGTGCCGGTGACATTGATGGTGCCGCTGTTGATGACCGAGAGCGTGCTGGCAATCGAGGCGGTGCCAGAGACCACCAGTACTGTCTCGCCAGTAACGATCGACGAGCCAGGCGCTAAGTGTCCGACATATTTTGTCGGGTCTTCGAAGCTATTGATCGTCCCGGTGGTGCCGGTGAAGGTCAGTGGTGATTCAATGACGGTCGCCGGGGTTTCGATATTCACCCCGTTAGTACCGAGCAGCGCCACAAAGGAGCCCAGCGAATAGCCGGTGCCGACATCGAGCGTGGTCGAGGCGGTGGCTGACCCGGCGCTGTTAAGCTCCGAGACGGTCAGCAAACTGCCTGCATAGGCCAGCGAAACTTGCGAGCCGAGCGCCACGGTGGGCAGCACCGAGCCGGCCAGCACGATATCGTCGTTCAGCCCAAAACCGCTAATGGTGCCACCGAAGCCGAGTGTCGAGCCGGTGAGATCGAGGGTGTTCAGCGCCAGCGAGGTGCCGCCGCTACCGAATACCACATTCTGCCCGGAATCAGTGCCGGTGGTATTCGCCAGCGTGACCTGCCCGCCATTCTCGATGGTGATGAAACCGTTGCCGACCAGCGACGTGGTATCGATCAGCGCCGAATTGGAGACAATGATGGTGCCGCTGTTGGTCTCGGTGATGCTGCTCGAAATTGAGGCGGTGCCAGCGGCGATGATGACGGTTTCACCGGCTGGAATTAACGTTCCGGCAGCGTCATTATGGGCCCACTTGGTCCGGTCTTCAAAGCTGCTGATCGTACCAGCCGTGCCGGTGAAGGTTAGGATTCCCGCCGCATCAATGGATGGCGCCTGAATATCAAGGCCACCCGTGCTCAAAACGGAGCCGAACGATGCCAATGAATAGCCGGTGCCGACATCGATGGTCACGGTGGTCGTTACTGTCCCGCCGCTATTTAATTCACCGACGGTCAGCAGGCTGCCCGAGTACCCCAAGGTGGTGGCACCGGTGACACCCGCGATCTGAATCGTGTCGCCAGCACCGAACCCGGCGACTGACCCGGAAAAGCTGTTATTATTGGCGATGGTCAGAAAGTTATGCAGCGTATCGGTAAACACCACCTGCTGCGATGACGCGACCGAGCCGAGCAGAGCCGCCGTGCCGCCGTCGCCGATTTCGATATAGCCATCCGGCGTACCGGCGCCGTTGGCGACATTGGCGCCATCGGTGATGGCGGTGTTGGTGATAAAGGTGCCGCCGGACACCACGATATACCCGGCATTGCCGAGATTGGTGGTGTCGCCACCTGTTGGCGTTTCTACAACGGCGGTGACAACACCACCGTTGGCGGCGAGGATTTCGCCGTAATTATACAGAGCATGCGGCGCTTGCTGATTGCCGCCCACAGCGATGGTAATGTTGAGCGTGTTGCCGGTGCCGGAGGACTCAATCAGGCCAAAATTATGGTTAACGTCATTGAATAGCAGCGAATCGGTGCCGGTGGCCGAAATCACCATGTTGGGGTCGTAGTTCGGGCTTGGTGTCGCTGCGGCGGTGAGGTTGGCAATGTTACCTAGAGCGTCATCAGGCACGTAATGGCCGAGCGCCGCACCCTGGATGGTGAGGGTGGCGCCGCTGCTGAGAGTGATGAACTGACCGTCGATCTGCACATCCGCGTAGCCGGTGCCGCCCTGAGTGACGGTGATTTTATTGGTGGCACCGGCCTCGGTTTCGGCCAGCACTGGTGTGCCGGAGACTGTAACCGTCAGCGTGCCGGTCAGTGCGGTTGTCGGTGTCCCGTTGCTCCAATTACCGCCTGTGTACCAGTTCCCACCGGCCCCGCCCGTCCACTTCGTACCTGACATGCCGCATGTCCCGTCTCAATAATAAATTGATTTCCAAAGCTCTTGTTAAGTTCTTGTAATATTTTTCGCAAGAAAAAAGCATCCATTGAATCAATAATTAATACATATTTACGTGATTTATAGGATAAAGTTGGGTTCATGATGAATAATTGCCGGATTTTATTTATATATTTAATTTTATACATAAAATACAGACTTTTATTTTTTTTTAAACAAAAAATCTACCAAGCTGGGCCGCATGCTTCTTCCATATGGACATTCCGGTAATGTTCGAGAGCTAGGTTCTCGGCTGTCGACAAGCGGCGGGCCTAAGGTTTGGCCGCTCTAGCGGGCGGCAGCCGGCCCGTTTGCCAAAAACCATTGATAAGTCATGAAAATTCCAGTTTTTAGCGAGATTTCCGGCCGCCACCCGAGGCCGGCAATTTTGCTGGAATCGAGCAGCTTTCGCGGCGTTCCGTCCGGTTTGCTGCGATCAAACTTGATCTCGCCTTGGTAGTCCACAACCTCTCCGATTATATGGGCGAGGTCGAGAATCGAGATTTCCATCCCGGCCCCGCAATTGACCGGCTCATACTCATCATAATGGTCGAGGCAGTAAATCACGCCGCGGGCCAAGTCCTCGATGTGCAAAAACTCCCTGAGCGGTGCGCCGCTGCCCCACACTACCACGGTTGGGCTATTCGCCAGCTTGGCCTCGTGGAACTTGCGCATCAAAGCCGGCAGCACATGACTGGTCGTCAGGTCAAAATTATCGCGTGGCCCATACAGGTTGCAAGGCATCACCGAAATATACCGGCGGCCGTACTGCTTGCGGTAGGCCTGGCAAAGCTTGATCCCGGCGATTTTGGCAATCGCGTACCATTCGTTGGTCGGTTCCAGCGGCCCGGTCAGCAGCGCGTCTTCGCGTATCGGCTGGGGGGCAAATTTTGGATAGATGCAAGATGAGCCAAGAAACACCAGCCGGTTGACATCGGCCAGATGGGCCGCGTGGATGACATTTCCGGCGATGACAAGGTTATCGTACAGGAACTCAGCGGGCTGGGTGTCATTGGCCAAAATCCCGCCGACCTTCGCCGCGGCGAAAATGATTCCATCTGGCCTGGTCTCGCGCAGCCAACCCTCCACCGCGGACTGGTCGCGCAAATCAAGGGCTGCGCGACCGGCCTTGATCACCTCCTCGCCCCGTGCCTCCAACTGACCGGTGATGGCCGAGCCAACCATGCCGTTATGACCGGCCACCCAAATCCGCCGTGGTTTCATGAAAAGCCCCATAGTATAAGTCTTTTGTTCCGGGGCCGTTGCTGAAAGTCAATTCTGCGGCGACATTATGATGATGTCAGCTTGACGCCGCGCCGCGGGCTGTGATGGTGAGGCTGCAAAGTTTTATGTGGGCTATGAATCAGGAACCTCAGTCAATTATCTCTGAGACGCGCGATGCCACCGTGCGTCCGGTCATCTTGACTAGAATCCGCTACGGGCTGGCTAACCAGATGTTTCAATATGCCGCTGGCCGCCGTTTGGCGTACCTGACGCATGGCCATCTGGTTTTGTTGCTGGATGATGATTTTGCCCACCATAACCAGCGTGAGTTCGGTCTGCAGGTGTTCAACATCTCGGCTTCGATTGTGACCCAGAAAACCGCCACGCAGAGCCTGCGGGCACTTTTCCCTGAGCATCGAGCGCCGTTGCCAGTAAGCCTCATCGAGGAAAAACGTTACGGGGAATATTGTCCGCAATCGGGCACCGGCATTTTGGCAGGCCGCCGGGATCTGCTGTTCCGGCCTGAAGTTCTTAGCTGGCGCGATAGCCTGACCCTGTTGGGCCTATGGCAGGATGAACGCTATTTCAGCGATATTCCCGATTGTATCCGCCATGAATTCACATTGAAGGAGCCGCTGGATTCGCGCAATGCCGAGCTTATGGCGCGTATTGGCGCGGCCAAGTCGGCTTTCATCCATGTTCGCCGTGGTGATTATCTTTCGCCCTCCGAGATCAACGTGCTGGGAGTTTGCTCGCCCAACTATTATCATTATGCCGCTGATATCCTGCGAGGCCGGCATGGCAAGGACCTTAAATTTTTTGTGTTCTCAG
Source organism: Acidocella sp. (assembly GCA_031291755.1). Classification (GTDB taxonomy): domain Bacteria; phylum Pseudomonadota; class Alphaproteobacteria; order Acetobacterales; family Acetobacteraceae; genus Acidocella. The sequence goes on along the minus strand of JARLIK010000023.1, from coordinate 94,488 downwards.
ATGAGCCGGCCTGGGTACGCGAGATGCAAATCGGTGGGCCTGGTGCCGAGATTATCGACTGGAATGGTAACGCCCCGGCCATCGATATCACCCTGATGCGGTTCTGCCAGCATGCGGTTATTTCCAACAGCACCTTCAGCTGGTGGGGGGCCTGGCTCGGCGAGAAGCCCGGCAACACCATCATAGCCCCCCGGATATGGGCCAAAGCCTTGCCGGAATTTCAGGAAATCGTTCCCGAACGCTGGTTGCGCCTTTAGGCTACTGGCTGGCCCAGATGATCCGGTGCATCCATAAAATCTCGCTCACCGCAAAGCCGAGAACCGGAAACGCCGGGTTCAGGCTGGTTAGTTCAATTTTACTGCTGGTGCGGCGGGTGAGCAGCTTTGCCATCACCGCACCTTCCGCGCTGCGTGCCACCACCCGGTCTCCCACCCGCACCGGGGCGGCGGGGGAGACGATGATGCTATCGCCATCGCGGTACACCGGCTCCATCGAGGTTCCGGCCACCGCCAGCGCATAGGCGTTCAAATCGGCGGTGGTCGGTAATTCCACCTCATCCCAGCCAGCCCCAGCCGGATAGCCGCCATCATCAAAAAACCCCGAACTGCCAGCCTGCGCCAACCCGATTAGCGGAATTTTACTCCGCCCCCGGCTGCGGGTCTCCGGCAAAGCGCGGGCGCCGGTGACCAAAGCGGTAAAATTGGTCAAGCCGGTGCCGGTAGCAGCCAGAACCTTGGCGATGCTCTCGGTGGAGGGCCAGCGGGCCTTGCCGTCATTGGTGCGTCGCTTGGAGATGTTGAAACTGGTGGGGTCCAACCCGGCCTTACGCGCCAAACCCGACGGCGAGAGCCCATGCTCCGCCGCTAAAGTATCAATGGCCCGCCAGATATCATCATGCCGCATCGGATGCGCTTCACTTTTGCCGTAGAATCAGTTGTTTGCCCGATTTATTGTGGGCCGTAAAGAAAAAATAGGAATTTTATCCGTTTTTGCTTGCCAAGCGGGCCGGATTTTCTTAATAAGTTCTTGTTATGTTCTACTTAACCGCACCTCATTTGACCATCAGCACAACCTCTGGTAATCAAATCTTAATCACGGGCGGATTACGCCCGCCGTCTGGCACCCCACAACGCTACGCCCCCAGCGCGTGCGTCAGCCCGATGAAGTCCCCAACCCGACCTACACCTTAAAGGACCGGCCTTAACCGGCCGGTCCCCCTCTTTTATCGAATTTTTGGAAAGGAACAGCCATCATGGCTTTCACGCTGCGCAACCTGTCGGTCCTTGCTTACGCCAACGGCTTTACGCTCTGGCACTATAAATCCGGGTCTGACCCGCTCGCCCAAGCGACCCGCGAAGGCTATTTTGCCGATGCGGCGGATTTGCTCGCCCCCGGTGATATGGTGATGCTCTCAAGCGCCGAAGGTGGCAAAATCGCCACCATCGCGGGCCAGGGTAAATCAATCGCCCTGGCACCGCTATGCTAGCCTATTTGGGCAGGTGCCGCGCGATGTAAGGCGGCAAATGGAATGCAGCGGCGTGGATTTCCGGTGTCCAATATTCTGACTTTCCGGTTATGCCCGCCGCTTCGGCCCGCGCCTTCAATACATCGGGCGTTAGCGCGGTAAGCGCCGGGTCCTTGCCGGCCCAGCCCAGCGTCATGTAGCCGCCCACATAGGTCGGCACGGCGGCCACATAGGCTGTCACATGCGGGAAAAACTGCGCCCGGCGCTCGGATGTTTCACGCAACTCATCGGCCTGCATGAACGGCACGCCGCACTGGTTAACGATCACGCCCTTGGCGGTGAGAATCCGCGCAGCGTTTTGGTAAAATTCGTCAGTGAACAAAACCTCCCCCACGCCGATGGGGTCGGTGGAGTCCACAATAATCACATCAAACGACGCATCAGGCGCCTTGCGGACATAATCAATCCCGTCGCCCACAATTACCTCAGCGCGCGGGTTGGTCCAAGCATCGCCGCCAATAGCGGGCAGGAACTCCTTTGAAAGCCTGATGACCTCGCCATCAATCTCCGCCATCACCGCTTTCTCAACGCCCCTATGCATCAGCACATGCTTCAACACGCCACCATCACCGGCGCCGATGATCAGCACGGTCTTCGCATTACCATGCGCCAGCAACGGCACGTGTGTTAACATCTCCTGATACACAAACTCATCACGCTCGGTGATCTGCACAATGCCATCCAGCGTCATCATCCGGCCATGCGAATCGGTCTCGAAAATCGCAATGTCCTGAAACGCGCTCTTCACCCGCGCCAACTGCCGCACAAACTTAAACCGCTGACCCCAGTCAGCATACAAAGTCTCATTCAACCAAGTATCAGTCATCAACGCGGCTCCTTCGCAGTTTGGGTTGACAAGGTCAGGGGCTCCGCCCCTGGACCCCGCCAAAGGCTCAGCCTTTGGAATCCATTTTGGGGGTTAAGAAAAGCGGGCGCTCCGAGGTGTTTCAACACCTGTGGGCGCCCGCTTTTCTTAACCCTAAGGGTTCTAAGGGCGAGCCCTTAGTGGGGGTTCTAGGGGGCAAAGCCCCCTAGTCTTACCAACCCAATCTTACGCGATGAGGCCGCGTTTTTGTTCGGAGACCTGAATGTGTGTGGCGCCGAAGGCTGCCTTCAGGAAGGGCAGGACTTTGTAAGGGTCGCACACGCCGCACATGAAGACGTCGAGTGCGGCGAAGTTGCGCTCGGGCCAGGTGTGGATCGAGATGTGGGATTCCGCCAGCACCACCACGCCGCTCACGCCGCCATTGGGGGTGAAGTGGTGGAAGTGGCTGTGCAGGATGGTGGCACCGGCATCAATGGCACCGGCGCACAGAGTTTCATCGATCAGTTCGGGGCTATCCAGGTTGGAAGCGCCCCACAGGTCGATGAGAAGATGCATGCCGGCGAACTTCACGCCGTCGCGCTCCACGAAATAGTCTTTAGCTGGCTCCAAGGAGACCATGGTCGTCGTCTGGTTTTCGCTCGGAGACTCCGAGACCATCCCCAGTCGGGCAAGTGCGTTCATTTCGAACCCCCTCAACTAGTAGACGGCCTGTAAGCCACGGCACCGCGCCGTGACCCCCTGGGCCAGTAGGGGGGGGCTTATGAGGCCATACCCCCCCGGGTGCAATAGTTTTTTTCAGAAAAACTGTGAATTTTTATGCCTGTGCGGGTGGTGGGAACGTTGCGGCCCTGAATTTAGCGCGTGACGACCGGCATGGGTTTTGCAAGACTGGTTTGCAGCGCTGGTTCGGCGTGACTATGACAACGCGATAAAATTTAAGGAATCTGCTGCATGACGGACCTGCTGCCGCCCGCCACCGCCTTGGTTGTTGAGGATATCCACAAGAGTTTTGGGGCGGTTGAGGTGTTGAAGGGCGTATCGGTGACCGCGCATGAGAAGGATGTGATCGCCATTTTGGGGTCATCAGGCTCTGGCAAAAGCACATTTTTACGCTGCATCAATTTGCTGGAGATGCCCGATAAGGGCCGGGTGAGCATAAAAGGTGAGCTGATTGAAATGCGGGACGGCAAAAAATCCCGTGGTGCCGCCAATCCCAAGCAGATCGAGCGGCTGCGTTCACGTCTGGCGATGGTGTTTCAACAGTTTAACCTGTGGGCGCACATGACCGTGCTGCAGAATGTCATCGAGGCGCCGATTCATGTGCTGAAGCTGGACCGTAAAACCGCCATCGCCCGCGGCGAGGCGATGCTGGAGAAAGTTGGGCTGTCGGCCAAGCACCATGCTTATCCGGCGCAACTTTCCGGCGGCCAGCAGCAGCGGGTGGCGATTGCCCGCGCATTGGCGATGGAACCCGATGTTCTGCTGTTCGACGAGCCAACATCAGCGCTTGACCCTGAGTTAGTGGGCGAGGTCCTGAAGGTGATGCGCGATCTGGCCAAGGAGGGCCGCACCATGCTGGTGGTGACGCATGAGATGGGGTTTGCCCGCGAGGTGGCGAGCCGGGTGATGTTTCTGCACAAAGGTATGACCGAGGAAGAGGGCACGCCCGATGAGATGTTCAAAAACCCGCGGTCGGAGCGCTTCCGGCAGTTTTTATCCAGTACCTTGAAGCATTGAGCGGCGCGCTCATAGCACCGCCATCAGGCGGCGTAATTGGCCTGCCCAGCCTGGTTCGATGCGTCCGGCACTGCCTGCGGCTTGGCGACGATATAGGGCCCAGCATGAACAATCTCGATCTGCAGAGTCCCGAAATGACCATCGAGGAAACTTAGGTCCACCGGTAAGGCGGCGTTGCCGCTGGTCCAGCGGAAGGAGGCGCTGGATTCCATCTCGTGCCAGCCTGACAGCGCGATGGGTGTGAGATGCGCGGTGACAGCCATGCGCTCGGCACCGTTATCAATGGTCATATCGCCGACCAGCACTCCGAGATTGCGCCGGTCGTCAAGGTAAGGCCCTACGGTGTCAGACGGGCGCGAGGCCCGGGAGGTGAGTTTCAGCGTGCGGCTGCCGGGCGGGACGACGAAACTATGTGTCTGCCCCTCCACCTGGCAGGGCCGAACCTCCCAGCCGCTGTCGGTGATCAACCGCAGATCGGGGTCGAACACCAGATCGACGGTGGCGCTGTTGGACAGCAGCCCGAGCGCGTAGGCCCGGTTGCGTAACCACTGCCAGATTGGTTTGACGGTGGTTTGATCAACGGCAAGCGGTGCTGCGGCATCGCTGGCCCAGTTCTTCATCGACTTGGCTGGGGTCAGTGTCACCAGCGATTGTGCATGCGCGGGGTTGGTGAATTCACGGCGATTACCTGTGTCGAGATAGCTCTCGGTCGGGAGATTTTCCGACAGCAAAATCGCATGCTGCTCAAGCTCGATGTGGTAATAGGTATAGGCGTGAATGCTCCGGTCGGCGATGATCGAACCCCCATTGACCAGCATACGCACCGGGATCAGCGCCCCTTCGTAAAACACGCAATGCTCGGGCGTTACCAGCAAGTCACGACGCGGCATATTGTCATTGAAGGCGCCGGCGCGGATGCGGACCGGGAAGCGGTCGTCGGGCTGGTCGGCGGTGATGATCACGTGGCGATATCCAACCCAAGTGACGGGTTTGGGGGTTTGCTTGCCATTGACTTGCGTCATCACCAGATCGCCGGCGCGCAATTCCTCAACGCATCGCTCACCTTCAGGTGTTGAAATATGGGTTCCGGCCAGAAAGCAGACATCCAGTTGAAGGTCGCCGCCTGCGCCGTTGATCAATTGGATCGGCCCGGCGCCGACACTGAAGGTGCCGGTGGTGGGAAAGGTTGAGCCTGAGAACAGCAACGAGCCTAAAGAGGTGCCTGAGCTGTTCTCGAAGGTAACGCTCTGATTGCCGCCTGTGTTGGTGACGATATAGCTGGACACCGAGGAAAAATTGATCGCCTCATCAATGATGACGTCGCCGGTTGTATAACCGCTGATCGGGGTTGCGCCGCTGAGGTTCAGAACTGATCCGCCCGACGTCACATCGAGCGTGCCGCCACCTGTTCCGAAGGCAACCCCGCCGCCGTTGAGCAAGCCAACCAGCGTGCCGCCAGGGGCGATCAGTGTGCCGCCGTTTTCGATGGTTGCAGAGGTGTTGCCTAAGGCACTGATACCTGAGCCAGTAAGATTGATGATTCCGCCATCGGCATACAGGTTTACAGTGCCGGCGACATTCAGCGGTTCAGATAGATAAACTTCCGCACCGTTAGAGGCGGTGATATCAACCACACCAAGCAGTACAGGATCAGCAGCAATATAGACGGTCGGCAACTGTCCAACCGGCGTGCCACTGTCACTGGTCACCGTGACACTGTTGGTTACGCCTAAAGCTGCCGACTCAGTTATAGGGCTGCCCGCGCTACCCTGGTTGGTATCGATTGTGGACATTGTTGCGCCTTTCTAAGTTCGATATTCAAATGTCAGGTAAAAATAGCGAAATATATAGTTATGAAGCGGATATACTCTGGCGGAGGTAATAACCAAGTTTAACTGAACGTGATTATTATGTGGTTGCAAAAAAAATTGCGAGATAAAGATTCTCACATTTTCTTGAAGCTGTTTTTAAAACATATAGAATTTTACTATAAATTATATGACATAATCGTAGTTGTTTTGTTTTATAAATAAGCAGAGTTATATGAAACGCAGCGGCTTTATGGTGTATTCATTTATTGAGATCGAAACAGCCAGTAAATGATATATCCAATCCAACAAATGGGTTTTTTGACTGATAAATTTACTATCGATGTGTGAAGAATATTTTTGTTTAGCAATAAATAAAAAGTAGAGTCATAGATTTAAATTTTAGCATGCCGACCGGACAATAATATCAATTGTAAGATTATGTTGATTTTTTTAGAATAGATGGTTTTTCTCTAAATTCCGTAAAATTCAAAGTTTCTTTGCCTGGTCAAGTGGCGATCATAAACAGCGTAGCCACTTAGCAGGGATCAAGCAATTTTTTGGAAACAAAACGAAACTTATAATGATGATCAATAACCGCTGGGTTCATGTTGCCAACAGGGGCGGTATGATTGATTGCTGCGTGCGGCCATGAGGCGCGAGGTGAGCTGTGTAGGTGAAGCCACTGGCGCCGCTAGGTAATTTCCGGTCCTGTCAGCCTGCCCTGAATGGGTGTATGATATCTATCACATTACAGGATAGGAGCTATCATGAGCCATAACGATAAAGCCGCCGCTCATCATATCGCTGCCGCCCAACATTATGAGCAGGCCGCCCAGCATCACCGTGAAGCCGCCCGGCATTACCAGGTTGGCAAGGATTACCAGCATGCTGCGCATCAGGCGCTGCTGGCGCGGGGTCATGCCATGCAGGCCATGCAACATGAGAACGACGCCACCGAGCATTACCTGGAGCACAACGGCAAGGCAGCCCCAAGTACCAAACTGGCCTGACAAGCGGCCTGATAGGCAGCCTGATCCGGCGCACTTTGCCCCCGTACTTGGCTAAATTGCTGGTTCCGGCTAATCCCGGAGCATGGTCAGTAGTAACGATATCCGCGCGACGTTTTTGAACTATTTTGCTAGGGCTGGGCATGAGGTGGTGCCAAGCTCCTCGTTGGTCCCCAAAAACGACCCCACCCTGCTGTTTGCCAACTCCGGCATGGTGCAGTTCAAAAATGTCTTCACCGGGCAGGAGAAGCGCCCCTACGTGCGGGCCACCACCGCGCAGAAATGCGTGCGGGCCGGCGGCAAGCATAACGACCTCGACAATGTGGGCTATACCGCCCGCCACCATACCTTTTTTGAGATGCTGGGGAATTTCTCGTTCGGCGATTACTTCAAGGAACAGGCCATTACCCATGCCTGGACCCTGCTAACCAAGGATTTTGGCCTGCCCAAGGATAAATTGCTGGTTACAGTGTACCATGAGGATGAGGACGCCGCGACCCTGTGGAAGAAGATCGCCGGGATCGGGGATGACAAAATCATCCGCATCGCCACCGCCGATAATTTCTGGCGGATGGGCGATACCGGCCCGTGCGGCCCGTGTTCCGAGATTTTCTATGACCATGGTGATAAAATCCCCGGCGGCCCGCCCGGCAGCCCGGATGAGGATGGCGATAGGTTCATCGAGATCTGGAACCTGGTGTTCATGCAATTCCTGGAAGAACCCGCTGGCACCCGCAACCCGTTGCCCAAGCCCAGCATTGATACCGGCATGGGGCTGGAGCGTTTCGCCGCCATTCTGCAGGGCAAGCACGATAATTATGACACCGACACGCTGCGGGCGCTGATTCTGGCCTCGGCGGAGGAAACCGGCCAATCACCTGATGGGCCGTTCAAGACCAGCCACCGGGTGGTGGCGGACCATCTGCGCTCAACCTCATTCCTGATGGCCGATGGCGTGCTCCCCTCCAACGAAGGCCGCGGCTATGTGCTGCGCCGGATTATGCGCCGGGCGATGCGCCATGCGTATTTGATGGGCGCCAAGGAGCCGCTGATGTACCGGCTGGTTCCGGCGTTAACCCGCCAGATGGGGCAGGCTTACCCGGAACTAAACCAGGCCGAAGCGCTGATCATCGAGACCTTGAAGCTGGAGGAAACCCGTTTCCGCGCCATGCTGGAACGCGGTATTTCGCTGTTGAACGATGAAACCGAACGCTTAGGCGAAGGCGGTGCCCTGCCAGGGGCGGTGGCCTTCAAACTCTATGACACTTTTGGCTTCCCGCTTGATCTCACCCAGGACGCTTTGCGCGAGCAAGGCCGCGAGGTGGACGTGGCTGGTTTTAACGCTGCGATGGACGAGCAACGTGCCCGTGCCCGCGCCGCCTGGTCCGGCAGCGGTGAGGCGGCAACTGAGACGGTCTGGTTCGAGCTGAAGGAAAATCTCGGCGCTACCGAGTTCCTCGGCTATGCCACCGAGAGTGCTGAGGCGACCATCACCGCGCTGATCGTGGATGGCCAGCCGACCGATGAGGCGATGCTGGGGCAGGACGTGGCGATACTGTTGAACCAGACACCGTTTTATGCGGAATCCGGCGGCCAGGTGGGTGACCATGGCATGATCACCGGGCCGGATAATCTGCGGATTGCGATTACCGATACCCAGAAGAAGCTCGGCGATTTGTTTGTGCATCTAGGCCGTGTGGAAGCCGGTACCGCCCGCGTTGGCGAACCGGTGTTGGCGGTGGTGGACCATGAGCGCCGCGGCGCCATTCGGGCGCATCACTCGGCCACGCATTTGCTGCATGAGGCGATGCGCCGGCACTTAGGCACCCATGTTGCGCAGAAAGGCAGCTTAAACGCGCCGGACCGGTTGCGGTTTGACGTCTCGCAGCCACGCCCGATTACGCCTGACGAAATTGCCGCGATTGAACGCGAAGTGAATGAACGCATCCGCGAAAACGCCGAAGTCACCACCCGGCTGATGACACCCGATGAAGCCGTGAAGCTGGGCGCCATGGCGTTGTTCGGCGAGAAATACGGTGAGGAAGTGCGCGTGGTGGCGATGGGCGCCTCCGATCATCCGGCTGAAAAAGCCGCCTACTCCATCGAGCTTTGCGGCGGCACCCATGTCGGCCGCACCGGCGATATTGGGCTGTTCCGCATTACCTCGGAAGGCGCTGTCTCGGCTGGTATCCGCCGTATTGAAGCGCTGGCAGGGGCTGCCGCCATTGCGGCGGTGGAGCAAGATGCCAAGCTGCTGGCTGAAGCTTCGGCGATCATCAAAGCGCCCGCGGCTGAGCTGCCCGCCCGTATTGCCGCGTTGCAGGATGATAAAAAACGCCTGGAGCGTCAGATTTCCGAGTTGCAGAAAAAACTCGCCATGGGTTCGGCGGCCAGTGCCGTGGAAGACATTGGCGGCGTGAAATTCTCGGGCCGCAATGTGGGGGAAGTGTCGCCGAAGGATTTAAAAACGGTGGCCACCGATATTCTGAAAAACATGGAAAGCGGCGTCGTGACGCTGATCTCTACATCGGAAGGTAAAGCCGCCATCGTCGTCGGCGTCTCGCCTGATCTCGGTGGCAAATTCGATGCTGTGGCGCTGGTGCGCATCGCCGCTGCCGCCGTGGGCGGCGCTGGTGGCGGGGGCAACAAATCCATGGCCCAGGCCGGCGGGCCGGATGGTAATAAATGGCAGGCCGCTTTGGATTCAGTCAAAGCCGCTCTGGCGGCTTGAGGACGTTAAAGCCATGGGGCCTAGCCCCTTGGCCAGCGCCAAGCCGGTTGGCCAAAATCATCCCTTTTTGTCATTCCCGCGGAAGCGGGAACCTCCCCAATTGAGAAGGTTCCCGCTTCCGCGGGAATGACAATTGTTGGAAAGGCCAGGGGCATAACCCCTGGCCTTATTTACGTCAGAACGCCAATGTGGTGGCTTGCATCACCAACGGCAGGGCCTTCACTTTCTCCAGCACCGCGGCGGGCAAATCACCATCAATGGAGACCAGGCAGATGGCATCGGAGCCTTCGGCAGCGCGGCCCAGGTGGAAGGTGGCGATGTTGACACCAGCATCAGAGAGCGTGGTCCCAAACTTGCCGATGAAGCCGGGCTTGTCCTGGTTGGTCACATACAGCATGTGCGGGGCGAAGTCGGCTTCCACCTTGATGCCTTTGATTTCAACCAAACGCGGCTTGCCGTTGCCGATCAAAGTACCAGCCACCGAGCGGGTATTTTCATCGGTGGTGATCACCAGCCGTACCAAAGTTTGATATTCGCTGGGGCGGTCGTGCGTGGCTTCGGAGACTTCAATACCGTGGTCACGGGCGAACACCGGGGCCGAGACCATATTCACACCTTCCATCACCGGGCCAAGTAACCCAGCCAGAGCGGCGGCGGAGAGCGGACGGTGGTTAAGGTCGGCGGCAGCGCCTTCATATTCGATCAGCACGCGGCGGATCACGCCATCCTTGGCTTGCGTGAGCTGTCCGGCAAAGGCGCCGAGCAGACGGCACAGGTCCATGTAAGGGCGCAGGCGCGGCGCTTCCTCAGCACTCACGGAGGGCATGTTGAGCGCGTTGGAAACCGAGCCGGTGAGCAGAAAGTCACTGATCTGTTCAGCAACTTGCAATGCCACGTTTTCCTGTGCTTCGGAGGTTGCAGCGCCCAGATGCGGCGTGCAGATCACGTTCTCCAGCGTGAATAACGGGCTGTCAGTGGCGGGTTCGGTCTCGAACACATCGAGTGCCGCACCAGCGATGTGGCCGGACTTCAGCCCATCATACAACGCCGCTTCATCCAGCAAACCGCCGCGCGCGCAGTTCACAACCCGCACACCCTTCTTGGTTTTCGCGAGAGCTTCGCGCGAGAGAATGTTGCGGGTGGCGTCCGTCAGCGGGGTGTGGATGGTGATGAAATCGGCGCGTGGGATCAAATCCTCCAGCTCTACCTTCTCAACACCCAAGGCCAGCGCACGGGCTTCGGTGAGGTACGGGTCATACGCCAGCACTTTCATCTTCAAGCCCACAGCGCGGTCAGCCACGATCGAGCCGATATTGCCGCAGCCGATCAGGCCGAGAACTTTGCCAGTGAGCTCCACACCCATGAAGCGGTTTTTCTCCCACTTGCCGGCCTTGGTGGAGGCGGTGGCCTCCGGCAACTGGCGGGCGAGGGCAAACATCATGGCAATCGCGTGCTCGGCGGTGGTGATGGCGTTGCCAAACGGCGTGTTCATCACCACGATGCCGCGCGAGGTGGCGGATTTCACATCCACATTATCCACACCGATGCCGGCGCGGCCAATAACTTTCAAATTGGTTGCCACGTCCAGCACTTCGCGCGTTACTTTGGTGGCAGAGCGGATGGCAAGGCCATCATAGTCGCCGATGATGGCGCGTAGTTCAGCCGGGGTGAGGCCGGTTTTAACATCCACCTCGATGCCACGCTCCTTGAAGATGGCGATGGCGGCGGGGGATAATTTATCACTGATAAGAACCTTAGGCATTTTCAAAAATCCTTAGAAATCTGCTTGAACAACATCAATGGCGTAGTCGATCCAGGGCAGCAAGGCCGCGATGTCCGACGTCTCGATGGTGGCACCACCCCAAATCCGCAGGCCCGGCGGGGCATCGCGGTAGGAAGCGGCATCCAGCCCGGCGCCGTTCTTCTCAAGGATTCCAGCCACCGCCTTGGCAGCCTTTTGCTGGGCGTCGGCGGGCAGGGCGGTGAACCAGGGCGCGGTGATTGATAAGCAGATCGAGGTGCAGGAGCGCGTGGCGGGGTCCGCTGCCAGGAATTCCACCCGCGGGTTGCCTTCAACCCATTTCGCCATGGCAGCTAAATTGCCTTCAGAGCGGGCGATCAGGCCCTGCAGCCCGCCCACGGACTGCGCCCAGCGCAGACCATCCAGCGCATCTTCCACGGCCAGCATCGAGGGGGTGTTGATGGTCTCCCCCACAAACAAGCCCTCGGTCAGCTTACCGCCGGAGGTCATGCGGAAAATTTTCGGCAGCGGCCAGGCGGGCTTGTAGGTCAGCAGCCGTTCCACCGCACGCGGCGAGAGCGCCAGCATGCCGTGCGCCGCTTCGCCGCCCAGCACCTTCTGCCAGGACCAGGTGACCACATCGAGCTTGTCAAACGGCAGCTCCATCGCGAACGCCGCGGAGGTGGAATCCGCAATCACCAGGCCTTCGCGGTTGGCGGGAATAAAGTCGCCATTCGGGAAGCGCACGCCCGAGGTGGTGCCGTTCCAGGCCAGCACCACGTCATGGCTGAAATCAATTTTTGTAACATCCGGCAGCTTGCCGTATTCGGCACTCAGCACCCGCGCATCGGGCAGTTTCAACTGCTTGATCACATCGGTCGCCCAGGCTTCCGAGAAGCTCTCATGCGCCAGCACATCCACAGGCCGTGCCCCCAGCATCGACCACAGGGCCATCTCAACAGCACCGGTATCAGAGGCGGGCACAATGCCTAAACGCCAGTCAGCCGGCAGGCCCAGAATCTCGCGTGAGAGGGTAATCACCTCGGCCAGCTTGGCCTTCGGCTCCTTGGCGCGATGGCTGCGGCCCAGCAGAGCACCTTCAAGGGCGGCCAGGGTAAAGCCGGGGCGCTTGGCGCAGGGGCCAGAGGAAAAATTCGGGTTTTTGGGGGTGTGCGCGGGTTTCACCGGCGCGGCGACGTTCGACATATTCAGTCTCCCTTTCAGAAGATAAAGCGCTCCATTGGGGGAGCGTGACCCGGGGAGGCGTGTAGCCTGGAATGGGAGCCGCCGCAAGCGGCCTATCCGTCAGTTCAGTCCTGAACAGGTATCATGTCAGCCAGCCCCCCTAAGGGCCGGTCACTGATCACGCGCAGCGAGGTGCCTGGAATTTTATAATGGAACCTCAGCCGTGCCATCTGGGCTGCCGTCGTCACCAGATGAAGCTGATAACCACCGGCAAAATAAATTATGCTGTCCGGCGGTGGCGAGCCCGGGGATTCGATAAGCTGTGCGTTCGTATAGTCACCGGGGTCCAGCGCCGCCACGCCACTGTCGATTTTTAACTGACCAAGCCGAGCTCTTTGCAACACCAGCTCATGCAGCGATGCCTCGGTTTTTTGCTGCTCCTGCCATGAAGGGAGCTGATAGAAGCTTTCCGGTAACGTAATGTGGCCAGGATTATACTGCGCCGGGATTTGAATGAAGCTGGTCAACAGCAGCAGGCTGAAGATTGCCACAGGCCGTTTCACCGGCTTGAACGTGCAACCATACTGAGCGGCCAGCCGCGGGCCGAACAGCGGCCAGAACAACGCAAATATAAAAGGAAAACAATAATAGCCTGAGAGTGTGGCAGCCCAGGGGCTGGCCGCGAACAGGCTGAGCAGGGCCCATGGGAGGCAGGCAATAAAGCCCGCAACGATCATGATATTCCTGGCCCGGAAGGCCCAGACCAGCGTCAGATAGGCCGGCAGAAAAATAAAGCCGCGATCCAAGGCGTAAAATTCCAACAGCTTGATGATCATCCGCCAGCCGTGCTGCGGTGAGGTCTGTGATCCAAGATAGACGTTATGCAGTGCGTCGTAGCCGGGAAAGCACAGTTTTTGAACCGCAAAGGCCAGCAAACCGTAAAGCATGCCTGAGCCGCCAAAAATGATCACAGGCCGTAACTGGCGCCAGTCAACCCCGTTTAATTTGCAAAGGATGCTGAAAACCCCGAGCAGGAGGGCCAGATGAAACCCGGCATCTTCCCGGGTTGCCAAGCAGAGAAGAAAAAATAATGTTGCTATATCGTAGCGTTTTCGTAAAAGCCCGGTCAGAAACATCAAGCCGGTGCCGACGATCAGCATCTCAAAATGCGGATTGCGCGAGACCGCGAGTGTAATGCCATTGAAGGCAAATAAAATACTTACAGAAGCTGCCGCCAGCAAGGTCAGGCCGCGGTTCATGCGGTATTCGGCCACCAGCAGCCAGTAAACCGCTATGGCGGGTAGCATGAAGGCCAGACCCGAGATTAGGGCGAAATACCAAACTTCAGAGAGCGGCGTCAGCCAGCTCACCAATGACAGCAACAGGAAAACCAGTGTGATATGGTATTGAAAAAAGCTGGCTGAGCCATTGACCAGCGGGAGCCGCAATAGCGGGCCGCTGTGCCACATTACCGCAGCAATGGCGCCAGAATCACTCCAAAACGCCCCTAGCACGTAAAAATGCCTCAAAACCAGCGTGCCAAACGCCGCCAGTGGCACAACTGCCACCACTAACCCTAAAAGCCAGGCGCCTGCTTGGGCTGGGGGAAAGCGGATCGGCACCGTTACAACTCCTCGGCTGGCAGGATGCCTCGCTTCTAGATGGCGGAACGTCTTGGTTCAACGGGTCGCTGGCCATGCAAGGCATGTTCATGGCAATGTATCGATTATGACCGATCTCGATGCCATAGACCGTGCGATCCTGCGCCTGATCGCCAACGATTCATCGCTTTCCTTGAATGACATTGCCGACAAGGTGGGCCTTACCGCAACCCCATGCTGGAAACGCATCAAACGCATGGAGGAAGCCGGCATTATCCTGGGCCGCGTGGCGGTGCTGGATGCCGATAAGCTTGGCCTGCCGGTGTCGGTATTCGTATCCATTGAAACTTCGGACCATTCGGCCGAATGGCTCGAAGCCTTCGCCAACACCATCGCCACCACCCCGGAAATTGTCGGGGCCTGGCGGATGTCGGGTGATGTGGATTATCTGCTGCACGTCATCGTGCCCGACATCAGCGCTTATGATGCCTTCTATAAAAAGCTCATCAATGCCGTAAAACTGCGCAACGTGTCATCACGCTTCGCCATGGAACGCATGAAAAACGGCGCTTTGCCCATCTGACGCCAATAGGGTCAAACGAACCTGGTACGTTTGACCACCAACCGTACGCCAATGTTGATGCACAGCACCACCAGCATGACGATGAAAGCCGCGGCGAAGGCCAGGGCGTGGGATTCATCGGAAGGCTGGTTGATGAAGCTCCAGATCACATAGGTAAGGTAGCCGATGGGCGAGTGAGTGAGCTGGCCGTTCCACATATAGTTGGACCAGCCGGCGGTGTAGATCAGTGGTGCGGTTTCACCGACCGAGATGGCAAGCGCCAGCAATACGCCGGTGATCACGCCGGATAGAGCCCCTGGCAAAACGACTTTGAATACCACGACGGGATCGTTGGCACCCAGCGCGAAGGCGGCTTCGCGCATCGAAATCGGTACCTGGCGCAGGGCCAGTTCGCTGATGCGGGCCAGATAGGGCACGATCAGGATGGCCAGCGTGATCGAGCCGGCCAGAGCGGAGAATTGCCAGCCGAGGCCGGTGACGAACACGATATATGAGAAATAGCCCAGCACGATGGAAGGGGTGCCGGTGAGAACGTCGGACAGGAAGCGGATGGTGTTGCCGATTTTGTTGTTGCCATATTCGGACAGGTAAATCCCCGCCCCAACCCCGATGGGCACGGCGATCAGCAACGCGCCCGCTGAGAGGATGAGGGTGCCGGAGATCGCATTGGCTAGCCCACCGCCGGTGCCGTTGGTGACAGTGGTGAACAGCCCGATCGAAAAGGCTGAAATGCCGCGTGAGGCGACGACCCAAACCACGTCCAGCAACGGCCCGATAACCATGAACAGCGCGATCCCGCAGGCCACCCAGCCGGCGGCGCTGAACGCAACCCGGCGGAGTTCAAGGGCGCTGCGCTTGGCGCGCGGCATATTAATGCTTGCTACGGCCATTGAGCACTCCTGAGGAAAGTAGTTTGGCAGCGGCATTCACCGCCAGCGTAATAATAAACAGCACCAGCGCGATTTCCGCGAGTGATTGCACTGCCATGTTGGTGGGGTCCTGCTCGGCGCTGTCGAGCTGGCTGACGATGAACGAGGCGATGGTGGAGACCGGGCTGTAGATGTTTTGCGGCATGATGTTGATCGCGCCGCCGGAGACCATCAGCACCGCCATGGTTTCACCCAGAGCCCGGCCCAGCGCCAGCACGATGCCGCCGATCAGGGTGGTACGCACCATCGGCATCATGGCTTTTGAGACAACTTCGAAATGGGTCGCGCCGAGCGCGAAGGCCGATTCGCGGTTTTCCTTGGGCACTTGCAGCAGCGCGTCGAGCAAGGTGGTGGCGATGATCGGGGTGATCATCAGGGCCAGCACGATGGAGGTGGTGAGCAGCCCGTAGCCGCTGCCGGTGTTGCCACCGGAGAAAAAGGGAATGAAGCCAAGGATGTGGGATAATCCTGGCCCGATGTATCCAGCCATCAGCGGGATGAGCACCGCGATGCCCCACAGGCCGAATACCACGCTGGGAACCACGGCAACGAGTTCAACCAGCAGTGAGAGAATGGGGCGGATTTTGGCCGGGACTGACTCGGCCAGGAAAATTGCAGCGCCGACGCTGAGCGGCACAGCAATGAGAATGGCGATGAAGGAGCTGAGCAAGGTGCCGACCACAAATACCAATATCCCGTAGCTGGCACCCGGCGGCACTTGCACGCCGCGAACGGTGACCGGGTCGCCGTATAAATTTCCAAGATCCCAGGTGATGCGGGAGACGAAGCCGAAGCCGTTAAAGCTGACCGCCGGGGCGGAATAAATCGCCAGAAACAAAACAACCGCGCATAGCGCGGCGGGGATCAGAAGGCTGAGGCCAAGGACAGAAAGACGGAACGGCTTTAATTTCATCGGTATATGGCCTTTAGAGGGTTCCACCCCCCGGTGTAAGCCGGGAGGTGGAGGTTAGGCTTACTGAATGCGCGCGATCTGCGACTTGGAGAGTTCAACCACGGCCGGCGGCAGTGGCAGGAAGTTCACCTGGCTCACATATTTCGGATCGTTGCCAGTCGTCAAAGCCCAGGTCAGGAAGGTCTGGATAGCTTTGGCAGTGGTGGCGTCCGGCTGCGAGGCGTTGATGATCGCATATTCATAGTTGATGATCGGGTAGGCTTCCGGACCCTTAGCGAAGATCAGGCTGATGCGCTCATCAACCGGGGTGTCGGTGGCCAGTGAGTTGGCGGCAGCGCTGACGGTTTCAGCGGTCGGCAGCACGAATTTGCCATCGGCATTCTTCAGTTCGGCAGTGCCGAGGCCGGCCTTGTCGATCTGCGCCTTGAAGCTGACGCCAATGTAAGCGATCGAGTATGGGTTAGAGGCTGAGGCCGAAACCATGCCGGGGTTACCGTTGGCGCCCAGGCCACCCTGAACAGCCGGCCAGGAAATGGTGGTGCCATAGCCGAGCGCGGTGTGCCAGGCCGGGGTGGATTTATCGAGATACTGGCTGAAGATGAAGGTATCGCCCGAACCATCAACACGGTGGATCGGGATGATCACGTGGGCAGGCAGCGCCACACCCGGGTTCATCGCCTTGATCATCGGGTCGTTCCACATGGTGATCTTGCCCATGTAGATGTCAGCCAGAATCGGGCCGGAGAGTTTGAGGTGCTTAGCAGCCATGCCCGGCAGGTTGTAGTTGACCGACTGCGCCGAAATGGCGAGTGGGATGCTCAGCATATTCGGGTTCTTGGCGACGATCGAATCGGACAGATACGCGTCGGACGCGCCGATCTGAACCAGGCCCTTCATTGACTGGGCAATGCCAGCGCCGGAACCGGTCGAGGTGGTGGTCAACTGGATGCCGGGGTTAGCGGCAGTGAAATCGGGTACCCAGATGTTGAACAGCGGGTAGAGCAGGCTGGAGCCGGTTTCCACCAAAGTGGTGGCAGCCTTGGCGGTGCCAGCGGATACGGCGGCGAGGGCCAGAGCGGCGACGCCGGAGCGCAGCAGCGTCGAGCGTCGGAGGTTTTTAAAAATGTGCACGTGCAGTCCCCTTTTTTAAAATAGTTGTGGAGATCGCTTCATCATTGAGCCGACCCCAAAACAAGGCAGTCTGTAATTCAACAATGTGACAAACGCGACGGGTTTTCGGTTGCAGTTTTGTGACATTTAAGGCGGTGAGTCAGTCTTCACTGTTACATTTTGTAGGGATTGCCGTGGATTGCGCGGTGTGGCGTGGGCGGCTAGCAGGTGAATATGACCCCCGATGCGCCACTGAAGCTGGATAACCGCACGCTGTTTATCGGCTTTTTTAAAATTGGGATTGTGGGGTTTGGCGGAGTTCTGGCGATTGCCCGACGAGCCATGGTCGAGCAATGGCACTGGCTGACGCAGGCCGAGTTCAATGACTTATTCAGCCTGTGCCAGTTTATGCCGGGGGCCAACATCACCAATTTAGCCTTTGCCTTTGGCGCCCGCCAAGGCGGGTTGCGGGGCGCGGCCTGTGCCGTGGTGGGGCTGCTGACCGCGCCGATCGTTATTGTGCTGTCGATGGGCGCTTTGTTCGCCCGCTTCGCCACTGTCCCCGCCGTTGGACACACGGTGGGCGGCATGGCAGCGGCGGCGGCGGGCCTGGTGGCCGCAACAGCGTTCAAAATCGCGCAGCCTGGCCTTGCCACGCTCCGTCCCGCTTTCGTGACGGCGCTGGCTTTTGCACTGGTCATTTTGCTGCATGTGCCATTGATCTGGGTTTTGGCCCTGATGCTGCCGCTTTCCATTGTCTTGGCGTGGCGGGTATGAGCCCGCTGCTGCAAGTTACTATACTATTCGGCAAGCTGTCCTTGCTGGCGGTCGGCGGGGTAAATGCTACCTTGCCGGCCGTCGCGCGCGAGGTGGTTGAGCAGCGCCATTGGATGACGGCGCATCAATTCTCGCAGCTATTCGCCATCGCGCAGGCGGTGCCTGGGCCAAATATGCTGGTGGTGGCGTTGATCGGTCAGCGCGAGGCCGGTTTGGCAGGCGGATTAATTGCTACCGCCGCGACTGTGCTGCCCGCCGGCGTTTTGGTGCTGCTCGTCTCACATTTCTGGCACCGTTTTCAGGGTGCCCGCTGGCGGCAGATCATTCAGCGGGCGATGCTGCCGATTTCTGGCGGCTTAATGCTCTCGGCGGCCTACGTGCTGGTACGCGCTGCCGATAACTGGTGGTTGATGGCTTCATTGACCGCAACATCAGCATTTTTATGCCTGCGGACCAGTATTCACCCGCTTTGGTTACTGGTGGCTGGGGCTCTGGCAGGGTACTTATTTAATTAGCGCAAATGCTCCGCGAAGAATGCCAGGCTGCGCAGTTCGGCCAGTTCGCAATCCGGTGCGCTGTAGCTGGCGCGTTCTTCGCAGCCAAAGCCATGCTGGGCGCCTGGATACACAAATACCGGCATATGGGGATGAGCAGCTTTAATGGCGTCGACATCGGCCATGGAGATGCCTTTGTCTTTCTCACCAAAATGCAGCTGCACCGGGCAATGTGGTTTTTCATGGCGATTGGCTGCGATGGCGCCACCGTACCAGCCCACGGCGGCTTTGAATTTCCGGCTGCGAGTCGCGCCCAGCCAAGCCAATGAACCACCCCAGCAATAGCCAATAATGCCTACGGGCTTGCTGCCAAAAGCATCGGCGGCGGCTTCAATGTCGGCCAGCGCGTCGGAGTCGGAGATTTTGGCTTTTAATAGCTTGCCGGCTTCAACATCTTCAGCCGTGTAGCCAAGTTCGGCGTTGCGTTCGGCCCGGTCGAACAGGGCCGGGGTGAGCACCCGGTAGCCAAAGCCCGCCAGCCGCTCGCTCACCGCACGCATGTGGCGGTTCACCCCGAAGATTTCCTGCACCACCACCAGTCCGCGCGGCGCATTCAAATTACCGGCTTCAAAAGCGGAAAACTGGTGACCATCAGCGGCGGTGAGAGTGATCATTCTGGATGCTCCTTACGATGATCCGGCCTCAAGCCGGGTTGGCATATCTGGCGAAGTCACGCGCCAGCGTCTCGTAAATAGGGCGCTTGAAGCTGACGGCAATAGACGGCAGTTCGGCCAGCTTCGCCCAGCGCCAGGCATCGAATTCCGGGTGCGCCTCAGCGTCCAGGCGGATTTCGAAATCCGAGCCCAGAAACCGCAAGGCAAACCATTTCTGCCGCTGGCCCCGGTAACGGCCCTTGAACGCCACGCCGATCAAATGCGGCGGCAGGTCATATTGCAGCCAGTCCGGGTGCTCGCCGATGATTTTGGCATTGGCGGTGCCGATCTCCTCGGATAATTCCCGCAAGATGGCGGTCGCGGGGTCTTCATCCGCATCGATCCCGCCTTGCGGCAATTGCCAGCCGCCGGCTGAGCCGTCGGCATGGGGGAAATTGGCGCGGCGGGCGATCAGAACCTCGCCCACCGAATTGAGCAGGACGGCGCCAACATTCAGCCGGTAAGGCAGGCCCTCGGGCGGCGTCATGGGTTAATTCGAAGCCGTGGAAGGTCCTGGTGCGTTCATTGCAGCGGCCAGTTTGATCGCCATTTGCAACTGGAAGTCGGTCTCCGGCTTGGTGGCATCGAAAGCCGGCCAGTTGGCGGGCGGTTTGTCAGGAATGGTCTTGGCCACAGCTGGCAGCGGGATCGGCGACGGCAGGGCCGGGGCGGGAACGCCGGTCGGGTTCTTGAATGAGTTCTGCAGATCGCTCTCGCGCAAATCAGCAAACTGATCTTGCGGCTTGGCGGTGTCAGACACTTTTACATCCGGGGTCACGCCGTAATCCTGGATCGATTTGCCGGAAGGTGTGTAATACAGCGCGGTGGTCAGGCGCAGCGCCCCGTTGCCAGGGATCGGCACCACCGTTTGCACGGAGCCTTTGCCGAAGCTGCGGGTGCCCAGCACGACGGCCCGGCGATTCTGCTGCAAGGCGGCGGTGACGATTTCCGCAGCTGAGGCGGTGCCTTCATTGGTCATCACCACAATCGGCGCCCCATTGGTGATATCACCCGGCTGGGCGTACCAAACCTGGTCGTCCTGCGTGTGGCGGCCGTGCGTCGAGACGATCTCGCCGGAATTCAGGAAATCGTCGCTGACAGCCACCGCCTGGTCGAGCAGCCCGCCGGGGTTGCCGCGCATATCCAGAATATAGGCGTGGATATGGCCGCCGGATTGCTTCTGCAGTGCCGCCACCGCTTTGCGGATATCCTCATCGGCCTTCTCGGAGAAGCTGGCGAGGCGGATATAACCGATATCACCGGCCGCCGACGTGATGAGGCGGCTTTTCACCGCCTGGATGGAGATGATTTCACGCGTGATGGTGACCACCACTGGCTTATCATCGCCGGAACGCTTCAAGGTCAGGGTGATTTGGGTGCCTACCGCGCCCCGCATTTTATCAACGGCGTCGTTCAGCGCGAGACCTTCGGTGGAATGGCCATCAATATCGACGATGATGTCGCCGGGCTTGATCCCGGCCTTGAAGGCGGGCGTGTCATCGATCGGGCTGATGACCTTGAGCAAGCCGCTCACCTCGGTGACTTCAAGGCCCAAACCACCGAATTGGCCGGTGGTTTCCACCTGCATGTCGGCAAATTGTTTGGCATTCATGTAGCTGCTGTGCGGGTCCAGCCCGGTGAGCATGCCGTTGATGGCGTTATAAACCAGCTTGTCAGAAGCGGGATCGACCACATAATTGGCCTTGATGCGCTCGAAAATATCACCGAACAGAGAGAGCTGCTGATAGGTGCTGTCATTGGAGGCCTCCTGCCCCCAGGCATGACGTACCGGCGATGTCGCCGTGCCAAGCGCCAGCCCGGCCAGAAAAACGCCACTCAACAACAACCCATTCCGTAGCTTCATCTTATCATCCCTAGGTTAGCCAACGCTGGTAGCATGGACGCCATGATTAGAAAACATAGTCGAAAGATTATCCAGAGCCACTCCTGGATTAACGTGAATTCGGGTTAACCGGCGCGCCGTTCTGGCGCAGTTCCACGTATAGCTGGGGTTGTTTTGCCGGATTTTTAGGGTCGAACGCCGCCATCTCTCCTACCGGCTGACCGCGGGCGACATGCTGACCGGCACTGACGTCGAGCTTGGCCATGCCCGACAGCACAAACAAGTTGCTTTGGCCACAATCGAGGATGATCAGTTCGCCGTAGGATTGAAACGCATCGGCGAATTGCACAGGGCCGGTGCAAGGCGCCACCACCCGCGCTCCAGGAGCGGCGCTGTAGGTGACACCGGTGGCCGGGCCGGCGATGCTTTCAGCCCCGAAAGTCTGGATGATACGCCCGGCCACTGGTGCGTTGCCGGCGATGCTGGGCGTTGCGCCTGTAGCGGCCTGGCTGTTGTCAGGTGTTGCCGTGGTTATTTTGGCCACTACCGCCGTCAGATTCCGCACGTTGGTATCGGCGGCGATGGCTGCGGCATTTTCCGCCGCCTCGGTGTCGGCATCCTCGGTCTCGGCTGTCTTGGCGGCGGCGATTTGGGCGGTTAGCGCGTCCTCGGCCTGCTGCTGGCTGGCAACCGCGGCAAACAGCAGTTTTTGCTGGTCGCTCATCATGTCCATGAGATGCGTGACCGTTTGGGTCTCTGCCTGCACGGCGGCGGCGCGGCGTTGAATATCGGCGGCGATGCCTTGCACCATGATGATGCCGCGCACGGAATCTTCAGGGCTCGCCGGATTGGCAAGCAAGGTGGCGGCGGGCTGGGCGCTGATCCGCTGCATCACCGGCAGCAAGGCGGCCAGTGCGGTTTCATTTTGCTTCAGTGCGCCGGTAGCCTGCTGCTGCCGGGTTTGCAGATCCGCATAGGTTTCGGCGGCTCCGCCGGTTTGCTCTTCCAAACGCCGCAATTGGATGGCCGTCTGAATTTGAGCTTCGGCCAACTGCGCGGCCTTGGCGGTATCGGCGGCCTGTTTGGTGTGGGCGGCAGCGGCGGCGGCTTCGTGTGCGGCTTCCGCCTGCTGTGCCGCCTGCAATGCCGCCTGCGCCTTGGTCGCGCTGGTGGGGTCTGCCATTGCGGCAGCGGGGGCGAGCAACAGCAGGAAGAAGACGGCTTTTCGCATTCTCAGCTGTAAAGCACTTTGCCGGTCATCAGCGCCGGTTGGGGAATATGCAGCAAGGCCAGGATGGTGGGCGCAAGATCAGCCAGAATACCGTCGTGCAATTTGGCGTTCGCCGGTCCTCCGGCCAGCAGCACCGGCACCGGGTTGACGGTATGGGCGGTGTGCGGCTCGCCGGTTTGCGCATCGCGCATCAGTTCGCAATTACCGTGATCAGCGGTGACCAGCAGCGCACCACCCTGCGCCGCAATCGCATCGGCAATCTTGCCAAGGCCTGCATCGACCGTTTCCACGGCCTTGATGGCGGCGGGCAAACTACCGGTGTGGCCCACCATATCAGGATTGGCGAAGTTCAGAATGATCATGTCGAATTTGCCGGTGTTGATGGCTGCGACAGCTTTTTCAGTAAGCTCAGGTGCAGACATTTCCGGTTGCAGGTCATACGTCGCCACCTTCGGCGACGCCACCATGATCCGGCTTTCACCCTCATAGGGTTGTTCGCGGCCACCGTTGAGAAAATAGGTGACATGCGGGTATTTCTCGGTTTCCGCCATTCGCAACTGCGTCATCCCCGATGCGGAGACGACCTCGCCCAGCAGTTCGTCCATGCGTTGCGGCGCGAACAGAGTTTGCATGAAGGGGGCCAGTGCGTCGCTATAGGCTGTCATGCCGATGGCGGTCGTGATGTGCGGGATTTTATCGCGTGCAAAACCATCGAACGTGGGGTCAAGCAGGGCAGTGAGAATTTCGCGCACGCGGTCGGCGCGGAAGTTGAAGCAGATGATCGCATCGCCGTCTGCCATGCCGGTGTAGCCGCCGATGCAGGCCGCATGGACGAATTCATCGGTGATGTGATCGGCATAGCTGGTCGTGACGGCATCGGCGGCTTTATCAAAATGTTTGCCCTGGCCTGTAACGATCAAATTATAGGCTTGGCTGACACGCTCCCAGCGCTGGTCGCGGTCCATCGCGTAATAGCGGCCGATCAGCGTGCCGATGCGGGCATTGGCGGGTAGGGCGGCCTCGAACGCGGCGATGTATTCATGGGCGCTTTGGGGTGGCGTGTCGCGGCCATCGAGCCAGGCGTGCACCACTACGGGAATTCCAGCCTGAGAGAGGGTATTGGCCAGTGCAATGGCCTGGCTCTGGTGTGAATGGACGCCGCCGGGGGAGATGAGGCCCATCAAGTGACAGGTTTTTTTGGTCGCCGTTAATGCTGAAATCATGCTGGTCAGCACAGGGTTTTTGGCTAGCGAGCCGTCTTCGATTGCGGCGTCGATGCGGGGCAATTCCTGCATTACCACCCGTCCGGCGCCGATGTTCAAATGCCCCACCTCGGAATTGCCCATCTGGCCAGCCGGCAGCCCTACCACCCGCCCGGAGGTGGTGAGCAGCGCATGCGGCGAGGCAGCCCAGAGACGGTCGAAATTCGGGGTATTGGCTTGCGCCACAGCGTTATCAGCGCTGTCCTCGCGGTAGCCAAAGCCATCGAGGATAACCAGCATAACGGGCTTTTTAGGTATCATTATATCTCTCTTATGGTCGGCCAGCGCGGTGGTAGGGATGGCCGGTGTTGATCATTAGGGCGCGATAGATTTGTTCTGCCAGCATGGGCCGCACCAGCATATGCGGCCAGGTGAGCCGGCCAAGCGATAAAACAGCATCAGCGCGGGCGATGATGCTGGCATCCAACCCTTCGGCGCCGCCGATAACGAAGGTGAGGTTTTTACCCGAGTCGGTCCAGCCGGTCAGCATTTTGGCCAGCTCCAGGCTGTCGGGCGTTTTACCGGCGGTATCCAGCGCGATAACAAAATCCTGCGGCGAGATGGCGGCGTTTAAGGTTTCGGCTTCACGGCGTTTGATTTCAACCGGAGCGCCAACGCCGTCATTGAACTCCTGAAGGGTCATTTTTGGTTTGATGCGGGCGGCGTAGCGGGTAAAAATTTCAGCCTCGGGGCCGGGTTTGCCGCGTCCGATGGCTAGCAGACGCATCGAAAACTCCCCGCTTTCGCGGGGATAAAAACATTATAAGTGCTTATTTGAACACTCATTCTTCGAGAGTGGAGGGTTCGTCGAGGTCGGCGCCCCACATTTTTTCGAGCGCATATAATATGCGGGCGTCTGGTTTGAATAAATGCACGATGATGTCGCCGGCGTCGATCAGCACCCAGTCAGTGCCGTTGGCGCCTTCCAGGCGGACTTTCTTGAAGCCCGCTTCCACCAGTTTCTCATTCAGATGCGTGGCCATCGCTGAGATCTGGCGGTCGGCCAGGCCGGTGGCGATCACCATGCGGTCGGCAAAGCTGGCGCGGCCGGCGAGGTCGATGGCAACGATGTCTTCTGCTTTATCCTCATCCAGGCTCTCCCAGATGACGGCCTGCATACGGTCAAGCTCGGCAGCCGAGGTTTTAACAACAGCTTTTTTGGTCCGCGGACCGGCGATGGTAGCTTTTTTGCGCGGCGTGCCAGGCATGGCGGGCAACGCATCGGTGGCGGCGGTGGCCGGTTTGGCAGCGCGTTTGCGCGTGGACGCGGTGGCAGCAGCGGTTCGCGGGGCGGCGGTCCGGGACGGTGGACGAGAGATGGCGAAAACTCCTTAAAACGATGGCCGGGCCAAGCGGGCCCGAAGTGCGGTGGCTGAGGTAGAATTTTCCTTCACGGGCAGCAATATCCAGGCTGGCGCTTTGGTTGTGGCAAGACATAGCCCAGAGCGCGCCGGAAGGCGATGGTGGGCCAGCCGTTTGACCGCCTGACCCGCCAAAGCCTGGCGGGTCTGGCCGGGGCGGGGCAGGATCAGCATCGGCATGGCCTGCACAATTTGCCACCAGCGCCCCCATTTTGGCAGTTGGGCGAGGTTATCGGCCCCCATCAGCCAGATGAATTTTGCCCGCGGGAAGCGTTTTTTGAGCGCGGCCATGGTGTCAGCGGTATAAATGGTCCCGAGTTTTTGCTCGATCGCGGTGGCGATGATCCGCCGTCCATCGGCGATTTTTTGTGCCGAAGCCAGCCGCGCGGCGAACGGCGCCATGCCAAGGGCTGGTTTCAGCGGGTTGCCGGGTGAGACCATCAGCCATAGCTGGTCGAGCTTACAATGCACCATCGCCTGGCGGGCGACATGCAGATGCCCGGCATGCGCCGGGTTGAACGAGCCGCCCAGCAGCCCGATCCGCAACGCCGCGCGGTGGCCGGGCGTGAAGTTCAGGGCCGGACCTGGCCGGTGCCGCGCACGACATACCTAAAGGTGGTGAGCTGCTCGAGACCCACCGGGCCGCGGGCATGGATGCGCCCCGTAGCGATACCGATTTCGCCGCCGAAACCAAACTCGCCGCCGTCGCAAAACTGCGTAGAGGCGTTCCATAACCCTACCGCGCTGGCGATGTGGCTTAAAAAATACTCGGCGGCGGCGGCATCTTCGGTGATGATGGCATCGGTATGCTCGCTGCCATGGGCGGCGATGAAGGCCAAGGCGTCGTCGATATTTTCAACGATTTTGATGTTCAAAATCGCATCCAGCCACTCGGTGGAAAAATCGGCGTCGGTGGCGGTGGGCAGCTTGGGTAGAATGGCGCGGGCGGCGGCATCGGCGCGGAAGGTGCAGCCGAGCGAGCCGAGGTCAGCCACCAGGTCAGGCAGCAGGGTGGGCGCGATGGCAGCATCGATCAGCAAAGTTTCGGTAGCACCGCACACGCCGGTGCGGCGCATTTTGGCGTTCGCCAGAATCCGCCGCGCCATGCCGGGGTCAGCCATGGTGTGCACATAAGTATGGTTCATGCCCTCGGCGTGGGCGAGTACCGGCACGCGGGCCTCGCGCTGCACCCGTTCCACCAGCGACTTGCCGCCGCGTGGAATGATCAGGTCGATCAGCCCGGAGGCGGAGAGCATGGCGGATACAAACGCGCGGTCGGTGCTGGGGGCGATTTGCACGCAGGCGTCCGGCAGGCCGGCGGCGCGTAACCCGGTTAAAATGGCAGCATGGATGGCGGCGGCGGAGCGGAAACTTTCCGAGCCGCTGCGCAATATAATGGCGTTGCCGGATTTGATTGCCAGTGCCGCGGCATCGGCGCCCACGTTTGGGCGGCTCTCATAAATCATGCCGATGACGCCAAGCGGTTGCGGGATGCGGCTGATCACTAGCCCGTTTGGGCGCCTCCATTCCGCCAGGGTGCGGGCCAGCGGGTCCGGCAGGGCCGCGACATCGCGCAGCCCTTTGGCCATGGCGGCGAGGCGGCCGGCATCGAGCCTTAAGCGGTCCTGAAAGGCGGAGGTGCCGGTGGCGCTGAGCAAATCCTGGCTATTCGCCTGCAAAATGGCAGCCTCGCTGGCGGCCAGCGCGTCCGCGGCGGCTGTCAAAGCATGGTTGCGAATGGCGGCGGAGGAGCGGGCAAGCGATGGCAATGCTGCCCGGGCGGCCAGGGCAGAATGGGTGAGGGCCGAAATATTTATATCAGGTTGCGCATCCATGGGCCGCATCGTTGCCAAGTCCTGGCGGGAAGATCAACTGCACGCTATCCAGAGTCTGCTCATGGATGATCTGTTCGATTCGCCGGTCGGGACTGCAATTGCTGCCGAGGATACGGCGGCAGGGCCGGTTTTGCGCACCTCGCGGCTATTGCTAAGGCCTCTGGAACCGGCGGATGCGCCGAATTTTCACCGGCTGATCAATGATTGGGAAATTTGCCGCAAGTTGCCTGATGCACCGTTTCCTTACCCGGCGGGCCTGGCCGGGGAGTGGATTGCGGTGGCTTCGGTGGACCGGGCGGCGGGCAGGGCCGAGCAGTTTGCGGTGGTTGATGCCGCCAGTGGGGCGTTGATCGGCTGTGCCGGACTGCGGCTTTCAAAGGATAAAAAAACCGCCGATCTTGGGTATTGGCTGGGCCGGGCTTTTTGGCGGCAAGGGTTCGGCATGGAAGTGGCCCTGCGGCTGACCAGTTGGGGATTTGCGTCACTCTCCGTATTGAAAATCACCGCGACGGTGGCCGCTGACAACGAAGGCTCGGTGGCGGTGCTGAATCGCGCCGGGTTTGTCCCGGCAGGCAAGGGCGCGCAGGAGTTTCAATGCCGGCCTGGTGCTAAATTGCCGGTGCGGTATTTTACATTGACCCGTGATACCCAACTGACCGCCCCGCCGGCCACCCCATCAGTGCTGCTGGTGGTGGCGTGCGCGTTGATCGATGCACAGGGGCGGATATTACTGGCGCGCCGCCCGGAGGGGAAAAAACTTGCCGGGTTATGGGAATTTCCGGGCGGTAAAATGAATCCCGGCGAAACCCCAGAAGCCGCTTTGGTGCGTGAACTGCACGAGGAGTTGGACATCGAGGTTTTGCCGAAACATCTGGCGCCGTTTGTATTTGCCTCGCATGCCTATGAGAGTTTTCATTTATTGATGCCGGTGTTTTTATGCCGCAAATGGCGGGGCGTGCCCAAGCCGCGTGAGGGGCAGGCGCTGGCGTGGGTGGCGCCCGAGCGGTTGGTGGAATACCCGATGCCGCCGGCCGATCGCCCCTTGATTCCGATGTTGCGTGATTTTTTATGAGGTTTTGATGACAAATCCAACCGCTGCGATTTTGATTATTGGCAACGAAATTCTCTCCGGCCGGACCCAGGATGTGAATGTGAATTTCCTGGCCAAGCGGCTGGCGGTGCGGGGGATACAATTGCTTGAGGTGAGGGTGATCCCCGATGTGCCAAACCGGATTATCAATGCGGTGAATGAATTGCGGGCATCGTATGATGAATTATTTACCACCGGCGGCATTGGGCCGACTCATGATGACATTACAAGTGAATGTGTGGCGGCGGCTTTTGGGGTGCCGTGGGAGCCGCATGCTGAAACCTTTGCCATGATGGAAAAGGCGATGGCGCCGGGTGCGTTCAACGCGGCCCGCCAGCGAATGGCAACGATGCCCCGGGGCGCTGTGCCGATTCCAAATTCGATTTCGATGGCGCCGGGATTTTCGATGGGCAATGTGCATGTGATGGCGGGCGTGCCGCGCATCATGCAGTCGATGTACGATGCGCTGGAGCCGAGCCTGCCGAAAGGTACGCCGATCGCCATGCGCGCGGTCCACGGCATGGGGATTATGGAAGGCGCCATTGCTGCCGGGCTGTCAGCTATTCAGGACAAGTATCTCGATGTTGATTTGGGTAGCTACCCGTTTCGCCGCGATTCCGCAGGCGGGGTGGCGATCGTAGCGAAGGGCACCGACCCTGTCTCATTGGAGCAGGCGATTGCCGAGGCGAGCCAGTTGATCGCCTCGCACGGAATTGATCCTGTACAGGGGGAACCTGTTTAAGGTAATCTGTAGCGGCCATTGACAAATTCGTAATCCAGCGAGACTAAATGCCACCAGAGACGACTCTAATCGTCCGGAGCGCGCGATGCACAGACATAGGGATGCGTCATTTTTTAAATGATGCGGGGTTGTCCTGGGAAGGTTTTGTTGCGGTGCGGTAGTTCCGGCCATCCTGATTCGTCTCCGAAAGAAACTTTTGGGAGTGAATGAAGATGTCGGATCAAAAAGGATTTCGTGGACAGATTGGCCGCCGTGGGTTGATGAAAACGGGTGCCGCATTAGGTGCCGCCTCGTTGCTTTACCCGCCCGCGCCAAGCTGGGGTGCTAGCGAAACGCCGATTAAAATCGGCATGATTGACTCCATGACCGGGAACTTTGCTGTTCTGGGTCAGAGCGCCATTAAGGGTGCGCAATTCGCCGCCGCTGAGTTGAATAAAAAAGGCGGCATTTTAAGCCGTCCGGTGCAGGTTCTGGTGGAAGATGACGCCGGCAGCCCAGGCACCGGCGTTGATAAAGCCAGCCGACTTCTGGATCAATCGCAAATCGACTTTTTCACCGGCACCACCAACTCCGCCGTTTCGCTGTCGATCAGCCAGTTTGCCGCTGCGCACAATAAACTTTTTGTCTGCTCCGGCGGTCACGTCGATAAATTGACCGGCCCCGCCTGCAACTGGGCTACTTTCCGGACCTGCTCCACCACCTGGATCATGACGTCTGGGAACTCTGGTACGCTGGTCGAGAAGTTCGGCAAAAAATGGTACTTCCTCACCACCGACTATGCGTTTGGTCACTCCGAGCAGGATGATTATACCAAGCAGGTGACAGCGCTTGGCGGCACCATCGTCGGCGGGGCTCTGGTGCCTGTTGGCACCCCGGATTTCTCCTCCTATCTGATTCAGGCACGGGCCGCGAAGCCCGATGTGCTATGCTTGTTGCTGGCCGGTGACGATCAGATCAACGCGATGAAGCAGATCACTCAGTTCGGTATCAACAAGGATATGCATATCGCGGGTGCCTTGTTCGAGCTTGAACAAATCGCAGCATTGCCGGTTGAGGCGCGTTACGGTTCGTGGTCGTTTGAATGGTACTGGGACCAGCCAAAGGTTCCGCATGTGCTTGATTTCGCCAAGCGCTTTGCGGCCGCCAACAAGGGCCAGTATCCTTCCGCCCGCGTGTGGTTCGGTTATGCTTCGGTGCATGCCATTGCACTCGCCGCAACGGCAGCGAAAACCACCGATTCAATGAAAGTGGCGAAAGCCATGGAAGGACTCACGCTGCCGCCGGAAGTTGCATTGCAGCCAACCTTGCCGACATACCGTCCGGAAGACCACCAGCTTATGCTCGGTATGTTCCCCGGTACGGTTAATCAGCACGGTAAATATCCCGACCTGATCAACGTGCAGGCTTACGTGCCGGGGGCAAGCATCGCGCAGACACCGGCAGAAGCCGGATGCTCGATGACCCACCCAGCCTGAGGCACGACGACTGACTATGAGACGATTCCGCCGCCATTGTGCGGCGGAATTTTTTAGCGGAGACTTTGGTAGTGCTGGTTATATTATTCAACGCCTTTAACGGGCTGATCCAGGGCGCGTTCTACGCGCTGATGGCGGTTGGACTGTCGCTGATATTGGGCCTCAACGGGGTGATCAATTTCGCCCATGGCGGCTTCATGGCCATGGCCGCGTATTTTGCCTACACGCTGGTACCTTATGTCGGGTTCTGGGGGGCGTTGATCATTGCGCCGATCCTGGCTGGCGGGGTTGGCTATGTGGTTGAGCAATTGATCGTCCGGCGGTTATATCTGCGGGATCCGCTGTATTCATTGCTGGCGACATTTGGTTTGGCGCTGATCATTCAAGATTTGTTGCGCACCATCTGGGGAGCGCAGGGTGTGCCGCTGGCAATACCGGATTTTCTGAATCAGCCATTGAGCCAGGTGTATTTTTTCCTTACCGGCTACCGGTTGTTCGTAGTCGCACTGGCGATTATTTCGACCACCGGCTTGTTTGCTATTTTGCGCTTCACCCGGTTGGGCATTCGCATTCGCGCCGGCAATTCCGATCTGGAGACCATTGCGGCGGTGGGGGTGAATATTTACCTGCTGCGCTCAGCTAATTTTGTGCTTGGCATCATGTTCGCGGGCCTTGCCGGTATTTTGGCGGCGGGACAAATTGGGCTGACGCCCACCATGGGCGATGAGTTGATCATGCCAAGTTTTGTGGCCATTGTGGTGGGTGGTGTTGGTAGTCTGCTGGGCAGTCTGGTCGGCGGGCTGATCATCGGTGTTGCCAGCGGTGTAACGGCAGCGGTTTACCCGGCAGCCACCGAAGTTATTATCTACGTGATCATGGGCATCATGCTGGTCGCGCGGCCGCGCGGTCTGTTTGGCCAGGAAGGGTTGCTGGAATGAGCACGGAAGCTTCGACAATGGAACGCAAAGGTACGGTGTCAGCGAAATCTAATATGCAGCAGCGTTATCCGCTGATCATTCTGGGGATCGCCCTGCTGACAGTGCCTTTCTGGCTGCCGCTGCTGGGTGGCTATACCGACCTTGCCTCGCGGGTACTGATATTCGCCCTGGCGGCGATGGGGTTGAATTTGCTGTTGGGTTTCACGGGTGGTTTGTCCTTTGGCCATGCGGCTTATTTTGGCCTTGGGTCTTACGGCACTGGGTTGATGCTGGCCAATTATACTCATTCCACCCTGTTGTCGATTTTAGTGGGCACGGTGGTCGGTGGTGTGGCGGCAACGCTGCTCGGACCGATTGCGGTCCGCCGGCGCGGGATTTATTTCTCGATGATCACCATCGCCATCGGCCAAATGTTTTATTTCATCGCGGTGCGCTGGAATTCCTTCACCGGCGGCGAAGATGGCCTGACAGGTTTTTCCCGTCAGCCAATTCATCTGCCGGGCTACACGATCGATCTGCATTCAACTAATTATTACTACTTGGTTCTCATCTGCTTCGCCGGTGGTGCGTGGTTATTATGGACCATTCTGAACTCCCCTCTGGGCCATCTTTTTGTGGCGATTCGGGAAAACCAGAAGCGGCTGACTTTCCTCGGCATCCGGGTGGATTTATACATCGCCATTTCATTTGCCATTTCCGGCTTTGTGGTGGCGCTGGCTGGTAGTTTGGATGCGCTGCTGGATAACTTCACCTCGCCGGATAATCTTCGCTATACGCTGTCAGGTAATTTGCTGATCATCTGCGTGTTGGGCGGGATGCGTAATTTCTGGGGCCCGCTGGTGGGCGCTTTCATTTTCGTGCTGGTGCAGGATTATGTCAGCTCGATCACACAAAACTGGATGACCGTGATCGGTTTGATATTCATCCTCTCGGTGATTTTCTTTCCACTCGGCGTGATGGGATTTTTCCGCAAAAGGAGCCGCGCATGAGCCTGCTGACCTTGCAGAATGTCTCGCGCCGGTTTGGCGCGGTAACGGCGCTGAATAATATTTCCCTCTCGGTGGAGCCTGGTGAATTGCGTGCGGTCATCGGTCCGAATGGTGCGGGTAAGACCACGTTGTTCAATCTCATCAGCGGGTTTTTCCCGCCGAGTGATGGCAGCATCGTATTTGATGGCGAGCCGATCACGGCGGTTAACCCGTCTGTTTTGGTGAAGAAGGGTATCATCCGCACCTTTCAAATTACCGAAATTTTTCTTGATCTGACCGTCTATGAAAATATCCGCGTCGCCGTGGAAGTGGCGATGGGGGTGAGTCTGCGACCTTGGGTCAGTACGGCAACCCGGGCAAAAGTGAATTCCAGGGTTGAGGAATTGATGGAGATCGTAAAAATCTCGCACAAGGCCGATAAAGTGGCGGGTGAGATGAGCCATGGCGACCAGCGGGTGGTGGAGGTCGGCATCGCGCTGTCCCGTCATCCGAAATTATTGATGCTGGACGAGCCGACCGCCGGGATGGGTGATGAGGAAACCAACCACATGACCGGGTTGATCCGCAGTTTGAACAAGGACCAGAAAATTACCATCCTGTTCATCGAGCACGACATGAGCATCGTGTTTGGCGTCGCCGACCGCATTACCGTGCTGGATAATGGCACCATGCTGGCCGAGGGCAACGCACGAGAGATCGCCGACAACCCGCGGGTGCAGGCAGCGTATTTGGGGCAAGCAGCATGAGCGTGGTATTTCGGGCCGAGAATATTCATACCTATTACGGTAAAAGCCATATTTTGCATGGCGTTTCCATGGAAGTTCGTGAGGGCGAGCTGGTGGCGCTGCTGGGCCGTAACGGCGCCGGCAAAACCACCACCATGCGCTCTATCATGGGCCTCACGCCACCGCGTGAAGGCAGCATCAATATCTTCGGCAATAACACCACCAAATGGGCGCCTTACCGTATTGCGCAGTCCGGCGTGGGGTATGTGCCGGAGGGCCGGAAAATCTTCGGGCATTTAACGGTGCATGAAAATTTGCTGGTGCCGCCTGTCACAAAAGGCAAATGGCAGATCGATACCGTGTATAAATTATTCCCGCGCCTGGATGAGCGCCGCACCAGCAAGGGCGGTAAACTCTCCGGCGGTGAGCAGGAAATGCTCTCGATTGCGCGGGCTTTATTGCTGAACCCGAAATTCCTGATCCTCGATGAACCGAGCCAGGGTTTGGCGCCGGTGATCGTGCAGGAAGTGATGCGCACGGTTGGCAAAATGAAAGACGAAGGCATTGCGGTGCTGCTGGTCGAGCAAAACGTCTTCTTGGCGCTGCAACTGGCAGACCGTGCCTATGTGTTGAGCGACGGCGAGATTGTGTACGACGGCACCGCGGCGGATTTGGATTCCGACCGCGAGCGGATGGAATCATTGGCCGGGATCTCACACGCTTAACCGGGTTACAGCAACGAAGCGGCGATGTTGACCGACAGTGCCAGAATCACGGTGTTGAATAAAAACCCAATGATTCCGTGCAGGGTTGCCATGCGGCGGAATTTTTTTGAGGTTAGGTTGGTGTCTGAGACCTGGAACGTCATGCCCAGGACGAATGAGAAATAGATGAAATCCAGATAATCCGGATTATCCTCGCCGGGGAATACCACACCGCGCTCAAATTCACCGGGAAGTTGGCCTCGGTCCACCGAATAATATTCATGCGCATAGCGATAGGCGAATGAGACATGCGTGGTCAGCCAGGAGAGAATGAGCGTGGTGATCACGAAAGCCAGATAGGCACCCGTATGGGCCTTATGATTTGCGGCGGAGTCTGAGAATAAAAAAATCGCAGCAAAACTCATTACGGCGCCGATCAGGGTGAGGGCAAACACACTCCACTCGCCTTCCTCCTGGCGCGCCGCTTGGTAGCTGATGTTGGTGTGGTCAGCGCGGATGAAAAGTTGCGCGGTGAGGAGCAGAAAAATGGCGCTGCCGATGTTCCAGGCCATGACACCGCGAATGGCCAGCGGGTTGACCGGCGTGAGAATGAAGAAGCTGAGCAGCCCTATCCCATAGCCGATAAATAGGCGCGGCCGGGCGGTTATGATCCGAAGCAGACGAAATTTCAGCACGGCAAGGTCCTAGGAAGGTTGCCTTGCTATTAGACGGCGCGGGTTAGTCCGAGCAATGGGGCAGCATCGCTGCTGCCGGGAAAGACGCGGGCTAAGGCTTCGCTGTCGAGGCCGAGATGTGCCGAAAGCGCCCCTTTGGCGACCGAGCGAATATCCAGGGTCGGCGCTAGGTCGCGGTTTTCGAACAACTGGCTGCGGGATAGCCCCGGCCAGGTGGTCAGTACCTTACCGCCATTAACGCTGCCGCCGAGGATGAAGGCGGCGGTGGCGGTGCCATGGTCGGTGCCTCTGGTGCCGTTCATGGCGGCAGTGCGGCCAAATTCGGTCATCACCAAAACCATGGTCTTGTGCCAGCTTGGGCCGAGCGAGGTTTTAAGCGCGGCAAGACCGGAGTCCAATCCACCAAGCGGCGTTTTCAACCCGTTGACCTGGTTGCCATGGGTGTCCCAGCCTTCCAATTGGAAAGCCGCAATACGCGGGCCGTCGGTAGCGGCCAGCAGATTGCCCGCTTGGCTGGCCAGAGTGGCAAAATTGCCGTTCAGCTTTGGCCCCGTGGCCGCCATGCTGGGATCATCGCTCATGATGCTGGCGTCGAAGCTCTGGCCGCGCAGACCGTTGGCAATCGCTGGACCAGTCAGTGGGTCGGCAGCGTTCAGCGCGGCAATGCGGGCGTACAGGTCGGGCGAGGGGGTGGCAAAATGGTCGGGCGCGTAGGAGCCCACACGCACCGGACCTTGCAATAATAAAGGCGTGCCGATGCCAACTGAGAGGCCAAGCTCGGTGGGAGAGCTGCGGGCCGGCAGTTCGGCCAGCACCCGGTTCAGCCAGCCCGAGGTGATGCCGGTGTTTTCGGTGCCGAGTTGCAGCAGATCCTGCGCCTCAAAATGGCTGCGGGTGCGGTAAGGGCCGGCCACCGCATGCACCGGCAGCGCCTCGCCAGCCTGATACATGGCATAGACGTTTGGCAACGCCGGATTCAGGCCGAAAAATCCGCCTAGATCATACATCCCGTCGTTTTGTCCCGGAGCGGGGGGGATCAATTGGGGGCGCAAATTGCTGAGGTTGGCATCGCCATACGGCACCACCGACGACATGCCGTCCAGAGCGCCGCGCAGCAGGACCACCACGAAGCGCTGGTCGGTGGGGGCGCTGGCCAGCGCCAGCCTGACCCGCGAGGTGGAGGCGATGGCGGTGAGGCCAAGCAGGGTAGCGCGGCGCGAAATTGTAAAACCCATCAATTATCTCCGTTGAAATTCCGGTGCGGCCAACAGCATGGTCACGGCTTCCCGCCGGGAGCCGGCTGAGGCCATGGCGGTGCTGGTGGCAGGCTTGAGCAATGGGCCGAGCGAACTGGCGGCAATATCGGCCGGCTGCAACCCGTTGGTGCCGCCTTCAAAGCGGGCGGCGTAGCCATAGGCCCAGTTGATGCGGGTGAGGATGGCATCACTGCCGTCCCAGTTGGCTGCCACGTCCGGCCAGCCATTCGGCAACGGGGCCCCCCAGATCGGCTGACCAAGCTGGGTGCTGACGCCGATGTAATTCACCGGGGGCTGACGCGGCAGCGGCGGGGCGGCGCGAACCGTGGAGATGACATATTCCAGCGGAGTCTTCAGCTTGGTCAGCGGTACCCAGGCCTCGGCAAGGTCAACCAGCGCCGCCGAGGCCGCGCCAAGATCGCCGCCGGATTCCGACAGAACATAGGCAATGCGTTTGATGGTGTGCGGTGGCGGATTATCGGCAATGAAGTGAGTGGCAAGTTTGGTGGCGATGAGCTGGTAGGTTGTTGGGTACTTGGAAAGATAGGTCAGCGCGTCGATGCCCGCCTGCTCGCCGCCCTCATAGGTGTTGCCCATCACTGTCTGTAACCCAGGTTCATGCGCGAACGGCCGGTATTTGAAGCCGGTATTATCACCGCCGCCATCGCTTCCGGCCACTGACCAGCCGGTGAGGATTTTGGCCATGCTGGTGACATCGGCCTGATGATAGCCCGCCTTCAGCCCCACTGTGTGCAGTTCCATACATTCGCGGCCGAGATTTTCATTCAAGCCTCGGTGGCTGCGCCGGCCAGCCGGGCTATCTGGCCCTACGGAGACGTCGTTGGCCAGATACCGCAGCATGGCAGGGTGATGCTCCACGGCCAGCACCATGTCGGTAAAGTTGCCGGTTACATAAGGCCGTATTGCCTCGCGGATCATCGGACCCACTAGTGCCGCGGTTTGGCCCTGGTAAATGCTGACGGTGAAATGGTTGGTCCAGAACCACACCAGCCGCTCGCGGAAGCTGGCGGTGGTGGTGGCGGCCCAGCCCATCTGGGCGGCCACGTCGGCCTCGAACATCTGGCGCGATTTTGGCTTGAAATTGCCTTTTAGCGGCGTGCCGTCCTTTAGCAGGGCCTTGCGGGTCATGGCATCGTCCCGCAGGGCGTCGATCCCGTCGATGCCGCGTGGCAGATTGGCGAAGGCTTCAGAAGCCAAACCCGGGTCTGGCCCCTGAAGCTGGGCTTTCAAGGCGCCTTTGGGGTCGGATTCGTCCGGCTGCCCTGGGGTCAGCCCCAGGCCAAAGCGGATTTCAGCGAGTGCGGCCATTCTGTTCATATGCTTTATATAGCCCAGGCAAATGTATTTGCGTGTTGCAAAGCGCAACGCGGCGGCGGCGGTCATTTACTCTGCGTCACCGGACCACTTGCAAAACTCAACCAGAAGCCTCAAAAGCCGCTCGACATGCGCTACCTTACCGGTGGCGCTGCACCCTTTTGTGTTTTTGTGCCCCGTGGAGGCTAGAATGGCTGATTTCGACTTAGGCAAGATCCGGAATATCGGGATCACCGCGCATATTGATGCCGGTAAAACCACCACCACGGAGCGCATCCTGTATTACACTGGCGTGTCGCACCGCATTGGTGAAGTGCATGACGGCAACACCACCACCGATTACATGGACCAGGAGCGTGAGCGCGGCATCACCATCACCTCCGCCGCCGTGACCTGCGAGTGGAAAGACCACCGCATCAACATCATCGACACCCCCGGCCATATCGATTTCAACATCGAAGTGAACCGTTCGCTCCGCGTGCTCGACGGCGCGATCTTCATCATTGAAGGCGTGGCCGGCGTGCAGCCGCAGTCCGAGACCAACTGGCGCTTGGCTGACCGTTACAACGTGCCGCGCATCATCTTTATCAACAAGCTGGACCGCACCGGCGCCGACTTCTTCCGCGCGTTCGCCACCTTGAAGGAAAAGCTCGACATCGTGGCATTGCCGCTGCAGTTGCCGATCGGCATTGAGGATACCTTCCTCGGCGTGGTCGACCTGGTGGAAATGAAAGCCATCATCTGGGAAGGCGGCGAGCTGGGTGCGAAGTTCCATGATGAGGAAATTCCCGAAAACCTCAAGGCGCAGGCTGCTGAATACCGCCAGTTGCTGCTCGATACCGCGCTGTCGGTCGATAATGCCGCCATGGAAGAATATTTCGACAAGGGCGATGTTTCGGTCGAGACCCTGAAGCGCTGCATCAAGGCTGGCGCCATTTCCGGCGCGTTCCGCCCAGTCCTCTGCGGTACGGCCTTCAAGAACAAAGGCGTGCAGCCGCTGCTGGATGCCGTGCTTGATTATTTGCCGTCGCCGGTTGACGTGCCGGGCATCAAGGTTGCCGCACCGGAAGGTGAGGACGAAGACCCGAACGCCCGTCGTATCAAGGCCGACGTGAACGCGCCGTTCTCGGGCCTGGCATTCAAGATCATCAACGACAAATACGGCACGCTGACCTTCGTGCGGGTTTATTCCGGAACGTTGAAGTCTTCTGACAGCGTGATGAACACGACCAAGGGCCACAAGGAACGTATCGGCCGGATGTTCCAGATGCACGCTGACAAGCGCGCGGAAATCAAGGAAGTCCATGCTGGCGATATCGCCGCGTTCGTGGGGCTGAAGGATACCGGCACCGGCGACACGCTGGCGGCTGCCGAAGACCCGGTGGTGTTGGAGCGTATGGCGTTCCCGGTTCCGGTGATCGACATCTCGGTCGAGCCGAAGACCAAGGAAGGTGTTGAGAAAATGACGCTTGGCCTGCAGAAGCTGGCCGGCGAGGACCCCTCTTTGCGTTTGAAGACCGACCAGGAAACCGGCCAGACCATTCTTTCGGGTATGGGCGAGCTGCATCTGGAAATCATCATTGACCGTCTGAAGCGCGAATATGGCGTGGATGCGAATATCGGCGCGCCGCAGGTGGCGTACCGTGAAACCATCTCGAAGGCACATACCGAAACCTATACTCACAAGAAGCAATCCGGTGGGTCGGGTCAGTACGCTGAGGTGAAGATTGTTTTCGAGCCGCAGGAACGTAACCAAGGCGTATTGTTCGAGAACAAGGTCGTCGGTGGTACCGTGCCGAAGGAATATATCCCGGCCGTTGAAAAGGGCATTCGCAATCAGGCCGATACCGGCGTGCTGGCGGGCTTCCCGACCGTTGACTTCAAATACACGCTGGTTGACGGCAAGTATCATGACGTTGACTCCAGCGCCCTGGCCTTCGAAATCGCCGCCAAGGCCTGCTTCCGCGAAGGCATGAAGAAAGCCGGCCCGATCATCCTTGAGCCGATCATGGATGTCGAAATCACCACCCCGCAGGACCATGTGGGCGACGTCGTGGGCGACTTGAACCGCCGCCGCGGTATGATCCAGAACCAGGAATCTTCAGGTTCCACCATCATCGTGCGCGCCCACGTGCCGTTGAAGGAAATGTTCGGCTACATCTCGCATCTGCGCAGCATGACCAAGGGCCGCGCTTCCTTCACCATGCAGTTCCACCATTATGACCCCGTGCCGCGCAACATCGCGGACGAGATCATGGCGAAGAGCGCGTAAATCGCTCTTTATCGAAACATGACAAAAACGGCGTCCTTCGGGACGCCGTTTTTTTATAAGGCGAAGAATTCATCCTGCGTGATGACGGGTTGCAGGGCTTATCCGGATTAAAGCATGACCAGAAAAATATGGGGATTCATCTCGGGCTTCATTCAGGCTTTATTGCCCGATTATGCCGTTGTGAATCTGCAATATTTTCGGGTTTTTCGGCGTTTCCCAAATCTTAAGACGCCGCAGACGCTGACCGAAAAGCTCACCTGGAGAAAATTATATCAGAGGGATGAGCGTTTTGCGCTCTTTTCGGATAAATTGCTGGTCAAAGCTGAGATCGCCAAGATCGCCGGGCCGGAGTGTATCATTGAAACAATGTGGTCGGGCCGGGACCCCGTGAATATTCCGTTCGATCAGCTTGAGCCGCCTTATGTCATCAAGGTGAATCATGCCTGTGGGGGTCATGTTTTTATTCATCGGCGTGAAGATATCGACAGGGAAAAAATCATCAAGATTTTACGTAAACAGCTACGCCACTCGTTTGCGCAGCGCTTCCGGGAATGGGGCTATGTAAACATCCAACGCCAGGTTCTCGTCGAACGTATGCTCAAAACGCCGGTTGGCGGCATGCCGGAAGATTGCAAATTCTTTGTTTATCATGGCCATGTGCATTTCATCGAGGTGACGCTTAACCGCTTTACCCGCGAGGAGCTTCACTATTACGATCGCGATTGGAATTTTCTACCCGTCGAACTGGCCTGGGCTTCGCGTATCTCGCCGCCGGTTCCGATGCCGGAGAATTTACCGGCGATGGTGGATATGGCTGAGAAAATTGGTGAACAATTCGATTTCATCCGGGTGGATTTGTACACCGTTGCAGGCACCATCATGTTTGGCGAGGTGGCGTTTTATCCTGGCGCCGGAATGGTAAAGTTCGAACCTCGTGAGTGGGACATAAAATTTGGCGCACCATGGTTGATTGCGGCATGAAAATTGATATCGCCGTGCCGACCCATAATTGTGCACGCTGGTTTGA
Source organism: Acidocella sp. (assembly GCA_031291755.1). GTDB lineage: Bacteria > Pseudomonadota > Alphaproteobacteria > Acetobacterales > Acetobacteraceae > Acidocella. Next base: position 54,025 of record JARLIK010000023.1, on the reverse strand, counting down.
CCTATTCATGGACTCGCTCATGGCGCAGGAGCGCCAGGATTGGCGGGTGGTGACATATGACGATCAGTCCCACGATGGCACGCCAGACTATGTGGCGAGATGGGCGCGGCGGCTTGGCCCACGCATGATTGTTTTGCCGAACGACATGCATGAAAACCTTGGCCCCGCAGGCAGCTATAATCGCATCCTGCAGGCCACTTCATCTTCGTGGATTATGCTGGCCGACCCCGATGATATTTGGAAGCCAGACAAAATGACAATATCCATGGCCGCGATGACAAAGCTCGAGGCGGAACGCGGCGCGGATCAACCAGTTGTCGTCATCACCGACGCGGAAATTATCGGCGATAACGGCGAACTGGTTGCGCCATCCTACTGGCGATGGCTGAGGGTGAAGCCGCGTTACGTCAATCAGTTTCATCGTTTGCTCATGGAAAGCCCGGCGATTAGCTCAACAATGACCTTGAACCGTGCCGTCCTGACCCGCGCCTTGCCGATTTCGGGGATATATTCCTCGCAGGATTGGTGGCTGATGTTGACCGCCTGTGCCTTTGGAAGAGTGGTGGCGCTTGATCAGGCGACGGTACTGCACCGGCGGCATGACAAAAATTTTTCGAATCTGCCGCTATTGGCCAGCAAGCGATCTGTTCTTTACAAAATCAAGTCGGCACGCGAACGGCTGGCATTTTTGCTGAATAAGAATTCCTCCATCGCGGAGGTTTTCCTGGCGCGGTTTGTCCATGAGTTGAGCGTGCCGCAACAGCGCGCCGCTCGGGCTATGGTATCGCTGGTAAAAAATACGGCGTTGGAACGGCGGATTCTGGTGGCCCGCGAGCGGCTTTGGTTTTGCCACTGGCTGAAAAATGCGGCGCTGCTCTTATTGCTTTGACCGAACAAGTCCGGGAGCCTTGCCCTCTAGCCTGATGTCCCTAAAACCGCTGGTATAAGCCGGACAGGGAGGGTGCTGGGTGATGAGTCTGGCCAGGGGCGCGGCACGGGGGGCGGTTTGGAATTTTGCCACCGTGCTGTTTGAGCGCGGTTTTGGCTTTATCATCTTGGGTATTCTACTGCGCTATATTCCGGCGTCGAGCGTGGGTGTGGTGGCCATTGGCTCGGCAATCTCCGATCTGGTGCGGATGCTCTCGGTCGGTGGCGCCGGCGAGCAGGTGCAGGCAGCACCAGGCGATAAGCAAGTCGAGGCCGGGGCGTTCTGGTCGCAGTTTTTGGCTTCGGTGGTGTTCGTCATCTTTTTGTTGGTTAGCGCACCGGCGTTTGGCCGGCTGTATGGCCAGCCTATTCTAGCGCTGGTGCTGCGGATTTTAGCGCTGAATATTCTGCTGACCAGTTTTTTGGTCGTGCCCGCCGCCAAGCTGGCGTCGAGTTTCAAGTTTCGTTCGCTCGGGCTGATAGCCTTTGGCAGCACGGTGACGGGCGGACTGGTGGCGCTGCCGTTTGCTTTCGCCGGCCGTGGGGTCGATGCGCTGATTTATCAGCGTGTCGCCGCCGTCGTGTTCTATGTGGTGTGTGTGTGCAGCACCGCCCGCTGGCTGCCGCCTCGGCCGCCTGGCTGGGCGGTGCTGCGCCGTTCGTTGCAGTTCTCATTGCCGCTGATGCAAACCTCGCTAGTCGATTTTGTCTCGTACACCGCTTACGTGATGGTGGTGGGCCTGCGGGTTTCGGTGGCCGATGTCGGGCGCTTTCGGATCGCGCAGCGGCTGATTGAGGTAATGCAGGAAATCGCTTTTGCCCCGGCACGCAATGTGTTTTTGCCGGTCATCGTGGCGGTGCGTGACGACCCGGCACGGCGGTTCGATGCCGCGATGCTGATGATTGATGCGGTGGCGCTGGTGATATTTTTCGTCTCCGCCGTGGCGGGCGCGTCGGCCAGGCCGGTGGTGCTGCTGATGTTCGGGCCGCGCTGGGCGGCGGCGGTGCCGGTATTCGCCATCATGACGTTGATGGTCCCGGTATCGTCTTTGTATAGCCTGATCAATCCGGTGCTGACGGCGGCGGGCCGGGTGCATATGGTCTCGCTACTGTCGTTGATCAACGTGACAACGGTCTTGCTGGTGGCGTGGTTTGCCTCTTCCTATGGGTTGGTTGTGCTGGCCTGGGCCTTGACGTTGCGCGGCATGCTTTCGATCGCGTTGTTCATTCCGGCTATGAAAATCGGGCTTGGCCGGCCGGTGCTGCCGTTGATCCGGTTGCTGCTATTGCCCGCCGGTGCCTTGGCAGCAGCCCGGCTGGCAGCCTGGCTGGTACTGGCCAAGTTGCCTCTGCTTGACCTGCTGGCCCAACTGGTGGTCTCGGTGGCAGTGTCCGGGCTGACATTCGCCGCGGTGCTGCTGATTTTCGCCCGCCACCGGGTGCACCGGCTGGCGGTGCGGGTGCGGATGGCGCTGGGCCGGATGCAGCATTCGTAAACCCGGCGTGATATCACGGAAATTCTCTTTCAATCAGGGGCCACTGCTGGTTGAATGGCGCGGATGGAATTTTCAAACACCCCTTACAGGTCGGTGATGCCGCTGTTGCAGAAAGCGCCGGTGCTGCTGACCTCGCCGCATTCCGGACGGTATTACCCGCCGGCGTTCCTGGCGGCCTCGCGCTTGGACGCCACCGCGATCCGCCGCAGCGAAGATAGTTTTGTCGATGATTTATTTGCCGCAGCCCCCAGCCTGGGCGTGCCGCTGCTGGCTGCGAATTTTCCCCGGGCTTATTGCGACGTGAATCGCGAAGCCTGGGAGCTGGACCCTTCGATGTTCGAGGATATTCTGCCCGATTATGTGAATGCCGCGAGTCCCCGGGTCAGCGCGGGGCTGGGGACGATCGCGCGGATTGTTGGCACCGGTGAGCCGATTTACCGCCGTAAGCTGAGATTTGTCGAGGCCCAGGCGCGAGTCACCACCTGCTGGCAGCCTTACCATGCCGAGGTGCAACGGCTGATTGCCGCCACCATCCAGCGTTTTGGTGTGTGTCTGCTGGTTGATTGCCATTCAATGCCGACCATGCCGTCGCACCGCCCTGCCAGCCGGCTGGCGGAGATTGTGCTGGGCGATGTGCATGGCACCAGCTGTGCGGCGTCGATGACCGGCTTCGTTGAGGCAAAGCTGGAGGGCCTCGGGCTGCGAGTGCGCCGCAACGACCCCTACGCCGGCGGCTATATTACCCGCTTTTATGGCCGCCCGCGTGAGGGTGTGCATGTTCTGCAAATTGAGGTTTCCCGGGCTCTGTATATGCATGAGGCGCAATTTGTGAAAACCGATGGGTTTGAGCGGCTCGCAGCGATTTTCCACGAGTTGATCGCTGCCCTGGTGGCAAATGCCGCAGCGCTGCTGCCGGTGCGCGCTGCGCCGCTGGCCGCGGCAGCCGAGTGATTTCACGAAAAAAAAGGCGGCACCGAAGTGCCGCCAAGTTTAGGGAGGAAACGTCCAAGAAAACAGAGGAGTAAACTCACTCTGTAGCCTGACGTATAAGACATATGAGAGTGCAATGCAACATAAATTTTGCAATGCAGCATAATTTTCCCGAATATTTTCTTAAATCCATTAAATTCAATTAGTTAACAGAAATCGTCCAAAAATATCCTTAACAGGACAACCAGTACCCCTCCGGGGCTTTACGACGATAGCGCCGCCGCCTAAAACGCAGGGGCACCGGCCCCTTGGGGCATGCGATTGCGGAGGGGTGGCCGAGAGGCTGAAGGCGGCGGTTTGCTAAACCGTTATACGCTGTCAAGGCGTATCGTGGGTTCGAATCCCATCCCCTCCGCCAGCCACCCAGCAAAATAGTCTCCACAGCATAGGTCCTGGAAATAGTGCCGGAAAATTAGCGTCTTTTTCCAAGCAATCCCTATTCATTATCAGCTTTTGTCCGCTGATTCCGCCATCTTTGGGCACTTGTTGAGTGCCTGTCTCTGCGTGTTTGTAGGGAGGTGGCCTGCTGCTGGTTTGATGGACACCACCGCGCACAATTCCGCACATCGTCAGGAGTGGAGTTCTAGGAACTCGATGATGATTTCCTCGGGACCGATCAGGTAAAACGGCTTGCTTCGCCCGCCCCTAAGAGACTGCGGCGCTGAGATTGTCTTGTAGCCAGCCGTTGCCAACCGGCGATGTGTCTCGTTGGCGTCGCTGACTTGAAAGCAGATATGGGTTAGGCCGATATCGCATTGCCGCATGGGATGGCGCAGACCTTTGGGGTTGTAGTATTTGAATAGCTCAATCCGGTAGCCGCCCATTTCAAGAAGCGCCCACCGGATTACAGCGCCCGGCAACCCGACGATAATGCCGAGGTTGCTCTCGTCGCGATGGTCCATTTCGCTTTCAAGGCGCATGCCAACGGCTTCGGTGAAAAAATTCCGGGCGGCCTCGAAATCCTCCACGCTTAGCGCCGTATGATGAGGCCGGATGACGAGGTCACGAACGGAGGCACTCGCCTCAAGCCCTGATTTTGACTGCGTCATTTCCAACCCCCTTTTTGACGAGAATTCAGATAGTAAGCGTTCAGCTGTTATTGGTTCCCCCATCCACATTAATCACCTGGCCGGTGATGAAGGTCGACTGCGGGCCAAGGAGGAACAGCACGACGCCCGCGACCTCTTCGGCCGTGCCAAGTCGACCTAGAGGAATCTCGTTGATGATCTCCTGTCGTCGCGCGGCGAGCATATCGTGTGTCATGGGGGTTTCGATAACACCCGGAGCAACCGCGTTCACCAACGCTCGCGCACGGAGATTACGGGCGAGTGCGCGCGTCAGCCCGGCCACGCCGCCCTTCGCCATCGAATAGGCGACGTGCCCAATACTGCCGCGCCGATAGGCCTGTGAACTCGCGAAGACCAGCCGCGCCGGAACATCCGTGACCAGAAAAGGCTCGATCGCGCAGACAAGGTCGAAGGCGTTTGTCATGTTGGCCGCGATGGTCAGATCATAGACTGGGCGTGCAGCGGCGCTGAGATCATGGGGCATAAACAGACCTGCCATGTGCACGAGGCCATAGATCGGGGAACCGGCGAGTGCCGCGACGGCCGCGCAGTCTTCTGGACTTTGCAACGAAGATATCGCGGTCAGATGGGGACCTCCGCCAAGGTCTCGCGCTATAGCGGTGAGGCGCGCGCCGTCCAGATCAACCAAAAGAAGCCGCGCGCCTTCCAACGCCGCCATGCGGGCGACCGTACCGCCAATGGCACCCGCCGCGCCAGTGACGATGATCATGCGTCCTTGGAGGTCGTTCACCTAATCTGGATCCTTGCTGGCTTATGCAGCGTGCGCGTTGCCTCAGGCATAGTTGTCCTCTGCTAGTGCGGGCAATGCATCAAGTAGCGAATCGTCATGTTCGTCGGGGTCGTGTCCGACAGGCTCCCACCTAACCATGACGGTCGTGAGCAGCCCAGCCGCGGGAACGATCGCGAGAGCCAAGGTCATGTCGCGGAAACCGATCCAGTGGACGACAAGTGGAAAGAAGTAGAATCCTAGGATGCTGCCGACCCGCACCATTCCCTGTCCCCATCCGGTGCCTAGTCCGCGCATTCGGGTCGGATACGAAAGGGCTGCCATGGTCATGCCCTGCGAGCCTGGTCCGAAGGAGTGACCCAAAAGAAAGAGCGCAATCAGTCCGGCTTCGAGAATGATTGGCGCGTTCGGGCCACTGAAATAAAGGGAGAGAAGGGCAACCACAACCACCAGGTATCCAATGGTTGCGATATTGCGGGTGCCGAGACGACTCGTGACTAAGGCATTCGATGCGCCGCCGGCGATGCCAAAGAGGTTGAAGAACATCGAGCCGAGAATCGCGAAGAGGAATTTTGATCCGAACAACTGCGTTGAAATGATGGGGAGATTGAATCCGATGGCGAAATACTCAAGGCTTTGGGTCATGCATATGATCGAGATCAGGAAGGTCCGGTTCCGGTATTGTGGCGTGAAAAGCTCCGAATAGAGCGAGAGGAAGCTTCTGGCCGGTGGTGAGGCGGTGGGTGTTTCGGGCGCCGATACCGTCACGGGGACATGATAGGTCTTTTCAAGTATTCTGGCCGCTTCGTTGAGGCTTACGTTACGTGCTGCCCATAGTGGGCTCTCATTCATGAATCTGTACCGGAGAGCGAGCACGATGAGGGCGGGTACGGCGCCGAACCCAACTGCGATCCGCCACAGCACGTCCTGCAAACCGGCGAAATAAAACGGTAGAATGACGATACCGGAGCAGATCGCGGCGACGAACCATGTCGCCTGCCATAGATTAACGCTTGCGCCTTTGTTCCGCTCCGCCATGAACTCGGCGATGAAACTAAGCGCGACGGGGAAGTCGAGGCCGACCCCTATTCCCATAAGAAGGCGAAAGATCAATAGCATCTCGAGATTAAAGGAGAGCGCCGCCCCGATCGCGGAAAAAACGAGGAGCACGAGATCGAGCAAGAACATTTTCAGCCGGCCGATCTTGTCGGTGAAATGGCCGCCCACAAGAGCGCCGAAGAGAGCGCCAACGGCCATCATCGCTGTGATGCTGCCGACCTCGAATGGAGTCAGTTGAAAATCCTGCTTGAGCTGTACGACACCGATCCCGATGCTCGTAAAATCATATGCGTCCACAAACACGCCACCAAGCGCAACCAATACAATCAAAATAGCGAAGGGCCGTGTTGGTTGCGAGTTGATGAATGCGCTAACGTCCAACGGCGACCGGATTACGACCGGACCCGACGCACCGAATTTAGGCATATTGAATTCCTCTGGCATTTTCTGCTCCTTTTGGACGATCAGTTCCTCTTTCGTACGCGTCAGCGCGCCGTATTAAGATAATTGTTTGATGAGTATTAACCCACTCTTTTATGATAGCAGGCAAAAAAAGATTCAATAAGATTCTTGCAAGACAAAACGAAATTTATGATTGCCAGCCAGCATCAAAAAATTCTCGCAAAACTGGCTCCACAGGACATGCCTAGTGGGTGCGTTATATCAATGCCGAGGGCTTTAATTCGTTTCTTTGCGGTCGTCGTGTTATGTCATGGCTTGATGAGTTCACTATTCTTTCAAACTTGATTTCGGGATATCGGCATCAAGGCGGCGTAGTGCTGCCTCGATCGTTTTTGCGTCAGCGAGAGCGGCGTGTTCGAGAATCTTGGATACGACAGGTGCGGCCTCCGCGCCGGTCACATGGATGATCTCATGATCCAGCCAGTCGAACAGCCGTTGTTGCGCCTCGCTGGCAATGCGTGAACCGATAGAGGTGCCGCGGGCATTTCGCTCGGCAATCATCAGGACATTTGTCTTTTTGACGCTCGCTTCGATCGACGTCCAGTCGAGGCCGGTAGGATCGATTGTGCGAAGGTCGATCACTTCCGCATCGACGCCTGAAAGCTTCGCTGCCTCGCAAGCGAAATCAACCATCAGGCCATACGCGAGAATCGTGCATCGCCGTCCGCTACGCGCGATCCGTGCTTTGCCGATGGGTACGATGTAGTCCCAGTCACCAGCAGGAACGGGGCCCATTTTTTCGAATAAAGCGCTGTATTCTACGATCAGCACCGGATCGTCGCAGGCGACCGCGGCGTTGAGCATGCCGATATAATCATAGGGCCGGCTTGGCACGAAAATCCGCCAGCCGGGATAGAGCGCGAATAATCCGCTGGCATCCATCGAATGTTGCGAACCGTAGCCAGTGCCTGAGGAGACACGGCTGCGGACGATGACGGGAACCGGGAATTTACCGCCGAACATGTGTCGGACCTTGGCTATCTGATTGAATAATTGGTCGGCGGCACCGAGAGCGAAATCGGGATACATGATCTCGATGACAGGGCGCATGCCGTTTAGCGCGGCACCCAGTGCCATGCCGACGAAGCCGTTCTCGCAGATCGGGGTGCCGATCAGCCGATCCGGGAAGCGCTCGCGAATGCCGCGCGTGGCTCCGGACGTGCCGCCACGAAGCCGGTGTACATCTTCTCCTAGGATAAACAGATTTGGCCAAAGTCCCATGTTTCGCAGCATCGCCTTGGCGATGACATCGGCGAATTTGGTGTCCGTGAGATTGGCCGGATCACGGTCCTCGAGTTCCACAGCGTGGCATGAGGCGAGTTCCGAAAGATCGCCACGGATGCCGGCGTCGACTTCCGCGGGATCGGGCCAGAGTGGCGGACGGATACGCGCGGTGCTGGGATCGCGATGGTTCTCGAGCAGGCGGGCAAGGGCCCCATCGAGAATCTCGGCAACTCTGGCTTCAAGATACCCGACATCTTGACCGTTGATGATGCCGGCATCGATCAGCTCCGCGGGGAACTGGCGAAGCGGATCGCGGGCGGACCACGATTCTTCTTCCGCTTTGTCGCGATAGCCATAGGCGCTTCCGCGCAAGGCACCGGATTGGTGGAAGAAACGATAGGTCTCGGCCTCGAGCAGCACCGGCCCGCCATCGCGCGTAATGATCGCGCGGGCTTCCTCCATCGCGAGACGTGCTGCGATGACATCCATGCCGTCGAACACGATTGCGGGGATGCCGAGTGAGAGACCGCGGGCAGAGAGCCTGGTTTCGCGTGTTTGTTCGTTAAGTCTGGTGGAGACCGCGTAGAGGTTGTTCTCGACGAAAAAGACCGTGGGCGTGCGGTAGAGGGCGGCGAGGTTCATCGCCTCATAGGCCGCGCCGTTCTGCATGGCGCCATCGCCGAAGAAGGCGATGGAGAGATCGGTGCGGTCCTGCATGATGTCGGCCAACGCATATCCGACTGCGTGCGAAGGATTGCCGCCGACGATGGCATTCGAGCCGAGAATGCCGGCTTCGGGGTAGCGCAGATGCATTGAGCCGCCGCGCCCGCCGCAATAACCTGGGCGAAGGCCAAGGATTTCGGCGTAAGTGCGGAACGCGACGTCGCGGAACGGGTCGGGGATGGCATCGTCGAGCGGCGAATAGCCTTCCGGTGTTGCAAAGCCGAGTGCCTTGGCGAGGAACTGGTGATGCATCCTATGCGTGCCGTTGATCTTGTCGGTTGCGGTGAGGACAGAAATCGCGCCGACTGCGGCCCCTTCCTGGCCGATGCTAGAGTGCGCGGGGCCGTGCAGCACGCCGGCGGTGCTGAGCTCAAGCAGGCGTTCCTCAAAGCGGCGAATTAGGACCAGCCGTTCGAGCATGCGAAGGAGCTCCACCCGTTCGATCCGTTCACGATCGGCATCGTGACGTTCGAGGCGCCACCATGGTGTTTGTGTGACAAGTGGCGTCAACATTGCCCTGGCGGAATGTGGTCCGCGCTGGATTTGACCGTCGGCGTTAGCCAACGCCCGTCTCCATAGCGCGGCCCACTGTCTCACCGCTCGATTCCAAACCGCGCAGCAGCCGCCAGATGCGCGAGCGCAAATGCACGAAAGACTTTTGGGCCATGACTTCCTCTATGTGTTCACAATCTATCCAGCGCTCGGTGCGGCGCACCAAGCCGATGTCGATGATCGCGCTGATCCGGCCTGGCCGGGGAGTCATGACAATGACACGATCAGCGAGATAAACCGCTTCGTCGACGCTGTGCGTAATGAACAGGACGGTGCGGGGGTTGTCGCGCGCGAGACGGACGAGTTCTTCCTGCATCAGAACGCGGGTCTGGGCATCGAGCGCGCCGAAAGGCTCATCCATCAACAAAACATCGGGCTCCAGCGCATAGCTGCGGGCGATTGCGACGCGCTGCTGCATGCCGCCGGACAATTGATGCGGATAGGCATCGCCATGGCCTTGCAAACCCATGAGCGTGACGTAATGCTCGATGATCTCGCGGCGCTGGGTGAGCGGCGTCCCTTTGCATTTGAGCCCGAAGCCAATGTTCTGGCGAATTGTCTTCCAGGGAAATAAGGCGAATTGCTGGAACACGACGGCGCGGTCAGGACCCGGGCCTCTGACTTCACGGTTGCCGACGAGTACTCGTCCGCCGGTCGGGAAATCGAGCCCGGCGGCCATACGGAGCAGCGTCGTCTTGCCGCAGCCCGACGGGCCGACGAGCGCCACAAATTCGCGCTCGGCGACCTCGAAGCAGATATTTTCAAGAGCGAGAAAGTTGCCGCCCGGCCGATGGAAACGCCGTTCTACCCCCTCAAACCTGATCTCGCTCATTGTTTCGCTCCCGATGGTTTAGGGCTCGCCTCCATTTACGGCGTGTCGTCATTGGCAAAGGCACGCAGCTTCGGGTCCGCTGCGATCATTTGCAGATATTTGTCGGTTGCGAATTGGCTCGCCGGTGGGGTCTCGCTGACGATGCTGACCGATTGCATGAAGGTACCGAGTTGATTCCACCAATCGACGATTTCGGGCGTGCCGGCCGTATTGGCACCGAAAATTTTCAACTGCTCGTCCAGCGTGTAGGCAGGCCGGGCGTGGAGTTCCTGGGCGAGATAGGCAGGCGGAATTTTCACGCCGACCGAGTTAAAGAACTCACCGAGATCGGCGACCGCCTCTTGCGGATGCTCGCGCTCCCAGGCAATGGCGCGAAGGTAAACGGCGAGGAACTTCGCGACTATTTCGGGGTGTGCGGTGGCGAAGGCTTGGGTCGCAAAAATATTGCTGGTGATCGGCACGCCGACTTGCGCAGCGTTGCAGATAACCTTGGCTCCGATTGCCGATTCGAGAATATAGACATTAGGCGACCATACTTGAGCCAGATCATACCGACCGCTGCTGACGGCGGCGTTGATCTCCGGCGGCGACAGATTGACGAAATGATATTCGCTGGGCTTGAGGCCGAATTTCTTTTCAAGGCAGGCCGCAGCCCCCCATTCGCCGGTGGAATTGCTGGTTTCAGGGATGGTCTTGCCTTTGATCAGGGACGGGTTGTGCAGATAGGCATCGGCTTTATCCTTGGTCGCCATCAAGGTGATGATCGCTGCTTCGCTATCGGCGATCGCAATCGTCGTCAGGCCGTATTTGGCAGCCCCGAGCATCGATGGCAGATCACCCGCACCGCCGACTTCCCAGGAACCAGACGCGCCGGCGGCGATCTCCGGCGGGCCGGCAGTAAAGGTCGTCATCGTCGGGTCGATGCCAACGTCCTTCCACCAGCCTTCCTTGGTCGCGATATACCACTCGAGTGCCCAACGCTGTGGTTGCTGGGCGATAGCCAACGGAAAGGCGCCACTATCTGCCGCTCGAGCGCCGAGGGGCGTTATAGCGAGAGGCGCCACTACCGTGAGTGCCGCACAGATGGTCCGGATTCGCCGTGTGATCATTTTTTTCCTCCTTCTTTTCAAAGCGGCCTTCTGGCCGTCTGGTTAGTAGCCAGGCATCATGTTGAAGCCGTCATCATTGACCCCAGTTGCGGCGCACGAAACGTTCGGCCCGCAGCATTGCAAAATCGATCGCCGCACCGGTGAGGCCGATGGTGATCATGCCGGCGACGACGACGGTTGATGAAAGATTGCTCTCGCCCTGGATGATCAGATAACCGAGACCTGTTGAGCCGACGATCAACTCGGCCCCGATCAACGATTGCCAGGCAAATCCCGCGGCGACGCGCAATCCGGCGACGATGTCGGGTAGGGCAGCGGGCAGCAGCACCTCGGTCATAGTTGCCCAGCGGCCGGCTCCGAGTGTCTGCGCTGCTTCCAGTACCGCACGGTCGGCAGTGTGGACGCCGCGATAGGCGTTCAGGACGCAGGGTGAGAAAGCGCCTGAGAAAATTACCAGCGTCGGGGCGAGGAAACCGGTTCCGAGCCAAAGGATCGAGAACGGCACCCAGGCAATCGGCGGGATGAAGCGGATTGATTCGTAAAGCGGCGCGATTGCCCATTCGACGATACGATAGCGGCCCATCATGAGGCCGAGGGGTACGCCGGTCAGTACGGCCAGGCCATAACCAAGGCTGAATTTCATCAGGCTTGCGAGTAGATGGACTTGCAGGACCGCGCCAGAATAGGGGGTGTGAGTGAGATCTATAAATTCGGCGGCGGCCGCGCCGGGGCCGGGCAGCAGCCGGGCCGGTGCGAGGCCGGCGGCGGTGCATCCGGCCCATAACATCAGGAATGTGACGATGCCGAATGCTGGTAGCACCCAGGCTTCGAGCAGTGTGCCCGCGCGAACCGCAGGGGTGGGGCCGTTCAACGCCGCCATGGCAGTACCCAGGCTTCAAGGCGCGCGAGCAACAGGCTCATAGCGACGCCGAGCATTGCAACACATAGCATCGCAACAAAGATCATCCCGGAATCGAGATCCTCGGTGGCGATGATCATGACATGGCCGAGCCCGGTATAAGCGCCGACCAGTTCGGCAGCGACCAGCACCATCCAGCAGGCCTGCAGTGAAAGTCGCATGCCGGTGAAAATCCCTGGAAGGGCGGCGGGAATCGTCACGTCGAAGAACAGATTAACGCGGCGCGCGCCATGGACTTTGGCGGCTTCAATGACCGTGCGGTTCACGCCGCGCACCGCTGTTTGGGTGTTGATCACCGCGGGCGCGAAAGCGGCAAGCCAGACGACAAAAATTTTGGCCCCGCCGCCCAGGCCGAACCAGAGGATCGTCAGCGGGATCCAGGCGATCGGCGCGATCGGACGGAGAAGTTGAAAGATGGGGTTTATGCAGGCGTTCGCATAACGGCTGGTCCCCAGCAGCAGGCCGAGCGGAATGCCGGTGAGGGTGGCGGCGGCAAAACCGGCGAGAACGAGGCTCAGGCTGGTCTCGATGTGTTCGGCGAGCGGAGCACTCGCATAGCCGGGCCCGGCGATGGTTTCGAGCGAGGCGAGGGCAATCGCGGGCGATGGAAACTTGAGCGGCGCAATCAGGCCGAGTGGTCCTGTCGCGGCGAACCATGCGATAATTAGAAGCAGGATCGGCGCTGCGCCGATCACGCCTCGATGGAGCCTTGAGCCCCCGAGATGTAGAAGGGCTGAGCGTTTGCTCGCTTGCCCTCCCCGTATCTCGGTACTCGGTGCGTTCATGACGCAGTGACCGGTTCGGCAGCCGCGGGCGGACCCCCATAGGGCGCCCAGCCGCTTGCCGCAATAACGCCACCATCGCAGGGGATCGTGGTGCCAGTAACGATACGTGCTGCCGGGGAGAGGAGAAAATTGATCACTTCCGCGATCTCTTCGGGACGCATCAGACGGCCCATGGGTGTCGCGCGCAGAATCGGCGTCAGATCGCGCTGATGGCCGCGCTCGGGCGGGCGCAGAAAAGGCGTGTCGGTCCATCCGGGCGCGACGGCGTTGACCCGCACACCGTGCCGCGCCCAATAAACCGCGAGGGATTCGGTGAGGTTGACGATCGCGGCCTTCGCCGGCCCATAGCCGAGCACCGGCCCAGGGCGGAACGAGAGAACCGAGGCGAGATTTACGATCGCGCCGAAGCCGCGCGTAGCCATCGCGCTACCGAAAACACGGCACGCGATATAGGTGGTGCGGAGATGAGAATCGATGATTCGCGTCCATTCATCGACGGGGCAATCCTCGATCGGGCGGGGTCGTTCCGGCGCACCAGCGCAATTCACGAGGCCGGTTACGGGCGGGAGGTGTGATTGCAAAATCACATGCGCTGCCTTGACGTCGTTCTCATCGCCAGCATCGGCGCGCAATGCGATCGCGCGTTTGCCGCAGGATTCGGCAACAGCCGCGCCGGCCTCGGCATTGAGGTCTAGAATGCCGACATATCCTCCAGCGGCAGAGATAAGCCTAGCTGTCGCTGCCCCAATACCGCTCGCCCCGCCTGTTACGATTACACAATGATCTGACATGCTTTCTGACGCCGTGTTCAAGTTGTGCTTGCTTGTGCCACGTTATTCGAGTAGCTCGAAAACATGGTAAACGTTTTCCCTGCGGGGATACTAAGAGGGCGTACGCCGAATTGTCAAGCCAGAAAATCCAGTGCAAAGAAAATACCGAGCGCCTCTTCGAGGCTGTGATTGAAACGAGGTTTAGTTTTACACGCATGACGGAAACGCGCGTCTCGGCGACGATTAAGGACGTGGCCCGCAAGGCGGGGGTTTCGATTGCGACCGTGTCGCGGGCCCTAAATAATCCGGAGCGGTCCAGTCCGGAGATGGTGGCGCATGTCCGCGCAGTCGCGCAAGAGATGGGCTATATCCCGCATCGTGCTGCGGGCTCACTTGTCTCGCGGCGATTCCGCACGATCGGTGCGGTTTTCCCGACCATCGATAATTCGATCTTCGCGCAGGCTCTGCACGCCTTGCAGAGCCGGCTCAACATGCATGGCTACATGCTGGTCATTGCAAGCAATTCCTACGATTCGAGCAGGGAGGCCGCCGCGCTGCAATCCCTAATCGAACACGGGATCGATGCGGTGGTCCTAGTTGGAGCCGTGCACCCACCAGAGGTGCTGCACCTGCTTGCCGCGAAGCAACTGCCCTTTGTCAACACCTGGACCTTTGACCCTGGGAGCCCATACCCATCGATTGGCTTCAACAATCGAGTAGCGATGCGGCGGCTCACCGACCATCTGCTCGATCTCGGTCATCGCTCGATCGGCGTCATCGCCGGCATCAGGGCGAACAATGATCGCGCATCGGAACGGGCCGAGGGCATACTCGATGCATTGGCCGCGCGCGGTCTTTCGGTTCCGGCCGGACAAATCATCGAGGCTGAATACACCATCCGCGCAGGGCGGGAGGCCATGCGTGCGCTGCTCGCGCGGGATACACTGCTGACCGCCGTGATCTGCGGCAATGATATCCTGGCTTTTGGAGCAATCCTAGAATGCTCTGCGCGCGGCATCGCCGTGCCGCAGGCGATCTCAATCACCGGATTCGACGATTTCGAACTGTCGCAGCACATGATTCCTGCCTTGACCACAGTGCGTGTACCCACCCAGGAAATCGGCGCCGCGACAGGGGACTATCTAGTGGCTTATCTGGCTGGCAGGCCGACGCAAGAGCATCTTGACCTGGGCGCGGATTTGATAATCCGCGAGTCAACCGCAGCGCCTGCATCGCAAATCCTCTCTTAAAAACCGAGAAATCCGACAAAAAACTAACTCAGAATTTGGACCACTTTAAGAGGGACACCTCACACCCGGAAGTAGAGCGCCGCCGCCTGGCTCAGGTGTGCAGGCCCGGTGCCTCCTGCCCGGTGCGTGCCACATATTCGGTGTAACCGCCGTCATATTGGTGAATGCCTTCGGGGGTCAGCTCCAGCACACGGTTGGATAGTTCCGTCAGGAAGTGGCGGTCATGTGAGACGAACAGCATGGTGCCTTCATAAGTTGCAAGCGCCTTGATCAGCATCTCCTTGGTGGCGAGGTCCAGATGGTTGGTCGGCTCGTCGAGGACCAGAAAATTTGGCGGGTCGAACAGCATCAGCGCCATCACCAGCCTGGCTTTTTCACCGCCCGAGAGCACGCGGCAGCGCTTTTCAACCTCGTCGCCCGAGAAGCCGAATGCCCCCGCGAGGCTGCGCAATGCGCCCTGTCCGGCATGGGGGAAGGCAGCGTCCAGCGCTTCAAAAACCGTGGCCTCGCCGTCCAGCAAATCCATGGCGTGCTGGGCGAAGTAGCCCATCTTCACGCTGCCCCCCAGTGTAACCGTACCGGCATCCGGCGTGGTGGTGCCGGTCACCAGCTTCAGCAGTGTGGACTTGCCCGCCCCGTTGACGCCCAGCACGCAGCAGCGCTCCTTGCGGCGAATGAGAAGGTCCAACCCCTCATAAATCACCTTGCTGCCATATTGTTTGCTAACACTGCGCAGGTTCGCCACGTCGTCGCCGGACCGCGGGGCCGGACGGAAATCAAACTCCACGGTCTGGCGGCGCTTAGGTGGCTCCACCCGTTCGATTTTGTCGAGCTTCTTCACCCGGCTCTGCACTTGTGCGGCGTGCGAGGCGCGGGCCTTGAACCGCTCGATGAAGGCGATCTCCTTGGCGAGCATCGCCTGCTGGCGCTCAAACTGCGCCTGCTGGTGCTTCTCGTTCAGCGCCGCCTGGCGGGCATAGAATTCATAATCGCCGGAAAAACTGGTGAGCGCACCGGCATCAATCTCAATCACTTTGTTGATCACCCGGTTCATGAATTCCCGGTCGTGCGAGGTCATCAGCAGGGCGCCATCGTACCCGGCCAGAAACTGTTCCAGCCAGATCAGGCTTTCCAGGTCCAAATGGTTACTCGGTTCATCGAGCAGCATCACATCCGGGCGCATCAGCAAAATACGGGCAAGTCCCACGCGCATCTTCCAACCGCCGGAAAGCCGGCCAACATCGCCCTCCATCATCTCCTGGCTGAAGCCCAGGCCATGCAGCACCTCGCGGGCCTTGGCATCCAGCGCGTAGCCGCCCAGCTCCTCAAAGCGCGTCTGCACCTCGCCAAAGCGCTCCAGAATTTTGTCCAGCCGGTCGAATTGTTCCGGGTCGGCCATCGCGGCTTCCAGGGCTGCCAACTCGGCCGCTACTTCGCTCACCGGCCCGGCGCCATCCATCACCTCGGCCACCGCGCTCCGCCCAGCCATCTCGCCCACATCCTGGCTGAACAGCCCGATGCTCACCTTCTTGTCGATCAGGATTTGCCCTTCATCCGGCGGCTCCTGACCCGTGATCAGCCTGAACAGGGTGGATTTACCCGCCCCATTGGGGCCGACCAGCCCGATCTTCTCGCCCCGCAGCAAGGCGGCAGAAGCCTCGATAAAGATCAGGCGCGAGCCATTCTGCTTACTAATATTGTCGAGGCGGATCATGGGTTCCTTGGGGATACGTGGGAGGCGGCAGGCTCATAAGGCCAATACAGCTAAGCCGCAAACGCGCTTGGTAGATGGTTTATGACACCGCGCCGCTCATTTGTAATTGATTTGACCTATATCATTTTCGATAATGATCCCATCCCCTTAGGTTGCACCATGTTTGCTGACTTTATTATGTCAGCTAGCATGGCCATCACGGTGACGCCGCGGTGGTCTGATTGCGAATTTGATAACCCGGATAATGTTCAAGCCTACAGCTCGAGGTGCTCATGCGTGAAGATCAAATAAAGACCGTTTTGACTGACCTGAAAGGACGGTCTGCCAGCATTGAAGCCGCGGCACTGATCTCGACCGATGGTCTGATCTTGTCCTCGGTGCTGCCGGAGATGATGGATGAAGACCGGGTCAGCGCCATGGTGGCGGCGATGCTGTCGCTCGGTGACCGGACTGCTGCGGAACTTGCCTGCGGCACGCTGGAACAAGTGCTGATCACCGGCTCACATGGTCATATCCTGATCATCCACGCTGGACAGGACGCGGTTCTCTGCACCATCGCCAATAAAACCGCGAAGCTGGGGCTGTTGTTTTTGGATGCCAAATATGCGGCTCAGGCCGTTACCAGCCTGTTATAGTTATCTGACCACATACAAGGAGCCGGATTTTATGGAACTGCATTATAGTGACCGGAATCTCGAACTTTTCTGCCATGTGGCTGGGCTGAGTCGCGAGGATCAGATCGTTCTGACGGCCGTGCGCGATAATGTTCACCCGCTGATTCCCTGGCTGACCGATCGCTTCTATGAAGTTCTGGCGGAAGAGCCTGAAATCAAGCCTTATATCGAAGGCCGGGTTGAGCAACTCAAAAAGACTCATGTTGTCTGGCTGGAAAGCCTGTTTGCAGGTGATTATGGAGTCGATTTTATTAAGCGCCAGGAGAAAATTGGCGAAACCCATGTACGGGTGCGGGTGCCGCCGTTGTTTGTCGCCGCCAGCATGGCGTTTTTGCGCGGCGCTTTACCGCCGGTGCTGGTGGTTAACGTTCCCGATGCAAAACAAGCGATGCTGGCCACTGCTTCGGTGTTGCGGCTGCTCGATCTCTGCCAATATTTGATCGACCGCAAATATGCCGAAGTGTTGATGGATAATTTGGG
The DNA here is from genome assembly GCA_031291755.1 of Acidocella sp. Taxonomy (GTDB): domain Bacteria; phylum Pseudomonadota; class Alphaproteobacteria; order Acetobacterales; family Acetobacteraceae; genus Acidocella. Next base: position 36,244 of record JARLIK010000023.1, on the reverse strand, counting down.
GATCAGCCCGGTACTGCTGACGCGCCTGCAAACGGTCGGTAAAGGCTTGGCGCTAGCAAGCTAGAGCGGTGCGTTCTCTTTGGTGCGCCGGGCCAGATGCTGCCAGGCGTTCTGCTTCTTGACCTGCTCGAAAGGCGAGAAAAGCTCGGCGTATTTCGGATCTGTCAGATATTGGCAGAGGTCGAGCAGCCGCAATATCGTGGCGGTGATGGCAGGCGTTTGCGGCTCACCGGAGGCCTGAGCAAGCACCATCGGCGCCATTGCCCCGCGCAGGAAGGCAATGCTGGTGGCTACAAAAACCGCTGGTAAGGTCTTGATGTTTTTGAACTCCAGCGTATCGCGCTGACGCTGCATAAAGCCGGGTCCGTAATTTCCATCGAACACCCGCTGCAACCAGGCCAAGTGGATCGCCTGCGTGTCAGCGATCGGCCCGGTGACCGCCTGCATCGCGTGCGGCTCGGCGATAATGACATCATAAAATTGCGTGGTCAGGGTGGGCAGCAGCTTTGTCACGATATCCTGAATCGCAGCCATGATCGTTACATCTTCCGGCCCCAGCCCGCCGTCAAAACGCAATGTCTCCAGGCTTGGATCGTTCAGTATGCCGGTCTTGTTGCCGGTATCCGGCAAAATGACGCTGGCGGCGTAGCTGGCATCCAGCAGCAGTGGGCCGAGTTTCACGCCCGGCCCGGCAATGGCGCTAAGCACAGCTTCCGGTCCGGCTTGCAGGATCAGCAGATGGCGGTCAGCCCCGCTGATCATCACCTGTTCCATCGCCCCGCATGCCAGCGCGGCGGTGGTGTTATCGCCGAGTGACAATACTGCCGTGGCCAGAGCGCCGAGGTGGTCTTCATCGAGCCCCGGCGCCAGCGCCGAGGCGATAATCAGCCCGTCGGTTGAGATCAGGGCCGAAGCCTCGATGCAGTCCTGGCTGGCGTTCAGATTCAGTAATACGCTTTTTATCTCATCTTCACGCATCGGCCTCTCCAGCAGCTAGACTGCTTTGGTATCAAACGCCACTCCGGCACAGTTTACCAGGGGTTCGCCCTGCCACGCTGCGCCCCGCAATGCGGTTATGCGGGTTTTTCGTTTCACGCTACCGTTGCCGCAACCTATGTTTTGCTTAGCAGCCGGAGCGAGTGACATGCAACCTACGATGTTCCTGAGCCACGGCTCACCAATGACCGCCCTGATGGACACCCCGGCGCGGGATTTTTTGACTGGACTGGCCGCCTTTGTGCCCGAGCGGCCCAAGGCGATTTTGGTGGTCTCGGCGCATTGGGAAACCGGCGAGCCGATGCTCAATGCCGTGGCGCAGAACACCACGATTCACGATTTTTACGGGTTTCCCCAGCAGCTTTTCCAGTTGCAGTATAACCCGCCGGGTGACCCCGCGCTGGCTGCCGGCATTGCTAAACTCTTGCAGGCGGCGGGTTATCAGCCGGGGTTGGATACCGCCCGCGGCCTTGACCATGGCGCCTGGGTGCCGTTGCTGCTGGCCTATCCGGCGGCGGAGATTCCTGTGCTGCAATTGTCAGTGCAAACCGCATTGGGGCCGCAACATCATGTCCGGCTGGGCGAAGCCCTGGCGGTGTTACGTGAGCAAGGCGTGCTGATTTTGGGCAGCGGCAGTTTCACCCATGATTTACGCCGGTTCCGGGGCGGCAGAGCCGCACTTGATTCGCCGGAAACTCCGGATGTGACGGCGTTCTCGGACTGGATGGATGAGAAGCTGCGGGCACATGATGTGGCGGCGCTGGTCGATTACCGAAAACTGGCGCCTCACGCCGCTGACGAGCACCCCACCGAGGAGCATCTGCTTCCGCTCTACGTGGCTTTGGGTGCGGCGGGGGCGAAGGCAAAAACCACCAGGCTGCATCAGTCAGTCGAGTTTGGCTTTCTGCGAATGGACAGTTACGCGTTTCAATAAGTTTGGCGCGGCTGCTGGACAAAATCCCGCAGTGCTTGCGCCATATTATTGATGACACTCGGCCAGTCACCCCGGCGTGGCTGCCGGAATAATGTGTGATGGTTATACCAGGGGGTGTCCGAGCGGTTGATCAGCCAGCGCCAGTCCGGCACGAACGGCAGCATCACCCAGGTCGGGCGGCCCAGCGCACCAGCCAGATGAACAGGCGATGAATCCACCGAAATCAGCAAATCGGTCAGGCAGAAAATCGCGGCGGTATCATCAAAATCACGGATTTCATTGCTGAGCGACATCAGCGACATGCCGGCCGGCGGGTTATTGGCCTGCGCGGCGGCAGGGCCTTTTTGGATCGGCAGGAAATGCGCGCCGGTGTGGGCGAGGGGGGCCAGCATATCGAGCGTCATGGAGCGGTTGGCATCGTTGGGGTGAACTGGCCGTCCTGCCCAGGCCAGGGTCACCAGCGGGCGTGGCAGGCCCGCCAGACGGCGGCGCCAATGCTCCAGCCGTGCTGGGTCCGGCAGCAAATACGGGATCGGCCCTGGCAGGTCGGTCAGCTTCAGGTCCAGCGCCATCGGCAGGCTCATCATTTCGCAATGCACATCGAAGGCGGGTGGCAGCGTGCCGCGTGCGGTGATCTCAAACTCCGGCAGGCTGCGCCGGGCCAGGGCCAGGGTTTCGTGATTCACTTCGAGAATCACCCGCGCCTTGCTGCGCCGGGCGGCCTCGCGCGTCAGCCGGATAAACTGGAAGGTATCACCAAAACCCTGTTCGTCATGGATCAGCAAGGTTTTGCCCGGCATCGCCTCGCCGCCCCAGCGCGGGCGCTGCACCTTGCGCTCGATGGCGACCGTGTGCGCCAGGCTGTAGCGGTACTGATACTCCCGCCAGCCGCGCTCATACTCGCCCAGCATCAGCAAGGTTTCCGAAAGGTCAAATCGCGCGGTCAAATCGCCAGGGTTATGCTCCACCAGCATCATCTGGATATGCCGGACCTCGCCCATCTTACCCTGCCTGCGCAATGCCACCGCCATTTGCCGCCACAACGGGATTGGCCCCACGCCACCGGCCAGATGCGGACGCAGCAGCGCCTCGGCTGCTTCAGGTTGATCGGTCTGGATCAGCCTGTGGACTTCAACTTGCAGGGCTTCGAGGTTCATAGGGCTTCAAGGTTCATTCTGCGGCAATGTCCAGGGCTTGCAGCAGCGGCCCCAACTGCGCGGCGTGTTTGCGCCAGCGGCCGGAGGAGGTTTTATACACCGGCTTGCGCACCTGGTTGACACTGGCGGTACGCACGGTGCGCTTGGTTTCATGGAAGTTCAGGCAGTTGGGGTCCCAGGGCAGGCCGAGGAATTTTAACATCCGCTTGGCCTGGGTTTCCAAATCTTCCACCATCGCCTCGTAATCAACCTCCAGGAAGAATTTCGCCGGCAGCACCTTGCGCCAATGCGCGGTGAGATTTTGGTAGTCGCGGTGGAACTGCCCCAGCTCGGTCATGTCATATGAGAAAGACTGCTCGGCGGTGAATAATTTGCTGTAGCAGGACAGGCAGGTATCCACCGGGTCGCGCCGTGAGTGGATGATATGGGCACCCGGCAGGATCAAACGGATCAGCCCGGCGAAGGCGAAGTTGATCGGCATTTTATCGACCACATAGGGCTTGCCATGCGCGATTTTGGTGATGTCGGCGATGTAGCTGTCACCAAATTGTTTTAGGGTTTCAGCCGAAAGATTCGGTACGTTACCTGGGAAATCGCCAATTTTATTGATGATGGCCTGCATCAGTCCCAGCTCACCGGCGCCATGGATGGACGGGTGCGAGGCCAGCACTTGTTCAGTGAGCGTGGTGCCGGAGCGCGGCATGCCGAGCACGAAGATCGGCATCGGGGAGTCATTGCCCTGGCCTGCATGCTCCTTGATGAATTTGGCGGAGAATACCTTGGCGATGGACTCCATCCAGTCGGACGTGGCGGCGGCGCTATAGTCGATGGTCTGGCGCTTCATATGGCTGCCGGTATTCAAATGATGAAACGCTGTCTCGGAATTGCCAATATCGAGATAGGCTTTGCCGAGCGCATAATGCAGCAGCATTTTATCATTCGCCGAGGTTTCCGCCCCCGCATTCAACAGCCGGTGCATCGTCTCGATCAGCGGGTCGCCCTCGCTGAATTTGCGTAAATCCGCGCTGTTGAACAGCGCCATGGCAGAGCCGGGGTAGAGCTGAATCACCTTGTCAAATTCGGCCTTCGCCGACTCGCTCTGGCCTTGTTCCATCAGCAGAATGGCGCGGTTGATCAGCGCCTGTTCGGTAGCGGTGCCAGGCAGGGTGGCAGCGCGGTCATAGGCGGCCAAAGCCTCGTCAGTCCGGCCCAGCGCCTGTAAAATCTGGCCGTGGGCGTTATGTGCCTCGGCATTTTCGGGCGATGCCACCAAGGCGCGGTCAACTGCCGCCAACGCATCTTCCAATTGGTCAAGCTTCTTCAGGGTCAGGGCGCGTGAGGCCAGGGCGACGGCGTGCTGGGGGGCAAAGCTGAGCAGCGAATCAATCCATCGCAGCGCCTCGCCGTGGCGGTTGCGGGCGGTCTCTACCCCGGCGAGGTTGATATAGGCGTCGGCAAAACGCGGGTTCAGTTCAATGGCGCGTTTGGCGTGCTTGGCGGCGCTGTCATACTCGCCTTGGGCTGAGAGCAGGTTGGCGAGGTTGCTATGCGGCTCGGCGTAATTGGGCCGCAGCGACAACGCACGGTTCCAATGGCGCTGGGCGGCGGTCAACTCGCCCATGCGCTTGCAGGTGTTGCCGAGGTTGTTATAGGCTTCGGCATTATGCGGTTGCAGGGTAAGCACCCGCTCCAGGCAGCGCTTGCTCTCCTCGAATTGTCCCATTTCCTGCAAAATGATGCCCAGATTATTCCAGGCACCTGGGTGGGTGGTGTCCATCTGTACGGCGCGTCGGGCGTGGGTTTCGCCCTCGGCCAGCAGGCCGCGCTGGCGGCACATCTCGGCGAGGTTGGCGGAATACACCGCCGGGGCGCGCGGCGCCGCGCAGGCTTGCCGCAGATAATTAATGGCAACATCCAGGTTCCCGTAGGCATGCGCCATCAACCCCAGCAGGTGCAGCGCATCCGGGTGGCCCGGCCAAGCCGCTAATATGCGCTGGCATAGCATCTCGGCGATATCCGCCTGCCCGGCGTTCCAGTGGGCATTGGCTTTGGCCAGCGCCTCCGGGATCGACATGTTCGGGTTGGCTGATTCGTTGGCGATGTTCGGGCTACGGCTCATTTCTACCATTCACTTCTGCAACGGGGCCAGGATTTTGCGCTTAAAGCGAACATGCTTGAAAGGCAATGTTAATCCAAGTTAATCGGAGTTGTTGGCGGCGCCAGCACTGCAGTTCGCCAGGCTTGCCTCACGTGATGATGCGGTTGCTTTGCTACAGTTGCGATTTAACCGGCACACGGGTTAAGCGGGCCGCCATTCGCAGGCTTGCTGGAAACATCTGCATGCCACTGAATATGAGGCGCTGCAGATACGGCGAACTTGCCAACCCATACAGCCACCCCGCTCGCTTGATCTGGCCGGAGATATCGCCGCTCAGGCGGCGATGATAGGCGCTCGCATCCCCCCCCCTGGTGAACATATCAACTGCCAAGGCCGCGCTGTGCAAGGCAATAGCCATGCCGTCACCGGTGAAGGAGGGGATGACCCCGGCCTGGTCGCCGAGCCGGAAAATATGCGCGGAGTCAGTGGCAGCAGGGCGGTGAATATAGCCGTAGGGCACCCGGTAGATGGTGAGAGGTTGCGCCAGCAGTTCCTCGGCGCCGGCCAGAATCCTGGCCAGATACGGGCTGTCGCAGCATAAATCCATCAGCAGCGCCTGCCATTTGCCGCCGAGCTGTTGCAGGCGGGTGCGGCTGGTTAGCAGGCATAGATTTGCCTGATGATCCTCCACCATCTGCAATCCGGCATAACCATCATTGAACAAAATGAGGGCGATTTTATGCGCCAATGCCGCCTGGTTTTGCGGCGTCAGGCGGAAATACATTTTGAACCCGACCAAATCATGCGGTTGTCTAACGTCGCGGCGCAGGCCGCGTAATTCATGCTTGCCGGTAGCGAGGAACAATGTTGCAGCCGTTAGCGAAGTCTGGCCGGCGATATCAACCGTGATGTTGTTCTCCACCGACACATTCGTGATGGTGAGGCCGCGCGTTATCACCGCCCCGGCGGATTGTGCATGGGCCAGCAGCGCTTCATCCAGGGTTTTACGGGTGAGGCCGAGGCCCGTGAAAGGCAATCTGGTGGTGATGCTGGCGTTGCCGCGCACCAATACCAGATGGTCGATGCTATGGCCGCCAAGGCTATTCACATCAAACCCAAGCCGTGCCAGCGAGGCCTGCGCTTCATGGCTTAAAAATTCGCCACAGATTTTATCAACCGGGCCGGTTTCGCGTTCAATCAGGGTCACCGGCACACCGGCCTGGGCCAGCCCCGCTGCCGTGGCGGCCCCGGCCAGCCCGCCACCGGCAATGAGGATTCTGCCGCTCATTGTAAGCGCGAAACGCCGTAACGGAACAGCATATGCCAGCGGATTTTAGCCTTGATATTGGCCGCCGCCAGATAGCGCTCCCAATCGGCGCGGGTAAAACTGCGGGCGATGGAAATGGTACCGTCATAACGCACAATTTTATGCCAGCCGAACAGGCGGCATAAAACCCTGAAGCCGTAATAGGGAATGAAATGCCGGTGTAAATCGGCAATATGCCAACCGCACCAGGCGGTGGCCTGCATCCAGGTGAGCAAGCGGATAATGTCAGCATCCGCCAAATGATGAGTGAATTGCGAGGTGACAATGAAATCCGGCTGGGTGGCTGGCGTGAAGGCAAACACGTCACCGGTAAAGTAGGTGATATTTTGGCTGGGCAATGTGGCAGATTGCGCGGCCACGGCGCTGCGGGGGTTTAAATCTACCCCCGTTAATGTGGCAACGAACCCGCGTTTGGTGGCCCAGCGGCTGATCGCACGGAGTAAATCGCCCTGCCCGCAGGCGACATCAAGAACCGATATCTCAGCCCCGGCTGCCCATGTTTTGGTGGCCATCTCCAAAAAATCGATGGTGGCGCGGTGGGTGAGGGTGACACGGTTAACCGCGGCGAGGTCGGTCAAGCATTGGTTATAGTCGGCAAGTGGCAGGTCATCGGCATCCATCAGCTCGGGTAAATCAGAACGGACCGAGAGGTCCATCAGTTCAACCGGGTAAAGCGGAAGGTCTCAGCCACCATGCCGGGGCCAAACGCCATGGCCAGGCCGCGCTTTTCGCCGTCCGTCTCGCGCAGCATGTTAGAGAGCACAAACATGATGGTGGCCGATGACATATTGCCGTGCTGGCGCAGGATATTGCGTGACGCCGCCAGCGCGGCCGGAGGCAGGTTCAGCCCGGTTTCCACTGCATCCAGCACGGTGCGGCCACCGCCATGCACGGCCCATAGCTCAATCGCCTGGGTACCCTCGCCGCGCAGCAACCCGCCGGTGTCCTCGCGTAACGCCTGGGTGATTTTGGCCGGCACCTGGCCGGAGAGATACATCACAAAGCCCTGGTCGCCGACATGCCAGATGATCATGTCCTCACTCTCGGGGATGAGCGCCGAGTGGAAATCACCCAATGCAAGGCCGGTGGCATCGGCTGTCACCAGCGCTGCACTGGCGCCATCGCCAAACAGCATGAAGGACAGCGCGGTTTGGATGTCATCGGTTTCCTGCATGTGCAGCGTGCAAAGTTCTAAATTCACCACCAGCACCCGCGCGGCGGGGTCAGCCAGCACCGCCGCCTGGGCGATGCGCAGGGCCGGTATGGCGGCTGAGCATCCCATGAAGCCGACCATGGTGCGCTGTAAATCATCGCGCAGCCCGAGTTGTTTGGCCAGTATTTGGTCCAGCCCCGGTGCCACGAAACCGGTGCAGGAGGCGACGACGAGGTGGGTGATGTTGGCCGCCTCGCCATTGAGCCCCAGCCCCGCCACAGCTTTATGGGCCAGGGCAGGGGCGTGCTGTTCATAAACGCGCATCCGGGCAGCGGTGCTGGGATACGCGCCGCGCCGGTAGAAGCCGTCCCGTGGGGCATCAGCTTCCACCATGCCATCCTTATGCAGCACCGAGTAGCGATGCTCGATCCCGGCGCGGTTGGCCATCCGCGCGAACACCGCGCGCGCCTTGCCTGCTGGTAAAGCCGCCTTGATGAAGCCCAGATAGGCTTCATGAACATCATGGTCAGGGACTGCGGTGCCGATCCGGTTGATATAAGCGATGGTCAAAAGTTAATTCCAAACTTTGTTGTACCAATTAACTGCGCTCTAAGTTGGCCGAAGCAAGAGACGATTGGTTCACAAAGCGTGGCGGGGCGGGTTTACGCGGATTTGTCACGAATATTGTTAATGATGCCGGAGAAATCGGTCCCGCCATGGCCCTCGGTGACGAATTTTTTGAAAATTTCGGTGGCATGAGAGCCGAGCGCCGTGCTGGCACCGGCATTGCTGGCGGCTTCTTGGCTCAGCATCAAATCCTTCAGCATCAACGCTGCGGCAAAGCCGGGTCTATAGCCATTATTGGCCGGGCTGGCGGGCACCGGGCCTGGCACCGGGCAATAGCTGGTGAGCGACCAGCATTGGCCCGATGAGGTGGACGCCACATCGTAAAGCGCCTGGTGTGAGAGGCCGAGTTTTTCGGCCAGCACGAAGGCTTCGCCCACCGCGATCATCGAGATGCCTAAAATCATGTTGTTGCAAATTTTTGCCGCCTGCCCGGCACCAGCACCACCGCAATGCACGATCTTTTTCCCCATCGCCGCTAAAACAGGTTGTGCCTTGGCAAACACATCATCGGCGCCGCCCACCATGAAGGTGAGCGTGCCCGCTGCCGCCCCGCCGACACCGCCGGATACCGGTGCATCGGCTGACAACATGCCGGCCGCCGCCGCCTGCGCATGCGCGGTGCGGGCGCTGGCAACATCGATGGTGGAGCTGTCGATCAACAAGGTTCCCGGCTTGGCCTTGGCCAAAATGGTTTTGTACGCCTCCAGCACCAGTTTGCCGTTCGGCAGCATGGTGATGATGATATCCACATTCTGCACCGAACCCTCGGCATCCACCCGCAGCCCGGCGCTGGTCGCGGCTTCTATGGCGGCAGGGAAAATATCATGCCCGGTGACCTCGTGCCCGGCCTTTTGAAGATTGAGCGCCATTGGCAAACCCATATTACCGAGGCCGATGAATCCGATTTTTGCCATTATTTGTCTCCCCCTAATATGTGCCGCGAGATGATCAGCCGCATGATCTCATTGGTGCCTTCCAGAATTTGATGCACGCGCAAATCCCGGACAATTTTTTCAATGCCGTAATCAGCCAGATAGCCATAGCCGCCATGAATCTGCAGCGCCTGGTTGGCAACTTCAAAACCAGTATCGGTCGTGAGGCGCTTGGCCATCGCACATAATGCGCTTGCATCGGCATCGCTGTTATCCAGCGCCACCGCCGCCCGCCACAGCATCAGCCGCGCCGCTTCCAACTCGGTTGCCATATCGGCGATACGAAATTGCAGCGCCTGGAACGACCCGATGGTTTTGCCGAACGCCTTGCGCTCGGACATATATTGCACCGTCTTGTCCAACGCCGCTTGCGCCCCGCCGAGCGATGCCGCACCTATGTTGATGCGCCCGCCATCCAGCCCCGCCATCGCGATCTTAAAACCGCTGCCCTCCGCCCCCAGCATGTTGGTTGCCGGAATCCGCACATCCTCCAAAATCACCTGCCGCGTCGGCTGCGCGTTCCACCCCATTTTATATTCATTGGGCCCAAAGCTGAGCCCCTTGGTCCCCGCCTCGATCAAAAACGCCGAAATGCCCGCTGGCCCCACGCCACCGGAGCGCGCCATCACCACATAAACATCCGAAACGCCCGCCCCGGAGATGAACTGCTTCACGCCGTTCAACGCAAATTCATCACCCGTCCGCGTCGCCTTGGTCCGTAACGCCCCTGCATCCGACCCCGCCGAGGGTTCGGTCAAGCAGTAACTCGCCAAATGCTCCATGCTGCATAAGTTCGGCAAATACCGCGCCCGCTGCGCCTCGGTGCCATAGCGGTCAATCATCCCGGCCACCATGTTGTGAATCGACATATACGCCGAAACCGTCGGGCACCCCGTCGCCAGCGCCTCGATGATCAGCGCCGCATCCAACCGTGACAGCCCCGACCCGCCATGCGCTTCACCTACATAAATCCCACCCATCCCCAGCGCCGCCGCTTCGCGCATCACCTCGACCGGGAAAAACTTCTCGCGGTCCCACTCAACTGCCATCGGCGCCAGTCGCTCCGCCGCAAACGCCGCCGCCATCTCCCGAATCGCCACCTGGTCCTCACCAAGTGTGAAACACAGGCCACCAGATTTTGTCATCGCATCCATGGGTGTGGGCCTCCGCTGGTTTTTATGGACTAAGGCCAGGGGCTCTGCCCCTGGGCCCCGCTAAGGGCTGTGCCCTTAGAACCGATTAGGTTTAAGAAAGGGGGCCGTCCTTGGATGTTTCAGCATCAATGAACGGCCCCCTTTCTTAAACCTTATAAATGGATTCCAAAGGCTGAGCCTTTGGTCGGGGTTCTAGGGGGCAAAGCCCCCTAGTCTTACCCTTAAAGCCAGTGAAGCCTATTCCATGGTTGGGATGACAAAGCTGGCGCCGTCTTTGACGCCGGATGGCCAGCGCGAGGTGACGGTTTTGGTTTTGGTATAGAAGCGGATGGAGTCCGGGCCGTGCTGGTTGAGATCGCCGAAGCCCGAGCGTTTCCAGCCACCGAAGGTGTGGTAGGCGATGGGCACGGGAATGGGGACGTTGACGCCGACCATGCCGACCTGCACGCGGTTGCAGAAGTCACGGGCGGCGTCGCCGTCGCGGGTGAAGATGGCGACGCCGTTGCCGTATTCATGCTCGTTGGGCAGGCGGAGTGCGTCTTCGTAGGTTTTGGCGCGCACTACGGAGAGGACCGGGCCGAAGATTTCGTCCTTGTAGATTTTCATGTCGGGGGTCACGTTGTCGAACAGGCAGCCGCCGATGAAGAAGCCGTTCTCATAGCCCTGCATTTTGAAGTTCCGGCCATCAACGGCGAGTGTGGCCCCTTCGGCGACCCCTTGGTCGACATAGGAGCGTACCCGGTTGAGGGCAGCTTGAGTGACTAGCGGGCCGTAGTCAGCGCCGGAGTCAGTGGAGAGACCGATTTTCAGGGCTTCGACGCGCGGGATGAGTTTTTTCATCAGCGTGTTGGCGGTGGCTTCGCCGACCGGCACGGCAACTGAGATCGCCATGCAGCGTTCGCCGGCGGAGCCGTAGCCAGCGCCGATGAGGGCATCGACTGCCTGATCCATGTCGGCATCCGGCATGATGAGCATGTGGTTTTTGGCACCGCCGAAGCAATGGGCGCGTTTGCCGTACTGGGCGGCGGTGGCATAGATATAGTTGGCGATATCGGACGAGCCGACGAAGCCGATGCCCATCACACGCGGGTCGTGCAGCAGGGCATCGACCGCCACTTTGTCGCCGTTCACCACGTTGAAAATACCAGGTGGCCCACCGGCTTCGAGGAACAATTCAGCTAGGCGCAGCGGGCATGATGGATCGCGCTCGGAGGGCTTCAGGATGAAGGCGTTACCGCAGGCGATGGCCGGAGCGGCCTTCCAGAGCGGGATCATCGCCGGGAAATTAAACGGCGTGATGCCGGCCACCACGCCGAGCGGCTGGCGCATGGAGAACACGTCGATGCCGGTGCCGGCTGAGTCGGAATACTCGCCCTTCAGCAGATGTGGGATACCGATGGCGAATTCAAGCACTTCCACGCCGCGCTGAATGTCGCCTTTTGCATCGGGGATGGTTTTGCCATGCTCGGAGGAGATCATCCGGGCGAGTTGCTCGACATTTGAGTTAATCAAATCGAGGAACTTCATCAGAATCCGGGCGCGGCGCTGCGGGTTCATGGCGGCCCAGGCCGGTTGGGCGGCGGCGGCGTTGGCGATGACGGCCTGCACCTCGATCTCGCTGGCCAATGGCACTTTTGCCTGCACGGCGCCGGTATTGGGGTCGAACACGTCAGCGAAGCGGCCGGACGTGCCGGGGACGGACTTACCGCCAATAAAATGGTGCAGTTCACGCGACATATTGGTTCCCTCAAACTTTTTGATGTTGAATATCTTAAGCACGAATAGCCCGGCCCGGCTAGCGCAGGGCGCTTCTGGATCAGTCCTCCATCGTCTTTATCATGGCGGCGGCGAGGGCCGGGTTTTCTCCCGCAAGGCCTTTAATCGCCCCCTCGCGGTCGGCCTTTGAGCGGTTTTGGGTGAGTTTGCGTTTACCTTCGATGTGGCTGATGTGGAGGATCACCCCGACGATGCCTTTGAGCTGCGACGCGATATAGTCCTCAGGTGCATCCGTGACCGCCCAGGGTTTTTCGCGCTTCTGTTCATAGCGCTCGGTCAGTTGCGTGACGATTTTCAAAATATCCTGCGGCTCGATGAGGATTTCGAGTTTGCCGTAGGCGTGCACGGCCTCATAATTCCAGGTCGGCACAACTTTGCCGTGCTCCTGTTTTGCGGCGTACCAGGAAGGGCTGATATAGCCATCAACCGCCGTGAAAATTGCCAGCGATTCGGCGTTGGGATTAAAGGCCTTCCAATGCGGATTGGCGCGGGCGAAATGGCCGATCAGGGTATCGCCCCGCAAAGTCAGCGGCAGATGCGTCGCAATCATACTGACATTCTGCGCCTCATCGACGGTGGGCGAGATCAGCACCGGCAGCGAGGCTGCTTTCATAATGGCGTGCAATTCCTCCGGGTGGTCTTCGAGGAAGGCGGGGGGGATATACATGGTCGGCTCCTCTTAGCGCGGCAGGGAGTTTTCAAACTTGATAATCGTGTCGGCCACATCCCGCCAGCGCGGTTCCAGCATCATCATGTGCGACATTTCATCGAACATGATCGGCGTAGTTTTATAGGTTTTGGCGGTAACCGCCACGGCTTCGGGCGGCACCAGATGGTCTTGCCCGGCGCCCAGCACCAGCAGCGGCGTGGTGATATGGCTGGCATCCTTGATGCCGCGGGTCATCATGGCCGCCACGGCGCGATAACTCTCGGCTTGAATGTTACCCAGATATTGGTCCATCGAACGGTCGTCTGGTCCGCGTGAAAACATTTGATAGCGCAAATTATCCAGATCGCTGCTGCTGGACGCCACAGTTTGCGAAATGCCGGCGCGCAGTACGCTGAACGGCTGCGAGAGAAAGGTTTTGAACAGTTGCGCAAAGATCGGCTTCGGCGAGGCGGAGGCCAGCAAAACCGCGCCGCGGGCGTTATGCTTGGTCAGGTAGGTCTGGGTGACGAAGCCGCCCATCGAATGCCCGACAATCAAAGGCCGATCCAGCCCATCCACCACGGCTTTGAGGTCGCGCGCGTAGTCGCCGATGGAAAAGCTGTTGATCAAAGCCGACCCTTCGCTCTCACCGTGGCCGCGCAGGCTGAAGGCGACGGCGTCGTAGCCTTGAGCGGCAAAATACGGCAGGAAAAACGGCTGCCAGTACCAGTCCCAGCACCAGGCGCCATGCAGAAACAATACAGTGCCGCGCTTGGCGCCGATTGCGGGGCGGGTGATGATTTGCAGTTTCATGCGCGGATCATAACGCAAAGTGCCGCTGACACCATGATCCGCGTTTTGCCATGTCAGCGATTGACGGCGGCCATCCCGGCGGCGGGGTAGCGGGTGCCCGCTGTAATGCCTGGCGCAAACACCGCTGACAGTTTGGCCAGCTCATCTGCTGTAAGTGTCACATTCACGGCTTCGATGTTCTGGCTCAGGTATTTACGGCGCTTGGTGCCGGGGATGGGAACAATGTCATCGCCTTGGGCCAGCACCCAGGCCAGCGCCACTTGTGCGGCAGTGATTTTTTTAGCCGCGGCAATTGCCTCGATGGCGGCAACCAAAGCGAAATTCTGGGTGAAATTCTCACCCTGGAAGCGTGGATTGTTTTTACGGAAGTCACCATCTTCCAAATCCTCGGTGGATTTGAAGCTGCCGGTCAAAAACCCGCGCCCGAGCGGGCTGTAGGGCACAAAACCAATGCCAAGCTCGCGCAGGGTGGGCAGAATTTCAGCTTCCATGTCGCGGGTCCAGAGTGAATATTCGCTCTGCAAAGCGGTAATCGGGTGCACCGCATGGGCGCGGCGGATGGTGGCGGCACTGGCTTCCGAGAGACCGAGGTAACGCACCTTCCCAGCTTTCACCAGCGAGGCCATCGCACCCACAGTGTCCTCAATCGGCACCGCCGGATCGACGCGGTGCTGGTAATATAAATCGATGACATCGAGGCCCAGCCGTTGCAGCGAAAGGTCGCACGCCTTGATGACATAGTCCGGCTGGCCATTCACCCCGCGCACCGTGCCGTCGGCACTGCGGATATTGCCGAATTTGGTGGCGATGATGAGTTTGTCGCGCTGGCCTTTGATCGCGCCGCCCAGCAGGATTTCGTTAGCGCCGATGCCATACATGTCAGCGGTATCAAGGAAGTTCACGCCGGCGTCGATCGCGGCATGGATGGTGGCGACTGATTCCACATCATCCCGCCCGGCATAAAAATCCGACATACCCATGCAGCCCAGGCCAATAGCTGAGACGGTGAGGGCGGCGTTTTTGGATCCCAGGGTCCGGTGCTGCATGTGCGTATCTTTCATAAACATTTACAATGACCGCGATATGGTTCGTGCCCAACCATCCTGCAACCCGAAGTGCGTATCGTGCAGGTCAGATGGCGACGGAGGCCACAGCCTGGGCGTGGGCGAACTGCTCGGGCGGCAGATAGGCACCTAAAATTTCCTCGGGCGTCCCGTCGGCCTTTACTTCGCCCTGCTCCATCCAGATCACCCGGTTGCACCATTGCATGATGATCACCGGCGAGTGCGACGACAGCACCAGAATTTCCGCCCCCCGCACCATGGTTTCCAGCCGGTGTTTGGCTTTGGCCATGAAGCTGGCATCGCCGGCCAGAATCCATTCATCCATGAGCAGAATTTGCGGCTTGATGGCGGTGGCCAAGGCAAAGCCAAGCCGCACCACCATGCCTGAACTATAGGTGCGCACCGGCAATTCCAGAAATTGTTCAAGCTCTGAGAAGGTCGTGACATCAGCTTGCAAACGGTCGATTTGTTGCGGGTTAAGCCCGTTGAACAGCCCGCGCAGCCGGATATTTTCGCGCCCTGTCAGCTCCAGGTTCATCCCTTGGCTGGGGTCTAGTAAGGCCGTAATGGCGCCGCAAATGCTGATTTGGCCGCGCAAAGGTTCATAAATACCAGCCATGGTGCGCAACAAGGTGGTTTTGCCAGCCCCATTGGACCCGATAATACCCACCCTGTCGCCCGAGCTAAGTGACAAAGTGATATTGCGCAGTGCTGAGACACATGGCCGGTGTTTGGCGTCTTCACCAATCCGTCCGGCTGCCACCGCAAACATGGTTTTCTTTAGACTGCGGCTGTCGGCGTGGTAGAGCGGAAATTCCACCGAAATGTCATGGATATCGATACTGGCCATGCTCAGACCCAATAAGCAATGCGGGCACGCGATTGAATGAACACGAGTCCAGCCGCGATCACCAGGATTGCTGAATAAAAAATAGCGATGGCCCAGATGGCGGGCGAGATAGGTGTGCTCAACAAGGGCGCACGGATAATGTCGAGCAGGTCGAAAAACGGGTTCCAGGTTTCCAGAAACACCCGGCCACGATGTTGCAAAATTGCCGGGCTCCAGATGACCGGTGTGATGAAAAATGCGATCTGGATGATGCTGGCGACAATCGGCGGCACATCGCGAAAGCGCGTGCAGATCACCCCCAGGATCAGGCAAACGGCAAAACCATCAATTAGCCAGAGGGTAAAGCCCGGGATCAGTAGAAATGAAAACTTGCCCGGCATCACGCGCAGGATCAGGAATACCAGCACAATCACCAGAATATTATGCAGCAGCACAAACACATTGCGAACCACCACCCGGGCGGCGTGCATTGATAGCGGCATGCGCATTGCCCTCAGCATGGTCTCCTGCGTGGTAAAACAGGTGCAGCCTTCCGCTACCAGGCAGGAAATAAACGACCATAATACGAGTGAGAGCGAAATAAAGGGCAGGTAAGTTTTGAGAGCGATATGGAATAGCTCGGAATATAAAAACCCCAACGCAAACACCATCGTGCCGGTTGATAAGGTCAGCCAGAACGGCCCGAGGACCGAGCCACGGTAGCGCAGCTTGATATCGAAGACGCTGAGCGCCCAGACCAGCCGCCAGAGCGATAAAGTCTGGCGCAGGTCAGCCTTGGCCATGGCAGTGAGCGGTGCCCACGCCTGCCCGGCCGAGATGAAGACCATGCTGCTGACCGGCCCCGATAATCCGGGTGTTTCGCCAGGGGCTTCAGATTTCAAGGTCACGTTCATGCCAGCCCGATACTCCACCGCCTGTATTCCAGCAATGTGGCACCGCTGCCTGCGCGTTCAGTTTTGCCGGGCCAGATTGGTGGTGTCTCCGGCGATCACTGAAACATGGTCGCCCGGCTGCAGTGAAGGCGCCGGGCCATCAGGAACGGTGGAGAGCGCCGAGCCGTCATGATCGAGGATCACGACTTCATCGCGCTGCACCGCTGCGCCGGGCAGTGGCTCGTGCAGTGCAGTGAGTACCGTATCAACGCCCGGGCTGGCGCTCGAACTCACCCTGACTGCTGCTACCACACCGCTATCGGCACTGGCAGTGACATTGGCGATAGCTGGTGCGGCAGCCACCGGGGCAGGTGGCGCCGCACAGGCGTTCAGCAGAAATAATCCCAGCAGGCCAGCGGCCATCAGGCGGGGCTTTGTCACGGTCGGTCACTCCAGCAAACGTAATGCTTTGCTACCATCGCTGGCACCGCCAGCATAGCGCCTTGGCTGCAACGCCTCCCATGCCGAGGCACGATTTTGATTGCGGATAATTCCTTTATAGTTTAACCGGTTGTAGCCTAGAGCTAAGGCTACCACTTAACTGATCCACCCAAACCAGTGTTTTGCCTCTGGAGGCCTGTTTTCTTTATGCCAACCGATCATCGCGGGCGTTGCAAATCTGTGCTGCGGGTCACCGTCAGTTTTGCCGGGTTGGCGCTGCTGACCGCCTGCGCCGGCGGCAGCAAAATGGCAGCCGGACCCTCAACTGATTATTACCTCTCTCACGCTGCCGGCAACTACACGCCGCCTGGGCCGCCTGATGACCCTTGGGGGCCATACATTAAAATCGCCGCCAGCCGGTTTGATGTGCCCGAGCAATGGGTGCGCCAGGTGATGAAAGTGGAATCCGGCGGGCACGAATACATCGGCGGGCAGCTTACCGTTTCATCGTCGGGGGCGATGGGTTTGATGCAGTTGGAGCCTGAAACCTATCAGGAAATGGCTTCGCGCTATGGCCTCGGGTCAGACCCGTTTAACCCGTATGACAATATCATGGCCGGCACGGCGTATATTCATGAGATGTATTCGGTCTATGGCTCGCCGGGGTTCCTGGCCGCCTATAATGCCGGGCCGGGGCGGCTGGATTCCTTTGAGAATTACCACCAGCCCTTGCCGCATGAGACCACCAATTATGTGGCGATGATCGCGCCGCGCATCCAAGGCTATTATCCGCAGCATCGCTCGGAAGCTGACCAATTAGCACTGAATACCATGCCGATGAGTTCCGGCAGCGGAATTTTGCCGAACGGCATGAACCCGGCACCTTACCCAACGCCTGATACCCCCAGCACGCCGCTGGCGCCGGTTGAGGTGGCCGACCTGGCACCGCCGCCGTCCGGCAATGATTCGGCCATGTATGCGCCCGGCCCGCCGCAGAGTGCTCCGGCCCCGCCGCCGTCACATGGTTCGGGATTCTCCTTCATTCCCTCGGCGATGGCTGACACGCCGCCACCGCACCAGGAACTGCCACCTCCCGCGCCGCCGCCGGTGCTGCAGGCGGCCTATAAGCCAGCGTTGCCGCCGCAGCATCAGGTGGCCAGCGGTTCAACCAGCGGCTCGGGCGGCTGGGCGGTGCAGGTCGGCGCTTATAACACTGTCGATAAAGCCAAGGCGGCGCTGGGGATTGCCGAATTATCAGCGGTGCAGACCTTGATTCACGGGCGGCCAATAGTCGCTTCGGTTAATAATGGTCTGGGCACCATCTATCGCGCCCGCTTTGTCGGGTTGCCGCATGACGCGGCGGTTGAAGCCTGCCAGCGCCTGTCCGGCGGTCCGACTGGATGCGTGATTCTCTCGCCGGACGCGCAATCGTAATTTGACTTCGGTCACGGAGCCGCCAGGAAATCCTTGTAGGTTTCCAGCAGATGCTCCTGCTCGGCGATCATCGCGAGGGTTTCCTGTTGCCCCATCGGGTACAAAGTGGTCTGAATTTTTGCAGCCCAGGCTTGAACTTCGGGAGATTTCACCGCGGCCACCAAGGCGTTCGAGAGTTTGGCTGCAATGTCCGGCGGCAGGTTCGGCGGGGCCACCACAGTACGGAACTGGAACAATTTGCCAAGGTTCGGCTGGTTCACCGACGTTGCATCCTCGATGCCCGGCACCGGCGATTTATCGGCAAACACGAACATCAGCCGCATCAGCTTGGATTTTGCCATGTTGGCGATCGAGGCGAGCGAATGCACGGTCAAGTCCACATCGCCGCGCGCCACCGCGATCATCGAGCTGACCGAGCCTTCATAGCCACTGACGATGGTGACATTGAGGTTGAACACACCGGCGATAATTTTGCTCACCAGATAATCCGCCGAGGCCTTGCCCGATGAGGACATTTTGATCACGCGCTGCTTGGAGAGCGCCTGCAAATCCGCGATCGTGTGGATTGGGCTATCGGCGGCAACCGCCAGGCCCAGGGTATCGCGCCCGAGGTTTGCCAGCCAGGTCATTTTATTCACATCAAAGCCTGGCTTGGGCTTCACATGCAGCAGACCCGGCAGGTTGGCGATGCACATGTTGTAGCCATCAGGTGCATCCTGTCCAAGAGTGAAAACAGCTTCGGCACCTGCGGCGCCGGGCTGGTTTATCGGCTCCACATTGACGCCCAGGCTCTTGCTCAGAATGCCGCAAAATTCGCGAACGTAGGAATCAAAGTCACCGCCCGCGGCATAGGGGACGATGAAGTTGATGGTGTGATCAGGAAACTGCGCCGCTACGGCGCGGCCACCACCGGCCAGCAGCAGGCCGGCACCAGCGGCAAGCCCAAAGCTCTGACGGCGGGTCAAATTGTTAGAAAAGGTCATGATGGCTTCCCCTGGCATAAGGTGCGTATATCGCACAAATGTTCTATTAATGTCACTTTCACATAGCGGGCCCGGCCCGTCAACGCCCCGGTGCGGCGGGGGCTGGCGCGGCGCGGCCAGCCAGTTCGGCGCCGGCGTCGGGCGGCAATTGCCAGAACAGCAGCAACGACATGGCGGAGATGCAGCCCAGCACGGCAAAGGCCACTGAGAACGCATGCACGCTGAGGTGCTCACCGCCATGCCCGACGAAACCCAAAATCAACGCCGCCAGCGCCACCCCCGCGACTTGCGAGATGCGCTGCGCCATCTGGCTCATGCTGGTGGCATCGCGCATCTGCACATTGTTCACTTCAGCGAAGCCGATGGTGTTGACGCTGGTCATTTGCAGCGAGCGGAACACCCCGCCGCCGAAAATCACCGCCATCATGAACAGCCGCGAGGTGGATTGATCAAACGTGCCGTACAGGAACATGAAGCCGGAGGTAATCAGCGCGTTCCAGATCAGAATGTTGCGAAATCCAAACTTCTTGATCACCCACCGCGAGATGCTGCGCATGCCAAATGACCCGGCGGAAGCGATAAAGGTAATGGTGCCGGATTTCAGTGGCGAATAGCCAAACCCCACCTGCATCAGCAGTGGCAGCAAAAACGGCAGGGCGCCAAAGCCGAGCCTGAAGATACTGCCGCCGGTCACGCTGATCCGAAAACTTGTAAGGCGGAATAAGCGTAAATCCAGAATTGGGTTGCTGACGATCCGGCTGTGAAGATAATAAATACCCAGCGTGGCCAAACCGGCAAGCAGCAGGCCGAGCGGCAGGATGTTGTCGCTAAGCCGGCCGGAGACGGAATCAAGTGCTGCCATCAGGCAGCCAAAGCCAAAACCCGTTAAAACAAAGCCGCGCCAGTCAAAGGCTTTTACTTCGGCCTTATTCAAATCCCTAATGTACCGCAGGGTCAAAATAATTCCCAGTATGCCAGCCGGCACATTGATCCAGAAAATCCAGCGCCATGAAATGAAGCTGGTGATCGCGCCGCCCAGCAGTGGGCCGGCGGCGGGGCCGACGATGGCGGTCATGTTCATCAGCACCATGGCGGATAGCAGTTCGGTTTTTTCCACCGAGCGCACCAATATCAGCCGCCCGACCGGCACCATCATCGCCCCACCAAGCCCCTGGATGACGCGCGCCGCGATCAAGGTGGTGAGGTTGATCGAAATGCCGCACAAAATCGAGCCCAGGGTGAAAAGCCCGATGGCCAGGCAGAAAATTCGCCGTGGCCCAAACTTATCAGCCACCCAGCCGCTCATCGGCAGAAATATGGCGAGCGACATGAGGTAGGAGGTGATCGCCAGATGCAGCTTGAGCGGCGTGACCCCGAGCGTGGCGGCCATCGAGGGCAGCGAGGTTGCCAAGGCGGTTGAGTCCATTTGCTGCATGAACAGGGCGCAGGCCACGATCAAAGGTACGATTTTACGTGTCGGCAACGCCAAGTCTGTTTCCTCCGGTATATTCTAACCTAGGTTATTTCATTTAGTCTGTAGAGGGTGCGGGGCGGCAGGCGTACGGCTTTTGCAAGCCAAGCTGACCGTGGCAGTTCCGCCGACGCAGGGAAGCCCCTATAGAGAGGCTAGCGGCTGGAGCACCGCCAGGGGAGAGGGTCCGTTTTGAGCACGTCATTACAGTTGCCTGCCAACCATCCACAACGCCAGGAGTTGAATGACGAAGCGCATGCAAGGCCGGCCGAGTCCCTCACCGCGCCGGTGCGGATTTCGTATGTCGCTCTGTACGGCGACAGCGCGTTGCGTGACGGGCAGTTGCAGCACATCGCCGCCCTAGCTGAGCGTTTCGACGTAAAGCCTCCGGCCCCAGGGGCGATCCATTACAGCGCCGATATGGGGCGTTTCAGGTTGAAGTGGGAACGCCATTCGGAATTTGCCCGCTATAAATTCATTGCCCCCGGCACCGGCGAAGACCCGTTCGCTGACCCGCCGATTCGGCAGGTGCCGGCGGACTGGCTGGCCGGGCTGACCGGGCAGATTCTCACCGCCACCCACGCGGCGTTTCTGCCGCTGGGCGATGCACAGCCTGACTATGACGCGATTTCAGGCCGCTTATTTGCGGGCAACCCGCTAATCGGTTCAGCCGTTGCGGGCGGGGCTGGCATTGCGTTAACTGATTTGCGGATTCGCCCGGATGGTTTCAGCCGTTTGCTGGTGCTGGATAAATCCCTGCGGCCCCGCCAGGCGGGCCGGGCGCTGCAACGGCTGCTCGAAATCGACACCTACCGGCTGCTGGCCTTGCTCACGCTGCCGGTGGCAAGGCGATTATCTCCGGTGCTGGCCGCCAGTGAACGTGAGTTGGCGGAAATCACCTCGGCGCTGGTCAGCGTGGCGGAAGCGGGAGAGCCGCAATTGCTGGACCGGCTGACGCGCTTGGCCGCCCAGATTGAAAGTTTCGAGTCGCAGAATAATTACCGTTTCAGCGCGGGCCGGGCTTATTACCAATTGGTGCAGCAGCGCATCGCCGAATTGCGTGAGGAACGGATTGTCGGCATCCAGACATTCCGCGAATTCACCGAACTCCGGCTCGCCCCCGCTATGAATACTTGCAGCGTAACAGCCAAACGTTTGGAATCGCTTTCCTCGCGGGTGGCCAGGGCGACACAGTTGCTGTCGACCCGCGTTGATGTTTCACGCGAGCAGCAGTCCATCGCGGTGCTGGAATCGATGAATGAGCGGGCTGATTTACAACTGCGGCTGCAGCAAACGGTTGAGGGTTTGTCGGTGGCGGCGATTACCTATTACATCATTGGTTTGATCGGGTATGCGGCCCGCGGCGTGCAGGCTAGCGGCGTGAAAATCGACCCGGACATGGCAATGGGCATTGCAATCCCGTTTGTAATCCTGGCGGTAGCGCTGGGCATCCGGCGGATCCATCATAAAGTTCTGCACGCCAGCCCCGGAACAGGACATCCTTAATACGCTCATTCATTGCCGGAGCTGAAATGCCGATTAACTACGAAAGATTGATGAACTTCGCGATCCCTGATGTTCATTACACACTAACCAAGCGTGAAGCCGCCTTCTATGCGCTTTCCTGCGGCTTTGGCGCTGACCCGATGGATGAGGCGCAACTGGATTTTGTTGATTTCGACCGGGATTTGAAAATTGTCCCCTCGATGCCGGTGGTGTTGGGTTATCTGTCGGGTTTTATCACCGACCCGCGCACCGGCATTGACCATGTAAAAGTGGTGCACGGTGATCAGTCGGTGGAATTGCTGGGGCCCCTGCAAGCCGGGCAGGAAATGATCTGCCACAACCGTATCGCCAGCCTGATCGACAAAGGTGAGGGCCGGGGCGCGTTGATGGTGATGGAACGCGACATTACCGACGCCGCCACCGGCGCACCGCTGGCCAAAACCACCGCCACCATCGTACTGCGCGGTGATGGCGGGTTCGGGGGGCCATCCGGCCCGGTGCCGGTGCAGCCGAAACTTCCCGAACGCACCCCTGATATATTTGTCGATCTGCCGACCCGGCCCGAGCAGGCTTTGTATTACCGCTTCAACGGCGATGATAATCCGCTGCACGCCGCTCCCAAATTCGCCGCGAAGGCGGGCTTTCCCAGGCCGATTTTGCATGGGCTTTGTACCTTCGGCGTGGTCACCCATGCGCTCCTAAAAGCCGTATGCGACTATAACCCGGCTCGCTTGAGCAAATTCGGCTGCCGCTTCTCCGCCCCGGTGTTTCCAGGCGAGACCATCCGCACCGAAATTTGGGCCGATGGGTTTTTCCGCGCCCGGGTGGCGGAGCGCGATGTGGTGGTGGTGAGTAACGGGGTATTTTCGGCGGGTTAAACCGCCCCGTTTGCCAGCAGCACGTTGCGCACCGCTTCCTCGGTCACTTCAGGGTGGGTGAAGGCCTGGCCGATGCCGTGGGTTAAAATGAAGGTTAATTTGCCGCCCTTCATTTTTTTATCCTGCTTCATATGCGCGAGCAGGTGCTCGGCGGGCAGGTTATTGATGCGGGTGGGTAACCCTACGGCGGTGAAATGCGCGGCGATGCGGCTAGCATCCTCTTGCGGACAGAAGCCGAGATTTGCCGAAAGCTGAGTGGCTAGAATTATCCCTACCGCTACCGCTTCGCCGTGCAACAGCCCTTGGCCGTAGCCGGTTTCGGCTTCCAGTGCATGGCCAAAGGTGTGGCCTAAATTGAGTAAAGCACGGCCGCCATTGGGCTTCATTTCGCGCTCATCATCGCCCACCACGGCGGCCTTGAACGCTACCGCGCGCTCCACCGCCTGCGCCAGCAGCGCGGCGTCGCCATTCAGCATGGCCAGCCCATTGGCCTCGCACCACGCATACAGCGAGGCATCGGCGATCAACCCGGCCTTGACGATTTCCGCGTATCCGGCCCGCCATTCGCGGATCGGCAGGGTGGTAAGAATCGCGGTGTCGGCCAGCACCAGGCGTGGCTGGTGGAATGCGCCAATCAGGTTTTTGCCGTGCGGTGAGTTGATGCCGGTCTTGCCGCCGACGCTGGAATCCACCTGTGCCAGCAACGTGGTGGGGATTTGAATGAACGGCAGGCCGCGCAAGGTGGCGGCGGCCGCAAACCCCGCCAGATCGCCGATCACCCCGCCGCCGAGGGCGATGATGGTGGTATGGCGGTCAACCTTGCGGCTCAGCAGTTCGCTCACCACAAACCCCCAGGTCTCCAGGCTTTTAGAGGCTTCGCCCGGCTTCACGATGATGCTGTCATGGGCAATGGCCACTTGCGCCAGGCTGGCTTGCAGCTTGGCCAGATGCAGCGCGGCGAGAGTCTCATCGGTGATGATCACCACCTGCTTCTGCGGCAATACCGGGTGCATCAACGCCCCGGCGCGGGCCAGAAGGTCAGGGCCGATCACCACCTCGTAGCTGTTCTGGCTGAGTTTCACCTCAACCCGGCGTGGTTCGGCGTAGGTGGTCAGTTTGTCGAGTACGTTCTGGGTGGTCACGTCGGGCGGGTCCTCAGAGCCAGGGATGATGATGTCAGCCAAAGCATAGACCGGGCCGCGCACCGCTAATAGCCGTTGCAATATCTCCGCCGGGTCGCCGCTGTTCAGCAGGGGCCGGTGGGTACGGCCGCGCACCCGGTGCAGCAGAATATGCACGGGGCTATGCAGCCACACCGAAACCGCCCGGCGTGCCACGATATCGCGGGTTTCGGGGTCCATGAAGGCGCCGCCGCCGGTGGCCAGCACAATCGGGCCGCGGGTGAGCAGCCGTTCGATCACGCGCTTCTC
Organism: Acidocella sp.; assembly: GCA_031291755.1. GTDB lineage: Bacteria > Pseudomonadota > Alphaproteobacteria > Acetobacterales > Acetobacteraceae > Acidocella. Next base: position 11,699 of record JARLIK010000023.1, on the reverse strand, counting down.
CCCCGCCCGGAAATGCGGCTCGCCGTGTTTGGCGAAAATTTCGGCCACACTCATCCCGGCGGCGCGTTCGATCTCCTGGTCGGAATCATAGAACGGCAGGTTCAGCCGGCCCGCCAGGCGTTTGCCGATGGCGGTTTTACCGGCCCCCATCAGCCCGACGAGGACGATGCTCTTTTCACGCTCGGGGGCAATTTGTTGGATGTTGTGCAGCATGGTCAGGCAGGCTTATCACATCATGCCTATGGCGGTAGATGGTCACATTGAAGCGTTTCTGGAAATGCTGGCCGCCGAGCGCGGCGCAGCGCAAAATACATTGGCCGCCTATGCGGCGGATTTAAGCGATTTTGAGGTGTTTTGCGGTGGTGGACCGGGGCGGGCAAGCGCTGATCAAGTGGCCGATTATGTCGGCTCGCTGGCGGCCACCGGCAGTTCTGCCCGCACCCAGGCGCGGCGATTGTCGGCGCTGCGGCAGTTTTTTCTGTTCATGCTGCGTGAGGGATACCGGGCGGATAACCCGGCTTCCGACATTGCCACGCCCAAGCTGCCAAGCTCGCTGCCGAAATTTTTGAGCGAGGCGGAGGTGGATGCGCTGCTGCGCACCGCCGCCGAAATGCCTGGACCATCGGGGTTGAAAGCCACGGCGGGACTGGAAATTCTTTATGCCACCGGCTTGCGCATCTCTGAACTGCTGGGACTTCCGGCTGGTGCCCTTTCCACTGACGCACAGATTTTGATGATCAAAGGCAAGGGCGGGCGCGAGCGCATTGTGCCGCTCTCAGATGCCGCCAAACAGGCGGCGCTGAATCTGCGGGCCGGCACCAAAGCCAAGGCGCGGTATCTATTCGCCGGCCGGGCGGCGGGCACTGCCATGACACGGCAGGGCTTTGCGCTGCTGCTCAAACAGGTGGCGCTAAAAGCTAATATCGACCCTGCCCGGCTCTCGCCCCACGTACTACGCCATTCATTTGCCTCGCACATGCTGGCGCGTGGGGCCGATTTACGCAGTTTGCAAAAATTGCTGGGCCATTCGGATATCGCCACCACGCAGATTTATACCCACGTGCTGGCCGAGCGGCTGGAGAAGCTGATGCAGGCGCATCACCCGCTGGCAACCGCGGGACGTTTACGGAAAAGCTCGGACTGAACGCGTAACCACCAAGGGCCCCGATGTCTGGCCTCATGCTGTTGCAGATAGGCTTGCATTAATGGCGGCATGGTCTGCGTGGCCGTCAGCTTCCATCGCAACCCAGCCAGCACGCCTTGCAGCGTGGCGATGAAACGCCCGGCGAGCAGCCCCTTCAGCAAATAACCTGCAATAAGCAGCAATCTTGGTTCACGCCATTTGCGGGCAATCACCAGACGATTGCGCACGAAAAACCCTTGCCGCGCTCCTTGCCAGCCAACCCGCTGGGCAGTGGCGGCCTTGTGCCAAACCACCAGCAAGCCGTCATAGCCAATCTGCCAACCGGATTTTATGGCGCGGCGGCAAAAATCATACTCTTCCCAGGTGAAGAATAATCTGGCGTCATAGCCCCCAGCCTGTTGCCAGGCGGTACGCCGGATGGCGTGCCCGGCGCCAACGAAGGTGGTTGTTAAAAACCAAGCATGGCAATGAGGTTTTAGGGATTGCGGATAACCCCAGCTCGACTCATCAAGCGCCGTGCCGTCACCGTTCAGGATTCGAAACCCGAGTGCCCCCAGGCGCGGATGATCTGCAAACTTCCGGTTCGCTTGCGCCACGATATGATCGCTGGCGAACACCGCATCATTATCGAGCCCGGCGATGATTTTGCCATTACCCTGTTGCGCCAGAAAATTCCGCCCCCCCGCCACGCCAAGATTTACAAAACTTCGGTACAGCGAAATACGGGCCTCGCCTTGCAATGCGGCGGCAAGCATTTGAAATTCGGCCTCGGGCGAGCCTTGGTCGAGTACGCTGACATGCACGCCCAGGCCGGTCTGGCGGCAGGCGGAACGCACGGCCTCGATGGTTTCGGGAATCCGGCTGATGGTGAGGATAATGATATCAGCATCATAGGCCGCTTGCGGCGGGGGAGGGCCACCGGCAAGCTCGGGAACTTGGGACAAATCAACCTCAATACATCTTTAGGTTGATTTAGGTGAAAACATACCGCTTGGAAAGGAAATAATTGAACGTCAACCCGGCGAATGACCCGGTGATGATGGCGTACACCGGTTGGCGCCGGCATAATAAACTCACCGTGATCAAAATGAAAAAACTGCCACGATTGAACACAAACCCCACGGCGTTGGCGGCCAGAAATTTCGCCCATTGCACATGCATGGCGCCGTGGTCCTTGTGGGCAAAGGTCCAGAACCGGTTGGCCGCCCAGTTGGCGGTGGCTGCCACGAAAAATCCGGCAGCCCCGGCGGCGTAGAGATTGATAAAACCCTTGAGTGCGTAAACTGTGGCGGTATCCCAGCAAAAACCCATAGTGCCGACCACGCCGAAGCGGATGAAATCCTCACTGATATTCAACCGCGCCGCCGCCGCGGCCAGCCGGTTCCATTGCATTCCCAGCCAGCCGGATGAGGTTTTTTCAATCATGCCAGATGCGGTAGCTAACGATTGCCGTACCGGCAAGGGGGCGGCTTACACCATCTGACCGTGTGGCTTGACGTGAACGGCAACCCCGGTTCAGATGGCCCCACCAGTTCTCAAAAAATTACGGAGGTTCAAGTGCCCCAGATCAGTCTCACCGTGAACGGCAAACCAGCATCTGCGACCGTTGAAGCCCGCACCTTATTGGTGGAATTGCTGCGTGATAAACTGCACCTCACCGGCACCCATGTAGGGTGTGACACCAGCCAGTGCGGCGCCTGCACGGTGCAGGTTGATGGCATGTCGGTGAAGTCTTGCACCATGCTGGCGGTGCAGGCGGACGGCGCCAACGTGCTGACGATCGAAGGCTTGGTGAATGCCGATGGCAGTTTGCACCCGATGCAGGCGATGTTTCGGGAATACCATGCCCTGCAATGCGGCTACTGCACGCCCGGCATGGTGATGAGCGCCATCGATCTGGTGGAGACCCACCCGGAAGGTTTGAGCGAAGAGCAAATCCGGCATGGGCTGGAGGGTAATCTGTGCCGCTGCACCGGGTATCACAACATCGTCAAAGCCATCGCCGCCGCCTGGCCGCTGATGCACAACAAGGCTTTGCCCGTCGCGGCTGAGTAAAATTTAAGGCGGCGCTGTGGGGTGACAAATTCCATGGCGTCCCTAGCTCCCAAAATGCGTCCCATAAAAAAAGGAAACGAACATGGTTGTTGATGGCATCGGTGCTTCGGTTAAACGCAAGGAAGACCTTAGGTTTCTCTCCGGGCGCGGTAATTATGTGGACGATATGAATCGTCCGGGTCAGACCTTCGCGCATTTCCTGCGCTCGGATGTGCCGCATGGGAAACTCAACAAGGTTGATATCAGTGCAGCACTAAAAATGCCCGGCGTGGTGGCGATTTTCACCGGCGATGATTTCACCGGTGTTGGCGGTATTCCCTGCGGCTGGCAAATTCATAGCAAGGATGGCACACCGATGGTGGAGCCGCGGCACCCGGTGCTGGCCGCCGGGAAAGTGCGCCATGTCGGTGATCCGATTGCGATGGTGGTGGCTGAGACCAAACAGCAGGCCAAGGACGCTGCCGAGGCGATTATTCTGGACATTGAAACGCTGCCTGCTGTGGCCGGCCTGACCGCGGCTTTGGCCGCCGGTGCGCCGCTGGTGCATGATGAAGCGGCTGGCAATATCTGCTTCGATTGGCATATCGGTGACAAAGCCGCTGTTGAAGCGGGTTTTGCCAAGGCGCATAAAATCGTGCGGCTGGATCTGGTGAATAACCGGCTGGTGCCCAACGCCATGGAGCCTCGTGCCGCGATTGGTGATTACGATGTGTCATCGGGTGAATATACGCTCTACACCACCAGCCAGAACCCGCATGTGATCCGGCTGCTGATGGGCGCGTTTGTGCTCTCCATCCCCGAGCATAAACTGCGGGTGGTAGCCCCTGATGTGGGCGGTGGTTTTGGCTCGAAAATTTTCCATTATGCCGAGGAAGCCGCTCTCACCTGGGCGGCGGGCAAGGTGAAGCGGCCGATCAAATGGACCGCTGACCGCACCGAAGCCTTCATCACTGACGCGCATGGACGTGATCATATTTCCACCGCCGAATTGGCGCTCGATGCCGAAGGGCATTTTCTGGCGCTGAAAGTGAATACCCAGGCGAATATGGGCGCGTATCTTTCCACCTTCGCGCCGTCGGTCCCCACCTATCTTTCGGCCACCCTGCTGGCGGGCGTTTATAAAACCCCGGCGATTTATGCTGAGGTGAAAGCCGTGTTCACCAACACCGTGCCGGTGGATGCGTACCGCGGTGCAGGCCGACCGGAGGCGACGTTCCTGCTGGAGCGCATCGTCGATGTGGCGGCGCGTGAGATGAACATGGACAGAGTGGAAATCCGTAAAAAGAATTTCATCCCGAAGGAGGCGTTCCCGTATCAAACACCAATCGCTTTGCAATATGACAGCGGTGATTACATGGCCACCTTTGATGGCTGTTTGAAGGCCGCCGACTATGCCGGGTTTGAAGCCCGCCGCAAGGCATCGGCTGCCAAAGGCAAGCTGCGTGGCATTGGTATTTCAACCTACGTCGAAGCCTGCGGCATTGCGCCCTCCGCGGTGGCGGGCGCACTCGGTGCCCGCGCCGGCTTGTATGAGGTCGCTAACATCCGCGTGCATCCTACCGGCAGTGTCACGGTGTTTACCGGTGCGCATAGCCATGGCCAGGGGCATGAGACCACCTTCGCGCAGTTGGTGTCGGAGCAGCTTGGTGTTGCGCATGACATGATCGACATCGTGCATGGCGATACTGGCAAGGTGCCGTTCGGTATGGGCACCTATGGCAGCCGCTCGCTCTCGGTCGGTGGTTCGGCAATGGTGAAAGCCATGGATAAAATTATCGACAAGGGCAAAAAAATCGCCGCACATCTGATGGAAGCCGATGTGCATGACATCGAATTCAAGGATGGCAAATTCTCAGTGGTGGGCACCGATAAAGCCAAAACCTTCGGCGAAATTGCGCTCACGGCTTATGTGCCGCACAACTACCCGATCGAGGAGCTGGAGCCTGGGCTTGAAGAGACCGCGTTTTATGACCCGAAAAACTTCACCTATCCGGGTGGCTGCCATATCGCTGAGGTGGAGATCGACCCCGATACCGGCACGGTCAGTATGATCAGCTTCACGGCGGTCGATGACATCGGCCGGGTGATCAACCCGATGATCGTGGAGGGTCAGGTGCAAGGCGGCATCGCGCAGGGTATCGGCCAGGCGCTGCTGGAGCACGCGATCTATGATGAGAGCGGGCAGTTACTCTCCGGCTCGATGATGGATTACACCATGCCGCGGGCTGATGATATTCCTAATATCTCAGTGGGGATGGAGGTCACGCTGTGCACTCACAACCCGCTGGGCTCGAAGGGTGTTGGCGAAGTGGGAGCCATTGGCTCACCCCCAGCGGTGATCAATGCGGTGGTGGATGCGCTGCGCGATTATGGTGTGCGGCATGTCGACATGCCGGCCACGCCCGCTAAAATCTGGGCGTTGATCGACGCCTATCATCCGAAAATGGCAGCCGAGTAAGGAGCGCAACCATGTATGATTTCACTTATGCCAAACCTGCCAGCCTCGCCGATGCCGCGAAGGCGCTGGGCGCTGATGCCGAGGCCAAAGCGCTGGCCGGCGGCATGACCTTCATCCCGGTACTCAAGCAGCGGCTTAACAAGCCCTCAACCGTGGTTGATCTCTCCGCCCTTGGTTTGAATTATATCAAACTTGAAGGTGGCAAGCTGATGATTGGGGCGATGACCCCGCACGGGAGCGTGGCGGCCTCAGCTGATGTGAAAAAAGCCATTCCGGCGCTGGCTGAGCTTGCTGGCAACATCGGTGACCGGCAGGTGCGTTACCGTGGCACCATCGGCGGCTCGCTCGCCAATAATGACCCCTCGGCCTGCTACCCTTCTGCGGTGCTGGCTTTGGGTGCCACCATCAAAACCAACGAGCGCAGCATTGCCACCGATGATTATTTCCAGGGCATGTTCACCACAGCGCTGAATCCCGGTGAGATCATCACCGAAGTACAGTTCCCGATTCCTGAAAAAGCTGCCTACGCGAAATTCGCCAACCCGGCGTCGCGCTACGCCATGGTGGGCGTGTTTGTTGCCAAAACCGCAGGCGGCGTGCGGGTTGCGGTGACTGGTGCCGGCCAGAACGGCGTATTCCGCCATGCGGCATTCGAGGCGGCATTGGCAAAGTCATTCACCCCGGATGCGTTGAACGGCATCGCCACGCCAGTTGGTGACATGAACGCTGATATCCACGGCAGCGCAGCCTACCGGGCGCATCTGGTGGGCGTTATGGCAAAACGGGCTGTGGCGGCGGCTAAATAATTTAGCTGCTGGCGGCGCCCACGGTCATGCCGCCGCACACGTAAAGTGTCTGGCCGGTTATAAAGCCGCTGCAGGCATCAAGTAAAAACGCAACCGCATGGGCGATGTCCTCGGGCTCGCCCATACGCCGCACAGGAATGCCCTTGATGATGGCTTGTGTCAGCGGGCTGTCCGGTGGGTTGGCTTTTTCAAACAATGGTGTGCGGATGGGGCCAGGGCCGATCGCGTTGGCAGTGATGCCGTGCTCCCCAAGTTCCAGCGCCCAAACTTTCACCATGCCGATCAGCGCGGCCTTGGTTGCCGCATAAACGGTGCGCATCTCCTTACCCAACGCCGCCCGCGACGAGATATTAACAATTCGTCCAAACCCTGCGGCTTTCATGCCGGGCAGCAAGGCTTGCACGCATTGCAACGCGCAGCGGACATTCAGCGATACGGCAGCGTCCAGGTCGGCCAGAGTTTGGTCCTCAATGCGTCCGGGCCGCACAATCCCTACGTTATTCACCAGCCGCGTAATCGGCCCGCCCTGCAACGCCGTTTCAAGGGCTGCGAGCGTGGCGGACGCATCAGATAAATCGGCAATGATCCCGTCGCCTTCACGGTCGATGATGATGACCTCGTAACCATCCGCCAAGCAGCGCTCAGCGGTGGCGCGGCCAATGCCGGAAGCACCCCCCGTAATAAGAACCCGCTGCCTCGTGCTCATTGTTTGGCCGTTCAATCCGCGAACGGGTCTTGCATCAAAATCGTGTCGTCGCGTTCCGGGCTGGTGGAGAGCAAGGTCACCGGGGCTTCGATGAGTTCCTCGATATGCTTGACGTATTTGATCGCCTGCGCCGGCAAATCCGCCCAGGTGCGGGCACCCCGGGTGGAGCCGGACCAGCCTTCGAGGGTTTCATAAATCGGTGTGGCGGCGGCTTGGGCGGCAACCCCGGCGGGCAGATGTTTATAGGCCTTGCCGTTGATGGTGTAGCCAACGCCGATCCGCAGCTCAGCGAAGCCGTCCAGCACGTCGAGCTTGGTCAGCGCGATCCCGTCGATCCCGCCGACCTTCACGGCTTGGCGCACCAAAGCGGCGTCAAACCAGCCGCAGCGGCGCTTGCGGCCTGTCACCGTGCCAAACTCATGGCCACGCTCACCGAGCAGGCGGCCGGTATCGTCATGCAGTTCGGTCGGGAACGGGCCGGAGCCAACACGGGTGCAATAGGCTTTGGCGATGCCGAGTACGCGCCCCACAGTGCCGGGGCCAACGCCGGAGCCGGAAGCCGCCGTGCCCGCCACGGTGTTGGAGGAGGTAACAAACGGGTAGGTGCCGTGGTCCACATCCAGCATCACGGCCTGTGCGCCTTCAAACAAAATGCGCTCCCCGGCGCGTTTGGCGATGGCGAGGCGCTCCCATACCGGCTCGGCGTAGGGCAGAATGCGCGGCGCCAAAGCCAGCAGGCTGGCCAGCAGTTCTTCCTTATTGAAGGTTGGCGCGCCCAACCCGGCCAGCAGCGTGTTGTGGTGGAGCAAAAGCTCGTCAAGCTTGGCGGCGAGGGTTTCCGGCTCGGCCAGATCACACACCCGAATGGCGCGCCGCGCCACTTTATCCTCATAGGCCGGGCCAATGCCGCGGCCGGTGGTGCCGATTTTACGCTCGCCCCGGGCGGTTTCACGGGCGCTGTCGATGGCGGCATGCAGCGGGAGAATTAGGATGGCATTATCAGCAATCCGCAAGGTCTCCGGCGATACCAGCAAGCCTTGTGCGGTCACGCGGTCGATCTCGGCCAGGAGTGCGGCCGGGTCGATCACCACGCCATTGCCGATGATGCCCAATTTGCCGCGCACCAGCCCTGAGGGCAGCAGCGAGAGCTTGTAGGTCTCATTGCCGACCACCAGCGTATGCCCGGCATTATGCCCGCCCTGGAAGCGCACCACGATGTCGGCGCGGCTGGCCAGCCAATCGACGACCTTGCCTTTGCCTTCGTCGCCCCACTGCGCTCCGATGATGGTCACGTTTGTCATTTATTTGGTCCCTGAGACGGCATGGATGTCGCCGTTAAAAAATACATATTTGCAGCCCAACCTTGCGGCCTCGCCGGTGGCCGAGGCAACCGCGGCCAGGCCGGGTATGGTGGCGAAATTCTGCGCCCGGAAGGTGGCGGCGATCGCCGGGCTGGTGCCGAACGGCAAATAGATGCGCGGCCGTAGGGCGGGTGCTGGAGCCACCTGCACGATGGTGTCGGGGTATAAGGTAATGCCGGTTGCGGGTTCGGTATCGCCGCACATATAGCGACCGCCCCGGCCTAGTTCGGCCTGTTCGCCCGAGGCAAACACCGTGAAGCAAATGCCGGTATGGTAGCGGTAGCCACGGAACTCCACCGGGTCGATGGTGAGGGCTAAATCGGGCTTATGCGCGGCCACGGCGGCCACCGTTTGCGCCATCCGCTCGGCATGGGCACGCGCGGCGGGGGGCAGGTCGATCGCCAGCAAAGCCGGAATCGCGCGGGCGGCGGTGCCGGAGGCTTCCAGCAATTGCAGCAGCAACGCCGTATGGGTGCCGCCAAGCTGGGCAACGGCGGCGCTGTCCTTGCGGTCCAAAGCGCGGGTGAGGGCGGGGTCCACATCGGCATCGAGCAATTGCAGCACCAGATGCGGGATGGTTAGGTCAAAGCTGATATGATGCAGGCCCACGGCGGCCAGCGCCTCAGCGGCGGTGAGGATGATTTCAGCGTCCGCCTCGGCGGCATCCACGCCGATCAGCTCGATCCCGGCCTGGGCAATCTGGCGCTCCGGCTGCAAATGCGAGCCGCGCACCCGCAGGCACTGCCCGGCATAGGCCAGACGCAGCGGGCGTGGGGCCGAACCCAGGCGGGTGGCGGCAACCCGGCCAATTTGCGGGGTGGTATCGGCCCGCAGCCCCATCATGCGCTGGCTTTCCGGGTCCATCAGCCGGAAGGTTTGCTCGGCGGTGGCGGCACCCGAGCCGGCAAACAGGCTGTCTTCAAACTCCAGCAGCGGGGTTTTCACCCGGGCGTACCCGTGGGCGGCAAAGCAATCCATGATGGTCTCAACGGATTTTGCTTCGATCTCGGCCTCCGGCGGCAGCGTGTCGCGCAGGCCGGCGGGCAGCAGGGCAGGGTGATTGGTGGGCAACTCGTTCATGGGAACCGTCTGTAGTGGCGCGGCGCTATAGCACCGTAACGCCGCCCGTCCAATTATCGGACCGCAGGGCAGCTTTCAGCGCGGCTTTTCCAGTTGCCATTGCAGATGCATCTTCACGGTCGGCCATTCCGGCGCGATGATGCTGTAAACGCAGGTATCGCGCAGCGAGCCGTCCTTGGTGCGCTGGTGCTGGCGCAATATGCCGTCCAGCTTGGCGCCCAGCCGCTCAATCGCGCGGCGGCTGGCCTGGTTGAAGAAATGCGTACGGAACTCCACCGCGATGCAGCCCAGCGTCTCGAACGCATGGCCGAGCAGCAGCAATTTAGCCTCGGTGTTCAGGGGGCTTTTCTGCACCCGTTTGGCATACCAGGTCGAGCCGATTTCCACCCGCCGCTGGGTGGAATCAATATTCATATAGGTGGTCATCCCGGCGATTTTACCGTCAGCATCCAGTACGGTGAACGGCGCCATGGAGCCCTTTTGCTGCAGGCCCAGCCGCCGCTCGATTTCAGCCGCCATGCCCTCCGGCGCTGGGATAGCAGTGTACCACAGCCGCCATAATTCGCCGTCCCGCACCGCTTCCACCAGCCCGTCATGATGGCTGGGGTGCAGCGGCAATAGTTGCACATGCCTACCTTGTAAGGGCACGGCGCGAAATTCGTTGACGGGGAGATCGCTCATCAGGGCTCGCTCGAATTGTTATACCCTCAACGTTAAACCTCTACACCGAACCTGCAATGGCGGCCGTAAGTTTGGCTTTGATTTTGGTTTGGGTCATCACCATTTATCAAGCATAACAACCTCGCTAGGAGCGCTTAATTGATGTCCAGTTCAACCCCCCGTGTCGCCGACCATCCTGTCGCGCAGGTATTTCTCGATCGTTGGTCGCCGCGATCATTTACCGGTGAAGCGATGCCGCAGGATGTGTTATTCACCATTTTGGAAGCGGCGCGTTGGGCACCGTCATCCTACAATTCGCAGCCCTGGCGGTTTTTGTACGTAACGCGCGATAACGCCCATTGGGACAAGTTTTTGCATTTGCTGAACGAATTCAACCAATCCTGGGCCAAAACCGCCTCGGCGATCATTTTTGTGGTCTCGGAAACCACCATGACTGTGCAGGGCAAGGATGCGCGGGTGCCCTCACATACACATTCCTTTGATGCGGGCGCCGCCTGGGGTTCGCTGGCGCTGCAGGCCACCATGCTGGGGTGGCACGCGCATGGGATGGTGGGCATCGAGTTCGATAAAATCCGCACTGAGCTGAAGGTGCCTGAGGATTATCGGATCGAGGCCGGAATCGTCATTGGCAAATTGGGACCAAAAGACCAGTTGCCAGAATTTTTGCAGGCCCGTGAATTCCCATCATCGCGCAAGCCGTTGGCTGAGATTGCCTTCGAGGGTGGGTTTTGAGGCTTTGTTAGACTGAATTGTCAAACCGGCTTTGGGGGAACCTGTTAACACAGGTTTTTCCAAAGGGGTTAGAGTGATGCTGACAGGCAAAGTAGCGCTGATCACCGGGGCCACGGCCGGTATCGGGATGGCCACCGCCCGGTTGTTTACCGAACGTGGTGCGAAATTACTGCTCACGGGCCGTAATGAGGCGGCGGGGAAGGCTTTGGCGGCGGAATTAGGTGGGCAATTTTTAGCGCAGGATATTGCCGCTCCCAAGGCCGCTAAGAGGCTGGTGACATGGGCGCTTGGCATTCATGGCCGGCTGGATGTGCTGGTGAATAACGCCGGAGTTTTATTCAACGGCGATGTTGCCACCTGCACGGATGCTGAGTGGGATACGATCATGGCGGTGAATGTGACCGCCGTGTTTCGCCTCTGCCGCGCCGTGGTGCCGGTGATGGCCGCGCAAAAATCCGGTGTGATTGTGAATGTGGCCTCTGACTGGGGTCTGGTGGCAGCCCATGACGCGCTGGCTTACGGCACCAGCAAGGGCGCGATTGTGCAGCTCACACGCTCACTGGCGGCGGACCATGCCCGGCAAGGGATAAGGGTGAATGCGGTGTGCCCCGGCGATACCGATACCGCGATGCTGCGCGGCGATTCGCGAGCCGCAGATGAGGAACGCTTCGCCGCG
>JARLIK010000022.1 GCA_031291755.1 Acidocella sp. | reverse complement strand
GCGGTAACCTTATCATCGCCCAGGAAAGCTTCAGGTGCGGCCAGCCATTCGAAGATCACACCCTCATCCTCGGCATTGCCAACTTCGCGCAAGCTGCCCGGCATATTGGCGCGGTCACGGCGGTATAGGCAGGTCACCGATTCAGCGCCTTGTCGTACTGCGGTGCGGACGCAATCCATCGCGGTGTCGCCGCCGCCGATTACCACCACTTTTTTACCGTGGGCGTTCAATAGGCCAGAATCAAAGTCCGGCACGCTGTCACCCAGCCCCTGACGATTCGAGGTAATGAGATAGTCGAGCGCGGGAACGATGCCCGGCAAGCCAGCCCCCGGGCCGCCGATTTCACGCGGCTTATAAACGCCTGTCGCAACCAGCACGGCGTCATGCTTGGCACGCAATTCGGCGAACGAAATTTTGCTTCCAATATCAGCGTTCAATTCAAATTTTACACCGCCGTCGGCCAGCCACCTGGCGCGGCGGATCACGATGTCCTTCTCCAGTTTGAAACCGGGAATACCGTAAATAAGCAGCCCGCCGACGCGGTCGTGCCGGTCATAAACAGTGACCTGATAACCCTGCCGGCGCAACGCTTCAGCCGCCGCCAAGCCGGCCGGACCAGCACCGATGATGCCAACTGAAAAAGTAAGTTCCTGCATGCAGGTAATCGGTTTGACCCAGCCTTTCTCAAACGCGGTATCGGTGATGTAACGCTCGACCGCGCCGATGGTGACGCTCTCAAAGCCTTTTTCAATGACGCAATTACCTTCGCACAACCGGTCCTGCGGACAGATACGGCCGCAAATTTCGGGGAAGGTATTAGTGGCAGATGAAATCTCATACGCCTCCTCCAGCCGCCCTTCAGCCGTCAGTTTCAACCAATCGGGAATGTTGTTGGAGAGTGGGCAATGGATTGAACAGAACGGGATACCGCACTGGCTGCAGCGGCTCGATTGCGCTTTGGCGGAGGGCGCATCGAATTTTTTGTAAATCTCCTCAAAGTCAGCCGCGCGTTCGCTGATCGACCGCTTCTCCGGCGTTTTTTGCGCCAGATGAGTAAATTGCAGCATCTTTTCAGCCATGGCGTGTCTTCCTTCCGGCGTGTTTAAGCCGCGCGATTGTGCGCTGCGAAAATTAGACCAGCGTCTTACCGCGCTTTTTTATGGATTACCAGCGTTTTTTCTATATTAAGGCAATTATACTGCCGTATATAAGACCAAAAATCAACGGAGAAGCGCGTAGGCCTCCGAAATACCCCTTAAAAAATGTCCGGATACGGACCTAAATTTGATATTTTGGCCGAATTCTGCCACCTTGGTGATAGCGGGCCAAGTAACGCGGCACGACCATATTCATCGGTGTCGCCACAATATTCAGTGAACCCAAGTCCAACGCACCCAGCGTCACTACATTATCAGTCTGCAACAGTTTTATCTGATCGCGGGTCAACAGCTTGCCGGGCAGCCGTTCCAGAATCGCGGCCTGGAACCGCGCCAGCCCCAGCGGCAGGTCGATAATCTGCCGGGATTTACCGATGATCTGCAACATATATTCAATTAATTCGCGGAAGCTTTTCACCTCTGGGCCGCCGAGTTCAAAAGTGCACCCCGCAGCACTCGGCTGGTTGAGGCCGGCCAGCACGGCATCAGCGACGTCTCCAACATAGACTGGTTGAAATTTTGTTTGCCCTGAGACGATCGGGATCACCGGGGATAAGCCGGCCATCGCGGCGAAGCGGTTGAAGAACGCGTCCTCAGCCCCGAAAACGATGGAGGGGCGCAAGATCACCGCCGAGGGAAACGCCGCCCGCACCGCGTCCTCGCCTTGTGCCTTGCTGCGTGCATAGTCGCTGTCGCTCGCTAAATCAGCGCCGATGGCCGATATGTGGATAACATGCTGCGCCACCGAGCTGGCTGCCAACCGGGCAATACGCCCTGCCCCTTCGGCATGCACCCGGTAAAAGTCACCGCTTTTGGACTCGGCCAGGATCCCGGTGAGGTTGACCACCACTTCAGCACCGTCGGTAGCGCGGGCCACCAGGGCTTCCCGGCTGAGCGGCGCATATAGCGGCACAATCTGGCCCACCTCGCCCATCGGCTTAAGCGTTATAGCGGCCTCCGGATCGCGCACCGCCACCCGTACGATGTAACCCTGAGCCGCCAGATGTCTGACCACGTAGCGGCCAATGAAGCCGGAGCCGCCAAAAACCGCCGCCACTCTACGCTTATCTGAAGCCATCACCATCGTCTGATATCCCTTTTCACGATCGCTTTGTTGTAGGCCGCCGGAAGCATGGCCTCAAGGCACAGTTGACGCTGCGCGTGCCGCTCGCTACATCGCGCTCTCGCACGCCATTCATGGTTTGCGAAAATACGGTGCCCTGGTGGCGGAATTGGTAGACGCACTAGCTTCAGGTGCTAGCGATCGCAAGGTCGTGGAAGTTCGAGTCTTCTCCAGGGCACCAAAATTTTTTGAAATTCAAATATCTTTATGGCGAGCATCATCTTCATGAGCGGCAGCACAATCCACCTGCATCAACACGACCTGCCGGATCATCTCGATTTTGGGCCGATGGTAGCGATCGATACTGAAACCATGGGGCTGGACCCGCGCCGGGACCGGCTATGTCTGGTGCAACTTTCATCTGGCGATGGTACCGCGCACCTGGTGCAGATCATTCCACCTTCGCTGGGTGGCAAGGGCGCTGACTGCCCGAACCTAAAAGCACTGCTGAGCAACCCAAAAATCGCCAAACTGTTTCACTTCGCCCGTTTTGATGTGGCAGCGCTTTACAACGGCTTGGGAGTCATTACAGCGCCGGTTATTTGCACCAAAATCGCCTCGAAGCTGGTGCGCACCTATACCGACCGGCACGGGCTGAAGGATCTCGCCCGCGACCTCGCCGGCGTTGATCTCTCCAAACAGCAGCAGACCAGCGACTGGGGCAGCCTTGATCTCACGCCCGAACAGCTCACTTATGCGGCTTCGGACGTGCTGTATCTGCATGCTATCTGGCAAAAACTGGAAGGCTTGTTGATTCGCGAAAACCGCCGCCATATCGCGCAGGCGGCCTATGAATTTCTGCCTACCCTGAGCCAGTTGGATCTGCTCGGCTATGGCGAGCCTGACCTGTTCCACCACTGAACACACGCGTTACAAAGGGTTTCCATCGGCTGAGTTGACCCGGCGTGATGGGCTGTTCATACAACCAGCATGATGATCAGCGACCCTCAACCACGCGCTCCGGAGACGGGCACTGCGGGCATGACTGACACTACTGATCTGCCAGCCACCGATCTCGCGATTGCCCGTGATGTTCTGCTGACCGAAGCGGCGGCGCTGAATGATCTGGCGGCTAGCCTGGGTGAAAATTTTTGCGCGGCCGTACAGTGCCTGTTCGGAATATCGGGCCGGGTGATTGTCACCGGTATGGGCAAATCCGGCCACGTGGCGCGCAAAATTGCGGCAACCCTATCCTCCACCGGCACGCCCGCCATGTTCGTGCATCCAGCCGAAGCGGCGCACGGTGATCTGGGCATGATTATTCCCGGTGATGCGGTCGTGGCCCTGTCGAATTCCGGCGAGGCCACTGAGTTGAGCGCGATCATCGCGCACGCGCACCGTGTCGGCATTGCGCTGATCGGCATCACCGCCGGCGCTGCCAGCACGCTTGGCACGGCGGCGGATATCGCCCTGATTTTACCGGATGCGCCAGAAGCCGGGCCGATTGGCCTGGCACCGACCACCAGCACCACCATGCAGATGGCGCTGGGCGATGCGCTGGCGGTGGCGCTGCTGGCCCGCAAGGGTTTTTCGGCCAAGGATTTCCGCGACATTCATCCAGGCGGCAAACTGGGAGCGCGGCTCAAACGGGTACGGGATTTAATGCACTCCGGCGATGAATTGCCGCTAGTAGCCCCTGGCACCACGATGGACCGCGCCCTGATCACCATGACTGCCAAGCGTTTTGGTTCGCTGGCCGTGGTGGACGCCAACGGTAAACTACTCGGCATCGTGACAGACGGCGATTTACGGCGCAACATGGGGCCGGATCTTCTTGGCAAAACCGTTGACCAGATTATGAACGCCGCGCCCCGAACCATCCGTCCTGAAGCTCTGGCCGAAGACGCGTTACGTGAAATGAACATGGCATCCCGCCCTTTTACCGCCTTATTCGTGGTGGATGAGGAGCAAATGGTGAACGGTATATTGCATATCCACGATCTTTTACGGTCAGGGCTCGCATGAGTCCGGCCCAACAATCCGCGCGCGAGCGCATGCTGGAGAGTTTCCGCCGCCGCAGTCCGGAATCGATTGCCGTCATGGCGCGCCGCTCCAAAACCGTAACGATCTTCAAGGCGGTATTGCCAGCAGCAGCGGCTTTGCTGCTGGTGGCCCTGGCAATTGCGCCCGGCCTGAAAACCGGACCGGCGGCAGACCGCGTCACCTATAAGGTGCAGGCGACCACGCAGCCATCTGGCTCCGACATGTCCGATCCGAAGTATCATGGCATCGATCAGCACGGCCAGCCGTTTACCGTGACCGCCGACGCCGCGCATGACCAGGGCATCGACGATGTGGCACTGGCAAAGCCGCAGGGTGATATCACGTTAACATCTGGCGCATGGATGATGCTGAAATCTGACTCTGGCTTATTTAACCAGAAGCTTCAGACCTTGGGATTGAAGGGAAATGTCATTTTGTACCGCAATGACGGCACCAGCATGACGGCACCCGACGCCCATATCGATCTCAAGCTTGGCGATGCCAATTCAACATCGCCTGTGCAGGCAGAAGGCCCGTTCGGCACGCTGAATGCGGCGGGCGGCTTTACCCTGACTCAGCACGGCGCGGACGTGGTGTTCAACGGCCCCGCTCAATTGCATTTGAACGCTACCAGCGGTGCGCCTGGTCCATGAAATTCTGGCTGATCGGTTTTTCGTTATTGGCAATCGCCACGGCGCACGCGCAAGGACAGGCTGGCGATCCGGCTGTCTCGGGTACGCCGACGCCGATTCAAATTACCGCCACCCAAGGCATTGAATGGCGCCAGACTGACCAGGAAGTGATTGCCACCGGCAACGCAAAGGCGGTGCGCGGCAATGTGACGGTGCAGGCCGACCGGTTGATTGCGCATTACCGCAAAAAAGCCAGCGCGACGCCAGCCGCAGGCACGCCAGCCGTTCCAGCACCGGCAAGTGATCCTGAATCGGTGCTGAACAACGGAAATTCCGAAATTTACGAGCTGGAAGCCATTGGCAACGTTCATATTTCCACCCCCACCGATAATGCCTTCGGCGATCATGCAGTCTATAATATGGATGATGCGGTGCTGGTGCTGACCGGCCAGCATTTGAAGCTGACCACCCCGCATGATGTGATCACGGCCAAGGACTCAATTGAGTATTACTCCGTCAAGCGGCAGGCGATCGCACGTGGTAATGCGCTGATCGTGGCCGATGACGGCCGCTCGATTGCCGCTGATACCATCATTGGCTATCTGGCGCCGCCACCAGCTGGAAAAACCGCGCCGGCGCCAAGCGCCAAGAGCGATAAAACCCCGGATATGCTGGGTCAGGCCGGCAAACTGCAGAAGGTTGATGCCATCGGCCATGTTGTTATCCGTACGCCCAACCAGACCGCCACCGGTAATTCCGGCGTCTATCTGCCAGACCCCGACGTGGCGCGGCTAGGCGGCAATGTTCATATCATCAGCGGACCGAACCAGTTGAACGGCAGCGATGCGCTGGTGAATATGCGCACCGGTATCGCCACCTTGCTGGCGGCCCCTGGCGGACAGGTAGCCGGCACCGTGACACCCAGCAGCGCACCGCCGGCTAGCAAGTGAGCGAAAATTTCAAGGTCATCCATTCTCAGGGCGGGCTGGTGGCCCGTGGCCTTGGCAAGCAGTTCAAGAAGCGTCCGGTTGTGCGCAATGTCTCAATTGCAGTGCGCCGGGGCGAGGCGGTGGGGCTGCTTGGCCCCAATGGCGCCGGCAAGACTACCACCTTCTACATGCTGGTCGGACTGATCCAGTCTGATGGTGGCACCATCACGCTGGATGGCACCGAAATCTCCAGCCTGCCGATGTACCGCCGGGCCCGGCTTGGCATCGGCTACCTGCCGCAGGAGGCCAGCGTGTTCCGTGGCCTGACCGTTGAGCAGAATATCATGGCAGCGCTCGATGTGGTGGAACCTGAGCGCGACCGGCGCGAGGCGATGCTGGATGCCCTGCTGGCCGAGTTTGGAATTTCGCACCTGCGCCGCACCCCGGCCTTGGCGCTTTCCGGCGGTGAGCGGCGGCGTGTGGAGATCGCCCGCGCATTGGCGACTGGCCCTAACTATATTCTTCTTGACGAACCCTTGGCCGGTATTGACCCGATCGCCGTGGGTGAAATTCGTGATCTGGTTTCTCATCTGAAGCATCGCGGCCTGGGGGTTCTGATCACCGACCACAACGTGCGTGAGACGCTCGAGATTATCGACCGGGCATACATTATGCACGACGGACAGGTACTGATGGAGGGCGTTCCGGACGAGGTTGTAGCTCATAAAGATGTCCGGCGCGTTTACCTTGGCGAAAAATTCAGCCTTTAAAGTTCATTTGATTTCTAGAAAAATTTTATAACTTGCTGACTATAAAGTAATTTTATAAAAATCTGCTGCTAAATAACGTCAGCGCGAAAATTTCTCTACTTGACATGCATGATTCGGGCCAAAAAACATTGGTCATTGGGTAAATTTGCGTTACCAATAGGCCATGTCCATTGGTCCCCGTCTCGATCTGCGGCAATCGCAGTCTTTGGTGATGACGCCGCAACTGCGGCAGGCCATTCAGCTTTTGCAATATTCCAATATCGAGGCCAGCCAGTTTATCGAAGACGAACTGCTGAAAAACCCTCTGCTGGCCCATGCTGACGTCACCATCGATCCCGGCCCCATGCTGGAACCGGTGGCCATGCTCGCGGCGGCCTCCGAAACCACCGACACCGCCAGCTTTGCCGCTTCCGGCATGTTACCGGGCACTGGTGAGGCGCCGCTCGATATCGACACCACCAATAGCTATGACGCCGGCACCGTCTCGGATGGCGGTGGAATGTATAATGGCGGCGGCGAGGATGATGACGGCTGGAGCCTGATTGATAGCCTGGCCGAGCGGAAACCGAATCTGCGCGAGCAGCTTGAACAGCAGGCGCGGCTGGCTTTTACCTCTCAGAAGGAACGCATCGTCGCCACCGCCCTGATCGCGGCGCTGGATGGCGCCGGACGTCTGGCAGAGCCGCCGGAGGCTATTGCCGCGCGGCTGGGCGTTGAATTTGTGCTGCTTGAGGCGGTCCGGCAAAAAATGCTGCGGTTTGATCCGACGGGGATTTTTGCCCTGGATTTGCGCGAATGTCTGGCCGTGCAACTGCAAGAGAAAAACCGCTATGATCCCGCCATGGCGGCCCTGCTCGAGCATCTGGAACTGCTGGCACGGCGGGATATGCGCGGGTTGATGGAGCGCTGCGGCGTGGACGCCGCCGACATGGCGGACATGATCGCCGAGTTGAAGCGGCTCGACCCCAAGCCCGGTGCGCAATATGACATCGAGCCGATCCGCCCGTTGATCCCCGATGTTCTGATGCGGCCAATGCCGATCACCGCTGAAGGGACCAGCGATTGGATGCTGGAGATTAACCCCGAAACCATGCCGCGTCTGCTGATCCGGCGCGGGTTTCACGCCAAAATGGCGGCCTCGGCCTCGCGCGAGACCAAGAGTTTTCTCTCCGAACAGTTGCAGGGTGCCACCTGGCTGGTAAAAGCCCTGGAATCCCGTGCTCAGACGATTTTACGGGTCTCCGGTGAGATCGTGCGGCGCCAAGAGGGATTTTTCCGGCATGGTATCAGCCACCTGCGCCCGCTCACCCTGCGCGACATAGCAGCCGAGGTGGAACTGCATGAAAGCACGGTCAGCCGGGTGACCTCAAACAAATCGATCGCCACGCCGCGCGGCATTTTCGAGATGAAATTCTTCTTCACCACCGCCATTGCAGGCGCCAACGGCGAAACTCATAGCGCCGAGACCGTCCGCCACCGGGTGCAGGCGTTAATTGCCGCCGAAGAAACCCGGCTAATTCTGTCAGATGACGCGGTTGCACAGATATTACAAAAAGAAGGCATAGACATAGCACGGCGTACCGTGGCCAAATACCGGGAAGCGCTACGCATTCCCGGTTCGGCGCAGCGCAAACGGGAGAAATTGTCGGCAGCTTGAGGTTACGCCGGCTTGACCCCCAGCCGTCAGGCTCAAGACCCCGCAAGGGGCACAAAGCCAAAGCGGTAAAATACAGCCGGAACTTGTAGACCAAAGGAGTAAGAAAAATGCAGCTCACGGTTTCTGGTAAGCAGGTGGAATTATCCGATGCCCTGCGGGTACACGTCTCGGATCATCTGGATGTCATCACCAACAAATATTTTGACCACGCGCTGCAAGCCAACGTGACCTTCAGCAAGGCACGAAGTTTCTTCACTTGCGATATCAACGTGCATGCCGGTCGCGGCGTGACGGTGCGCGGTGAGGGTGAGGCCGGCGATGCACGTGCGGCGTTTGATGATGCGGCGGAGCATATCGCCAAGCGGCTGCGCCGCTACCGCCGCCGGGTGAATGACCATGCGCGCGATATCGCGCCGCCGGTCAAACAAGAGCCCGGCAAGCAATATATCCTGCGCGATGAGGATATTGAAATTGAACCGGCGAAGGTAATGAACGGGCATGCGGCGGAGCCCGATGCGCTGCACGCCACCATCATCGCGGAATCGGACACCTTGATTGAAACCCTGACGGTGCGCGACGCGGTGATGCGGCTTGATCTGGCATTTCAGCAGGTGATGATGTTCCGTAACGAAAAGAACAACCAGCTGAATGTGATCTATCGCCGTCCTGATGGGCATATCGGCTGGATCGACCCGGTTTCTTAAACAAAGCGTGATAGCCTCGCTGCTGTGGTGAGCCGATGACGCGCCTTGGCGCGGTCACGCAGCGAGGCAACCACCGGTCCGGTTTCGATAAAAATGCCGCAGGAGTTTCGCTCGCGGTAATCCTGGGCAAAATCCGGGTGCAGTTGTAAAGCACCGCAACTGTTCTCGAAGCAGTCGCGGTTGCCGGTGTCGAGATAGCTTTCGGCGGGCAGATGCTCGGCAAACAGCACGGCGTGCTCCTCGAGTTCGACATGGTAATAGGTGACATGGCGGCGGATGACCTGGGTAATGTTGGCGCCATTCACCAGCGCCTTGGCGGGAACCAGGAAACCGTCGTGATAAATGGCGTGGTCAGGCGAGAGATATAAATCGCGGCTCGGCACGCCCTCGGCCAGGGCATCGGCGTTGATGCAGATGGGTTGAACCTTTGCAGGGCAAATATGGCGTGAGATATCCAAATGCCGGTAGCCGATCCAGCGCACCGGCGCGGTATCGCCATTGCAGGTGATGACTTCATCGCCAATTTTTAAGGTTTCGACGGCAATATCGCCGCGCGTGGTAAGGATACGGGTGCCGGCACAAAAGCAGGCGTTATCAGCCAGCACGGTACCGCCGGAGCTATCGCGGCTGAAGCTGATCACACTTAGGGTCTGGCCAGTGATATCAAGCTGCGCCAGAATTGTTCCGGTGGCGTTCTCAAGCAGAATTTCCGAGCCGGATGTGTGGATGGAACTGACCAGGGACTCCGCCAGGCCGGAGAGGTCAATACTGTCACCGGCGATGAAATTATTGATGGTGGCAGCAAGGCCAGATTGCAAGGTGCCGCTGCTGGCGGTGCTTAAAACTAGCTCGCTGCTGGTGCCGCTGAAATCAATTGTCTCGGCAGCTAACGAACTGCCGACCAGCAATTCGCTTTGTGCGCCCAGAATAATGGTGCCAGCCGCACTGCCCGCCACCAGGGCGCCGGTATCAAGCAATGCACCCAGCACATCGATAGTGCCGTTGCCCAGGGTCAAATTGCCGGTGCTGAGCGTATCGGCGGCCTGGATAGTCAAATCGGGGATGGCGCCGGTGAAGCTGCTGCCGTCCACCAGCAGCGAGGTGATGCTATCCAAGCCAATATTATCGATGACGGCATAGGTGCTGGTGAACAGACCCAACCCATCAGTAATTTGCACCGCGCTGGTGGCACCCGGCACTAGGTTGTCCGACCAGTTGGCCGCCAGCGACCACAAATCGGAACCACCTTGGGCAGTCCAGATCGGGGTGTTGGAAGCGGTAATGGCGCCCGCGACCGCCACGTTGGCCTGGATCAGCCCGGCCCCGCCGTTGAGCGTGCTGGCGGTGGGGATGGCCGAGCGCTCCAGCAGATATGTCACCTGCTTGGTCTGCAACCGGCCATCAGCTTGCAGCATGAGCAATGAGACAGCGGCAGCATTCGGCGCAGCGGCGGAGGTGCCGTCAAACGGATCGAATATGGTGGTGGCCGAGCCATCGGGGGCGGCAAAAGCTGGCGAATTATCGACGACCGGCGTGGTGAGTATGGTGCCGCCTGCGTTGATATATGTCTTTCCAGGCCCGTAATCGCTGAATGATTCAACCACCGGCGGGGAGACACCTTGCGAAGGTGTGTTAGTGACTCCCACCGCCGCGACGGCATTGGCGCCGACCGCCAGTTCATGGCCAAACACCGCGCCGGAACCAACCCCTGCCCCGATGCCAGTGATGGTGGCGTTACTGTCCTGAAAAAAAATCAGCTTGAACTCACCAGGCGTTATCGGAGCGCCATTTGTTTCATAAAACGCCAGATAATAAGTACCGGCGCTGACAAACTCGGTGGTTTGCACAGAGAGAATTGGGTCTGTGGTGGGGCCACCCGTGGTGAAATTATCAACCAGCGTGTAGCTGTGTGTGAAGCTGTTATAACGATACAGTCCCACACCAAGATCATAGGCATTCGCGCCAAACGGCTGTGTCCACTGCAGCGTGAAATCAAGATAAGCACCGGTGCCCAGTGAAACCGCCTCATATGGTGAACCACCCGAGACGTTATCGGTCACTTCAGTGCCAATACCGGGCAGATTGAATCCGCCCGCAATTGGCGTGAACGCTTGCTCGTAGAAATTATTCGAGCCGTTCCCCGCAGCGGTGAAATAATTCACGCCGCTGGCGACAGCATTTTCAATCGCCTGGGTGATGGTGCCGGAGTTTTGGTAAAACGGCTCATCCCCATAGGCAACGTCATCAACAATGACGCTGCACCCCAGCGATGCCAGCGTGGTGATGCCGTTAGCAAAATCAGCTTCGCTATCAAACGCCGTGTAAAAATAAATCTGAGCACCGGGAGCTACAGCATGAATAAGCTCAGCCATCGCCATGCCTTCATCGGTGCTGCCGGCCGGCCCTTCCTTGACGATGTCGATCATGTTGGCGGCTGGCAAGTAGCCCCCGGCTATGGCGGCCGCCTCACCGCCATTGACATTGAAGCTATCCGATAAAATGCCGATCTTCAGGCCGGCGCCATTCAAAACACCGCCAGTGGCGCTGGCATATTCTGTGACCGCGGCGGCAACGTTCAAGGCAGTGGACGATGCCCCATACGATGAATTCGCTACGATGGCACCTTCGAGAATCGGCCGGTCAGACGAAACCACTGAGGCAAAGGACGGGGATACTGCCGGTGCACTCCCGTAATCCAATTGGGCTGGTGCGGCGAGACTGAAGTTGAAGCCAATATCGGCCTGCAGCGACACACCGGAAGACAAGGTTCCGGAAAAATTCCACAGCGGATTTGATAGGAACGCAACCGAACTCAACTCCTGCGCGGATTTCCCCTCAGGCGTTATGGAATTCGTTTTTCGGACGCGCATATCATCACTCCGGTTGATGATACGCTAGCACAACCGCACCTTGCGCAGAAGCGGATTTAGCTTTGCAAGCTCTCCAGCCGCGCCATCGCCGCCGCATATTCGCGGGTCAACCGCGCCACCAGTTCAGCCGTGGTGGTGACAGATTTCACCGCACCGATGCCCTGGCCCGATCCCCAGATGTCCTTCCAGGCTTTGGTATTGCCTTCATGAAAGTTCATCGTGGAAAGGTCACCGTCCGGCAGATGATCAGGGTCCAGCCCGGCTGCCCGGATGCTGGGTTTGAGGTAGTTGCCATGCACGCCGGTGAACAGGTTGGAATAGACAATATCATTGGCGTAACCATCAACGATGGCCTGCTTATAGGCCGCCGGGGCGTTGGCTTCCTCGGTAGCGATGAAAGCCGAGCCGATATAGGCAAGATCGGCCCCGCAAGCTTGTGCGGCCAGCACCGCGCCGCCATTGGCGATGGCGCCGGCGAGCGCGATCGGGCCGTCAAACCATTCACGGATTTCCTGCACTAGAGCGAAGGGTGAAATAACGCCAGCGTGCCCCCCTGCCCCAGCGGCAACAGCAATCAGGCCATCAGCGCCTTTGTCGATGGCTTTTTTGGCAAATTCATTGCTGATGATGTCGTGCAGCACGATGCCGCCGTAGGAATGCACGGCATCATAAACATCGGTACGAGCACCGAGCGAGGTGATCACAATCGGTGCCTTGTATTTCATGCAAAGCTCAACATCATGCAGCAACCGCTCGTTCGAGCGATGCACGATCTGGTTGACCGCATAGGGTGCTGCGGGCTGGCCAGGGTGAGCGGCATCCCATGCCGCCAGAGCCTGCGTGATTTTGATGAACCAGTCCTCGAGCTTTTCCTTTGGGCGGGCATTCAGCGCCGGGAAGGACCCCACCACCCCCGCGATGCATTGGGCAACCACTAGGTCGGGGTTGGAGATGATGAACAAAGGCGAGCCGATGACCGGCACGCTGAGCCGGCCCTGAAGCACTTGCGGGAGAGACATGGTTGATCCTTGGTTGACGTTACCTATACGTCAACCATTGCCGATAATCACGCCGGTAGCAAATACTAGAGCGCCGCCCAGCGCCACCTGCAGGGTCGCGCGGATCGGCGAGGTATCCATATACTTCCAGCGTATCCAGGAAATTACCGAAAGTTCCACCACCACCACGCAGATGGCTACCGTTAGGGCAGTCGCTAGATGAGGGATCAAAAACGGCAACGTATGCCCTAAGCCGCCCAATGTGGTCATGGCACCGGTAATGATGCCCCGGTAAATCGGCGTACCTCGGCCGGTGAGGCTGCCGTCATCCGACAAGGCTTCAGCGAACCCCATGGAAATACCCGCGCCCAGCGAGGCGGCCAGCCCCACCACGAAGGCGGCCATTGGGTGACCCGTTGAGAAGGCTGCGGCGAAAATCGGTGCCAGCGTTGAAACCGACCCATCCATCAGCCCCACCAGGCCAGGCTGGATATAACGCAAAACAAACAGCCGCTCGGCGGTTTCATCCTCGGACTTCAGGGCTTTATCGGTGAGGTTTTTCGCCTGTAACTCATCGGCCCGGTGCTCGTGCTCACGCTCAGCCTCGGCCAAATCGCCCAATAATTTACGGATAGAAGGGTCGGTGGAGCGCGAGGCGGCCAGACGGTAAAAATTCTGGGTTTCCTTCTCCATGCCCTCAGCCAGCCTGCGCACATCGGCGATGCTGGGCTTGGGCAACTGCCAGACGGCCTTGCGTGTGAGGAAGCCGCGCACGTCCTGGCGGCGGATTAGCGGAATGTGGCTGCCGAATTTCTGCTGGTACAAATCGAGCAATTTGTGCCGGTGTTCGCTCTCCTCAAGCGCCATTTCGCTGAATACATTAGCGGAGGCTGGATAATCCTCATGCAGGCGCTCGGCGATGTCGTTATAAATGCGTCCATCTTCCTCTTCGGACCCAATGGCCAGCGCAAGCACCTCGCGTTCGGATAATTCTGAAAAATCACGCATGAAACACTCTCCTGTCGATCGCCCATGTGGCGGTACCCTACCATTTGGTCAACCCGCAAAATGCTGATTAAGAATGATTTGCGTTAGCCAAAACCTTGAATTTCCTAGCGTTTCCCGCGCGTTGTGGCGGGCGGCAAAGCACGCCATACTCGTAACATTCATATATGCGAGACGGCTATAACAAATGTTGAACACTGAACTTTGCGCCTGCGGCAGTGGCCTGCGCCGGATCCGTTGCTGCGGTGCCGATTTTACGGCTGTGCCGGATGCCGCCTCGCTTGAGATACTGAACCCCAAGGCCGTCGAGGCCACCACCCTGTTCAACGAAAAAAAATTCCGGGAAGCCGAGGCACTGGCGCTTAAGCTTCTGGATATTGCCCCCAACCTGCGGGCGGCCCTGCGGGTGGTGTTTGAAATCAGGCGAGCGGAAAACAAGCTCGGCCCAGCCGAAACGCTGGCCCGGCGGCTGGCATCGATCCCGGCTGAAAGCAACGCGGTAGCGGCGGCGGCACATTTGCAATTGGCACAAATGCTGGTGGCCCAAGGCCGCCATGCCGATGCCGAGGCGGCAGCGCGGGAGGCGGTCAAGCTCAGCCCGCGGGATGCCAATACGCATCATGTCATGGGAGTGGTGCTGACTGAAACCGGACAAGTGCATGCCGGTGAACTGCACTACCGTACCGCCATGCGGCTGCTGGGACGCGATGATGGCACGGTGCTGGCAAATTTGGCCTGGAACTTGAAGCTGCAAGGGCGGCTGGATGAGGCGGCGGGGGTTTATGAGCAGGCGCTGGCAATCCGCCCCGATAACCCACGCGGCATTGGTGGCTTTGCTCAAGTGGAAGCCGGGCGCGGCCGATTAACGCAGGCGGTGGCATTGCTGGACAAGGCGCTGACCACGTGGCCAAACGATCGCACATTACGGCTGCTGCGCGCCTTGATGGATTTGCAAGACGAGCAGTTCGATGCGGTGATCACCCGGCTGGATGGGCCTCTGGCAGAGCTGCTGCCGCCGGAGTTGGCGGCGCGTGGCCAGGCGGCGCAACGGCTAGGACGGATTACTGATGCGGTAAGCGCGTTTGCTACGGGCAAGCAAATGCAGCGGGACCGTTATGGTCAGCGCTATGAACCTTCGGCATTTTTGCAAAAAGCCGAAGCTTGCAAAGCATTTTTTACCGCCGACCAGATGCTCGCCCTGCCCCGCGCGGCGCCCAGCGATGGTCCACAGCCGGTTTTTTTACTGGGGTTTGCTCGTTCGGGCACCTCACTGCTGGAGCAAATGCTGGCGAAAATTCCAGGCTTCGCGGCCGCCGATGGATTGGCGCCGGTCTCCACCTTGGTCAACATGGCAACCAAATTGGCCGCAGCCGGCGCCGAAGCGGATTATCCACAAGTGCTGGCCAGTATCGCGGTCGGCGACGGTCAGATGATTCCCAGCCAATTGCGCGAGCAATATATAGCCAATCTGGGCAACGCTGGCGTTATTCAGCCGGATACCAAATTCATCACTGACCGGGCAGCCGATAATCATTGGCACCTGGGATTAATCAAGCTGCTGTTCCCAGACGCGCCGATCATTCATGTATTACGCCATCCGCTCGATATCATGCTCTCGAATCTAGGCCAGGACAAAAAACTTGAGGCCAATTGCGGCGTTTCGATGGTGGCGGCAGCGCGGCACTATGATTTGAGTATGTCGATGATCAAGCATTACCGCGGCCAGTTGGCGCTGCGTTATCTGCCGGTGCGCTATGAGGCGCTGGTGTCCGACCCGCTGATCGTGCTGCAGAGCATCGTGAAATTCATTGGCGCAGCGCCTGTCAAGCTACCGAGCAAAGCGGTCGTGCGGATCAACGCGTTTCAGCCAATGCCACGCATTCCGGCCCATGTGGTGATGCAGCAGCCGCTGCATGAGCGCGGCACGTATCGCTACCGCGCCTATGAGGCAGCGCTGCCGCAATTATTCAGCGAAGTCCGTCCAATTTTGGAAGGGTGGATCGAGGAGCTTGGCTACGGGGCATCAGCATGAGCGGGGAGGCAATATTAAGCAGTGAGGAACCGCTGAAGCCGGGCCAGCAACGCGTCGCGCTATCCGATGTTATTTCGCAAATCTCGCAACTGGAGCAGCAAAACCGGCTGGATGAGGCGGCCAACCTGGCAGAGCGCGTGCTGGCGGCGGTGCCGCAGCACCCGCATGTGCTGCATCTGTCCGGCATCGTTTTATATCGCCAAGGCAAAATTGCTGAGGCCATCGCGCGGATGGAGAAATCCATCGCGCTGGCGCCCAACGTGGCGCTGTACCCGCGCAACATGTGCGAGATTTACCGTGGCGCCGGACGGCTGGATGACGCGGTGGCCGCGGGGAAGCGGGCGATTGAATTGGCTCCGGATGACAGCCGCGCCTATTTCAATCTGGCGCTGATTCATTACGAGCGCCTCGAGCTTGAAGAGTCGGTGCGGATTTGCGACCGCGCTCTGGCGCTCGACCAGAATTTTGCTGAAGCGCATTTTGAGCGCGCCGAGGCGCTGCTGCTGGGCGGCAATATGGCGGAAGGCTGGGAGAGCTATGAATGGCGCTTCAAGCTGAAACAGGCTGAAGGCATGTTGCCCAAGACCGACAAGCCGCAATGGGACGGCAACCCCCTGCCCGCCGGCAAGTTGCTGCTGGTGGCGGACCAAGGGTTTGGCGATTGCATTCAGTTTGGCCGGTTGATTCCGTGGGCGGCCAAAATCGCGCCCGCCCCGGTGCTGGCCTGCAGCGGCGATTTGACCCCGATCCTGCGGCAGATTCCAGGCATCGGCCGGATGGTGACGCGCTGGGAACTTACCGGCGATTTTGATGCTTATATCCCGCTATCGGGCCTGCCACGCCTGGCCAAAATCGATCCCGGCAACGTGCCCCTGAGTGAAGGCTACCTGACGCCGAACCCCGAATTGGTTGCGCATTGGGGAGCGCAATTGGACCGGCTGGTGCCGAAGGGCAAGCGGCGCATCGCGCTGGTCTGGGCGGGCCGTCCGACCCACAAGAACGACAAGAAGCGCACTCTGAAACTGGCGCAATTTGCGCCGCTGCTGGCGCGTGAGGACATCGCTGTGGTGACCGTGCAGAAAGGCGAACAGATTGCCCAAGTGGGCAGCTATTACGGCAACGCGCCGTTGATCAATCTTGGCCCCGAGATCGCGGATTTTGCCGATACCATGGCGATTTTGAAAAATGTCGAGCGGCTGATCACCATTGATACGTCGGTGGCGCATGTGGCCGGAGCCTGCGGCATACCGGCTTCAATCGTGCTGCCCTATGCGCCGGACTGGCGCTGGCTGCTGGGACGCGATGACACGCCCTGGTACCGATCAGTCAGGCTATTCCGCCAGCAGCGGCCCTATGAGTGGGGCGATGTCATGGAGCGGGTAGCGCGATCGCTTGATTGAGCGATCGCCAAAAATTTTGCCATAAAAGTGAAATTTTACTGTCATAATTTATTAAAATGCGGCAACCTTGCTCTTTATCGACCGGAAAGGGTGCTGGCGGGTGAAGCAATCGGAATACACATCCAAGCTCGATGAGTTCGACTATCTGATGAATGACCCGGAGGCTGACCCAGCGCCGGAACGCGTGTGGGAAGTGCTGGCGGCATTGTCGTTTCATGACCTTTCCCGAAGCGGCTCAACCGCCGACTAGCGTTTTGGGCGGGAGCGTGCTGCCCGCAACCGGCGTCAAACCAGCCGTAGCAGACTAATCAGGGCTGACACGCCGGCGAACCCTGCACCGACATCCAGCGAAACAATCGCCCCGTGGTTGCCCAGTTTGGCCAGTATCAAGGCGGCCAGAGCCGCGCCTGTCGCTTGGCCCAGCAGGCGTGAGGTGGCAATGGTGCCGCTGGCAGCACCGCTGCGGGGCTTGGGGGCGGAGGTCATAATGACCCGGTTATTCGGCGGCTGAAAAAACCCAAAGCCGAAGCCGCACAACATCATGCGCCATACAACGTTGGCGTAGCCAGGGTGCGGCGGCAGGAAACTGAGCAAAAGCAGACCCGCGGCAAGGACGCTGATACCTAAAAAATTCAAAATCGCCGCCGGGTAACGGTCCGCCATATGGCCGGAAATGTTGGTGACAACCGCAATGGTAAGCGGCCACGCCATGATCAGCAGACCGGTCTCGGTGACGTTAAAGCCCAGAATGGTTTCAAAATAAAAAGGCAGCGACACCAGCGCCAGCATTTGCGCGGTAAAGCATGAGATCGACGTGCCGACCGAAAGCGCAAATAGTGGACGGCGCAATAAATCAACCGGCAGCAACGGGGCCGGGTCGGGCAGTTGTCTGAGCACCGACCAGGTGATGGCGATGATGCCCGTCAGCATTTCGGCAAATGATAAAACCAGGGGCTCCGCATGGCTGAAGCTTTGGATGGTGGTGATCAGCATGGCAAAAGCAATCGCGGTAAGGGCCGCGCTGAGACCATCGAAGCGGCGCTTGACGAGATCGCTGGCCGGCAAATTACGGTAGCCCATCACCAAAGAGATAATGCCAAGCGGCAGATTGATGGTGAACAGCCATTGCCAGGACGCAAAGCTCAACACGATGCCGGCAAAGCTTGGCCCCATAGTGGAGGCGACCGCTACCACCATGGAATTTAACCCGATGCCGCGGCCCAACAGACTATGCGGAAAAATATACCGGATCAGCGCGGTATTCACGCTCATGATGCCGGCCGCGCCGAAGCCCTGCACAATGCGCGCGATGGTGAGGGTGGTGATGGAATTGGCCAGCACACAACCCAGCGAGGCAATAATAAAAACCACGATGCCGGTGAGATAGACGAGCCGGTAGCCGTAGATTTCCGCCAACGCCGCAAGCGGCAGGATGAGCATAACAATCGCCAACTGATAGGCGCTGACGATGGCAACTGAATCGGTTGGGGTGGCATGAAAATCGGCTGCGATGGTCGGTAGGGCGACGTTCGCCACGGTCTGATCCATCACTGTTAAAATGACCGTGATAAGCACCGCCGCGAGGGCGAGGTTTCGTTGCGGCTTTGGTAAACCGTCTGCGTGTATCAGCCTGTCCGCCACCGATGCTTTACCTTATTAAAATAGCCTCAAGACCGGCGCCGGGATTTAACCCCCGGCGTTTTAACGCTTACATAATCCTCATTGCAGCACACGCAGTTTTGCTAGGCCGATGCCGAGCGCCTTGCCGGTCCAGATGATTGTGATGGCGGCAAATCCGATGGCGGCAGTAGCGAGCGGAATCACCGGCACCAGAAACAAGATAAACACCGAGGCGTGCTGCGCAATCAGTTGCCCGGCCAGCAGCGGGCCGCTGATGGCGCCGATGCGGCCAATGGCATGGGCAAACCCAGCGCCCCGTGAACGGATAGCGGTAGGGTAGAGCATGCCGGCCAATGAACTCATGCCAACCTGGGCACCGAGAATGCTGAAGCCGATCATAAACACCAGAAAATGAATCATCGCAGGCGCGGTATCTGGAATACCGATCAAGCTGGTGATGACACAGCCAATCACCGCGTAGAGCGCCAGCACGATCGGCCCGATTAAATCAAGCGCCGGGCCGATTAACAAGCCTCCGGTCACGCCGCCGACATAATACAGCGAAACCGTATCCGCCGCCTGCGCTTTGGTGAACCCTATGTCGTGCAGGACGATGGCCAGCCAGCTGTTAACAAAAAAATTCACCAACATGATCGAAATAAACACCAGCCACAAAAACGGTGTCACGAATTTCAATTTATCGGCGAATAAAAAGCCGATAGAGAATTTTTGGGCTTTGGTCTCGTTCAGGATGAAGGTCACATTGGGCGGAATCATAAGCTCGGGAGCCAACTTGCCCAGCCATTTGCGTATCTCGTCGTCGTTCTTACGATCAAGCGACAGGAATTTTAGAGACTCCGGCAGCTTGAAATACACCAGCGGCAATACGATCATCGGAATAAGACCACCGACAAAAAACAGATCATGCCAGTCACCGCCGACCAGTTGCGCACTGATCACGCCCGGCAAAATGCCACCAAAGGTGATGCCCATGAACGCATAAGTGGTAAAAGCCGCACGGATTTTTTTTGGTAAAAACTCTGCCATCATGGCCGTGACGTTCGGCAGCAAACCGCCAAGGCCAAGGCCGGTTGCGAATCGCAGCCAAAGCAATGAGGTGAAATCGGGGGCAAATCCGCAGCCGTAGCTGGCGATGCATATAATGAAACAGGCAATGATAATACCACGCTTGCGGCCAAAACGGTCACCGTAAATGCCGCTGGTCAGAGCCCCAACCAGCATGCCGAGCAGTGCGGCGCTAAACACCGGGGCCATGGCGGACCGCACCATGTGAAAACTGGTCACAATACCTGGGGCGGCCAAACCAACAACGCCAAGGTCATAACCGTCCGAAAGCATGGCGAGGAAGCAAATGAAGAAGATCAGCATGGTGAACCGGCGGACCGGTAGATTATCGACAACCGTACCGATATTAAAACTATTATCAGTGTCCATTTTCGCCCCTCAAGTATTTTTTAGTGGTTTATAGTATCGAGCTTGCTTCGCCCTACCGCATCCGAGCCCGGAAAAATCAGGGATTTGACAACAACCGGTACGGAGCCGGAGCCTTCAAGCATTTTCCCGATATCGATGAAGTCGAATTTTTTAGAAATAATACCGTCAATCGAAACGACCTTGCCACGCATATGCAGTTCTTCGGCAAAGTGCAAGCCGATCAAGCCGCCGATATCGCAGTCACCCACCAAAATCAGCGGCTGGGCGCTGGCGATCTGGGCGGCAAAACCAGCCGCGACGCCACGGCAGAAGGCTTCAAGACGCGCGAATGTGGCGGAGCCTTGCCACGAATAGCCTAGGGCGAAGGCCTGCGTGGTGTCGATAACACCCGAGGTCGCGATGGCGTGGGTGATATCGGCGGCTATGGCTTGCGCGTCGATGTCGCCACTCAACAGCGCCGGTGTCAGCATAATGGTAGGCACATTGCGCAATGGCAGGAAATCAAGGTCGGAAACAAAAATCGTCGAGCCGCTGACCTGCACGGTATATTGCGAGGCACCGATGACGGTGGCGCGGATGCCTTGAGCTACCGGCACCACCTCGGGTCCCCACGCCTTGACCTTCCGGGCGATATTCTGCGCCAGCCGCAAGCCGAGATCACCATGGCCGGCGCTGGCGCGCTGATAGACGTACTCTGAGACACCGCCTGAAAAAGTGATAAATGATGGACGGGCCGAGGGGCTGAGCGGCGGCAGACGCAGCAAATCGGAAACCGGCTCGCTCAACACACTTGCTTTAATGGCTTCCATGAGATGGTCGGTCATCAAATCGGCCATGATGTCGAGATCGGTAGCACTTACAACGGCGCCGAGCGTCAACACGATTCCGCAAGCCTCGGCAATTTTGCGCCCTGCCGGTTCCAGGCGAGTCAGGCGGCCAAGCTCATCCATGGCAATCAAGCGCGCTCCGATATCAATGGCGGTAAACTCCCGCACCTCACCGCGATAGCAGCGGGCGAGCTTGGTGGTGCCGCCGCCGATATCAATGTTCAGCACGTCATGCGCGGCATTCACCGACAAGGCCACCGCACCCGCGCCATGGGCGGCAAGAATAGCCTCCATGCCGTCACCAGCGCTGATCGAGACGAACTTACCAGCCGCCTTGGCAAATATATCGGCGATGGCACGAGCATTGTTGCGCCGTACCGCGGTGCCGGTCAAAATGAGGGCGCCGGTGTCGATCGTATCGAAATCAATATCGGCGAGTTGGTACTGCGTTTCAAAAAAATCCTTGAGGGCGGCGGTATCAATCTCATTTTCCCCGGCATAGGGGGTGAGAAGAATCGCAGATTCAAACAATACTTCCCGATTGGCGACGATATAATGCGAGTCCACCCGCTCAAGTGTAATCCGAGAAAAAGCCAGATGCGTCGTGGAAGATCCGATATCGATGCCGACGCTGATGATTTGGATTTCATCTTCATCGACAATGCTGCGCCGGGCGTTGGTGAAAAACAGCCGGCCGCCGGCGGGGTTATCCATACGCTGACTAATCCGGCTTTTCGTAAAGCTTCGGGTCCATCCGGCACACCACGCCTTCTTGCTTCAAACGCGCTTCATACTCCTGCCGGATGAAGGGGTCTTCCTGCCAATAGGGAATCGCGGTACCGCCATCCTGCAATTCCATCGCAGTATAATCGGTATGCTTTTCACCAGGCGGCCCAGGGTCGCGCCCCGGCGAGTGTGGCCCGAACCAGGCGGTAAGGCGGAATGGTTCTTTCGAGACGCTGAAATGCTGATGATACCAGCGGGCGCCACCAGGAGCAGCTGTCACCATACCGCCGGCTTCGTAATCAAGCCGGCGCACCTCCGCGGCTTTACCGTCCTTCCACGGGTTGGGGCCCAGACGCTCCGGCCAGGTGTAGGTGTATCCTTTGCCTTTCACGCAAATGAGAATCGCCGCCGAGGTATGAGCATGCGCTTTCGAATAGCGGCCATTTTCATGCTGGCCGATCCACAGATAAAAACTGTTATTGGTCATGAAAGGTTCAACACGGCGATAACCAGGTGAGCGGCGGTTATCGAGCGGCAGGTCACAATTCACCGCATCGGGCACCAAGTTGGTGCGGCGCATGGCGAGGCCACGCACCGGGTCGGGTTCGATGTCATCGCGCGGCTTGTAGAAATCATCATCCTCGCTGAAGCGGTCCTTGAAAACATAAGGGTTGTTGAATACCGCTTCGACGTTATTGAGCGCATTGATCACCACCGGGGCGGTGGTGCCACCGAGCAGCAGCGCCGGGGCGGACGAGCCGTTGACGATGCGGTGCATGGCGTTCATCGGGATCGAGAACAGCGAACCTTTCTGCCATTCGAAAATATGCCGCTTGGATTCAGTCTCCAACCAAACCTCGGTGGTGCCGCGGCCTTCCAAAACGAGATAGATTTCCTCGTACATATGCTTTTCAGGATGCAGCGCGCCGGAGCCTGGAACTTCAACCACATGGCAGCCCCATTTGCCCTCGGTGCCGAACAACTGGATGTAGGAGCCGCGGCCGCCGGTGCGCTTCCACGGAAGCAACGGCAAATTCTGGCAACGGTCGATTCCAAGATCGCGGAATATTGGGATGCCCTCGCTCACCATGAATTCATCGTAAGCTGTCGCAAGCTTTTTAAATGTGCCGAACCCGGCTTTGGAAACCTCGCCGGTGGGTTCGTGCCAATGTGGCTGGCCTGTAACGTCGTGCGGCATTTTTTATCCTTTTCCCAAACTGCGGCTGTTCAACAAGCCGAGATCAACGGGTTCGGTGAACCACAAGAAAAACTGAAGGGCCGTAGGACAGAACCGGATTCCAAGACCTTGGCGTTTTTGCCGATCCTGCCAGCCTATTTTCTAATCCCGCGATGACTTCCCTTAATTCTTAAGTTCACAATACGAACATTTGTTATGAGAAACCTACTCAAACAGCAAAACTCTGTCAACGCCCGCCTCTGCAAGCAGATCGAGGTGGTTAAAATTCCAGCACGATAATTAAGGGAGGATAGCACAAAAAAATGGAGGTCCGGGCCGGAATCGAACCGGCATACGCGGATTTGCAGTCCGCTACATCACCACTCTGCCACCGGACCGGTGCTTGGCTTCAGATGGCGTATATCCCCGCCGGGACGCCGCGGGTCAAGTGTCGTCGCCCAGGCGGTTGAGTTCCTGGCAAGCGTTTCGCTATAAGGTGACCAGCGGCTCACCCCAGCAAAGGTTTCCGATGACCGAATTTCCCTCCGATACCGCCGTTGCCCGCGCCCATATGGTCGATAGCCAGGTTCGCCCCAACCAGGTGAATGATGCGCGGGTCATCGCCGCGATGCGCAATTTGCCGCGTGAGGCTTTCGCGCCAGCCGGCAGCAAGCCCTATGCCGATGCCCCCATTGCGCTCGAAGGCGGGCGGGTAATGCTGCCGCCACTTTTGATTGCGCGGCTGACCCAGTTGGTTTTAGCCCCCAACCCTGCGCATATTTTAGTGATCGGCGCGGGCACCGGCTATAGCGCCGCCATTTTGGCCAGCAGTGGTGCCATGGTCACCGCGCTGGAATTTCCGGCCATTGCCAACCCCGGCCCGGTACCTGCGAACGTCACCATGGTCACCGGGCCGCTGACCGCCGGATGGCCGGCGGCTGGCCCGTACGAAGCAATTTTCATCGAAGGGGCTGTGCCGGAAATCCCGGAAATTCTGGCATCGCAACTCACGCCGGACGGCAAGGTGATTGCTATTTTAATCGATAAAACGGCAAACGGCGGCAACCTGGCGTCTCTCGGGCAGGTGGTGGTCGCACAACCAAGCGGCGGCGGCTTTGCCATAACCACGATGTTCGATTGCACAGCACCTGGCCTGCCTGCCTTCAAACCTGCGCCCGCCTTCGTTTTTTAAGACATGGCGCGGCCTGACCGAGCCAGCCGCCCCAGGCCAAATTGATTGGCAGGAGGTTTTCGCGCATGGTTGAAACAATCCGACCTGCAACGCTTTGCCTGAGGAACTCTGAATGACTGCTAAATTGATCGCCCTGATCAGCATTGCCGTATCACTTCCCTTGTCCGCCGGGGCGGCCACACCGCAACCCAGCGCCGACGGGCCGCCCACGACATTGGTGCAAGCCCTGGCCGAAGCCTATGCCAATAATGCGACATTGCAGGAACAGCGCGCCAGCTTGCGGGCCACCGATGAGGGCGTGCCCACCGCGATGTCCGGCTGGCGGCCGACGGTGTCGCTGACCGGCAGTGCCGGACATTCATCGGAGACGGTCAAGCAAACAACCGAGCAATTGGTCATCATATCTCCGCCAACTTATAAGCAAGGCAAGTCTCGTTTGGTTGAAACCGGCAATCCTGAAACGGCCCAAATCACCATTAACCAGCCGATTTACAGTGGCGGCAAGGTAATCGACGAAACCAGGCAAGCCAAGAATGCCGTCTATGCTGCCCGCGCCCAGTTGCTGGCCACTGAGCAGTCGGTGTTCCTCAATGTGGTGAATGCCTACGTGACCGTGATTACCGATGCGCAGGTTCTGGCGCTCGATAAGAACAACCAGACGGTGCTGGAACGGCAACTGCAAGCCACCCGCGACCAGTTCAATGTCGGCGAAATCACCCTCACCTCGGTCGCGCAGGCGCAAGCCTCATTGGCGCAGGCGGTGGAGCAGGTGGCCGTGGCCGAGGGCAATTTGCAGATCGCACGCGAAAATTTTCGGCAATTGGTGGGAGAGTATCCCGGCAAGCTAACCCCACCGCAGCCGCTGGCATTGCCGGTTGCCTCCAAGGACGCCGCCGCGCAGGCAGCACTTGCCAATAATCCGAACGTGGTTGCGGCCAAATTTGCCGATGCTGCCTCCAAGGATGCGGTGGACGTGGCCTATACGGCGCTGCTGCCGGTAGTCTCGGTGCAGGCCTCCGGGTTTACCGAGGCTGATCCTTCCGGCACCGGCACCAGCATCCGGGGTGGCTCGGTACTGGGCCAATTAACCGTCCCGCTGTATCAGGGGGGCTCGGAATATTCGGCCATCCGCGCCGCCCGCGCGAAAGAACAGCAAAGCTTTGCCACGGTGACCGACCAGCAGCGCACGGTGTTTGCGCAAGCCACCCAAGCCTGGGAGGCGCTGGTGGCGTCCCAAGCGGCGATCGTCAGCACAAATTCCGAGATCAAAGCCAACGCCATCGCCCTGGATGGCACCGAACGCGAGGAGATTGTAGGGACCCGCACAACCCTGGATGTTCTGAACGCACAGCAATTATTATTGAATTCACAGGTGCAACAGGTGCAAAACATAGCGACTCTGGTGAATAATTCGTACACAATAGCCGCAGCCATCGGCAGGCTGACCGCCACAGACCTAGGACTTCCCGTGAACCAGTATGACGACCTGCAATATTACCGCGCTGTAAAATATGCCGGTTTCGGTACCGGAGAATCCGCGGACAGTGATGCAGGAATTGCGCCGGACGGAACATTGCTGCATGTGAAACAATCTCAAGTGGCACCCTGAAAGACAGATAAATGACACCTAACAGTGACCAACCCACTCCTGGCGGCGCCGGCGAACCCTCGATGGAGGATATTCTCGCCTCTATCCGGCGTATTTTGAAAGATGAGGCGGTTCCACCGGTTGAAGGCGAACCAGAAGAAGATGTTCTGGTGCTCGACTCCAGCATGGTTGCCAAGCCGGTTGATTTAACCTCCGCGACCATGCCACCGGCCGCCGAAGATTCGATGCCGCTGTCAGGCCCGGCCAGTGAGCCAGGCCGTTTTGCCTCGGAGCCTTCTCCGTTTGCGGCGCCGTATGAGCCAAGCGATGATTTGAACACGCCGTTCCGGCCGATGCCGCTGCCTGACCCGCGCTTTTCGACCTCACCGACGGAAGCGCCGGCGGAACCGGCGGCGGGCAATTTGCCGCCATGGCCAGCCATGGAAACACCGGCGGCTGCGGAGCCAGCAGGTTACCGCCCGCTAGGCGGGACACCGCCAACCGGGATGCCAGTGTTTGGGCACCGGACGATCCCCGACTTCCCGTCGATGGGCGGCGCTGTTCCGCCGGCCTATACGCCGTTGCCGTTTCCAGCACCGCCACCAATCACCCCCGGTACGGCGGCACCTCCGGTATTCGGCAGCAAATTCAGCCCGAATTTGTCTAACCTCAGCAACCTGCCGCCGAGCCTGCAGCCGGTTGAGGAAACCATTCAGTCAACGACCCCCGACAGCACGGCGGCAGAAGCCCCCGAGCCAATGCCAACGCCTGTGGAGACTCCCATGCCGGAAACCAATGAAAATCATGTCACCGCGCCTAACAGCTTGATCGATGATCAGGTCTCAACCGCTGCCGCCAGCGCCATCGGCGCCATGGTACGCAGCATTTCAGCAGAAAAATCGGTGGCCGTTTCTCGTGGTGGCGCCACCATCGAGGATATGGTGCGCGAGGAAATCCGCCCGCTGTTAAAAGCCTGGCTGGACACCAATCTGCAGAGCCTGGTGGAGCGGGTCGTTCGTACGGAAATCGAGAAGGTGGTCAGCCGCAGCCTGGATTGAGCCAGCAGTAACATTCAAGGCTGGCCTGCCTCGCCAAATTGAATTTGGTAGGTTTATAAGGCCAGCCATGAATGACGCATCGCAAAACGTGACACTCGACAAACATTTTGACGCCGCCGGGCAGGAAGCCCGGCTGTATGCCGGCTGGGAAGCTGCCGGAGCCTTTGGTGCGCATCCGCAATCCAATGCCGCGCCGTTCAGCATCATGATCCCGCCACCGAACGTGACCGGCAGCCTGCATGTGGGCCACGCGCTGACCATGACGTTGCAGGATATTCTGGTGCGGGTGCGCCGGATGCAGGGCCGCGATGTGCTCTGGCAACCGGGCACTGACCACGCCGGCATTGCCACCCAAATGGTGGTGGAACGCCTGCTGGACGGTGAAAAGACCAACCGTAAGGAAATCGGGCGAGATAAATTCCTCGAACGCGTCTGGAAATGGAAGGCCGAATCCGGCGGCACCATCTCGAGCCAGTTGCGCCGCCTGGGAGCATCGCCGGACTGGGGGCGCGAGCGCTTCACCATGGATGAAGGCCTCTCCAAAGCGGTGCGCGAGGTGTTTGTGCGCCTGCATGGCGAGGGGTTGATCTACCAAGACCGCCGGTTGGTGAATTGGGACCCAAAGTTACAGACGGCCATTTCCGACCTCGAAGTTGAAACCAAGGAAGTCAAAGGCAGTCTGTGGTATCTGCGCTACCCTGTTGAGGGCGGGGCTGAGATTATCGTGGCGACCACCCGGCCGGAGACCATGCTAGGGGATAGCGCCGTGGCGGTGCATCCGGAAAACCCGAAATATAAGGATTTAATCGGCAAATTCGTCATCCTGCCGCTGACGGGACGCAAAATCCCCATCGTGGCCGATGAATATGCTGACCCGGAAAAAGGCACCGGGGCGGTGAAAATCACGCCTGCGCATGATTTTAATGATTTTGAAGTCGGCAAGCGGCATAACCTGCTCTCTCCGTCCATCCTCGACCGGCAGGGCCGCATTACGCTGGCGGAAATTGGTGAGGTTCCGGACTTCACGAAGTCGCTGGAGGGCATGGACCGGTTTGCCGCCCGCAAGGCGATCGTGGCCGAGCTTGAAGCCCAGGGCGTGTTGGAAAAGATTGAGCCGCACACCAATCAGGTGCCGCATGGCGACCGCTCCGGCGTGGTGATTGAGCCGCTGCTGACCGTACAATGGTACTGCAATGCCGGGGTTCTGGCTGGCCCGGCGATTGCGGCGGTGGAAACCGGCAAGATCGAGTTTGTGCCTAAACAATGGGAAAACACTTTCTTCGCCTGGATGCGCGATATTCAACCCTGGTGCATCTCCCGCCAGCTTTGGTGGGGCCACCGGATCCCGGCCTGGTATGGGCCCGATGGCGCGGTGTTTGTGGCGCATGACGAAGCGCAAGCACAGGCCAAGGCCAATGCGCATTATGGCGAGCGCCGCGCGATCACCCAGGATGAGGACGTGCTGGATACCTGGTTCAGCTCGGCGCTCTGGCCCTTCTCCACCCTCGGCTGGCCGGAGCAAACGGCGGAACTGGCAAAATATTACCCAACCGACGTGCTGGTGACGGGTTTTGACATCATCTTTTTCTGGGTCGCCCGGATGATGATGATGGGGCTGCATTTCATGGACGATGTGCCGTTCAAAACGGTTTATATTCATGGGCTGGTGCGTGATGAGCGCGGCCAGAAAATGTCGAAATCCAAAGGCAATGTCATCGACCCGATCAGCCTGATTGAGGAATTTGGCACTGATGCGTTGCGCTACACGGTGGCGGCTTCCGCCGGGCCTGGGCGCGATGTGAAACTGGGCAAGGCGAAGGTTGAAGCCAACCGCAGCTTCATCACCAAGCTCTGGAACGCGGCGCGCTTCTGCGAAATGAATCAGGTTGTGCCCAACCCGGATTTCAACCCGGCTTCGGCAAAACTGCCGCTCTCGCGCTGGATTTTGGCAGCCAGCAACAAGGCCATTGCCGATGCGACGGCGGCGGTGGAGGCCTTCCGGGTGGATGATTATGCCTTCGCGGTGTGGCACTTCGTCTGGGGTGATTTTTGTGACTGGTTCCTGGAATTTGCCAAACCGGCCTTTGCCGGCGGCGGTGCTGACGCGGCGGAAATCCGCGCTGTGGCAGCTTATGTGCTGGGCGTGCTGCTGCGGCTGATGCATCCGATCACGCCGTTTGTAACCGAGGAAATATGGGATCATTTCGGCTATGGCGCGGCATGTTCGCTGATCAATGCAAGCTGGCCGCAGGCCGCTGAGGTGAGCGAAACGGCGGCGGCGAGTGCCGATGTTGCCTGGGCCATTCAATTGATTTCAGAGATCCGCACGGTGCGTTCAGAGATGAACGTGCCTCCCAGTCAAAAATCGCCGGTGCTGCTGAAGGATGCCTCAGCCGAAACACTGGCGCGGGCGGCGGCCTGGCAGGAAGCCATTTTTAGAATGGCGCGGGCCAGTTCAGTCGGCGAATTGGCCGGTGAAATTCCGCGCGGCTCCGCCCAGGCGGTGCTGAATGAAGCGACGATTATTCTGCCACTGGCGGAATTGATCGATTTGGATGCCGAGCGGGTTCGCTTGGCCGGACTGCGCGGCAAGGCGGCGGCGGAGCTTGATAAAGTGAATGCAAAACTAGCCAATGAGGATTTTGTGAAACGCGCCCCTGAAGCGATTATTGCCGAAAATGAAGAACGCCGCGCCAGTTTTTCAGCCGAGATCATCCGGCTTGATGCTGCTTTGAGCCGGATTGCCTAGAGCATGGATGTGATTGTCTCGCTCAACTGGAACTCAGCCTATAATTCCGTACGCGGGGTGATTGTGCATCTGGGTGCTGCCTGGAAGCAGATGGGCCTTGAGATGGTGGAAATTGATCTCGGTGCCGCCGGCTGGAATGATCAACTGCGCGATTTACTTAATACGCGCCGGGTACGGTTTGTGGTGAGCACCGCCGGGATCGGTTTGAATATCGGCGTGGACGGTGAAAATCTGTGGGCCAAATTGCGCTTGCCGGTATATGCGCTGCATATCGACCATCCGATTTATTACGCGGCCCACCATCGTACCCAGCCAAAAACTGTTGTGATGGGCTACATTTTCCGTGATCATGCGTTATATCAGGCCAGCGACGTGAAGGCTGATAATATCGTCACCACCATCGACTACGGCATTCCTGATTTACCCGTGCCTTCGATGAAAGAGATCAAAGCACAAGGCCGCCCGCGCATCGTGTTTGCAAAAACGGGTAATTCTCCTGAGGTTTTGGCAAATATGTGGCGCGGTGCACCGCAGTTGGAGCACATCCTGCATGACGTGATGGATGAACTGGCGCTGACCACCAAGGGCAATGTGTTTGTCGCTGATATTCATCCGCTGGTGAAGCGCGTGGCCGCCGCGCACCGGATTGATTTACAGCCGTTTGATTTGCTTTCGCGTTTTCTCATTGCACAGATTGATGATTATAGTCGCCGGTTGAAAAGTACCGCGATCGCCCAAGCCCTTTTGCCGTTCGGGGTCGATGTATTTGGTGGTGCGTGGGAACATATCGACACCACCAACGCGAAAGCCCGCTTCCACGGACCTTCGGAATACAGCGTCGTTGAAAACAGCCTGTCAGGAGCCACCGCCAGCCTGACCATGCACCCCAATACCGATCTTGGAGCGCACGAGCGGTTTTTTCTGGCTCTCGGGGCCGGCAGTATGCCGGTGACCGACCGTAATGCCTACATCGAACAAGCGTTTCCTGAGCTTTTGCCTTATACGTTTGACTTCACCCAAGGC
This sequence comes from Acidocella sp., assembly GCA_031291755.1. Classification (GTDB taxonomy): domain Bacteria; phylum Pseudomonadota; class Alphaproteobacteria; order Acetobacterales; family Acetobacteraceae; genus Acidocella. Next base: position 34,924 of record JARLIK010000022.1, on the reverse strand, counting down.
AGTGTTACCGCCGCTCTTGAGCGGGTGGTGGAAAACCCCAAGGCCGCCCTTGAACTTGCCCGCGCCACACGCGAACGTACCCGGCCAGTTTATGGCATGGAACAAACCGCCGCTAAAATCGTCGAAATCATGCAATCCGCCACCTTCCTGTTTGCCGCACCAAAACCTGAACAGAATTTTTTCGTACCCTGAAGCTTAAAATAAAGGACGCCATTATGCCAAAAATCTGGGACAAATCCCGCCTTCCGTCGCGCCACGTCACTGTCGGGCCGGACCGTGCGCCGCATCGCTCATATTACTACGCCATGGGGTTAGGCCAGGAAGAGATCGACCAACCGTTCATCGGTGTTGCCACCTGCTGGAATGAAGCGGCACCTTGCAACATCGCTCTTTCGCGCCAGGCGCAATCGGTCAAGCGTGGGGTTTCTGAAGCCTTCGGCACGCCGCGTGAATTCACCACCATCACGGTAACCGACGGCATTGCGATGGGCCATCAGGGGATGAAATCCTCGCTGGTGTCGCGCGAAGTGATTGCGGATTCCGTTGAACTCACCATGCGCGGGCATTCCTACGATGGGTTGGTGGGCGTTGCCGGTTGCGATAAATCGCTACCGGGCATGATGATGTCGATGCTGCGGTTAAACGTACCTTCGGTGTTCATGTATGGCGGCAGCATCCTGCCAGGTAAGTTTCAAGGCCGTGATGTGACGGTGGTGGATGTGTTCGAGGCGGTGGGACAGCATGCTGCCGGCAAAATGTCTGATGAAGAATTGTATAAGCTTGAATGCGTCGCCTGCCCGTCGGCTGGCGCTTGCGGCGGTCAGTTCACCGCCAACACCATGGCGATGGTTTCCGAAGCCATTGGGCTGGCCCTGCCAGGTTCAGCCGGTGCGCCCGCACCTTATGAGGAGCGCGATCGGTTTGCGGTTCTCTCAGGCCACGCCGTGATGAATCTCATCGAGAAAAACATCCGCCCGCGCGATATTTGCACGCTTAAAGCCTTCGAAAACGCCGCCGTACTGGTGGGTGCCACCGGCGGTTCCACCAACGCCGCCCTGCATTTACCCGCCATGGCGAGCGAGGCCGGCATCCGCTTCACGCTTGATGATGTGGCGGCTATCATGCGCCGCACGCCTTACATTGCGGATTTGAAGCCGGGTGGAAAATACGTGGCACTGGATGTGCATAATGTCGGCGGTATTCCGGTGATTATGAAATCGCTGTTCGATGCCGGGTTGTTGCATGGCGATTGCATGACCGTGACCGGCAAGACCCTGGCCGAAAATTTGGAAGGTGTGGTGTTCCCAGAAAATCAAGATGTGATTTATCCGGTATCACGCGCCATTACCAAAACCGGCGGCGTGGTCTCGCTGAAGGGCAACCTGGCGCCGGATGGCGGTATCGTGAAAGTGGCCGGGTTGAAGCAGCAGGTGTTCACCGGCACCGCGCTTTGCTTTGATTGCGAGGAAGATGCTTTCGCCGCCGTGCAAGCGCGGGCCTATAAAAAAGGCGATGTTATCATCATCCGCTACGAAGGACCCAAAGGTGGGCCCGGTATGCGCGAGATGCTCTCCACCACCGCCGCCATTTACGGCCAGGAGATGGGTGAGCATGTGGCGCTGATCACCGATGGCCGGTTCTCAGGCGCCACCCGCGGCTTTTGTGTTGGCCATGTCGGGCCGGAAGCCGCTGTTGGCGGACCGATCGCATTGCTGAAAAATGGCGATAAAATCACGCTGGATGCAATCGCCGGAACCATCAATGTCGATTTGACCGACGAGGAATTTGCCGCGCGGCGGGCAGAATGGAAGCCGCGCAAAACCAATTACAATTCCGGCGCCATTTGGCGCTATGCGCAAAATGTCGGTCCGGCGCATCTGGGAGCTTTAACGCACCCAGGAGCGGCAGCCGAGACTCATTGCTACGCGGATATTTGAAGCCAAGCTGAACAACACGGAGCGCGATGCCCCTCAAACGCATCGCGCTCCGGCTACAGCACGTCGTAACCGGCCAGCACCAATGACATTTCCAAGGTAGCCAGCATCATAGATAAAGCGAGCAAAGCGTATCCCAAAATGCGATGCTTGACGCTCCACGACCCCAGCAACAAAAACACGACCACCACCGGGTAGAGCAACCTGATCGCGTTAAAAAAATATCCAATGCCGGTGACGTTAAACCACAAATAACCGAGCCAGATACAGGCTCCGGTCCACACCAGCGGTTTTTTGGGAAACCGGCGGGTAGCGATTCCAATAGCGGCTAAACTTGCCCAGAATACCAGCCAATCAAACATATATTGGAATGCAACGTCGATACTGTTGCGGCCTTCAGCGGTTGCAAGCAAATTTCCGTGCAGAATGCCTTCAACCGCGTGTTGCACAAACACGAAGACGACAAGATACCAGTCGATACTCAGCAAATTCATCAAATGTTGTGAGAAATCTTCCGTATGTTGCGCCCATGCCTGCTGCACAACTACGAAAGCGATCGGGTTATGAAATTTTATCAGCTGAAAAATCATGAAGCCGATGAGGCCGCCCACTGAGAGAAGGCCAAATAAAATCAAGCGCGGCACTTTGGCGAGCGGCAATTTATCACGCAGCCATTCGTAGCCGGCATCGCCACACAGCCCGGCTGCGAAAAACACCAGCGCGGGGGCCGCGGCTGTGCCCACGCCGCACCATATAGCTGCACGCAGCCTACGGCCGTTTATGTAATGATGCAGGCTGAGCAAGGCGCATAAATTGGCAAGCCCGGTGGCATAGCCCATGAAGAGAAAGCAGCAGGCAGGCCAAAGCGCAAAAAATAATGTGGCCCACGCCGCTGATGTTTGAGGTAAAATTTGCTTGGCAAGGCGATAAAACAGGTAATTTGAACCCAAACCAAACAGCAATCCGGGCAGAATAAAAACCCATGGTCCGTTGCTGCCTAGCAATAGGCTGACGCCACGGGTAATCAGCGGATAAAGCGGGAAAAACGCGATGTTATGGTCTTGCGCACTGCCGATTAATTGTGAACGGTAGCCGGTGAGCGCGATATTTTGATATAACAGGCCGTCCATCGACAGGAATTTATCGCCAAGCCCAGGCCCGTGCGCATGCGGCCCCATAGGCCAAAGGGCTGACAACATCCCGCCTAATGGGGCAACGAGAAGAACCAGCAGGTTACTGAGTAAAACCGGAAACCGCTCGGGGAGCGCAGATAAATGCCCCCCGAAGCGCCGCATATTATACTTTGTCTGCCTTCGCCTGCGAGGTCACCTGGGTGATGGTCGAGCGGACAATGCTCACGGTCACGTTCGGGGCGATTTCAACATCCACTTCGGTGGAGCCATCGGTGACCTTTTTCACAACGCCCACAATGCCGCCGGCGGTAACGACCTTATCGCCACGCGTCAGGGCCGACTGCTTGAGCTTCAGTTCCTTGGCCTGGGCCTGCTGCGGGCGGATGAGCAGGAAGTAAAACACCACCATTATCAGCAAAATCGGGGCAAATTGAACGAGGCCAGATATGCTGCTGGGGGCGGCGGCGGCGGTTTGGGCGTAGGCTGATGAAATGAGCATGCTGGTTCCTGGTTGCAGTGATTTGCGCCGGACCATAGGGTGCGCCGCTCGCCAGTCAACAGGGGACAGAATTTAGATGGATGAGAGTTTGCTACGCCGGATCGCCGAGGCCCTTGAACGCTTAAGCCCCGCAGCGGCCGGAGCGCCCGATTTGGCCGGTGCCGATGCCTTTGTCTGGCACCCTGCCCCGCCGTCGCTGGCGCCGGTGCCGAAGGTTTCGCGCGTGCCGCTGGCATTGTTGCAGGGGGTTGAGCGGCAAAAGGAAATTTTGCTGGAGAACACCCAGCGCTTTACCCGTGGTCTGCCGGCCAACAACGCCATGCTGTGGGGTGCCCGCGGCATGGGCAAATCCTCGCTGGTGAAGGCCGTGCACGCCACCGTCAACGAGGCCACCCCCGGGGCGCTGGCGCTGATTGAAATCCACAGGGAAGACATTCGTACCCTGCCCGCTTTGCTGAACATCCTGCGCCCGCAGCCCCGGCGCTGCCTGATTTTGTGCGATGATTTGTCATTCGAGAAAGAAGATGCCGATTACAAAGCACTGAAGTCAGTGCTGGATGGCGGCATCGAGGGGCGGCCCGACAACGTGCTGTTCTATGCCACCTCAAACCGCCGCCACCTGATGCCACGGGATATGATCGATAACGAGCGCTCCACCGCCATCAACCCCGGCGAGGCGGTGGAGGAGAAGGTTTCCCTCTCCGACCGTTTCGGCCTTTGGCTGGGCTTTCATAATGGCAACCAGGAGCAGTTTTTTGCGATGATCGACGGCTATGCCGCCGCCTACAAGCTGCCGATCAGCACCGAGGAATTGCACGCGGCGGCAGTTGAATGGTCGGTTACGCGCGGCGGACGTTCAGGGCGCGTGGCATGGCAGTTCATTCAGGATATCGCCGGGCGCCTGGGGGTGGCGTTATCAAGCTAATCTACCGTACACAACTATTAGTTGTGCGTGGAGGCAAAGCAGAATGACCAGCCGGAGAGGATTATTGCGCGGCGTGGCCGGTGCGGGCGCTGCCACTGCCATCGGAACACCTGCGCTGGCGGCGGCGACCCTGAAATTACGGCTGCTGGAAACCTCGGACATTCATACGTTCGACGAAGATTACGATTATTTCCGTGACCAGCCCGATGAAACCGTCGGGCTGACCAAGGTGGCAAGCCTCATAGGGGCGGCGCGTGCCGAGGTTAAAAATTCACTGCTGTTCGACAACGGCGACATCATCCAGGGCAACCCGCTGGCGGATTATGTAGCACTACCGGGCAACTTTCCAGCTGACCGCGTGCACCCCACCATCCGGGCGATGAATTTGCTGAACTATGATGCTGCCACCGTGGGCAACCATGAATTCAACTATGGGCTGGAATTTTTCGACAGTGCCCTGGCGAGTGCCAAATTCCCTGCTTGCTCAGCAAATTTTCTGCACGCTGATGGCTCACCCTATTTGAAGCCGTATCTGATTTTGGAGCGGACCCTCGTTGCCGACGATGGCCAAACCCATGCGCTGAAAATCGGCGTCATCGGGTTTGTAACCCCGCAGATTATGGATTGGGACCGCGCCCATCTGGAGGACCGGGTGCAGACCATCGATATTGTGGAGGCAGCGCAGCGCTATGTGCCGCAATTGCGCCGCCAGGTGGATGTGCTAGTCGCGCTCAGCCATTCGGGCATCAACACCAGCCCACGCCGGGGCGGCGATGAGAACGCCTCGTTCTACCTCGCCGCCGTGCCGGGCATCGACGTGATTTTCACCGGCCATTCGCACCGGGTGTTTCCGGGGCCTGATTACGCCGGGCTGGAGGGGATTGATGCCGTACGCGGCACTCTGAACGGGGTGCCCGCCGTCATGCCGGGGTTCTGGGGCAGCCATCTGGGCGTGATCGACCTAACGTTGGCGGCCTCTGGCTCTGGTTGGCAGGTGGTTGATTTTACCTGTGAGACCCGCCCGATCGCCAGCCGCGACGGCCGCACGGTGACATCATTGGTGGCTGACGACGCCGCCATGAACGCCGCGCTCGCGCCTGAGCACGCAAAAACCCTGGCCTGGATTCGCCAGCCGATTGGGCAATTAAACCGTCCTGTAAACAGCTATTTTGCGTTGATCGGCGATGATGCCTCACTGGCTTTGGTGAACGAGGCTCAAACCTGGTACGCACGGCCATTGCTGGCCGGCACGCCGGCAGCAGCACTCCCCCTGCTCTCGGCGGCGGCACCGTTTAAGGAGGGGTATCAGTCACCCGATAATTTTGTTGACCTGCAGGCCGGCACCATCGCCATCAAGGACGTGGCGGATTTATATATGTATCCCAACACGGTGTGCGCCGTGCAGGTGAATGGCGCGCAGTTGCGTGAATGGCTGGAACACTCCGCCGAGGTGTTTGCCCGCATCAACATCAACAACCCCGAGCCCCAACCGCTGTTGAACCCGCATGTGCCGTCCTACGTGTTCGACGTGATTGCGGGCGTAACCTACCAGATCGATATTTCCGCCCCGCCCCGCTATGGCGCCCATGGAAAAATGAACCAAAACGCCAGGCGCATCGTGGATTTGCGCTACCGGGGGGTGACGGTAGCTGATGACCAGAATTTTGTGGTGGTGACCAATAATTACCGCGCCGACAGCGGCGGCGTGGTGCCCAAAGACCACCCTGAGGCGGTGGTATTGCGCGCCCCTGACCAGATCCGCGACGTGATCGTGCGCTATATTCTGCAAAACAAAACGCTCGATGTGGCGGTCCCGCCGGTATGGTCGTTCGCACCGTTGGGAGCCCCGGTAAGCGTCACCTTCGAGAGTTCCCCCGCCGCCGCCAAATATCTGCTGGCCCAGCCGGGCATGACGAGGCTGCAAGACAATGGCGACGGCTATGCGGTGTTTGGCCTCACGCTAACCTAGTCCCGCTCAACGCAGCATGGCCTTGACCCGGCACGCGGTTTCCGTTGAAAGAGGCACCAACCGGAGAGGTGGCCGAGTGGTTTAAGGCAGCGGTCTTGAAAACCGCCGTGCGTTAACGCGTACCGTGGGTTCGAATCCCACCTTCTCCGCCAACTTTACGATCAGTCAAACCACAGCAGATCAATAAGTTAGAGGAACCTGAAGCTATCGGGGATAGAGCGCCTGATATGCGGGCATAACTACATGCGCCATGACCAAATGGTAAATTGCCTGTCGTGTTACACACCATCCAGCTTTTTGAGTTTTGGGCGCTAGAAGAACTAACTCAAAACAGGGCCATGGTACGCGCAGTATACAGCGCCTATTTGGCGACGCGCACGGGAGCGCTTGTAAAAATTATGTCAGCACAATTATGCAGGGCACCCCGCCAATTTCGACGTTTGACTGAATCCTGTTGCCGTTAAGATAAAAGAGGCGCTTTTAAATATCTTGAGGGCCTGCCCTTAACGTCTATCCGAACATCATTATGCATAATGAGAATTTTGCATACATGAACTTATTGCCTGGGAATAAAAAATATTGGATTTTTTTAATTTGTGTGATGGAACTGCTCGTGGCTGAAGAGGGTGCGCAATCACGCTTTCTTCCATTTGTTATTGCCTGCGCGTTTTTCATGTATGGTTTGGATACCACGATTGTTGCGACCGCGTTGCCGCGCATCGCGCTGACGTTCCACACCAGTCCCGTCAGGCTTAGCACTGCCGTTACTGCGTACCTCGTTAGTCTTGCCGTATTCATCCCGATGAGCGGTTGGATGTCTGATCGATATGGCGCGAAACTGGTGTTTAGTTCCGCCATATGCCTGTTCACCCTAAGTTCGGTTCTTTGTGGTCTCAGCAACGATCTTTTTGAACTCACCGCCATGCGCGTGCTACAGGGGATGGGGGGTGCCATGATGATCCCCGTGGGCCGTCTGGTCGTACTGCGCTCGGTCCCGAAATCCCAATATGTCCACGCGATGATGATGGTGTTGATCCCGGCGCAGATCGGGCCCGTAATGGGTCCGCTGGTCGGCGGCTTTATTACCACTTATATTTCATGGCGCTGGATTTTTTTAATCAATGCGCCGATCGGCATGATCGGACTCATTTGCGCGCTTGTCTTCATCCAAAATTACCGGGAAAGCCAGAGGCCACCCTTTGATTGGATTGGCTTTGTGTTGTCGGGCTCTTGTTTGTTTTGTCTTATGTCAGGCTTTGTATCCATAGGAAGGGACCTGACTGACTGGGAGATACCCGCTGTTCTGGTCGGCTGCGGTGCTGCAATTGGGGTTTTATTGACACTGCATTCCCAGCGCAAACCGCACCCGCTCATCGATTTTTCCTTGTTGCGTATTCCCACTTTCCGAGTGAACGTCGTCGCTGGCTCGTTTTTCCGTTCAGGGTTTGGCACGGCCACCTTCGTGCTGCCGCTTTTGTTCCAAGTAGTCTTTGGCATGAGCGCTCTCACCTCAGGATCACTAACGTTTGTGACGGCTCTTGGGGCCATCGGGAGCAGGGCGATGATCTCCCGTCTTCTCAAATGGTTCGGATACCGGAATATATTGCTGCGCAATGCATTTTTTTATGCCGTGACAATCAGCCTATGTGCGTTATTTACACAGACAACACCAAAATGGTTCATCCTTTTTATAATTTTCTTAGGTGGCGTGTCCCGGATGCTCCAAAATAATAGTCTTAATACCTTGGCTTATGCCGATGTCATTTCAACGAAGATGAGCAACGCAACCAGCCTGGCTCAATTGGCCCAGCAGCTTGGGCAGGCTTTAGGCGTTGCAGTTCCGGCATTGATCCTGCAATGCGCTACGGCTTGGCGGGGTGAAACACATTTGTCGAGGAGTGATTTTCAAATCACCTTCTTTCTCATTGCGGCAATCTCCTTATTGTCGGTTCCAGAGTTATTCGGTCTTCCTAAAAACGCTGGCTATGAAGTTAGCGGGAATAGCCTCTCGGCAAAAGAAGAGTGACCGCAGTTTACCATTTGACTGACTGACGGCATTCAACGCCAATATCCAGCCACATACGGTCACGCAGCTCGGGAACAAAATTTGTCAGTAAATACACCTCACCGCGTCGCCGTCATCGGTGGCGGCCCCGCCGGGCTGATGGCTGCCGAGGTGATGGCTCAAGGCGGGCTGGCTGTGACCGTCTTCGAGCGCATGCCAAGCGTTGGGCGAAAACTGCTGATGGCCGGACGTGGCGGGTTGAACATTACCCATTCTGAAGCCCCCGAGCGGTTTTTAAACCGCTACGGCTTGGCGGCGGATTGGATAGCCCCCTGGCTGGCCGCCTTTCCACCAGCCGCCACGCGGGATTGGTGCGAAGGGTTGGGCCAGCCCACCTTCATCGGCAGTAGCGGCCGGGTGTTCCCCACGGCGATGAAGGCCAGCCCGCTGTTACGCGCCTGGATCAAACAGCTGGAAGGTTTGGGGGTGCGGTTAGTAACCCGCGCGAATTGGACCGGATGGGATAAAGCAGGCTTATGTTTCGTCGATGGCACCATTTTCGAAGCTGATGCTGTCGTGCTGGCACTGGGAGGGGCCTCCTGGCCGCGGTTGGGGGCCGAAGGCGGTTGGACCGCGCTGCTGCCCGATGTCGGCATCGCCCCGCTGCGGCCCGCCAATTGCGGCTTCAAAGTTAATTGGTCAGCGCATCTTATTGAACGTTTTGCAGGCACCCCACTCAAGCGCATTGCCTTGTCATGCGCCGGCCAGACGGTGCCAGGCGAAATGATGATCACCCGCGACGGCGTCGAAGGCGGCGCGGTGTATGCGCTGTCGGCCCCGGCGCGAGAGATAATCGCACGCGAGGGTGCTGCGACGTTGCACATTGATTTACGCCCGGATTTGGATGCCCAAACTCTGGCGGCGCGTCTGGCGGTTGGAGGGCGCGAATCCCTGACCAATGTTTTGCGTAAACAGGCCGGCCTGTCCCCGGTGGCAATTGGCCTGGTGCAGGAAGCCCGCCATGCGGGGGTTACCTTGCCGCTGATCGACCTCATCAAATCCTTGCCGCTGCAGCTGGTGGCGCCGGGCGACCTGAGCCGGGCGATTTCCACCGCAGGGGGGATCAGGCTGGAAGAATTGGATGACAATCTGATGCTGCGGCGTCACCCTGGCGTGTTCGCGGCGGGTGAAATGCTGGATTGGGAAGCCCCCACTGGCGGATATTTGCTGCAAGCCTGCCTGGCCACCGGCATGGCGGCGGGACGTGGGGTATTGAACTGGCTTACCTGCAGCCGCTGAAATCAGGGCTTGCCATACCGCTTTGAAAAACCAAGTATCGTTGTAAGACGGCCTGGCTGGCCGCCGCAACCATGATTGTTTGGGGGGAGCCATGGATACCGCAAAACTTGATGGCATGATCGCGCATTACGCGCTGAGCCATAAAAACCCGCGCAATGAGATGATCCATTGCGTGTGCGTGCCGGCCATCGTGTTCGCGGTGCTGGGGCTGCTGTATGCACTGAATTTGACAGTGGCGCTGATCGGCATGGCGGCGGCGGTGGTTTATTACGCCCGGCTTGGCCTGCAAGCGGCGGTGGAGATGGCGGTGGTGCTGCTGGTGATGCTGGCGGCGTGGAGCTTGCTCAGCGGGCTACACCATTTGGCGCTGGTGGCCTTGCTGATTTTTGTGGTGGCGTGGATTGGGCAGTTTATCGGGCATTATTACGAGGGCGCCAAGCCTTCGTTTCTGGAAGATTTGCAATATTTGATGATCGGGCCGCTGTTTGTGATTGCGGTGTTGAAGGGGAAGTTTGGGGCAACGGCGGTTATGCGGTGATGGCGGCTGATGAATACGGCGTTAGGATAGATTGAGTGAAAATTTTTCGATGCCAGTCATGCGATGCCGCCATTTATTTTGAAAACCGTTTTTGTCAGTCTTGCGGCTACGCATTAGGATATCTGCCTCTTACCGGAATTTTAACGGCAGTTGAACCTGATGGCGAGCAATGGATCGCACTAGCTCCAAATACAGTGCGTTTGAGATATTGCGAGAATGTTGGTCCTGATGCCTGCAACTGGATGATTGACGCTGAACAGCAAAATCCATTTTGCCTGGCATGCCAGCACAATCGAATCATTCCTGACTTATCGAAAGACCACAACCTCGAACATTGGCGAGACATGGAGATTGCCAAACATCGTTTGTTTTACAGCCTTATGGCACTTCGGCTGCCGTTGCAGACACGCGAACAAAACCCGGAACACGGGCTGGTGTTTGAGTTTCTTGCTGAACAAACCGAAGGCACCAGGAAAAAAATTCTCACCGGACATGATGAAGGTATGATCATCATCAACCTGAACGAAGCTGATGACGCCAAACGCGCGCAACTGCGCGCCGAAATGCATGAGCCTTATCGGACTTTGCTGGGTCATTTTCGCCATGAGATCGGGCATTACTTCTGGGATGTGTTGGTGCGGGACTCCCATGAAATCAACGAGTACCGCGCAATATTCGGCGATGAGAGTGCTGATTACGGCGAGGCATTGGCAAAATATTATGAACAAGGTGCACCTGCTGACTGGCAGGAAAACTTCATCAGCGCCTATGCGACCTCACATCCCTGGGAAGATTTCGCCGAAACCTGGGCGCATTATCTGCACATCGTTGATACTTTGGAAACGGCCCGTGCATTCGGCCTACAAATCCACCCTAGAATCTCACGGGCGGAGAGTCTGGACGCGACGATCGATTTTAATCCATACGCTGCAACTTCAGTAGAGCAATTGATCGCTTCCTGGGTACCTCTCACCCTGACTATGAATAATCTCAACCGCAGCATGGGGGAAAAGGATTTATATCCGTTTGTTCTGACCCAGCCAGTGATTCAGAAGCTGCAATTTATTCACAACATAATACATCGGTGGCAGTGAGCATAGAATAGCGGACGCTACGTTCACCTAATTTGTCGAAGAGCAAGAAAAATGAATTGCTTCCCCCCGCTTTCGCGGGGATCGCAATGACGACCCGGCAAAACCCCCTACCTTCTCTCCCTTGTCGCCGAGAAGGTAATCTCCGGGAAATTCTCCTTCATCCGGTTCAGTTCCCAATTATTGCGTACCAGATACACCGGTGCGCCCTCACGGTCCTCGCTCATGGCGCTGCGGTTCAGTTCGATGAAGGTTTTTAAGCGAGCGGCATCCTCGGAGAATATCCAGCGGGCTGTATCGAACGGCGCCTGCTCAAACGCCACCGGCACCGAATATTCCTGCTCGATGCGGCTGGAGAGCACGTCCAACTGCAACGCGCCAACCACGCCCACAATCCAGTCTGAGCCGGTCATCGGGCGGAATACTTGCGTTACACCTTCTTCGGCCAAATCCTCCAAGGCTTTGCGCAGCTGCTTGGCCTTCATCGGGTCGGCCAGACGCACGCGGCGCAGAATTTCCGGGGCGAAATCCGGGATGCCGGTGAAGCGCAGAACCTCACCCTCGGTCAGCGTATCACCCACCCTAAGCGTGCCATGGTTAGGAATGCCGATAATATCGCCGGGGTAGGCTTCCTCAGCCAGTGAACGGTCCTGCGCGAAGAAGAAAATCGGCGCCTGAATCGCCATCGGTTTTTTGGTGCGCGAATGGATGAGTTTCATGCCGCGGGTAAACTTGCCGGAGCAGATGCGGGTGAAGGCAATGCGGTCGCGGTGCTGCGGGTCCATATTGGCTTGCACCTTGAATACGAAACCCGTCACCGGCGTTTCATCAGGCTCCACCACGCGGCTATCAGAAGCGCGTGGCTGCGGGGCTGGCGCATTGGCCACCAGCCCTTCCAGCAATTCGCGTACCGAATAATCCTTCAACGCCGAGCCGAAATACACCGGCGTTAAATGCCCCTCCGAGAATGACTGCAAATCAAACGGCGGGAAGGCCGCATGGATCAGTTCGATATCCTCCTCCAACTGCGCCTTCTGGTCAGCCGGGATGGCGAATTTTGGCTCGGTTTTGGTGTCCCCCGGCTTCACCGCCGAGACCAGCCGGTTGTTGCGAATATCAAAGCAACCCCGGAACAGCCCGCCGGTGCCGATCGGCCAGACCATCGGGCAGATATCCAAGGCCAGCGTTGAGGAAATCTCATCCAGCAGCTCAAACGGGTTTTGCCCTTCGCGGTCCACCTTGTTGATGAAGGTGGTGATGGGGATGTTCCGCAGACGGCAAACCTCAAACAGTTTTTTGGTCTGCAACTCGATGCCCTTGGCGGCATCGATGACCATCACCGCGCTGTCAACGGCGGTGAGCGTACGGTAGGTATCCTCAGAGAAGTCTTCGTGGCCTGGTGTGTCGAGCAGGTTGAACACCGCGCCGCCGAACTCGAATGTCATGACCGATGACGTCACCGAAATGCCGCGCTGGCGTTCGATTTTCATCCAGTCCGATCGCGTCTGGCGCCTGTCCTGCCGGGCCTTCACCATGCCGGCTTCGCGGATGGCGCCGCCGAACAGCAGCAATTTTTCCGTCAGCGTGGTTTTGCCGGCATCAGGGTGCGAGATGATGGCAAAGGTGCGCCGGGGCGGAATGCCGGTTGCGGATTCAATAAGGGGGAGAGCCTGGTCCATCCGGCTCCCCTACCAATTTCGCGCTCAAAAAGCCAATCAGCGGATGGTGGTTTTGGTGTGATACACTTTCGGCGGCGCGGCAAAACAGGCCCCCACCGCGCCCCGCCAGATTTGAAAATCCGGCGAATTGCGGAAGGTTTCCATGTGGTGGGCAACGCTTTCCCACTTTACCATCAGGATAAAATGCTGGGGGTTTTCAATGGAATGGTGCAATTCCAGCCCATGGCACCCGGCGGCACGGGCAAATACCGGCTGGCAGGTGGCCACGCCATCCTGAAACTCCTGCTCCATGCCGGGTTTGACGGTGATTTCGGCGAATTCGGTGATCATAGGCTGGCTCCCGGTACTAGGCGGCGATGGTTTTATAGGTCTGCTCGCCCAGGCCCTGCACGCCAATTTTCAGCGTCTGCCCGGCCTTCAGGAATACCGGCTCCGGCTTGATGCCCAACCCCACGCCCGGCGGGGTGCCGGTGGCGATAATGTCACCAGGGTATAAAGTGATGAACTGCGAAACATAGCTCACCAGAGTCTTCACCCCAAACACCATGGTTTTGGTGTTGCCATTCTGGTACCGAATACCATCAACCTCGGTCCAGAGGTTCAAATTCTGCGGGTCCGGCACCTCATCCTTGGTGACCAGGTAGGGCCCGACCGGGCCAAACGTGTCGCAACCTTTGCCTTTATCCCAGGTGCCGGAACGTTCCATCTGGTAAGCGCGCTCGCTGACATCATTCACGGTGCAATAACCGGCCACATAATCCAGCGCATCGGCCTCAGACACGTAACTGGCCTTGGTGCCGATCACCACGCCAAGCTCGACTTCCCAGTCGGTCTTCTCCGAGCCGCGGGGGATTTTGATGTCATCAAACGGGCCACTGAAGGCTGAGAGCGATTTCAGGAAAATAATCGGCTCCTTCGGGATTTTCCCGCCGGTTTCCGCCGCATGGTCGGCATAATTCAACCCGATGCAGACGAAATTCACCGGCCGGGGGATGGGGGCGGCGATGCGGTGCTCAGCCTTCAAAAATGGTAGCGTGTGCGGCGGCAGCTTGGATAAATGTTCAATCCAGGCCGGGCTCAGCGCATCACCGGCAAACCCAACCAGAGCGTCCGACAGGCTGCGGATTTTGCCTTCACCGTCCAGCAAACCCCATTGTTCCTGCCCTTCATCGCCATAACGCAATAGTTTCATGTCAAATTCCTTATCCAAAATTGCCCGCGACTGGCTCAAAGCTGGGTGGCGTGCCAGACCATATCTAACTTTTTCAATCAGACTACATGTGCTGCAGCCCATAGAAAGATTCAAGCAAGATGCCGTTATTTGCCGTCCACGCGCTTGATCGCCCGAATGCCCTGGCATCGCGGCTGCAGCACTACACAGCCCACCGGGCCTTCATCGAGACCGGCGACAGTTGTGGTGTCAGCGTCATCCTCTCCGGCCCGCTGCAAACACCCGACGGCGAGACCATGATCGGCTCACTGTTTCTGATCGAAGGCGACAGCCTGGAAGCCGTACAGAGTTTCGTGAATGCCGACCCTTATGTGGTTCATGAGATTTGGGGCGCGGTAAATATCCAGAGGTTCCATCGCCGAAAAGGCTAAAAAAAAGGCCGGTCTTATGACCGGCCACACCATTCGGTGTCTTTTTTAGAAGCTCCCTAAACTTGGCGGCAAGTCCAATGCTTCATCAAAACTTCATGGGCACCGTAAACCACTGCGGCAGTTTGTGGCGGAAAAAAGGCGATCACGCAAGCGTGTGTTGCGCGATTTTTAGGCTTTTTAAGCTTAAAAATCATAAAAATTAACGGCAACCTGAAGTTTTTATGACAGAAGGGTGGTAATTCAATTATAAAATATAACCATCAAAGGAAATTTATAACCTCTTCGGCCAAAGCGCATAGCTCCAGGCTGGCCGGTGTGGTGGCGCTGATCTCCGAGACTCCAAGCCCATCGGCGAAGGCATTCGCATAGCCGGCCCGGTTGGCCAGCGCGTTGCTGAACAACTTCAGGCCGCGTGCCGCAATCTCGGCCTCCAGGCGCTTGCGCAGGCGTGAAGCCGCAGGAGCGCGGTTGAACACCAAGGCAACTTTGCGCTTCTCCTCCGCCGCAAGCTTCAAGGTTCCCTCGGCCGCCCAAAGGTCCGGCGGCGAGGGGTTGAGCGGAATAATCACTAGGTCAGCCGCCCGAATCGCCCGTCTGGCGTCACTGTCGATGACCGGCGGCGTGTCGATCAGCACAATATCATACGCCGCCTTCAGCTTCTCAAGCTCACTGCCTAGGCGCCAGCCCGAAACCGTATGGGAAGTGATGGGAACGGCGGCCTTAGCAGCGCTAGTCCGTAATTTGCCCCAGATCGTCAGGCTGCTCTGCGGGTCGATATCCAGCACCGCCACCTTGCAGCCAGCTGCCAGCGCCACTGCCAACTGGGCCGTGAGCATGGTTTTTCCGGAGCCACCTTTTTGCTGCGCAACCGCGATTACCTTACCCATGTTCAAAACTCCCGATTCGGTTACGATTAGGCGACAGTGCGAAGTTTGTGCCAAGTTTTTTCTATGAATGAACTTCTAACCCCGCTGGAGATGGCCGAGGCCGACCGGCTGGCCAATAACGAGGCGGCTTTAATGGCCGCTGCCGGACGGGCGGTGGCACGCGCCATCATCCGCCGCTATGCGCCGTGCCGGGTGGCGGTGCTGGTGGGCCCCGGCAATAACGGCGGCGATGGCCGGGTGGCGGCTGCCTATTTGGCAACCCAAGGCTGGCCAGTGCAAATCCTGCCCGTGGCAAGCGCCACGCCAGAGCAGGTGGCAAAGGCTGAGTTGGTGATCGATGCGGTATTCGGTGCCGGGCTATCGCGCGAAATTGCCAAACCGGTGGCCGATTTGTTGCGCGCGGCCAAACGGATTGTCGCCATAGACACCCCCAGCGGGGTGGATGGCGCGACCGGCGGTGTTCGTGGTTATGCAGCCCAAGCCGAGTTCACCGTTACCTTTTTTCGCCTCAAACCCGGGCATTTGCTCTACCCAGGGCGCGGCCTGTGCGGCGAGATTCTACTGCGCGATATCGGGCTGCCCGCCGCAGTGCTGGCAGATATCAAGCCGCAAACCTGGCGGAATAACCCTACGCTCTGGTCTCTGCCCGCCCGCGCCGCCACCGGTCATAAATATTCCAACGGCGATGTTACGGTACTTTCCGGCACCATGCCGGGTGCGGCCCGGCTCGCCTGTGCCGCTGCCCGCCGGGCTGGCGCGGGTATGGTGACATTACACGCCGATGCCGCATTCATCCCACCCGAAGCCGGGCTGATCGTTCGCGCAGAACCGCTGAAAACCCTGATCGCCGATGACCGCCGCAAGGTGTGGGTGTGCGGTCCCGGCCTGGGTGTGGCCATGGCTGGTGCGAAACTCGCCATGCTGATCGCTGCCGGTAAAACCATCATCGCCGATGCTGACGCCCTGACCGCCTGCGCCGGTGCGCCGGAAAAACTGCGCGGCGTTGCCGTCATCACCCCGCATATGGGCGAGTTCACCCGGGTCTTTGGCCCTATCAATGGTGACAAACTAACCGCCGCCCGCACTGCCGCCCGCCTGATCAACGCGGTCATGATCCTCAAAGGCCCTGATACGATCATCGCCGCACCCGATGGCCGCGCCGCCATCAATGCAGACGCCCCACCTTGGCTCGCCACCGGCGGCACTGGCGATGTTCTCACCGGCATCATCGCCGCGTTGCTGGCCCAGGGCATGCCCGCCTTCGAGGCGAGCTGCGCCGCTGTCTGGTTGCACGGGCAAACCGCCATTAAAGCCGGCCCCGGCATGATCGCCGAAGACTTAGCCTCGCTGCTACCGGGGATAATGCACCCGGAAACTAGCTTACTTCACCATCCCCGCAACGGCCCAGCAGACCAGTAAGCTCACGAATGACCGGGAAGACTTCCTGGTTCAGGTTCATCCCCTGCGCATCATGGGCGGCTTGTTCGGCTTCCACGATCTCACGGTCCTCGCGAAAGATATTTTCGGTGAAGCGGATCAGGAACGGCCAGCCGATATTGAGCAAGGTTTTGCCTAGGATGCCTTTGGGTTTGTGGATGGAGAGCAGCCCGAAGGTGCGGATTGTGCGTTGCTCGGCATCGAGCGGCACATAGACAATCCAGAGATCCATCACCGGCTCGGTGCCGCCGGCGGGCAGGATGCTGAGGGTTTGGTAAGGGTATTCGGTGCGGATGGTCATGACATCTTTGTCGTTGACATCAGCGGTGCGGCGGCCCCCGAAGACCGCGGCTTCACCGAGCGGTTGCTTCCCGCCGGTGCGGGCAAAAGTATATTGCACCTCGAGCCAGTTCTCGCCGAGGCTGCGGCCCAGATAGCGCGGGCGGATCTGCCCCATTTGTTTGCGATGCAGGAACTGATGGTTCATGTCCATCAGGTTTTCATGCATGAAGCTGTAATGGCAGGCGACCTCGCGGCCAAAACGGCGGGTTTTATAGTCCGGGCTGACGGCGCCCCCGAGATTCGGGAACGACCCCTCAGCTTTCTCCGGGTCACCCGGGAAGATGAAAATCAGCCCGGCTTCCTCGCGGCACGGGTAGGCGCGCACACCGTTCGGCATTTTGCCTTTTCCCAGATACGGCACGTCAACGCATTTGCCGGAACTGTCATAGGTCCAGCCGTGATAGCCGCAGCGCACCGCGCAACCTGAAACCACTCCGGCGTCAAGCGGCACCTGACGGTGGGCGCAGCGATTTGCCAGCGCAAATATCGCGCCTTCCTTCGGGCGGATCAGTACAATAGGGCTGCCGGCGAATTTGACCGCATGTGTTTTGCCGGCTTTGACCTCGCGCGACCAGGCGACGGGGTACCAATGGTCAGGATGTATTTTGACCTTCCTGGTATCGATATCCATCGCTGAGACCGGTGGCGGAACTTCGGCTGTGTCGTCGGTATTGAAGAAAATCGTGTCCATATGGGTCTTTCCAGGGGCGTTTTCCGGACCTTGGCAGCATGGGACACAATTGAACATGGTATATAAATTAAGGTGCGGTCAGAATGAGGGCTGAGAACCCTGCAATTTTGAGCAATACCGTAACGGATCGTCCCGAAGGCCGGTCTTTGCAACGGTTTATTACAATTTCCGGTAATGTAGCCGCAATGGGTCCATGATTCTGCCCTTTTCGAGCACCTATATCAGAAGCATCGAAAAGGAGCTTCCCAATGAAAAAGTTTATCGCAACGACAGTAGGGGCCGTGTTCGCATTGGTCTCTGTCGGGTCAAGCGCCGCGCTGGCCCAGCCTTACCAGCAGCCGTACGACCACCATGACGACCATGGGAATTACCCCGGCGGGCCACAGGATCATGACCATCACTGGCACCATGGCGACCGGTTTTATGGCAATCGCAACGTTGTGGATTGGCGTTATCACCATCTACATGAGCCGCCATACGGTTATGAATGGGTGCAGGATGGTCACAGCTTTGTGCTTCTGAATATCGGCACCGGGTATATTGCCAATGTGGTGATCTACTAAGCTGGGTCACATAGGCTGTTACGACGCAAGCCAGTTGCGCCAATGAAGAATTACAAAAAAAGGACCTCAAAATGAAAAATTATCTTAAATCGACCGTGGCTTTTGGCATTGCACTCTCGATGCTCGCTGCACCTGTTGCGATGGCGCAGCAGGACCAGCACGACAATGGCACGCCGCCGGCCGGACAAACCCAAAAGCCGCCAGAGGCTGCACAACACACCGCACCGGCCCAGCTGCCGCACCCGCAAGTGCAGCAACATGCACAGACCCCACAGCATCCGATCACCCAGCAGCACACAGTTACCCAGGACCATGCGATGGGACCACCTTCGATGCAGTCTTTGCATCCGCAACATCCGGTGGTTCATCAGGTACAGGTTTCTCACCAATGGCATAATGGTAATCATTATACCGGCAGCCGCCGGGTGATTTATCAGGGTGACTGGGCTCGCTACCATCTGCGTCAACCGCCCTATGGCTACGAATGGGTGCAAGACGGCGATGAATTTATTCTCATTGCCATCACAAGTGGCATCATCGCCGACGTGATTTTAAACGCGATGAACCAGTAAAATGGGTGCGTGTGCCGGGGACAAGTCCCCGGCGACCACCGTTTTTGTTTCCTCTGCCCTTCTGGGTAGAACCTTGCTAAGTTCAGCGTATGAACGAGATACGTCCGATAAAATCTGAACTCGATGCGCTGGCGGTGATGGCCGCCATTGAGCGTAAACTGCTCTGGCTGTCAGCCTGGATGATCCATAACGCCAACCATCTGCGCCCCAACCGGGATGGCATGAAGGTGGGCGGGCATCAGGCGTCCTGCGCGTCAGTCACCACGATCATGACGGCTCTGTATTTTGACACGCTACGGCCACAGGACCGGGTGGCGGTGAAGCCGCACGCTGGACCAGTGCTGCACGCGATCAATTATCTGCTGGGACGCCAGACAGTCGAAAAAATGGCCGGGTTACGCCAGTTCGGCGGCGCACAGGCTTATCCCTCCCGCGCCAAGGATGGCAACGAGATCGATTTTTCCACCGGCTCGGTCGGGCTGGGTGTGGCGCTCACCAGCTTTGCTTCGATGATGCAGGATTATGTGCGGGCGCACGGCATGGTGGACCCGGCCAGCCCGCGCGCCCGGCATATCGCCATCGCTGGTGATGCCGAACTCGATGAGGGCAATATTTACGAGGCCCTGCTGGAAGGCTGGAAGCACGATGTCCGCGATGTCTGGTGGGTGGTGGATTATAACCGCCAAAGCCTGGATAGCGTGATGCCGGACCGGCTGTTTGGCCGGTTTGAGGGGCTGTTCAAGGATATGGGCTGGCGCGTGGTCCAGTTAAAATACGGCAAAAAACTTGAAGCGGCGTTTGCCCGGCCAGGCGGCTCATCGCTGCGCGGTTGGATTGATGAATGCCCCAACTCCACCTACTCGGCGCTCACCTTCCAAGGCGGGGCAGCCTGGCGGCAGGCGATTTTGGCGGACATGGCGAAATCCCGCGGTGTGCGGGCGATCATTGACCCGCTGAGCGATGCTGAACTAGGCAGCCTGATGACGAATCTTGCCGGACATGATCTCGAGGCATTAACCGAGGCATTCCGG
Organism: Acidocella sp.; assembly: GCA_031291755.1. GTDB lineage: Bacteria > Pseudomonadota > Alphaproteobacteria > Acetobacterales > Acetobacteraceae > Acidocella. The sequence goes on along the minus strand of JARLIK010000022.1, from coordinate 14,727 downwards.
GCCGCCACCAAGAGCGACCAGCCGACCTGCTTTTTAGCTTACACCATCAAAGGCATGGGCCTGCCGTTCGCCGGGCATAAGGACAACCACGCCGGAATGATGACGGTTGACCAGATGAATGAATTCCGCACCCAGATGGATATTCGCCCTGGGCACGAGTGGGAGCCATGGGAAGGGGTGAAGCAGCCGCAGGCGGTGGAGCGGTTTGTGGCCGGCGTGCCGTTTGCCACCCCGCTGACCCCGCATGGCCGGCGAATGGATGCCGCTATGATTCCGGTACCCGAGACCTTGCCGCAGCCGAAATTCACTGGCCGGCGGATGAGCACGCAGGCTGGGTTTGGTGAAATTTTATCCGAAATCGGCCGTGGCCAGGGCGAGAGTGCCGCCATGTCCAAGCGCATTGTCACCATGAGCCCGGATGTGGCGGTGTCCACCAACCTTGGCCCCTGGATCAACCGGCGTGGGGTGTTTGACCGGCACACCCGCGATGACGTGTTCCGCGACGGCAAACTGGCCAGCGCCCAGCGCTGGGGCACCAACCCGACAGGTCAGCATATCGAGCTAGGCATCGCCGAGCAAAACCTATTCCTGCTGCTCGGTGCTGCGGGCATGAGCCATGACCTGAACGGAGCGCGGTTGCTGCCGGTAGGCACAGTGTACGACCCGTTTGTGAACCGTGGCCACGATGCGCTGTTTTACGCCTGCTACCAGGATGCGCGGTTTTTGCTGGTAGGCACCCCGTCCGGCATCACACTGGCGCCGGAGGGCGGGCAACATCAATCCACCAACACGCCGCTACTGGCCATCGTGCAGGACCGGTTAGCGAGTTACGAGCCGGCCTATTGCGACGAGCTGGCGATTTTGCTGCGCCATGCGTTTGACTGGATGCAGCGGCCGGAAGGCTCGGCGGTGTGGCTGCGGCTCTCCACCCAGATTTTAACCCAGCCGACGCGCAGTTTGGATAAAGCGCATGTGATCGCGGGTGCCCATTGGGTTGTGCCACCCGCACCTGGGACTAAGATCGTGATCGCCTACCAAGGCGCGGTTGCCGGAGAGGCCGAGCAGGCATTTGCGCAATTGCAGGAGGACGAGCCCGGCGCTGGATTATTGGCGATCACCAGCCCCGACCGGCTTTACGCCGGCTGGCGCGAAGCGCAGCGGGCGCGGCGGTTAGGAGATGCCAACGCGACATCACACATTGAGCAAATACTAGCACCCTTGGCGCGCGACGCCGCCATCGTCAGCGTACTCGATGGCCACCCCGCCGCCCATTCCTGGCTGGGTGGCGTGCGCGGTCAAATCGTTATGGCCCTGGGGCCGGACCATTTTGGTCAGTCCGGCGACGTGGCCGATTTATACGCCGAATATGAAATTGACGCCGCCGCGATTCTCGATGCCTGCGCCGACGCACTATTGCGCGGCTGAATTACGGCGCAGGTTTTGTTTGAACGGTGCCGGAGGTCGTGCCGGTTGTCACGGTAGGTAACGGCACCTTGGCTTTGGCCGAAGCGCCACCAGTGATCCCAGGCAGCATGGTGCTATTGCCTGCACCCACAGTCATCGAACTTCCCGGCGATTGCTGGCGCGGCGTGCCATTGGCGTTGGTGCCGTTGACCACGTCAATATTCGCACCCGACATCGAGCCCGCATTTGAACCGACACCGGAGTTAACATCATTGCCTGTTTGCGCCAGAGCGGTACCGCCCAGAGCAAGATAAAAAGCCAAAACGGCAAAACGGCTGAACATCGGCTAACCTCCTGATGCGGAACGCATCATACCTGATAAAGGTAATCAGTTTGAGTTCCGATACGAGCGGCTATCAGATGAAATTATGGTGGATTTTAATTTAGGAAAAAGCCTTGACCCGGCAGAGTTTCACGAAACTGGCGGCGGCGACATTGAGCGGACGCCCGGCAACTGATGTAAGGAAAATTTTGCGTTGCAGTTCGGGTTCATGGAATGGCCTGGTGGTGAGCGGTGCGGCATAACGTAAGCGGTCGGACATCAGTGCCATGCCGAGTCCGGCGGCCACCAAATCCAGCAGTTGCGTGGCGGCACCGTTGCAACGTTGCAGTTGCAACGAAAACCCGGTGGTATCGGCAAGCTGCTTGGCAAAACCACCGCAATACTCACCGACCAGAATCGGCTCATCCAAAACATCCTTGGCTGTCACGGCATTTTTTTGATTCAGTGCATGGTCCGGCGGCAGCACGGCCAACGCACGGTCAGTATATAATGGCCAGCGGTTCAGACGCTCCGGAAGCTCGGTAAATTCGGGCAGCAAGGCGCAATCAAGCATATCCATCAGCATGGCCTCGATCAGCGCGGCGGGGCCGGATTCTTCAAAATGGATTGTCACGTCAGGCAATTTGCTGGTCACTTCACGGACCGCACTAGCGATGCTGGCCGCGCCAATGCCCGGCCCGAGGCCAATTTTCAGGCTGCTCGCGGTACGGCCCATTTTGGCGTTGGCCAGTGCGGTTGCAGCCTCGGCAGCCTCGATCATGGCTTCCAGGTGCGGACGCACAGTCCGGCCAAGTTCGGTCAACTGGGTGAGGTTGCGCTCGCGGAAGATCAACGCGCCGCCAAATTCCATCTCAAGTTTTTGAATGGCGCGGGTGAAAGCCGGTTGCGTCACATTGCAGGATTCCGCAGCGCGAGTGAAATTCAGGGTTTTACAGAGCGCGATGAAATAGCGGACCTGCGAGAGTTCCATCAGGGCTTCCCATTCATGTTCGCAACCGCACGGATAATATCGCCAGGTTCCGGCCGGTGGGAAAAATCAACATCGGCGAAGCGCCAGGCGATGTGGCCATCCTGAGCTAGAATAAAGGTGGCGGGAATTGGCAGATACCAGCCGGAATTACCATGCCGGGCCGGAAAATTGGGGCCGAGCAGTGCGCGGTATTTTGGCGGAATCCTGAATACTACCCCGGCGGCCAGGCCAATGCCGCAATCCACATCCGCCAGGATTTCAAATGGTGCGCCGTGGTAGGTCTTCATTTTCAGTGCCAGCCCGCCGGTCTCGGGTGTGAGTGCCAGTAAAGTGGCACCGACAGCGGAGATCTGCGGCAAAGCTTCGGTGAGCGCTGCCAGCATCAACCGGCAGAACGGGCACCATTCGCCACGGAAAAACGAGACGATCACTGGGCCGCGCACCAGAAAATCGGCCAATGAGAGCAACTCCCCCTCGGCGCTCGGCAACATGAATTCCGGAAAACTTTCACCGGGTTTGATGACATGCTCCAGAAACCCGTTCTGGCCTAGATGAGCAAGCATTTCCTCATAGGATTCATCCCAGGCAGGCCGCTCGCGGCGGCTGGCGCGGAGCGCATCGAGTTTGGATTGCAAGGTTTCGATGGCGGCGGGTTCCTGGCTTGATTAATGAAGTATCAGACGGGCGGGACAAAAACTCAAGCCGGGCCCCGGCGCGCTAAGGCAACGCACCGGGGAGCGATGGTTATTTGTTGCTGTTGTTGCCCATGCTATTGTTACCCATGCTGCCATTGCCCATAGCACCAGAGGTGCTGTTACCCATGCTCCCGGTGGTTGAGCCGTCAGCCTGCTTCTTGGTGTCGGTGCTGCTGCTCATGCTGCCGTTGCCCATGGTATCATGGCCCATACTGCCATTGCTCATGCTGCTTGAGGGGGCCATGGTATTGTTGCTCATCGGTGGGGTGGTTTGTGCAAAGGCGGCGGCAGAGCCAAGCAGGCCAAGGCTGAGGACGGCGGTGAAAATAATACGCGACATGGTACACTCCATAATTTGATCACCGGTTGAGCCCGGCTGGTGTAAACTCCAGGAAATGCGCGCCGGCAGCCAATGCCGTTTGGGCATCAATTCGATGCCTGGACGAAGGCAAAGGCAGCAGGCAGCTTGAGCGGCGTCAAACAAGGAATATCATCATGGGACGAGCAACATATCACAAACCCAGGCCCATCCACCCGTGGCCGCTGCGGCTGATGCATTGGGTGAACGCCTTCGCCATCGTGATGCTGATCGGCAGCGGCTGGCAGATTTACAACGCCTCCCCACTGTTCAACTTCACCTTTCCGGAGACCATCACCATCGGCGCCTGGCTGGGAGCCGGCATTGCCTGGCATCTGGCGTTCATCTGGCTGCTGATGCTCAACGGGCTAAGCTACTTGCTCTGGGGCTTTTTAAGCGGGCATTTCAAACAGAAACTCTGGCCGATCACCCCGAGGGCTGTGCTGCATGATATCGGCGCGGCCCTGCGCTTCAAGCTGCCGCACCAAAGCGGCGTTTATAACGCCGTGCAGCGGGTGCTGTATCTGGGAGTAATTTTTGCCGGCATCACCATCGTTATTTCTGGCTTAAGCATCTGGAAGCCGGTGCAGCTTTGGTTTCTTACCGATTTATGCGGCGGCTTCTACATTGCCCGCTACGTACATTTTACCGCCATGGCCTGCATCGTGGCGTTTCTCTTCATCCATGTCGTGCTGGTGCTGATGGTGCCGCGCGTGCTGCCGCCGATGATCACTGGCGGCAAACTGCCTGAGGTGCAATCATGAATAAACTCGATTTAGGCCGCCGCAAACTGCTCAGCCGGGCGCTGGCGCTAGGCGCTATCACCACCCTGCCCGGCTGCGACTTTGAAGATTTGGCGCATCCTGATCTGGTGGATCGGTTCCTGCGCACCATGCTGGCCTTCAATGATGAGATGCAGGCGTTGCTGTTCAACCCGCACACGCTGGCGCCGACATTTCCAGCCAGCATGGTCACCAACCCGCCGCGCTTCAATGCCTATTACGATATTTCGATGGCCCCGATGGTGGACCCGGCGACCTATCAACTCGAGCTTGGCGGACAAATTCAGGATAAGCAGCCATGGACCTTGGCGGCTTTGCGGGGATTACCGCAAGAAGGCCAGATTACGCGGTTCATCTGCGTGGAGGGTTGGCGCGTCATCGGTCAATGGAGCGGTGTGCCGCTGGCGTATTTTCTGCACCGGATCGGTGCTGACACCACCTGCAAATACGTCTCGTTCAAATGCGCCGATGGGTATTATAGCAGTATCGATATGGCATCGGCGCTGCATCCGCAAACCATTCTGGCGCTGGATTTCTTGAACGTACCATTGACAGCACCCTTTGGCGCACCGGTGCGGCTGCGGATTCCAGTAAAGCTGGGCTTCAAGAATCCAAAATCGATCATGCAACTTGCCGTCACCAACACCTACCCCGGCGGATATTGGGAGGACCAAGGATACGACTGGTTCAGCGGCTCATGAAAATACTACTGTGGCGGCCATTCAGCACAGGCGCAGCGCTTCTTATGTTTGGGCTAAGCGCACCTGCACAGGCGCGGCCAGTCGTGGTGGAGTTGTTTACTTCGGAGGCGTGTTCGTCCTGCCCGCCGGCGGAAGCGCTGCTGGGCGAGCTTAAAAAATCCGATTCCGATATTTTGCCGCTCAGCTTCCATGTCACCTATTGGAATGGCCCGGCCTGGACGGACGCTTATTCCCTCACCGGCGCCACCGAACGGCAAAGCTGGTATGTGGGCCTGCAGCATAGTGACGAGGTTTATACGCCCGAAGCGGTGGTGGACGGCACCGCACAGATGGTGGGCTCGCACCGCGATGAGGTAACCGCGGCGATTGCAGCGGCCAAAGCCGTGGCCACTGAGGTGCCGGTGAGTATTACCGGTGGCACCATGGTCACGATTCATATCTCACAAGGGGCTGGGGCTGGGGCCAAAATCTGGCTGTTCGGGTTTGACCCTGACCACACCACAAAAATTGGTGGTGGTGAGAACGGCGGCGCAACCTTGCATGAGGTGAATGTGGTGCGCAGCATCACGCCGCTTGGCACTTGGAGCGGCGCGATGATGGACTACACCATGCCGCACCCGGCTGGTGAGCATGTAGCCGTGCTGCTCCAAGCCGATAACGGGAAGATACTAGGCGCAGCCGCGAATTGATTATTTAGCGCAGCCGCGGATTTGATTATTTGGCGCAGCCGCGGATTTGATTATTTGGCGCAGCCGCGCCATGCACCCCTTATGGAAAATCCGGCGATCTATGTAGTGTTGGTGGCGGTGGCGGCGCGGTTGCTGTTCGCCGCTTTCACCGGGCTTGGCATCGACGAGAGCTACATGGTGGGGGCTTCCAGCCAGTTTCATGCCTCGTATTTCGACCATCCGCTGGCCTCCTGGTGGCTGGAACTGACCTGCCGGTGGTTATTCGGCAGCGAAAACCCGCTGGTGGTGCGGCTGCCGTTTGTGGCGCTCTCGGCGGTGTCGTCCTGGCTGCTTTATGCCCTCACCAACCGGCTGTATGGCCGCAGCGCGGCGTTCTGGGCAGTGGTGGCCTATTCCATCTCGCCGGTGTTCTCGATGGCGTTCGGCACCTGGGTACTGCCTGACGGCCCGCTCGATGCCGCTCTGCTGGCAGCTGCCTATGCGCTGAGCCGCGCACTCGGCATCGCCGGGCAACCGGCCAAACCCGAGCCCGGCTGGTGGCTGGCGGCTGGAGGTTTTGCGGGGTTGGCGCTGCTCTCAAAATACAGCGCCGCCCTGGTGCTGGCCGGTGCGGTGCTCGCCCTGCTCACCGACCCAGCCTCGCGCCCGCAGTTGCGGTGCCGGTGGCCTTGGGCAGCCGGACTACTGGCGGTAGCGATGTTCACGCCGGTGATCACCTGGAATGCCGCCCATGGCTGGCAGTCATTTGACTATCAAAGCAGCCGCGCGGTGGGGCTGCGGCTGCATCCGTTAGCGCCTTTGACCATCTGGGGCGGTGAGGCGCTGTTTTTACTCCCCTGGCTATGGCTGCCCTTGGTGGCGCTGCTGATCAGCGCATTACGACGCGGGCCGGTGGAGAGGCGGGGCTGGCTGCTGGTGATGCTGGGCATTATCCCCATCGTGCTGTTCTCGATGGTCGGCATCTGGTCGGCCACCCGGATTCTCTATCATTGGGCCACCCCTGGCTATTTAATGCTCCTGCCGATGCTGGGAAACTGGGCAGCACGCTGGCGGCCGGCGTGGCGCGACAGCATCGCCATGATCAGCGCCGCATTACTGGCGGGAGCCGCGGGCGTCATCGCCGCGGAGACGCAATTCGCCTTTTTGCCCGGTCTCGACCAAATTTTCGCACCTGGCAAATCGCCACTGCTGCAGGCGGTGAACTGGGACTCCGTGCGGCCCGATATTCTGCACCGCGATGTGCAGGCCGTTGCGGCCTTACGATGGTACGATGCCGGAAAAATTTCCTACGCCCTGCGCGGCGCCATGCCGGTCACGGTATTCGGGCCGGAGCCGCACGAGTTTGGCGATTCCACGCCGCCCTCATCGCTGCTGGGCAAAAATGTGCTATTGCTGGCAATGCCGGGCGATGTCAGCGCCATCACCCGGCAATATGCGCCGTATTTCAGAAGCCTATCCCCGGCCCCGGCGCTCAGCGTAACGTTTCATGGCACCATATTGCTGGTGATTCCAGCACTACTAGGTAAGGATATGCTGGCAGTCCCGCCCAATTAACATTTCGGAGGCTTACATGGCTGAATTTACCGGACGCACCGCCCTCATTACCGGCGCCTCCAGCGGCATCGGCGCCGATATCGCCCGTGAGTTGGCCAAACGTGGCACCAATGTGCTGCTGGTGGCCAGGCGGACCGAGCGGCTGGAAACACTGGCCACCGAGCTTGCCCAAACCGGCGTCATCGCCAGCGCCGTGCCATGCGACCTCTCAGACCCCACAGCACGGATCGCCCTGGCAGCGGCGCACCCGCAAGTAGATATTCTGATCAACAACGCCGGGCTCGGCGTGTTTGGCATGTTTGCCGATGCTGCCTGGGATGATTTGAACAACATGCTGAATGTCAACATCACGGCGCTGACGCATCTGACGCACTTGTTCACCAAACCGATGGCGGCGCGCGGCTATGGACGGGTGATGATGGTGGCCTCCACCGCCGCCTTCCAGCCGGTGCCTTTGTACGCTGCCTATGCCGCCACCAAGGCCTATGTGCTCTCCCTCAGCGAGGCGCTGAACGTTGAATTCAAACCCCGCGACGTACGCTTCACCGCCCTCTGCCCCGGCACCACCGCCAGTGAATTCTTTGACGTCGCCCACCACAAAAAATCATACATGGTTGAAAAAACCATGATGACCAGTGCCGCTGTTGCCAAAATTGGCGTTGATGCGTTGGCAAATAACAAAACCAGCGTAGTTGCCGGATTGGCGAACGCGCTGATGGCGTTCAGCACCCGCCTCTCCCCGCGCAGCATGAACGCTGAATTAGCCTATAAAATTATGAAGCCCTGAAAGGGGCGGGTGTAACCCCGCCCCCTCTTTGGCATTAAGCAGCCTGTGACAACTGCGACGTTTCAGCCGAACCCACAATGGTTTTTGCAGGCGTGCTGTTGATGCTGATCTTGCGCGGCTTCAGCGCCTCCGGCACCACGCGGCGAATGCTGATATTCAACAAACCATTGGAAATATCGGCACCTTCCACAACCATGTGGTCTGCCAGCGCAAATCGGCGGGTAAACGCGCGGGCCGCGATACCACGGTGCAGGAACTCACCTTTGGTAGCGTCCTCGGCCACGCGGCCAGCAACGATCAAGGCGTTATCCTTTACCGTCAGCTCAATGTCGTCAGCGGCAAAACCGGCGACCGCAAGCTGCAGCCGGTAGGCATCATCAGCAAGTTTTTCGATGTTATAGGGCGGATAGGCACCCGCGTCCTGCGGCAGCGTGTCCACCAGACGGGCCAAACGGTCAAAACCGATGGCGGTACGGAACAGGGGAGAAAGGTCGTAAGTCATTGATAAACCTCCTGAAAGAAGCAAGGTTGAGAATAGACGAACCACCATGAGGCTGGTTCACTAGGCGATTGCCCAAAACCCTCTCTGAGGCATTCCGGACAGCCTCTATTATATGAAATTTTTTCCCGGCTTCAAGGATTTTTTGGTAGCGAGGTTAGCGAAGCAGCTTAATAGGGGCGCTCACCCATAACATTTCCTGCCGGGTCGTAATCGCACACCAAATAGTCGCGCCCATAGCCCTCAGCAAACCCGCAGCCAACCTCAGTCGTCGCCGCCCAGATAATTTGGCTGTAATGGCCTACATCCATCCAGTTTCCGGTGCTGGAGATTTCAGGGAAGTTGCCGTTTTCAAAGTAACGCCGCTCGCTACCCCACAAATTAACCAACTGCGTGAGCGACTTACTGCCGGCGGTGGCCCAGGCCAAATTTTGCCCCGGCCCGCTATGCTGAAGTGTGCCGATGCCGGCGAGATGCTCGGCCCAATCCTGTGCCTCATCCGCCAACACGCCGGACCAGCGTAATGGCGGGAGCCGAAGGTTTGTTCGATAGAAATTGTGCGCGGCGAGGAGTTCGGCGATGTTATCGGAGTTTACCTGCGCGTGGGCCGGACGAACAAGAAACAGCACAGCAATCATAACGGCGAAGGCAATTCTCAAAGCGGTGTCCTTTGTCGGGTGCGTGAAGCGAACGCTCGCTGGTCATTTAGACTGCTCTTCGATCGGTTGTGTCCTAAAAACAATCACTCACCCGAAAACGGTTATGGTGAGTCAGTTGGCGTGGCTTTCGAGAACTGGAGCGGAGCGTACGTGTCATGCTTATAGCGCGCATTCGCTGCGACACGCGAGCACCCGAAGCTTAAAAAAGCGCGTCAAATGGCCACCAGAACCGTTTTCAGACGTGAAAACTTTCGCCGCATCCGCAGCGGCCTTTCTCATTGGGGTTTTCGAAGGTGAATCCCGCGGTGAGTTTGTCCACCTTATAATCCATCGTCGTACCAATGAGGAATAACGACGCCTTGCGGTCCACCAACACGGTGAGGCCTTGGCTCGTCACCACCTCATCCTGCGGCGTGGCAGCATCCACCCAGTTCATTTCATACGACATGCCGGAGCAGCCTTTAGTGGAGACCGCGATGCGGAGCAATTTACCGGCCTCGCCGCCTGCGTACAAAGTGCGCAGGCGCTCGGCCGCGGCATCGGTGAGTTGCATCAGTGGCGGCAATTCACGGCGTGGTTTGGTGGGGGTTGTGGTGGTGCTCATGAAATGGCTCCTCAGAACATATTCAGCGACAGCCGGGCTTCGTCGCTCATCCGGCTTGGATCCCAGGCGGGCTCCCACACGGTTTCAACATCCACCTCGCCCACGCCATCAAGTTTCGCAATCGCATCGCGCACCATGATGGGCAGTTCCTGCGCCGACGGACAAGCAGGAGCGGTGAGTGTCATTTCCACTTTCACATCGCCGGAGGGCGCGATCTCAATGGCGTAAATCAAGCCAAGCTCATAAATATTCACCGGAATTTCCGGGTCGTACACCGTGCAGATGGCACCGATGATGGCATCCTCGGTCAGCGCCGGTGTGGTTTCACCTTCGGGGGTCCAGGTGGTGAGCGGCACCATTTTTTGCTCATCCATTATTTTGCACCTTCTAAAGCTTCGGCCAAAGCCGACCATGGTAATGTGGCGCACCGAATGCGCGAGCGGTATTCTGAAACACCAGAGAGAGCATTAAGATCACCCAACGCCGGGTTAGGCGTACCGGAATTGACCATCGCCTCGAACGCCATGCGCCGCTCGGTAACTTCATCGGGCGTGAGGCCGACCACCGCGTCGGCCATCAACTCGGCGCTCGCAATCATGATGGCGCAGCCACGAGATTCATGGTTCACCCGCGTGCCATTATCCGCCACATAAACATGAATACGATCACCGCACATCGGGTTATCGCCATGGCCTTCGAGGTCAAACTTCGCAGGCTTACCGGCGTGGCGTGGATTTTTGGTCCGGTCCATAATGAGGGTCTGATAAAGCTCGGCGGTTTCTGACATTACGCAAACACCTGCTTGACACGAAGCAGACCAGTGGCCAGCGCGTCAATTTCTTCCATAGTCGTATAAAGGCCAAAGGTAGCACGGGCGGTGCTGGTAACGCCCAAGCGGCCCATCAACGGCTCAGCGCAATGGTGTCCAGCCCGCACAGCAATACCCTGCCGGTCCAGCAACGTCGCAATATCATGCGCGTGCACGCCATCCATGGTGAAGGAAATCACGCCGCCACGGTCCTGCGCACTGCCTAGAATATGCAGGCCTTCGATGTTGGAGAGCACGGCAAGTGCATGGTCAGTCAAGGCGCGTTCGTGCGCGGCGATGGCAGGGAAACCAATCGCTTCAACATAATCAATTGCAGCGCCCAGGCCGATGGTTTCGATAATCGCCGGTGTGCCCGCTTCAAAACGGTAAGGCGGCTTGGCCCAGGTGGAGCGCTCGTAGGACACCGAAGCGATCATGTCGCCGCCACCGAGAAATGGCGGCATGGCATCAAGCAATTCGCGCTTGGCGTACAGCACGCCGATGCCGGTGGGGCCGTAAAGTTTATGGCCCGAAAAAACATAGAAGTCCGCGTCAATCGCCTGCACGTCAACTTGCCGGTGCACCACAGCCTGGCTGCCATCGAGCAGGATTTTAGCATGATGGGCGTGCGCGAATTTGGCCAAGCGCTCAACCGGGGCGTAGGTGCCCAACACGTTCGACATATGGGTGATGGCAAGAAGCTTTACCTTGCCGTCAGCAAATTTCTCTTCGAGTGAAGCAAAGTCAACCTCGCCGGAATCGGTAATTTTGGCAACACGCAATTCAACACCGTGAGAATCCCGCAGCATCTGCCAGGGAACAATGTTGGCGTGATGCTCCATCTCGGAAATGACAATCGCATCACCAGGTTGCAAAATGGCGCGGCCATAGGTGTGGGCGATCAGATTAATCGACTCGGTGGCATTACGCGTGAAGACAATCTCTTCCCGCGACGCCGCGTTGATGAATTTGGCAGTCTTATCACGCACTGCCTCATAAGCATCCGAAGTGCGCTCAGACATCCAATGCAAACCGCGATGCACGTTGGCATATTGCGTTTCCATCGAATTTACCATCGCATCAATCACGGCGCGCGGCTTTTGTGCCGAGGCACCACTATCGAGATAGACGAATTTTTTACCATGCACCGTCTGCGACAGGATGGGAAAGTCGCTGCGAATGGCAGCAATATCAAAACTTTCAGTTTTCAACGCAGCACTCATTTGCGGGCCCACCAGGTCTCAATAGCGTCTTCCAAAAACACCCGGGCAGCCTCATGCGTCACGGGTTCCAACGCTTCGGTGAGGAACGCACGAATCAGAATTGAGCGCGCCTGCTCCTCTGGTATCCCTCGGCTACGCAGGTAGAAAATCTGTTCAGGATCAAGGGCACCCACCGTGGCACCATGGCTGCATTTCACATCATCGGCAAAAATTTCCAACTCAGGCTTGATGTCGATCTCGGCGTGCGGCGAGAGCAGCAGCGCCTGGTTCATCTGGTAGCCATCGGTCTTCTGCGCAATCTGCGCAACTTCAATCCGGCCCTGGAAAACACCGCGTGAATGGTCGGAAAGCACCGACTTCACCGTCTGGCGCGAGGCGCAATTAGGAGCCTTATGCGCCACCACCGAGGTAAAATCAGCATGCTGGCGGCCACGTAGAAGCTGCGCCGCGTTCAAATGCGTGCTGGCGTTGGGTCCGGTGAGTGTCGCGTGAAATTCCGCGCGGGAAAGTTTGGCGCCAATCACCAGCGAGAAACTCTCATACGCGGCTTTTTCGGCAATCTGTGCCCTGATCGTGGCAAGATGAAAGGCTTCACTACCTTCATCCTGCAAACGGTAATGCCCAAGGGCTGCACCTTCATGCAAGGTAATATCCGTCACCGGGTTGTGCCAATACACCCCCTGCCCCATCGCCACTTCAATAATCGTCAGCTTGGCGCCCGCACCCAACATAATACGGTGGCGGGGGTGAAACGCCATCGGCGTTTCAGCATTGGCGTACGAGACCACCAACACCGCACCGGCATCGACATTTGCCGGCACATCAATGGTGATACCATCATGCGCATGAGCGGCATTGATTTGTACCAGGGGCAGCGATGACTCATCAACCACTTTTGCAAAGGCACTGAGGAATTCCGGCGGTGTTGAAAGCGCCGCATTATAAGCGCCATTCACAAACACAACGCGCGAAATTCCAAGGTCCGGCAACGGCGCGGCAATTTTTGCAGGTGCAGCTTCAGCAAAGCTGACCGCCGCCAGATTTTTCAAATCCGTATAGCGCCAGGCTTCAAGCTTGCGGGTAGGAAGGGCTGTCATCGTCAGGCGGCTTCCAGCCCAACGTAACCACGCGCTTCCAATTCCAGCGCCAGTTCCGGCCCGCCTGAGCGCACAATTTTGCCAGCCGCCAGCACATGCACATAATCCGGCACAATATGGTCAAGCAGACGCTGGTAATGGGTGATCACCAAGGCTGAAAATTTCGGGCCGCGCAGCGCGTTCACGCCCTCAGCCACAATTTTCAATGCATCGATATCCAAACCGGAGTCGGTTTCATCCAAAATAGCAAGACCAGGCTGCAACAATGCCATCTGCAGTACCTCGTTGCGTTTTTTCTCGCCGCCGGAAAAACCCACATTCACGTTGCGCTTGAGCATATCATCGGGCATCGAAAGATTTTTAATCGCCGTCCGCGCCAGCTTCAAAAACGCCACGGCATCAAGCTCAGCCTCACCGCGAGCACGGCGAATAGAATTCAGCGCGGTGCGAATAAAATTCGCATTCCCCACGCCCGGCAATTCAACAGGATATTGAAACGCCAGAAACACCCCGGCCGCGGCACGTTCCTCAGGTTCCATCGCCAATAAATCCTGGCCATTATAAAATGCCGAGCCGCCGGTCACTTCGTAACCCTCGCGGCCCGAGAGCACATATGACAAGGTTGATTTCCCGGCACCGTTTGGCCCCATGATGGCGTGAATTTCGCCGTCCGGCACCACCAAATTCACGCCGCGCAAAATTTCCTTATCACCAATGCTGGCCGATAAATTCTTAATCTCTAACATATTAACCTACTGAGCCTTCCAGGGAGACCGCCAAAAGTTTCTGCGCTTCGACGGCAAATTCCATCGGCAGTTCCTTCAGCACATCCTTACAAAATCCGTTCACAATCAACCCCACCGCGTCTTCCTCGGAAAGCCCGCGCGAGCGGCAATAAAACAGCTGGTCCTCGGCAATTTTCGAGGTGGTGGCTTCATGCTCCACCTTCGCCGACATATTGCGGCTTTCAATATATGGTACGGTGTGGGCACCACATTGGTCACCAATCAACAAACTATCGCACTGGGTGAAGTTACGCGCCCCGGAAGCGCCCGGCAGAATTTTCACCAGCCCGCGATAAGTGTTGTTGGAATGGCCGGCGGAAATCCCCTTCGAGATGATCGTGCTCGTGGTGTTTTTGCCGATATGGATCATCTTGGTACCAGTATCAGCCTGCTGATAATTATGCGTCAGCGCCACCGAATAGAACTCACCCACCGAATTATCACCTTGCAGAATGCAGGACGGATATTTCCAGGTAATCGCCGAACCGGTTTCCACCTGGGTCCAGGAAATTTTTGAATTTTTGCCCCGGCAAGCGCCGCGCTTGGTGACGAAGTTATAAATCCCGCCCTTGCCGTCAGCATCACCCGGATACCAGTTCTGCACCGTGCTGTATTTAATTTTGGCATCATCCAGCGCCACCAATTCCACCACGGCGGCATGCAACTGGTTTTCATCGCGCATCGGCGCGGTGCAGCCTTCGAGGTACGAAACACTCGCACCTTCGGCTGCAATAATCAGGGTCCGCTCAAACTGCCCGGTATTGCGGGC